>JACQDB010000036.1 GCA_016201275.1 Acidobacteriota bacterium
GTTCACCGACACTGGCTATGTCCTCATCAACATCGAATGCAGCGAACAAAGCGAGAGCGCAGCGGTGTTGAAGTTTTCAGTGCGCGACACCGGCATAGGCATTCCTGAAGACAAACTCGATCACGTCTTCGAGAAGTTCACGCAAGCCGACACCTCAACGACGCGCAAGTACGGCGGCACAGGTTTGGGCTTGGCGATTTGCAAACAACTGACCGAATTGATGGGCGGACAGATCGGCGTCTCCTCGGTGGTGGGTGAAGGCTCGAATTTCTGGTACACCTTGCCGCTGGCGCTGTCCAACGAAGAAGCGAGTGCTCCTGTGCCAGCGATTGATTTGACCGGGGTGCGCGTCTTGGTCGTGGACGACAACGAAATCAATCGCCGCGTGCTGCACGAGCAGCTATCGAATTGGGGGATGAGGAACGGCGGCTATGCTTCGAGTGAAGAAGCGCTGCAAGCCTTGAGAGAAGCCCAAGCCGTGGGCGATCCTTATCGCATAGCGATCCTCGACAACCTGTTGCCAGAAATGGATGGTGAAGCGCTGGGCAAAGCCATCAAAGCCGACCCGGCCTTGAGCGACACGCTGTTGGTGATGTTGACTTCGGTGGGCTTCATAGGTGCGGCACGGCGGATGCTGGAGGCAGGGTTTGCCGCTTATCTGATCAAACCGATTCATCAATTGCAATTGATGGAAGCGATGACGAACGCTTGGCGCATTGGTCTTTGCGAAGCGGCGGTGAAGCGCTCTCCTTCTCCACAACTGGGAAGAGAGCGTCAAACCGACACGCCAAAAATTGAAGCCCGTGTGCTGGTGGTTGAAGATCATATCGTCAATCAGAAAGTCGCACGCCGCATACTGGAAAAGATGGGCTGTCACGTTGACCTGGCCGCTAACGGTCGAGAAGCGGTCGAGATGGTTGCCTTGTTGCCTTACGATTTGGTGTTTATGGATTGTCGTATGCCGGTGATGGATGGCTTTCAAGCGACTGCCGAAATCCGTAAATCGCAAGGCGCGAAGTTGCCCATCATTGCCATGACAGCGCACGCCATGCAAGGCGACCGCGAGAAATGTTTAGTTGCAGGCATGGACGATTACATCTCCAAGCCTGTGCGCTTTCACACCGTGGAAAAGGCTCTACAAACCTGGTTGACCGATAAACCTCAACCGAGCGCATAGGCTACGGAAACGGCTTTCATGGAAAGGGAAGCGTGGACTGAGGAGAGCGGGATTTTTACGAACTTGAGGTACGGGGAATATGTTTATGGAAATCGGAGAGGACGGGAACAAGGGCGATCTGACAGTTCCGAAGATGACGTTTGCAGGTCGCCTGCATCCGCAGACTGCCACAATACCTTGCTGCAATTATTACCGCGTGGAGGCTTCATAATAAGTAAGGAGGAGGGGAGTATGGTTCAGATAGATGACAGAAGAGGATGGTTCGCAAGGCGATGGGGTGGGCTGATTTTTGGCGCGCTGCTGATGGCCTTGCTCGTGGCAGGTGCGTTCGCACAGCAGGCCGCACCGAACCCGGAGAGTAAAAACGGTGCGTTATTAGGGGGCGCAAAACCAGGCAGCGATGGGCAGTCGCTGTCGCCCTCAAGTCCTCGCGCTTATACCTTCAGGGTTGGTGTGTTGGCTCCTATAGGCAAAGAGCAGGCTGAGAAGATGTGGCAACCGACCGCTAGGTATCTGGCCGCAACGATACCGGAGTATGACTTCACGGTGGTGGCCTTGGGCTTTGATGAAATTCATGCGGCTATCGAAAATGGAGAGATTGATTTCTTGGTCACCAATCCCGGCATCTATGTGGATGCCGAATTTCTTCACGGCGTCAATCGCATTGCCACCCTCAAGACGCTGCGCCAAGGCAAGGTTTATACGCGGCTTGGCGGCGTGTTTCTGGCCAAGGCCAATCGCGCCGATATAAAAAATCTCAATGATTTGAAAGGTAAAAGTTTCTATGCTGTTGATGAAACTTCTCTGGGTGCCTGGCAAGCTCCGTGGTTGGAACTGCAACGGCAAGGGGTGAATCCCTATACTGATTTCAAGGAGTTGAAGTTCATCGGCAATCACGATGAGGTAGTGTTTGCCATTCGCGATGGCAAGGTTGATGCGGGCGCGGTTCGCACCGACACCCTTGAGCGTTTGGCCGCCGAGGGCAAGATCAAGATCGAAGAATTCACCGTCCTCAATCGGCAACCATCAACGGCTGACTTTCCTTTTCTACTCAGCACCGGGCTGTATCCCGAATGGCCTTTTGCGGTGCTGCGGCACGTCCCTGCGGTGGCGTCCGAGAAAGTTGCGGTCGCCTTGCTGGAAATGCCCAAAGACAGCCCCGCCGCCCAAGCCGCCAAATGCGCCGGATGGACGATACCGCACAGCTATCAGCCGGTTCATGAGTTGTTCAAAGAACTGCACATCGGCCACTACAAAGATTTTGGCAAGATCACTTTGGGCGCGGTGCTGTGGCAGTATCGTTACTGGCTGACCATCAGTGCTTTGGGCTTGCTGGCGCTGCTTACTGCTATGTTCTATGTCCAGAGACTCAACGGCAGGCTGCATCGTTCCAGCGCCCAACTCAAAAGCGAAATCGAAGAACGCAAGCGCGCCGAAGCGGAGATGCGCGAAGCCAAAGAAGCCGCCGAAACTGCTAATCATACCAAGAGCGAATTTCTCGCTTCGATGAGCCACGAAATTCGCACTCCTATGAACGGCATCATCGGCATGACCGGCTTGCTCTTGGACACCGAATTGACTGACGATCAACGCGACTTCGCCGAGTCGGTGCGCTTCAGCGGCGAATCTTTGCTCACCATCATCAACGACATCCTGGACTTCTCCAAAATCGAAGCCGGTAAACTAGACATCGAACCGCTGCCCTTCGATCTGCGCTTCACTGTCGAAGAGGTCGCCGATATACTCTCTCCGAAGGCCGAAGAGAAAGGTCTTGATCTCATCCTCAGCTATCCGCCAGCCGTGCCTAGTAACCTGATCGGCGATGCCGGACGCATCAGCCAAATCTTGACCAATCTGGCTGGCAACGCCATCAAGTTTACCGAGTCGGGCTATGTCCTCATCAGCATCGAATGCAGCGAGCAGAGTGCAAGCGAAGCCTTCATCAAATTTTCGGTACGCGACACCGGCATAGGCATCAGCAAAGATCGGCTCACTCACGTCTTCGAGAAATTCACCCAGGCCGATTCTTCAACGACGCGCAAATACGGCGGCACCGGCCTGGGCTTAGCGATTTGCAAACAACTGACCGAGTTGATGGGCGGCCAGATCGGCGTCTCTTCAAAAGTCGGCGAAGGCTCAACCTTCTGGTTCACCTTGCCGCTGGTGATGTCAACGAAGCCCTCCATAGAGATGGCTCCCGTTGAAAATATGCTTGGGGCGCGGGTCTTGATCGTGGACGACAACGAAATCAACCGCCGCGTGTTGCGCGAACAACTCAGTAGTTGGGGGGTGCGAAATGCGGACTATGCTTCAGGCTTTGATGCCTTGACGGCGATGCGCGAAGCCAGTGCTGAAGATGACCCCTTTCATATAGCGATCCTCGACTACTGTATGCCGGGGATGGATGGCGAGGCCTTGGGCAAAGCTATCAAAGCCGATGCGGCATTGGGCGACACGGTGTTGGTGATGTTGACTTCGGTGGGCTTCATAGGCGAGACGCGGCGGATGCTGGATGCAGGGTTTGCCGCTTATCTGGTCAAGCCGATTCATCAATTGCAATTGATGGAGGCGATGGCGAACGCCTGGCATTCTCATGCCAAATGCACCACTCCAATTATGATGGCTGCGCTCAAAATGCCCAGGCAATCGCGTGGGAAGTCGGCAGCCTTTTGCCCCACCAGCGTGTCTTTCGATGCGCGCATTTTGGTGGCCGAAGATCAAATCGTCAATCAAAAGGTGGCGCGGCGCATACTGGAAAAGATGGGCTGTCGGGTTGACTTTGCCGCCAACGGTCGAGAGGCGGTCGAGATGGCCACCTTGTTGCCTTACGATTTGGTGTTTATGGATTGTCAGATGCCGGAGATGGACGGCTTTCAAGCGACTGCTGCGATTCGCAAGTTACACGGGCAGAAACTGCCTATTGTGGCGATGACCGCGCACGCTATACAAGGCGACCGCGAGAAATGTTTGCAGGCCGGTATGGATGATTACATCTCCAAGCCTGTGCGCCCGGAAGCCGTACAGAAAGCCTTGGTAAATTGGTTGCGTTATGGCGTGATTGTCGAAACCTCGGAGTCTTCTCGCACGGTTGAGCGCGGCGCGCAAAAACCGGCGCTCAACGCCAGGACTCTGGAAGCTCTGAGAGCCGGAGATGCCGATGGCGATCAGTTCATCGCCGAAATGCTGGAGGCTTTCATCGAACGCACCGATGCCGGAAGCCACACGCTGCGGCAGTTGATTGAAGGCGGCGGCGTCGCCGGGTTGAGCGAAGAGGCGCACGCCCTGCGCGGCGTGAGCGGCAATGTTGGCGCGGAAAGTCTGGCGGAAATCTGCCTGCTGCTCGAAGACATGGGCAGGACTGGCGATGTCGAAGGCGGCAAAGCGTTGTTGTCTGAATTCGAGGTTGAATACACCCGCGTGCGACGGGAAGCGGAGTCCCAACTGGCAGGCTTCCGAAAGGATGACGGCGAGCGCACTTTGGTGCTGGAAGAGCGTTGAGGCGGGTAAAGCGCCGCCTGAGAAAGTTGCGAATCAGTCCGTCGTTCGACCGTAAGGAGGACGGTGCTGCTGTGGTTGCCAACGACTTGGCGCAAGCGCGGACGACGGACGGAGGCGATGCCATCAAGAGGGTTAGAGGGGAGGAAAGAAGGAGGTTGGCGCACCTGTGCAGGCGGCAGGTTTCACCACTTCGAGCTATCGCTGGCTGGCGGTTCGCCAACCTCCGACGTGGTGTCTTTCAGAACATTATTTTTTGATAGTCAAGAGAAAAGTTTGACTTGTCGTTTGGCCGCAGACCTGCCACGATGAGGGTAACTTAGAAGACCTCGGCGATAGATTTCGCCGGGAAAACGAACCAGGGCAAAGCCGGGATAACGATAGTGGCTGGAGATTCAAGGTATGGACAAAGGCAGAACTCGCAGTAAGTATTTATCTACAAGTTCCCCAATGCCGGAACGGCGAAATGCTATTCTGCGAAACAACCGCATGATGATCAAAAGGCGTCTATCCGCCTTGGCGGGTCTTTTTATCACCGTAGTCTCGCTTGGCGTGGCGTTGCTTTCGACGCCGGGCGTCAGGGCTTTGAACGCCGACAAAGCGATTACCCAATATGCGCGACAAGTCTGGCAACTCGAAGACGGCTTGCCGCAAAACTCCGTCCACACCATCCTCCAAACTCTTGATGGCTACATCTGGTTCGGCACACAGGAAGGTTTGGTGCGCTTCGATGGCGTCACCTTCACGGTGTTCGATAAACGCAACACCGCCGCTTTCAAAGCCAATCATATATTGGCGCTTTACGAAGACCGCGACGCCAACTTGTGGATAGGCACTGATGGCGGCGGTGTGGTTAAAATGAAAGATGGCGTCTTTACGACTTACAGCGTCAACGAGGGCTTGGCGGGCAATAAAGTGCGGGCGATTTATCAAGACCAGCAAGGGGACATCTGGATAGGCACCAAGAGCGGACTCAATCGTTTACGTGATGATAACTTGACGCTCTACACCACCGCCGACGGCTTATCCAACAACTCTGTACGGGCGCTCTGTCTGGACGCCCACGGCGATCTTCTGGTAGGAGTTGATGAAGGCGGTTTGCAGGTGCGGAAAGGCGAGCGCTTTATACGCCTGCCAATGCCTGCTGAATTGACCGACAAAGTGATACGCTCACTGACTCTGGATAACGCTAAGAATCTCTGGATCAGCACCTATGGCGGCGGCGTGAGCCGCTACAAAGACGGCGCGTTTACCACCTACACGACGCGGGAAGGTCTGACCGACAACGCCACTTCATGTATTTATCCGGACCGCGACGGCAACCTATGGATAGGCTCATACGGCGGCGGTCTCAATCGTTTGCGCGATGGCAAGTTCACCCACTTCACCACCAAAGAGGGGCTGGCGAGCGACCTCGTGTTGGCGGTCTTTGAAGATCGTGAAGGCAACCTGTGGGTTGGCACAGATGGCGGCGGACTGAGCCGCTTCCGCGATGGCAAGGTCACGCCTTACACCACCGCCGAAGGTCTCTCCAGCGATGCGGCCAGAGTCGCTTTCACGGCTTCCGATGGTTCCATATGGATTGGCACAGACGATGGCGGACTGAGCCGTTTCCGCGACGGCAAGTTCACCACTTATACCACCGCCCAAGGTCTCTCCAGCAATGTCGTCTGGGCTTTGACGGAAAGTCATGATGGCAGCTTGTGGATTGGCACTTATGGCGGCGGCATCAATCATTTCAAGGAGGGCAAATTTTCTTCCTATACCAAAAAACAGGGCTTGCCCGACGACTTCATTTTGGCTTTGGACGAAGACCGTGACGGGGCGCTGTGGATAGGCACCAACAGCAGTGGGCTGGTGCGCTGGCGCGATGGCAAATATACCCAATACACCACCAAAGACGGGCTGTCGAATAATCGCGTGCTGGCCATCGTGGAAAGCCGCAACGGCGGCTTATGGGTAGGCACGGATGGCGGTGGGCTGAACTATTTCAAAGATGGCAAGTTTACCAATTTCGGAACCCAGCAAGGGCTGCCTACAGACACCCTCGAATCCATTTACGAAGACCGCGAGGGCAACGTCTGGCTGACCACTTGGGGCGGCGGTCTGGTGCGTGTGCGAGACGGCAACATCACCACCTATACCACCAGTCAGGGACTGTTCGATGATGTCGGATTTCAAACCCTGGAAGATGACCAGGGCAACCTCTGGATCAGTTGTAACAAAGGCATATTTGCCGTCAACAAACGCGACCTGGAGCGCTTAGACCGAGGTGAAATCTCGCGCTTGTCTTGCCTTGCTCTCAATGTTTCCGATGGCATGAAAAGCAGCGAATGCAACGGCGGTTCGCAGCCCGCCGGTTGTCGCGCTCGTGACGGCAAGCTGTGGTTCCCCACCATCAAAGGCGTCGCTGTCATCGCTCCCAACAATCTGCAAATCAACACAGTGCCGCCGCCGGTGTTGATTGAGCAGACCCTGGTGGACAAAGTTCGCCTTGATTTCAAGCAACAGGCGAAGGTGCCACCCGGCAAGGGCGAATTGGAATTTCACTATACCGCCTTGAGTTTTCTTGATCCGCAGAAAGTGAAGTTTCGCTATCGCTTGGAAGGCTTCGACAAAGACTGGATAGACGCAGGGGCGCGGCGTGCCGCTTATTACACCAACATTCCCCCCGGCAACTACACTTTTCGGGTGATGGCCTGCAACAACGACGGCGTGTGGAACGAGGCCGGGGCGGCGATTTCGTTTTATCTCAGACCGCACTTCTATCAGACGATTTGGTTTTATGGTTTATGCGTGATGGCGGCGGCAATCGCTACCGGCGGCTTCTACCTGCTGCGAATCAACCGCTTGAAGGCGCGTGAGCGCGAGTTGGTGCAGATCGTTGACGAACGCACCAGAGAGTTGGTCGAAGCCAAAGAAATCGCCGAAACCGCCAACCGCGCCAAGAGCGAATTTCTCGCCAATATGAGCCATGAAATTCGCACCCCTATGAACGGGGTCATCGGCATGACCGGCCTTTTGCTAGGCACCGAATTGAGCGACGACCAGCAGGAGTTTGCTCAAGCGATTCGCTTCAGCGGCGAAGCGCTCTTAGCCTTGATCAACGATATACTGGACTTTTCCAAGATTGAAGCGGGCAAGATGGAACTCGACAACTCCGATTTCAGTTTGCGCGACAATCTCAACAAAGTCATGAAGACGCTGGCCTTGCGTTGTCATCAGAAAGGTTTGGAGTTGGCTTGCGATATTCCTGCGGAGATTCCCGATGCTCTGCATGGCGATGCCGGACGCTTGCGCCAGATCATCATCAACCTGGTCGGCAACGCCATCAAGTTCACCGAAGTGGGCGAGGTAATTGCCAGCGTCGCTATCGAAGCGCAAAGCGACGACGCTGTTGATCTCCATTTTTCGGTGCGCGACACCGGCATAGGAATTCCCGCAGACAAACAGGCGAGTATCTTCGAAGCCTTTGAGCAGGCCGATGGTTCAACGACGCGCAAGTATGGCGGCACCGGCCTGGGGCTGGCGATCTCTACACAATTGGTCAACATGATGAGCGGCACGATATGGGTGGAGAGTGAAGCCGGAGTCGGCAGCACCTTTCATTTTACGGCGCGTTTTGCTTTGAGCGCAGCGCTGGAGGCCGCCGCCCTAGACCCGCTTGAGTTGCGTGATCTGCCGGTGCTGGTGGTGGATGATAACGCCACCAACCGGCGCATTTTGGAAGAGACGCTCAACACTTGGCAGATGAAGCCGACGACGGTCGCCAGCGGCACCGAGGCGCTGCGCGCACTGGTCGAGGCGCAGAAACTGGGCGCGCCATATCGTCTGGCGCTGCTCGATGATCTGATGCCGGGAATGAGCGGCTTCACGGTCGCGGAATTTATGCGCGATGATGTGACCCTGGAAGATACGCCGATTATCCTGCTGACTTCGGCGATGCGCCACGATACGGCGGCGCGCTGTCGGCAATTGGGTTTTGCCGGTTATCTGACCAAGCCGGTGTCGCAATCCGATTTACTGGAAGCGATCTCCGCTTTCCTGAGTGCCTCGGCACAAGAGGCCAAGGCCGCGCAGGCCAATGCCAGTAAGTTTGCCGCCACCTCTACGCGCCGTCTGCACATACTGCTGGCGGAGGATAATGAAATCAATCAGATGTTGGCGACCAAGATGCTTGAAAATCGTGGCCACACTCTGGTCGTAGCTGGTAACGGCAGGGAAGCGCTGACCGTATATGAGCAGGAAGCGTTTGATTTGATTTTGATGGATGTGCAGATGCCGGAGATGAACGGCTTGGAAGCGACCTCGATCATTCGGCGCAAGGAAGCCGGCACCAGCAAGCACACTCCCATCATCGCCATGACCGCACGGGCGATGAAAGGCGACCGCGAAGAATGCTTCGCCGCAGGCATGGATGCCTATCTCACCAAACCCATACAGTTTGGTGAGTTCTTTGAAACCATCGAGACTTTGCTGGCAAACTCGCAAGGCCAGGCGGCGCAGGCCGTCGCGGTGCCAGCGGCGAAGGCGCAGCGGACGACGACCCCGCTTGCCGTTCTCAACAGCGCGGCGTTGTTAGAGTGTGTAGCTGGCAATATAGAATTTTTGCGTGACCTGATAAAGGTATTCTTTGAGACTTGCCCCCATCATCTCTCACAGATACGCGAAGGCATTACCCAACAGCAATGCGCCCAAGTAAACGAGGCGGCGCATACTTTGAAGGGCGTGCTGGGCAGTCTTCAGGCTGAGGCGGCTTGCGACGTGGCGTGGCGGCTGGAGACGTTAGGACGGTTAGAGAATTTGAGCGAAGCTGACGAGGTGTTGGCGCGCTTGGAACGTGAGATTGAAACCCTCAAGCCCGTTTTACTTGAGGCCATAGGTGAGTCTGCCGATTTCTCCTGGTCGGCGGATTAACTCACCGGTCTTCGGACAAATATAGTTTTATAAAAGGAATAGGAAAGTATGAATTATCAAAATCATCTTATCTTGATTGTTGACGATGAACCGATCAATCTGATGATGTTGCAAAAGGTTTTGCGTAATCAATTTCAAGTGAAGACCGCAAACTCGGCGGTCGAAGCCCTTGACATCCTCAATCACGAAGATGTTTCTCTGATGATCACCGATCAACGAATGCCGGGGATGAGCGGCACCGAATTGCTCCGCAAGAGCCGCGAAATTTGCCCGGATATGGCGTGTTTTTTACTGACGGCAGAAAACGATGTCGGCAGCTTTCTTGATGCTATCGTCAATCTGGGCGCGATCTGCGTAATCAAAAAACCCTGGAACCCGGAGCAGTTGTTGCGAACCATAGAGTCTTCTCTGGAACGCTATGAAGGCTCAAATAAAAACAAAGTGGCGATCAATCAACTGAAAAAGGCCAGTGAAATTCTGGGCAAATTGTCAAAGCCCAAATAGCGAGACGCTGGCGGGCGAAAATCGTCGCTACTCGACGGGTGGGTTGTGGATATAGTGAGAGGGAAAGTGTCTGCATATAGTGCTTCTGAATCATCAGACCACTATATGCAGACAACAAAATACCAAGCCGGTTTCGCTGCGTAGGCGCGATCTGTTTAGAGAACTTCGCGTACTCCATATCTATAGACAGGTCGCGCCTACGCAGCTACTCATATAGCGATTTGCAATTGCGTGCGTGTCAGTAGCCCGACCGTGAGGGCTTACTTTTACCCATATCTTGTGCGCTTGTGATTAGCAATTGATCCGTTAGCCCGCGAAGCGGGCGATAGCATATAGCCCAGGGTGACGCACAGCGGAACCCTGGGTAGCAAAGGAGCATGACGGTCTAGCCCGCGAAGCGGGTGATAGAGCATCCTCTATCACCCGCTTCGCGGGCTAGCGAGAGAGGGTTTCGCATTTACCCAGCGCTGACGCACTGGGCTATATGCTATCGCCCGCTTCGCGGGCTAAAAAACTATCGCAGTTGATGAAGTTCTGACTTATGGGTAAAAGTAAGACCGTAAGGGAGGGCTTGATTACGCAGCCAGCCCTCCCTCACGGTCGGGCTACTGACACGCACGCAATTGCAAATCGCTATATGTTGTAGATAATTAAACATCACATACAATATCTGGATAGGACATCCATTGATACGACATCCTCGAACTATCCAGCCTTGTTGTGAGAGTTGAACTCTGTGCGGCTCTGCCGCTTTGATGTGCGGACAGGCTACACCTGTCTGTGAATTATGCTCCCAACTTTCGCGGCTGCGCCGCACAAAAGGTTGGGTAGCGACTGCGGTTTGCAAGCAATAGAGCTTTGCGCTCTCACTGAAATTTGGATAAGCCGATCAGCTACTCGCTGTTGTCAACTCTGGCGTCAGCCACGCTTGAAAATGCTTGGCGATTGCCGAGCAACAAAAAACCGTCTCTGCCAATTGCCGGGCAACCGGAAATCGTTTCTACCGCGTGCGTGTGGCAAGTTCACCAACTCAAATCGTAAAGACACACTTTGTCACCGGCGCACTGACACGATATTTCCTTCACCACGATGGGGCCGGGGACTTTCATGAATCTTAGCGCCCCTTCGTAATAGCCATTGCCGCTCCAGCAAAACACCGGAGAGTATTCGCTATAGTCTTCGATACTCATGCGCGCCGAGCGTTCGGATAATTTCTTGTAGAAGGAACGCCCGAAATTCTGAAAGCGACCGTGCAGCAAAACCATTTGATCGAAGAAGCGGTGCGGGTTGGCAGAGGCGAACGATTTGTACACCCCGTTCAAATTGATCTCAGCGGAATACTGACCAAACATCCGAAAGATTTTTTCTTCATCGCCGCCAACCACTTTGGCAATGGCGCGGTCAATCTGCACTAGGTGGCGAAACAAAATCCACTCGGTGGCAAGCAGTCTGCGGTTGAGTAAAGCGCCGCAGTCACTATCCAGATGAGGTCGGATGGCCTCGAAATCTTCCGCCATATTCTCTTTAGCCCACGATAAGTGGGCAATGAGCATCGTCGCCTTGACGGCGGCGGTGTTTCCCAGTTTCTCTCTCTTTACTTTCATAATGCCCTGTATCCTTCGGTTAAAATCTGCGCCGGTCACGGCTCCGACTATAGGGCTTTGATCTTGGTGCTACGGTAGGCGACAACAAACGGCAATTCAACTTGAACCTTATTTCAGCGGCACCGCGATAGGTGGACGAAGCACGTTGCAATTCCTGAAAAGGAAAGCGCGTGGTCGCCAACCAAACCAATTGGTAAAAGATTGACGCTGAGGAATTTGGGATGAACCGGAATTCGCCTCATTCATTTATCAATCATCGCGAAACCTGACGCGCTGCATCGTCGCCGCAACGTGATGCCGCGAACCTGGGTTGGGTTCGTATCAGCCGTTGTGTTGCGTTCACCGACTTATCCTGCTTGAAAGCCTCATCCAAGGCATCATACACAGATTCAAGTGTGGGCGTCTATACTTTTGACAATGGCAGCGCGGTGATGCGTGCGAAGCATCACCGTGTAATTTTTTCTTGAGCAGAATCGCCGCTGCCCGCTTTGGCGTCAGCCTCATTGCCTATGGTCTGAATGATAGCGCGGCAGCCGAAACTTGTGACTACGTGGCGAGCGCCACGTTCACCAACTTAAATCGTAAAGACACACTTTATCACCGGCGCACTGACAGGAGGTTTCCTGCACCACTATGGGGCCGATGACTTTCATGAGTTTGAGCGCGCCTTCATAGTAGCCGCCGCTGCTCAAACAAAATGCCGGTGAGTATTCGGTATAACCTTCGAGTCGCATACGTGCCGAGCGTTCGGATAATTTTTCGTAAGAGGATTGCCCGAAATTTTGAAAGCGACTGTGAAGCAAAACCATTTGATCGAAGAAGCGGTGCGGGTTGGCGGAGACAAACGATTTGTACACCCCGCCAAGATTGACTTCGGCGGAATACTGGCCCAAAGTCCAAAATACTTTTTCTTGCACGCCGCCGACCACCTTGGCGATGGCGCGATCAATCTGAATAAAGTGGCGGAAAAGTACCCACTCGGTGGCGAGAAGTCGGCGGGTCAGCAGGTTGACACATTCTTGATCCAGGTGAGGCTTGAGCGCTTCGAGGTCATCCCCGGTGTTCTCTTTGGCCCACGCCAGGTGCGCTGAAATCATGGTCCCCTTGACGGCTGCTACTGCACCGAGTCGCTCTCTCTTCTCCTTCATTGGGTTAGGCCTCCATATGCTGATGATTTGAACCCGGAGTCTGTTCCGGCAGTTGGGTTATGCCCCTGATACTGCCGTATTCTATCACTCCGGCGGGAATCTGAAAAAAATATCTCCGCACTCGTCAACAACACACCGCAAAAACGCATCTGTCGCCGTCAACGAGGCCACGGATTTACTATGCGTGAAGATATTGTCCAAGTCATCATACACACCTTCCCGTATTGGCGTCCACACCTTCAATCGTCTTCTCGCTAAGTAGGATTGGAAATTGGTTCGCGCTCTTTTTGCTGTCGCCTCACCTCCTGAAAGTTAGACGATGAAACTCAATCGCCAGATAAACTTTTTCTGAAAAACGAAAACCGACTCTCTGCGAAATTGCCCAAGAATTTTCCTCGATCCGGTGATGAGCTTAGGATTATGGAGGAAATAATCTGCAACCTGGTACGGACGATTCTGCGTTGGTCGTCCGTACCGGGCAGTTAAAAATCACCCCAATTTTACAGGCTATTTCATTCACCATCTTTAGAGTTTGACCAGTTCCTTGAGCGTGATTTTTTGACCGCCGCGCTCGATGCTGCGATAAGCAGCGATGCCGATCAGACTGGCAAGCGCACCGGCGCGTAAATCAGCGCGTAAGCCTAGCGGATCGGGTTTGTTGTGGTCGCGCAGCAGCACATCTTGCAGCGCGGCATCTTCTCCACCGTGTTCTCCGGCGCGGCGCTCTCCCAGATCGGTGATGACTTCCGATTTGCCGAAACTGCGTGTCAAACGCAGTTCTTTGTTGACGAAGCCGCCGCCGCCGAAATCGAAGTAATCAAGTCTTCCCTGACTGCCGTTGATCGAAATCGCTTGCCCTTCATATGGCAAATAAGCGCCTGCCGTATAGTTGAGCCGCGCCCCATTTTCATACTTAACCACGACCGACATGGTGTCATAAATGTTGATGTCTTCGCGCCACACACAGCCATCGCGCAGATAGCCGTCTTCGCTTTCGCAATTCACGTAGAGTTTCATGTACAACGGGTTTTGCGTCACATCCCAATAAAATTTGCATTGTTGTTTGAACGGGCAAACGCGGCAATGGGTGCTGCGGAATGAGTTGTTGCGCCCATAAAATTTCAACTCTCCGAAAGCCGTCACCTCTACAGGCGTAGAGTCTATCCACCAGTTGGCAAGGTCGAAATGGTGCGAGGCTTTATGCACTAACAACGTCCCGGATTTTTCTTTCAAGCGATGCCAACGGCGAAAATAATCCGCCCCGTGACTGGTGTCCAAGTATTCATGGAAATCCATCGAGAACACTTCGCCTATGGCTTTTTGCATCAGCAGTTCTTTGGTTTTTTTGGCTTCCAGATCATGCCGCGCATTGAAGGTGACGGTGACTTTTTTGCCGAATTTTTTTTGCGCGTCCAAAATCGCCTGACACTGGGCTTCGTCTGTGCAGAGCGGTTTTTCACTGAACACATCGCAGCCCAACTCCATCGCTCGAATGATGTAGTGAGCGTGCGTCGCATCCACAGTGGCGACGGTGACAGAGTCTGGACGGGTCTGGCGAATCATCTGATCAAAATCTGTGAACACCGGAGCGTTGGTTTTTATCAGTTCTTTCGCCGCTCGCACACGCTTGCTGTTGATGTCGCACAAGCCGACGATTTCCGCTACATCGCTGTAGTTTGCCACAATGTCGGCTCCCCAAGCGGTAGCGCCGCGTCCTCCCGTGCCGACCAGCGCCATACGCAATCGTTTAGGTTGAGCGAACACTGCATCGGTGGAGGAGACTGCTGCCGCAGTCAGCGCCGCCGCGCCGCTGGCGATGAATTGTCGTCTAGTCAACGCAGATATTTTTTCATTCATGTTTTCTTCTCCTGAAACGGTTTTGCGCCGCTTAGAATTGTGGATTAAATAAGGTGCAACCATGTACGGGCGACCCTACGGTGGTCGCTCCTCCTCGAAATCAGGTGGCTTTCAAGGATGGGCAACCACCGCAGGGTCGCCCGTACATGGCATGGGAAAATCTCTCGCGTTTTGCCGGTTATTTAATGTAACGAGAGCGCGTCGCAGAACTCCAGAAGCCGTCCATATGTTGTAGATGGTTAAACTATCACCCACAATATCTGGACAAAACATCCATTTCTGCGACCCGCTCTATTTAATGCACAATCCTAAACGAAGCGCCTCAGAATTTGACAACGCTGCCCTCTTCGATAGCGCGATTGGCAGTTAGCGTTGAGACCGCTGCATCGCGACCGACATGAATATCCGCCGCCGGTTGTTTGCTCTCGCGGATACAAGCGATGAAGGATTCCACGGATAAGTAGCTTGGGTCGGTCTTGCCTGCTGTCTTGTCCGCCGCCTTGCCTGGCGTTTTGGCTTGAATGCCTTTGCCTGCCGCCTTGCTGGGCGTACTGAGTTTGGTTGTCGCTCCGGTTGCCGTGATGATCCTAACCGAGTCTGTCTTCACCAATTCATCAGCCTCTTTCTCCGTGTAGTAGAAGCCATTGTCCCAGGTCAACTCAATCGTTCCCTCTGTCCCCATGATCTGCATACTCGCGCCATAATGAGCGTTGGTGGTAATCGCCGTAAAGATGGCTTTGCGACCTTCGGGATAGGTATAAATGACATTGACGTTGTCGTTAGTCTCGCGCCCATCCTTCCAATAATCTATGCCGCCAAAGCCGGTCACGGCGGTGGGCATCGCCCCGAATATCCAGTTGGCTACATCTATGTGGTGAGTTCCGAGTTCCGCCATCAACCCTTGCGAGTAGCGTTTATACATACGCCAGTTGACCAGATGTTCGAGGTCTGGATAACCCCAGGGACGCGGGTCGAAAGCGTCTGTGGGAACCGCGCGCCGCCAATCGCCGTTGCGATGATAGTTGGCGCGAAAGTGCGTGACCTTGCCAATGGCTCCGCTCTGTATGCGGTCAACAGCGCCGCGCACCATCTGACTGTAGCGGCTCTGCTGTCCCACTTGCACAGTAAGTTTAGGATGCGCTTCAACCGCTTTGACCATCTCTTGGCATTGTTCTACAGAGTGCGCCAGTGCCTTCTCGATATAGACGTGCTTGCCTGCATCAAGCGCCGCCAGCAGCATCTCGTGGTGCATATGCAGCGGCGAGGCGATCACCACCGCGTCCACCTCTTTGCTCTCTAAGAGCTTGCGATAATCGGTGAAGGTCTTGGGTGCGCCGGTCGCCAACGCCACACCTTTATTTAGGTTGGGTTCATAAATATCACACACCGCGATGATCTTGGCGTTGGCAACCGTGACCAGTGCGCGGATCAATTCCTTGCCGCGATTCCCCGGACTGATGAAGCCCACATTGACTCGCTCGTTAGCCCCTTTGACGGTTGCGCCAACCGAGTGTGCAGAGGAAGCGACCAGCAACCCTGCACCAACAAGCGCCGTCTGTCCCAAAAAATCCCGCCGCGAAACATTCTTCTTTTCTTCAGTCATAAAAGTATCCTCCTTATCATTCAAGCTACTCTAGCTCCTCACTTCTTCACCTCGCCCAGTCCCAGTATGCGAGCCATAGTCTCGGCGAATATCTTGCGCCTGACGGCTTCCGGCACTTGGCAGGCATCAAGCATCTGGTTGTATTGCGCGATGATTTTTTCCAAGTCTTTGGGGTCTTCGTCCGTGCCAAAAACCAACTTCTCGAAAGCGTTCGGAGTGTTCTCCGGCATATGCGCTTGACTGCTGCTTTGCCCCCACCAGAGATATTTTCTAAAGACCGAGAGATCGTCTTTCTTCTTGGTCATCGAACTGCCTGTGAGATCGAAGAAGACATTGGGGTTCCATCGCGCTACCTCTGCTGCTTCATCATACCAAGGGTTTCCCAGATGCGCGCCAATTAAAATCAACTCGGGAAAAGCGCGCGCCAAAGTGTCCAAATACATAGGGCGCATTCGCGCCATAGAGCCTTTGAGACTCGGCACTTTATTGGCGGGGCGGAAGCTGATGCCTGTGTGCAGCAAGGCAACCAGATGGTAACGCTCTGCACGAGCGAAGATCGGAAAGTAACTCGGATCATCATAATTTTTCAGCGGGCTGTGAATCTTCAATCCTTTGAAGCCTGCCAGATGAGCGCGGTCTATTTGGTCAAGCACATCGCTATCGTCGAGTTCAATCCACAGGAAAGGAATGACCACATCGGGGTATTGTTTTGCCGCCGCTTTCAGCTTATCGAAATCCTCGCGTCCGGCTAAAACACAGGCGACAGCATTATTTTTGCGATAGACGCGCACCAAATCTTCAAAGAAATTCGGGCGGTCTTCGTAGTGCAGATGCGCGTCAACATAGCGCGGCATATTCTGCGCTAAGGCGGTTGTCGCAGTTGCGCCACACACCAGCAAACTCAACAGCAAGACACAGACTACTCGCAGTAAATTCATGATCTCTCCTTTTTTCGATTGCTCTCGTTATCAACTCGACTTTGTACATTTTTCAGAGGCGAACCGAGCTTGCCAATCCCCCCGATGGAAATCGGGGGATGGTTAAAGTCCAACCTACGAAACGCTGCCAACGAGAAACGAATCCCCCCGATGGAAATCGGGGGATGGTTAAAGTCCAACCTATGAAACGCTGCCTACGACAATCGAATCCCCCCGATGGAAATCGGGGGATATTTAAAGTCCAACCTATGAAACGCTGCCTACGATAATCGAATCCCCCCGATGGCAATCGGGGGGATAGTTAAAGTCCAACCTTGCCCGATGCTCAAGGCTGGACTTTAACCATCCCCCAAGCGACTCTCCGTTGGGGGATTCAGATGAATGGCCAAACGCCTCGGCTCTCCGTTGCTAGATTTTTCAGAGGCGAAGCAGCCTGATTTCATCGGCTTTTTCAACCCCTAGAATTATTGAACCTCACCTCAACAAGCTGAGGTTCAATAATTCCAGGCGCAAACCGCAGCGTCAGCCCTTGATTGGTGTTGTTCAATCTGAAATTGTACAAAGTCGAGATAAGGGAAAGGGAAGAAAATTTAATTCCATAATTCCCGTTGAGACGCGGTCTCTGACCGCCAGTCTCGCGGTCAAAGACCGCTTCTCAACGGTATGCTATTTTTTTCCCGCTTCACTAAGAGGCAGTAACTCGACCGTAAGGGCTGGACTCTCACGCTCTAACCAAGTCCGCGCTCACGCTCTAACCAAGTCCGCGCTCACGCTCTAACCAAGTCCGCGCTCACGCTTGAGCTACTGCCTGATTGCTCGTTCTATATCGCGTGATCGGCATCAAGATTTTGCCCTGCCCAAATCTTCTTCGCAGTCCAATCTGCCGCCGCAGCCGTCCACAACTCGTCATCGGCAGGCAAACCCAGCGGCAACAAACCCACAGAGCAAAGATAGAGGCTGCCGGTCGAAATATATTGCTCCCCTATTTTCGGCTGATGTCCACAAAAACCTATGGTCAACCAGCCTTGGCTATCGAAGGTGTTGGGCGCTTCCACCATACGGCGCACGATGGCGGTTACGCCGCAACGCACCTGCGCCGCAGTGATGCTCTTTGGCAGTTGACGCAGCAGAGCCATCTGACCAAGTAACTGGAAAGCCCCGAAGCGGTATGCCAGCGAGCGACCAACTGCCGGAAAAGTTCCTTCGGGTGAAATCATGCGCTCTTGAATCTCTGCATAACGTCGCGCCCTGACTAAAACCTTCTTGTGCCATTCTTCATACTCCGGCGAGTCCTTCGCGATGGTCTTGAGAACGTCGAGCAGCATAGGTTGAATCACGAAGCTGTTGTAATAATCGCAATGAAAATTTGCCCCGTCGCCATAGATGCCATCGCCCTTGTACCACTGCTCATGTTGGCGCACGGCGTATTCGACGCGCACTCGATCCCAAGGCTCGCCAATCATCGCCAGCGCCGCTTCGATCATCGCGGTAAAGAGCAGCCAGTTATTGAAATTGGGGGTGATGACTCGCGTCGCTTGCAGTGCCTTGATGACATTGGCTTTGCTCTTTGCAGCAAGCTTGCTCCACAACTCGCGCGGGGCGCGAATGATAGCTTGCGCCAGAAATGCCGCGTCAACCAAGGGCTGTCCGCCTTCTGTGAAATTCATATAATCGCGGGAGCGCGGATCGGTTGCCGCGTCGAGCGCCTGACGGGAAAGCTCGGCATAACGCTCTCTGAGTTTTCCTTCTTCCGACGATTTCACTTCCAGTTCCAACCACGGAGCGATGCCTGCGAGCAGTCTTGCGAAAGCTTCCAAATGCGAGTAGAGGCGGCGGTCAGTTTCGGAGCCTGCCCAACATTCAACTGGCATTTTTTCTTTGAGTCGTTGCCCTGCCAGATTGACCAGCACAGGCTCTGCCAAACGCTTGACCACGCTCACCCAATAGGCGCGGTCGTCGCTGCCGCTGGTTGGTTGTTTATAGGTCGTTCCTGCGTTATAGGCAGAGGCTCCGGCTATGCCTGTTGCTGTTATGGCGCGGAGTATCTCTCGCCTGGTTGCCATGCTCTTGCCTCCTTATTGTTCGCTTCGTCGGAAGAAAATGAAACTCCATATTCCCGTTGAGAAGCGGTCTTTGACCGCCAGCCTCGCGGTCAGAGACCGCTTCTCAACAGCGTGATATTTCTTTCTGCTCTCTTACGCACGGTAAACCGCTGCTGACGCGCTGGCAACCGCCAGACTCAACTCTCAAAAGCCCAACGACCGCCAACCATCGTGCGCTCGACCGGAATCTTGATGAGCGAGAAGGGGTCTTCGCGCAGCGGGTCGCGTCCCAGCACTACTAAATCGGCAAGCTTGCCGACTTCTATGGAGCCTTTGCTCTTTTCTTCAAACGACGCAAACGCACCATTGAGAGTGCCGACGCGCAAAGCTTCCTCGACCGTCACGCGCTGCCGTGGACCCCAGAGCTTGCCTTTGCTATCGGTGCGTGTGACCTCTGATTGCAGAGCCATCATCGGCTCAAACGGACCCGGCGGATAATCCGAAGCCTGGGTCACCCGCACCCCTGCATCAAGAAAACTGCGGACTGCAAACATAGAGTTGAGGCGCTCCTCGCCGTAGTGACGCATCTTCTCGCCGTGATAATAAACGTAAGTCGAAAAGGGTGTGGGAATCGCTCCCAGTGCGCGAATGCGTTGCACCAACGAGTCGTTGATTACCGTGCAATGCTCTAAACGAAAACGCGGGTCGCGGCGCGGATGCTCGCGCTGCAAACGCTCATAGACGCGCAAGGTGGTGTCTATGCCGACATCGCCGTTGGCGTGTATGCCGATTTGCCAATCCGCTTCGTGGGCTTTGTGCGCGTGGGTGTAGAGCGCCTCTTCGTCCATCATCATAATGCCGAAATCGTTGGGACGCCCGATGTAAGGCTGCGAAAGCCTCGCCGTGCGCTCAGAGATTGAGCCGTCGCATTGCATCTTCATCGCTCCAACGCGCACCCACTCATTGCCCAAGCCTGTACGCACTCCGGCTTCAATCATGCGGTCAATATGTTCAAAGCCGATCAAGCAATAGATTCGCAATGATAGTTCACCTGCTTCATGGGCATCTTGATAAGCGCGCAAATCTTTAGGCGTACCCCAAGCATCGTGAGCCGAAGTGATTCCAGCCTTGCTCATCATGCGCGAGATAATTTTGATCCCTTCGCGATAGTCGTCGCGGGTATAGGTGGAGGGAATCTTTTTTTGAAAAGGTGTCATGCCATACTCGCGAACCAGTCCTACCAAACGCCCTTGGGCATCGCGGTCGAAATGCCCACCCGGCGGGTCAACCGCTTGCTCATCAACCCCAGCTATTTTGAGCGCCAGCGAATTGACATACGCCGTGTGACCGCCGCGATGCATGATAAAGACCGGATGATTAGGGGCTGCCGAATCGAGGTCTTGCCGCGTCAAAGGACGACCTTCGGCAGTCTTCGTATCATCGTATTTGAAGCCCAGCACCCATTGACCAGACGGCGTTTGCGCGGCGCGTTTGCTAATGGCAGCTTGAATTTCACCAATTGAGCGCAGGTCGCAATCTACTTCGCGCAGATGGCTGCGCCCAGCCTCTGCCGGATGGGTGTGCGCGTCTATGAAGCCGGGGACGACGGTTTGACCTGCAAGGTTAATTTGTTTGGCGCGTGCTGTTGCCAGCCGCCGAATCTCATCATTGCTGCCTACGGCGAGAAAACGCCCGTCGGCAATCGCCACTGCTTGAGCCCGTGGTTGGCGATCATTGACAGTCAGAATATTGGCGTTATAGAGAATCGTCTGAGGCTCTGCGCGATCTAACGGCGCAAGAGCGAGAGCGCCCAATGAGTAAAGAAATTGACGACGGGAAGGGAAGTGCATCACGGTCTCCTTATCACGGCTGATGAATTTTGGTTTGTTGGTTTGATAGCTTCACAGTATCGTCTCAATCATTCGGGGAGTTTGGAGTACCGCCTTCAGGCGGAAGCTTTCGTCATCGCGAGCTTCCGCCCTGTTGCGCGGTACTCCAAACCTTCTCTACTTTTCTGGTTCCCCAAATGATTGAGATGGTACGCCACACACGACTGCACCAGTGGGCAATCGTGACAGTGCATATTCATTTTGTAAATAACCACATAGCCCTGTTTAACATTGGTTGGTTGATGGTTTTTGCGTTGTCTTCTCGCGCTACCGACCAGTCCTTGTCGGTGCGTTCTGTTTAACCTTGAATGGTTGATATTTTTTGCGCCGGAGGCACAGGGGCAAAGTCGGCTGACTTAACAGGCTTAGTCTTGGCGGCTTTTGTCTACCAGAAGAAACTTATGTTCTCCCCGCGTCACACCAATTCTAAATGCCGTTATGCCACGCAATAGATATGAAATGCTACTGGAGAAGCCCAGAAAGCCAATGAACGATATTTAAGGCAAACTGACGGTCATCATTTCCCTGACGGTTCATACCGAATTTTAACCCCAACATATCAACCTGTGCGCTGAACAACGCAGCTTCACCAACAACTACAACGCGCCCGCGCCCGTAGTGAAACGCCAGCGCCTGGGAATGCCCCTTCGCTGGATAACGAACGCTTCTTGATTCCCAATCATAGGCTTCATCGTCAAGACGCAACAACGATATTGACTCGTTCGGTCCAGATAATGACTGACCTGTGAAGGTAACAACTCGATTTACTCGTTCACTCTGATTTCTGCCGTTCGTAATCAAACCATCGTTTAGCAGTCCGTTGTCACGGGAAAATAGAAGACGCTCATTATCCCATCCATCGTGAAATCGGTCGTCTCGCGCATAGCGCAAATACATTGTTACGCCGAATTGTTGGGCTAAATGTTCTGCTGCCGCACCGAATGGCGCGTGGTCGGCAATCAAAAGCAAAGCTCCACCGTTTTTAACCCAAGCGACCAATATGGTTTCTTCTTCGGGCGTAAACGCTGGACGACTTTCGTGTTCGCCCTGACCGAGTGCGTTGGCGATTATTAAAACAGTTGTTCCATGCAGAACTTCGGACGAGAACGGGCGATTGCTTCCATCAACTATGTAACCGTCATTTTTCAGCAACTCTGCAAACGGCTTATATCTACCCGACGCGGTATGAAAATTTTGATGAGCTTCATCAATCAAAATACGTGGGGAATCAGTTGAGTAAGCAGGATGCTGAACTGTTGAGTTAAAATTCAGATCTGCTTTTTGTCCGACATGGTCATAATACCAAAGGCAAAATGTTGCTATTGCTATCAGCAACACCAATCCCAAAATAATCTTCAAAGCGGTTCGCATAAGAATTCTCCAACTCAACATGAACATCCAAGGTATCTGTCGAACTGGATACGTCACATTCAATCGTCAAGTTTCTTATGCCATGAAACGAAAGATTAGAAATGAATGTACGGGCGACCCTCTGGTGGTCGCCCCTGCCCAAAAGCAAAAGATTTCACCGAGGGGCGACCACCGCAGGGTCGCCCGTACAAGGCTGCGGTGGCTTTTACCCGAACCGTATTTTCTGAAAAGCGATAGTTATGTTTACCCAGCGTTTGGGGTTGTCTCAACCGTCGCGCCGAAGGTGCGAAGCGTCTGCAACGCGGCATCAATTTGCGGCGCGGTGTCTGGATAGACGATGCCAGCAACAGGCGGCGGCGCTCCGTCGAGTCCCAGCAAACGCTCCAGTTGAATCAACGCCCCAAGCGCGGTCAGATGAGTCTGTCCCTTCGCATCCACCACGACCGAGCGCAAAGTCTTCGAGTTGCCGCTGGCATCTATCCCAGTCGCTTCAATCACGATCTCGTGACTTGCGCCCTTGCCGGGGTTGTAAAGCATTGACCGCCGCACAGAGGTAAAGCGTGCGCCGCTAATCAACTTCCAAATGCCTGAGCGCGTCAGTAGCACCAACAAACTCGTCGCTATCTTGTCATCGAAAGCAATGCGCGCAGTAACCGTTTTCGCTCTCGTAGTGGTTGGCAAAGTAAATTGATCCGGCGTATCGAAGCGGTAAGCCTTTGCCGTATAGCCGCCAGGAAAAGTAATCCGGCGCGAATCTGTATAAGGATAAACTTGCTTGCGCTCACCATTGAGCATCACTTCAAAGGGCGTTGCCAAACGATCCATGTACTCGGCGGAGTTGGGACCGGCTTTGTCTTTCAAGGAGTACAAAACGCTGATGTCCAGGCGCTCCAGGCGTTGCAATTGATGCGCTAGAGCCACGCCAATGACTGCTGCTACCCCAGCCATCCACGCTGACGATAGCATCACAGGGGCGCGTAAGGATTCGCCAGAAAGCCGCGAGGCAGCTTCTTGCAAGCGTTCCGTCCAGCGCGTGATGTCTAGGTAAGGTATGCCGCTTTGCGCTGCTTCGAGCAATAAATAATCGTGTGGGTCATTGACCGCCGCCAAAATCGCTCGCGGCTTGATGCCCTTCAATGGCTGAGGCTGCTCCACATCCAGTTTGAAGGTGTCGGCATTGGTCAACTCTTGCGCCAGCGCCTCCCCTTTTTCTGGATGGCGTCCGGCAATAATTAGCGGCAACGCCGGGTGACGTTGGCGGATGATTTGCGCTGCTTGCTGTCCCACGACTCCATAGCCACCGGCTATCACAACCGCCTCTTCGATATTTACTTTCAAAAGTGAGTCCTTTCTTCCAACTGAAAACTCGATAGCAATAACCCCGACCAACGACGCGAACTTGCATAGAGAGGCATAAAAAATAATTTCCCGAATCCCCCCAACGGCAGTTGGGGGAAGCTTAAAGTCCAACCTACGAGCCTTCGCTCAGAAACGCCTTAACCAGTGCTGTCGTGACCTTGCCAGTTGTCCCCGCATACGCGGAGGCTTGCCACAACCGTTCTATCTTGGCTTGGATCAGCACTTCCGGCATATGCTGCCCGACGAAATGCTGTCCATTGTTGAGCAATGCGAGGGCACATTCTTCAATGCTCATCTTAGGCGCAATTCTCACCAGGAGGTGCGTATGATCGGGCAAGGTGGTGACACGATCAATAGCAAAACCGCGCACGGACGCGACACGCTGCCAGTATTGAATCAGCCTTTCTCCCAAAACAGAATCGAAAACACTGCGGCGATAACGAGTGGCGAAAACCAGATGATGACTTAGCTCGAAACTCGAATGTTCGGCTGACAACGTAACTGATTCCCCAGCCCTGTAACGGGAGACCGGCGGATGGACACGCTTCTCATAGCCGTGATGTTCGCCCTGCTCACTGATGTATTGCTTAACGACTCCAAGGCGCACACGCCCAATGCTGCGCGCCAAAAAACCGCGTCCCCACAAGGGCTGCGTCAGCGCAAAATGGGCATTGAAAAGCCGCGCCGAGTTGGCTTTGACCGTCTGCGTGACCTTGGAGATGGTTTGCGCGGGAGACAAACTGAGCAAGCAACGCAAATGATCCGCATAGACCTTGGCTTGTAACAGGTGGTAATCGTGGCGCTGGCAAATCTCGCGCAAAGCCGTCTCCAACAACTCGACGTGTTCTGGGGTAATGAAGACGGCGCGGCAGCGACGAGTACGGAAACACAGATAGTAGTGAAGCTGATAAGCCCAAGAAATCGTCTTCAAAGGTTCGAGCAACATACGCCCTCCGCAAGGCTGGACTTTAACCATCCCCCAACTACCGTTGGGGGGATTCCAAAAAACTTTGCTTGCCTGCTCTGTAGGTTGGACCTTAACCATCCCCCAACTACCGTTGGGGGGATTGCAAAACCTCTCAACTCTGATGTAGTTGGACTTTAACCATTCCTCAACGGCTGTTCGGCACTGTTAGCGTAACTCAAACCAGCTACTGATAGGCTTCTCGGCGATGGCGAACAGCGATGACGTCAACAAGTTTTTGCGGATCGTTTATCGTATAAAGAACTCGGTAGTCGCCGACACCAATGCGCCATAAATCTTCTTCGCCGGTCAGCTTGAGGCATTTCGGCGGACGGGGTTCTTTCGCCAGCATCGCGATTTTCGGGAAAATACAATTCACCATAGAAGCTTCCAAAGCTTCCAACTCTTTTCTGGCTGGTCAAGCAAAGGTGATTGTATATTCAGCCACTCAGCTTCCTTTGTTTTAACTAATCGTTTCCTAACCGACTCTAAAGATTCTCTGGGCTCCTTTTCCCGTAAGCTAGCTACCAGACTGTCATAAAAATCTTCCCAAAGCTTCCCATACTTTTGCAGGTCAATCAGGACAGCCACCTTCTGCCCTTTGTCATCAGAAACGAACTGTATGCCTTTCATCTTACCCCCCAGGTAGAAGACCTCTGCCGCCGCAGTATTTCACTATTGCCGTGATACATCCAGAGACGGCTCGCCATATCCGCTTTCAATATCACGATATTCATCCGCGCCCAATGTTCAACTTGAGGGGCGCACCGCTTTTGGCGCGTTCCTCTCGAATACAATGTTAGGCATTTGATCAACAAGCAACTGGGGCAACTGGCAGAGAGGAATGCTTGCCTTCGAAAGGATGCCCATTCTCAACCCAGTATTTAAACGCCGCTAATGTTGGTGGCCCCATGCGGCGCATGGCAGACCCCATAGCAAACTCTAGAAGCTTGCCAAATATGCCCCCTTTGAACTCGATTTCAGCCTCGCTCATGAGGAGAGTTTTACCGTTTTCGTTTTTGACAGACCAAGTATTCTTCGCCGATTTAACCAACGGCATACCGTAACCAATATAGGAAAAAGAACTCCCCTCGTCCCAAGAAATCCATTTTTCCTTGATGGTCATATTACCCTTGAGCTTGCATACCCTTACTGCACCAATACCTCGCTTTGTATCACCACTACAATGTGCTTCCAAGATTGGTTCAGCCCATAGTGTTACGTTCTCAAGGTTGGAAAGTGCTTTCCAAACAGTTTCCATAGAAGATTCAATACAGGCGGAATTTACTAATTTGATCATTTCGTATCTCCTTGTTTGTTGAGTTCTAAGGGACTAACGCTACGCTTACCACCCTTGCACGCGCTTGCCGGGATCGTTCCAACGGCTCAAGATAACTTTGTTGTGAGTGTAGAAATGAAAGCCCTCGATGCCTTGAATGTGCAAGTCGCCAAAGAACGATTGATTCCAGCCGGTGAACGGGAAGACCGCCATCGGCGCAGGCACTCCCACATTGATGCCGATCATGCCGCAATTGACATAACGCGCAAACATTCGCGCCGCCCCGCCATCACGAGTGAAAATCACCGCGCCGTTACCATACGCAGACTTGTTGGCTTGCGCGATGGCGTCGCTTAGGTCTTCCATACGCATCACCGATAGCACGGGTCCAAAAATCTCATCGCGGACGATTCGCATCTCCGGCGCTGCATGGTCGAAGATCGTCGGTCCGACAAAAAAACCATCGGTCGCTTCGGTCAACGATACCCCGCGCCCATCGGTTGCCAGCTTCGCGCCTTCATTCAAACCTATGTCTATGTAGCCGCGAATACGCTCGCGCGCCACCGCATCAATCACCGGACCCATATCCACCGCGCTGCCGCTATCGGTTGGTCCAACGCGCATTTTTTTCGCTGCCTCATCAAGCCGTTCAAGCAACGGATCGCCTGCCTTGCCAACTGCAATGGCGACGCTGCCAGCCATACAACGCTGTCCGCTACAGCCGAAAGCCGCGCCGATGATTTGCCCTGTCGCCGCGTCCAGATCAGCATCGGGCATCACCAACATATAATTTTTCGCGCCGCCCGCCGCCTGTACGCGCTTGCCGTGCGCCGTGCCGGTTTCGTAAATGTGCTTGGCAACGGCAGTCGAACCGACGAAGCTGATAGCCGCTACATCGGGATGAGTGAGCAGCGCATCAACGGTTTCTGCGCCGCCGTGAAGCACATTGAAGACGCCTTTGGGCAGTCCCGCCTCGGTCAATAACTCCGCCAATCGCAAGGCGGTCAGCGGTACTTTCGGCGAAGGTTTTAAAATGAAAGTGTTGCCGCAGACGATGGCTATGGGGAACATCCAGAGCGGCACCATTGCCGGAAAATTGAATGGCGTGATGCCTACACAGACGCCCAAGGGATGGCGTTCAACGCGCCCGTCAATACCACGCGAAACTTGATCGAGAGTCTGCCCCATCAGCAAGGTCGGCGCGTGACAGGCGGTCTCTACGACTTCTATGCCGCGTCGCACATCGCCGTGCGATTCGTCTAAGGTTTTGCCGTGTTCGCGAGTGACCAGTTGTGATAGTTCGTCGAAGTGTTCTTCGAGCAGATGGACGAAGCGGAACATGACGCGCGCCCGTTCGACGATGGGCGTGTCTGCCCAAGCGGGAAAGGCTTGCCGCGCTGCTTGCACCGCCTGCGCCACCGCTTGCAAGTCGCTGTCTGGAGCTTGGGCAATCACTTCGCCTCTGGAAGGATTGTAAACCGAGGTGTAATGAGAAACGCTGGCGGGAAGCATCTCGCCACCGATGAAATTGTGAATGTTAGTAGTCATAATCGTATTGCCTTTTCTCAGATTGCCGCGCCAGCCTTTGCCACCATGCAGAGGAACGCGCAACCTGTGGTCTTAGGAATTATTTCAATTCAATGAAAGACTCTTCCAGCGCATTCACCGCCCTGTCAAGTTGCTCGTGGGAAATCACCAGCGGCGGTTGCAACCTCAACACGTTGCCGAATGCGCCGCCGACGCCAACCAGCACGCCTTTTTTCAAACAGGATTCTCGGAGGCGTTCAGCTTCTGCCGCCGCAGGAGTCAAGGCGGCGTCTTTCACTAACTCAAGCCCTATCATTAAGCCCTTGCCGCGCACTTCGCCTATCAGCGGGAAGCGCGTTTGTAAGTCGCGCAGCTTTGCCAAGACATAGTTTTCTTTCTCGCCAACTTGCTCACAAAGATTGGTCTGCTCAATGAACTCTATGTTGGCAAGCGCCGCCGCGCAAGCGACCGGATTGCCGCCGAAAGTTGAAAGATGATCGCCGGGACGAAAGACCTCGGCGATTTCATCACGGGTCGTGAAAGCCCCTAAAGGAAAGCCTGCGGCGATGCCTTTGGCGGTCACCAGCATATCCGGCTCGACGCCGTAATGTTCGATAGCGAACATCTTGCCGGTGCGCCCGAAACCGGATTGCACTTCGTCAACGATCAGCAAAATATTATGCTCGTCCAAAACTTCCTTAATCGCCTTGAAGTAATTGAGCGGCGGCACGATGATGCCACCTTCGCCCAACACAGGTTCGACGACCATAGCAGCAACATCCATCGCAGTTGAAAAACGCAACGTATCACGCAATGAACGAGCGCACTCATTAGCGAACTCTTCAGGGGGGAGCGCAGTGCGAGCGCGATAGTGGTAAGGAGCTTGTACGAAGGTGACGCCGGTGGCGAAAGGACTGCCGCCGCGTTTACGTCCAGCATTGCCTGTGATACTGAGCGCCCCCCAAGTGCGTCCGTGAAAGCCTGTTTGCAGAGCAATGAATTCCTGCTTACCTGTGTAGAGCCGAGCCAATCGCAAAGCGCCTTCAATGGCTTCCGCGCCGCTGTTGCAGAAGAAGCTCTTTTTGAGTTTGCCGGGAGTCAGCGCCGCCAGCTTTTCCGCCAGCGTCGCCATAGGCTGGTTGTGATAAATATACGAGCCGCAGTGTATGAGTTTATCCAACTGCGCTTTGGCGGCTTCGACAACTAGGGGATTGCAATGTCCGCTGTTGACTACGGAAATACCTGCGAAGCAGTCTATGTAATCTTTGCCGTCGGTGTCTGTGATGATTGCGCCTTGCGCCTTCTCGACGACGATGGGTTGCACAGCTTTGACGAAGCCCGTCATGACATAATCTTTATACTGTTGAATGGTGTTATTCATAATCTTTCTTGTAACTGAATTACTACCAACCTGATTCGGTTATTGGTTCTTTGTTACTGGTTCTTTGTTATTGGTTATTTGCTTGCGTAACCACAACCAGTAACCAGTAACCAGTAACAAAGAACCAATAACCAGTAATTGATGGTAATCAGTTACTCTTTGTTTAAGAGGCAGTAGCCCAAGCGTCAGGGTGGGCGTTTTCACTAACGCCCGCCCTTACGCTTGGGCTACTGCCTGGTTGTTTCTACAGGTCTTTGCAACTATTTTGCGATGAGCAGCAAAACGGCGCGTCCATTGAGAACATACGTAGTAAATTCGCCGCCAATGAAGGCTTCCGATCCCGGCACGACTACGGTGTTTGCCCCTTCGTTCCAATTCGAGGTGTCGGTTACGCGATACCAATTTTTTCCCGCTCCGGGCCAAGGCAATGTGAAGGTGACATTCCCTGACCAGCCGTTGTACGCCACATAAATCGCGCTGTTGGGATCAGCGAATTCTGTCCCATCAATGCGATAAGCAATGGCGTGATTATTCACGTCGGTGAAATAAGCATTGTCGGCGACGTTGCCATCCGGCTTGAACCAACGCAACTGCTCCATGACGTTACCATTGTTATCTATGGCGGAGTAAAAATTCACAGGGCGAAGCGCCGGATGAGCTTTTCTAAAAGCCATCAAGCGGGCTGCGTAGGTATTGAAATTCGTCTGATCCACATCCCAAGTGTAATTCAACCAGTTGGCTATCGAATCAAGATTATAACCATTGTTGTTGCCCTGAAGACTGCGTAGATACTCGTCGCCGCCGGTTATCATGGGCGTCCCTGCGCTCAACATAAGAAAGGCGAAACCTGTGCGCGCCGCTCTTCTTTGGTCCGCTGCAATGTTTCCCTGATCCCAACTCAAGTTATTATCTTCGCCACCATCAGAAGCCCCGTAGGGCCAAGCCTGATTGTTGTTCTTGGTGTTGTAGGAGTAGAGGTCTTTGAGGGTGAACCCGTCATGCGCGACGATGAAGTTGATTGAGTTCCAAGGCTTGCGCCCATCGTCTTGATACAAATCCGATGATCCGGCAAAGCGCGTTGCCAGCGTTCCCGTAGTGACCGGATCAACGCCAAGCTTGTTCTGCGCTTTGCGAAAAGTATCGCGATAGATGCCGTTCCACTCCGACCAACCGGCAGGAAAATTGCCGACTTGATACGAATTGCCGCCAATCGCCCACGGCTCGGCAATTAAATCAACGCCGCTGCCACCCGCCGCCGGACGCGGCGCAAGCTCTGCGGGAATGCGATTGAGCGCCGTGTTGGCATTGAGCTTGTCATAATTGTAGCAACCGTGTTCGCAGGTATTGCCCAGCACCGACGCGAGGTCAAAGCGAAAGCCGTCAGTCCCCAAAGCATCGCGCCAATACGCCAATGAATCAACGATCAAATTTTGCGCGACGATATTGCGGGTGTTGTAATTTCCACCCACGCCCGTGTTGTCCCATGAGCTTAGAAAATCGGCGGTCAGCGAATAATAAGTTGGATTATCCAGCCCGCGCCAAGAAATAAGGTTATAGGTCGTGATGTCGTTGGTGTTATAAGCGTAGCCTTCTCCCGTGTGATTATAAACCACATCGGTGAACACCTTGATGCCCGCGTCATGGAAACTCTTGACCATTGCTTTGAACTCTCTGGTCGGTCCGCCAGCCGTTTTGTCAGAGGAGTAGCGGCGGTCTGGGGCGAAAAAGTTAAGCGTTGAATAGCCCCAATAATTATCGCCTGCCGTGGTGTTGGGTACGACATCGTTGGTATCGTTTTGGGTTTCTTGAACCGGCAAAAATTCGATGGCGGTTATGCCCAAGCTTGCCAGGTAAGTCGCTTTGAGACCCGCGCCTTTATAAGTTCCTCGGAAGGCGGCGCTGATGCTGGTGTCGTTTTGCGTAAGACCGCGAACATGAACTTCATAAATGATGTCATCTTTGAGTGCGCGTGTAGGTTTGACGCCGATGCTTGTAGTATCGGTTGGCAACACTAGCCCCTTGGGAGCAAGCGTGCCAGTGTCGGTATTGCGATTGATTGCGCCTGAAGCATAGACCACACCGTTGGTCTGGCTAGGCGTGGTCGGGTCGTGGCTGATCTCTACGGCGTAAGGGTCAAGCAGCAGCTTGTTGGGATCGAAACGATTGCCTTGAGCATCCACATCGCTGATGAAACCGGTGCTTGAGCCTTTCGTCCACGCCGCATTGTACGGCCAATTCGGCCCCCAAGCCCTATAGCCATAATAGACCGTGCCGGTAATCCCGTAGGTGTTTTGCAAGGTTGAAACCGAAGCGGTTTTTGACCAGACATTCTGGGCATCTTTGACCATCACGTATTTGACTTGCTCTTGTGCGCCAAACGCCGTCTTGTAGAGGTAAAGTTCTATGCGAGTGGCTCTGGATGAATAAACTCGAAAGGTGATTTGCGAATTGGTGGCATCATATTTTGCGCCGAGATTCATCGAGTTGATCGCACCCGAAGCCGAAACACTGGCGGCTATGAGCAATCCCAACAGTAGGAAAAATCCCAAAGACCTTCGCATCAAAGCACTCGCGAAGATTGCTTCGGGCAACTCTTTACGCTTTCCTGCTACGTCTTGCTGCATCAATATTCTGTCTTTCATGCTGACTCCCTCCGTATCAGTAATGTAGCAAATTTCATTTGCCCACGACACTTCGTTGAGAGGCGGTCTCCGACCGCCGCGCGGCGGTCGGAGACCGCCTCTCAACGAAGCGTGTGCATTTGCAAACTGCTTATATTTCACGCTGGTGAGACTTTCAAGTAGCGGCATAGCCCACAATGCTTGGCTTTTGTATTCCTGAAAGTTTCCTTTCACGCCGCGCGAAGTATAACAACTGACCTGCGCCGCGTCTAACGACGACTATCAGAGGGAGGGTATTTCGCTGCCAGTTTGTTGACCGTGTTGGCTCCACGCAGAGTTGCCCGTCTGCCAAGCGTCTTCTCCAACAGGGCATTGGAAAAGGTCGAGTCGCTTTGCTTCTTACGACAGAGCCAGTAAACCTCACGTTCATGAATATGCAAATCATCAATCTCTGTTTTCAGTGCCAGCACTTTTTGCTGCGCTTGTTCATCGAGTCTATCGGAGAGAAAGGCAATGTTAAGCGCCACTGCCGCCTCAAGGTCGGCGGGTTGGAAAGGTTGATAATTCGCCAAGTCGGTTAATTCTTTATCGCTCCTGATAAAGGTGGCGACTTCATAACCCAACGCCTCTCGCAGCCGACTCTCAATCTTTTGTTCAAGAGCCTTACTATTTTTCGAGGGCGCGTCAAATCCCACATTGCCACTGGCAATAAAAGTTTCGACATTGGCAAAACCCAGCGCCTCAAAAAGTTGGCGCAAGCGTTCCATCTTGACGGTGTGACCGCCTACGTTGATAGCGCGTAGAAAGGCAATAAAATGTGGCATGGCAGAGAACCTCTTTCAGTGTGCCGCACGATAAATGATAGCGCGGCGAATCTCAATCCTCTGGCCTTTTGATCGCGCATCGGCATCGCTGCGCGTCACCAGTCGCAAGGTGTGAGCGCCGGGTTTGAGATCGTAGATATGCCACAAGTCATCCTCGAAAGTGCGCTCGGAGACATAGGCATCGCACTGACCAACTTTTTTGCCGTCAAGATAAACCTCGGCGCGACCGCCCTCTTGCGATAGCGGACCGACCAGCGTTACCGCTACGCCGCTAAAGGTCAACGTCGCCTCGCGCCCTGCGCCGTTGGCAATCTTGCCGTACAACTTGTCTTTGTCGTCGTCGTCCTCGCCTCTTTTTTCTGACCAAACGCCTTTCCAACTCCACGCTGCGTTGTCAGACTCAATTAGTTTTTCAGGAATGCCGGGATTCCATTGTTCGAGTTTCGCAGCTTTCGGCGACTGGTAAGGAATGGTGATGTCGTCGCCGACGATTTTGCCGCCCACTGACTCGATGACTTTCAGGGCGCGTTTGACGGTTGATTCAATAATCGTATGGAACGAGTAGTCTGTGTAATCGAATTTTTTGTCGGCGATAGCTGCGATGCCTGATTTCCATTCATCAGGAATTTTGTTGTAGCCCTGCATCACCCCCAGTATGCCCGCCGCGCTCGACGGATTGCAGTCGGAATCTTGCCCGGCGCGTGTGGCAACATCCAGCGTCTTAGCAAAATCGCCTTTGCCGTACAACAAGCCGAGCGCCACATGAGCGCCGTTGAGCCGTGCGTCAATATTGAAATCCAGCAATGCCCCTTCGGTGCAAGGGTCATCTTTGTCCCACTTGTCTTTGAGCGCCTGCCAAGATTTTTTCCAGTCATCGGGATACTGCGCCGACCAGTCGAGTACGTCACGAATCGCCTTTGCATAACCGCTTTCAGAGGGGAGCGAAGCTAGTCCCAACTCTACAACTTTGCGCGGATCATTTTCAAAGAAAGCCGCCGCGTACATTCCGGCGAAAAACATTCCGCCATAAACGCCATCGCCATAATTCATGACGTGACCTACGCGGTCGGCGAACTTGTTGGCTTCTTGCGGCAGCCCTGGCGTCATCATGCCTATGAAATCGGACTCGATCTGGAAGTCTATATCGTTGGCATGAATGTTGTATTTTGGGTGTCCAGACCAAGGGGCTTTGATGCCTTGATTGAGCGCCCGCCGCGCCCCTGCGTTGGCGTGCCAGAGCCTGTACTTCGAGTCTTTGAAAGCCTCGCCGTACTGCTCTGTGGTCGCCTCTAGTCCGAGGCGATCCATCACTTCGGTGAAGGTCATCTCGACATAAAGATCATCTTGCCGAATGGAATTCGAGACCATATCGGGATGCCATTTGATCTCGCCTTCAATGATCTTGCCGTTGTGCTTGAATTCCGTCGGTGCGCCAAAACTGACGCCGATCATCTGTCCAGCCCAACCGCCGCGAATCTTGTCTTCGAGTACCTGCCGCGATAAGTGGTGCGCCGGTGCGCCGGTTTGACTTCCTGCCATTCTCACCTTCAAGGCGATACCAACGATGAGGACTACAGACACCACGATGATTATAGGTGTTCGCATATTCTCTCCTTTATTCATGAAGTAGGGCGTGAAAGTTTGTGAGCGGGACTTTGCAATCTGCACCTGGTTTGAGCGTGTTGCAGGATTTCAGAAACTGCCTATATGTTGTGGATGGTTAAACCATCACACACACTATCTGGACAAAACATCCATTTCTGCGACACGCTCTAACTACCCAGCCATATTTGCCCCGCAGGGGTGTAGGAGATTAGCCAGTGCGGTAGGCACTGGAACCAAGTTGGGCAAACGCTACGCGCTCTGAAAGGGTGCAGGAGAGGCGACGCTGCAAGCTTCCGGCGCTCTTCCAGTGCGCGACCGTCAAACCGCCTTCGCCTTCCAGTGGCTCTACCACTGGCTACTCTCCTGTGCGCCTCTGGCGCAAAAACCCATAGACTTTCAATGTTCAACAAGGCTGGGTAGGTATCTGAACTTACTGATTTTTTGAAATCGCTTCCAGTGCGTTAGCTGCCGCTTCGCGCACATAGCTGCGCGGGTCGCTCTCGCTCACTTTCTTCAATGCAGCAACGGCGCTTGAAGCGTGCAAGCGCCCCAACGCTACTGCCGCCTCAAGCCGCACGTCCTCTTTGCCGGTTTCAAGCAAGCTAATCAAAACCGGCGTGGCGCTTGCGTCGCCGATTTTTCCAAGCGCCTCGACGACGCCGCGCAAAGCTGGCTCGTCGCCTCGCTTCGCCGCTTCAATCAAAGCAGGCACGGCGCGACGGTCGCCCAATTCGCCTAACGCCTTGGCAATGTACAAGCCCAAATCACCACCCGCTTCAACGACGGTTGCTGCCAATACCGGAACGGCTCGCACATCGCCTATGCGACCCAAGGCTTGCGCCGCCATCCATTGCGCCGCGCCTACGTCATTTGGAGCAAACAGCGCGTAGCCTTTGCCTACAGGAATTTTGCCGCTGACCAGTTCGCCCAACACCTGCACAGCCTCTTTCGATTGCAAATCGCCAAGCGCCACGCTGGCAGACATTCGCACCGCTTCGTAGGGGTCGCGCACGGCGGCGATCAAGGCAGGCGCGGCTTGCGGGTCGCCGATTTTGCCCAACGCATCAGCCGCCCAGTAACGCAACTCTTGATCTTCGCCTTGCAGAATTTCTATCAAGGGACGAACCGCCGCCGCTTGCTTGCTTGCTCCGGCTTCGATGATGGCAAGGATGCGCTCTGCCTTCGAGCCGGACTTCAAGCGTTCGAGCGGACTCGATTTGTGCATCGCCACTTCATTCAAGGCTACGGCTTCAAAGCGCAAGGCGCGCATCTGCACAGTCGCGCCGCCGCTGGTGTTGGCGAAGACCTCGAACTCGAAAGGCAAGTGGTCAGCGATGCGCTCGGCGCGTTGCAAACCTTCTTTGTCTTCCCATTCGACCACGAGTTTGAGGGCGCTGTCCGCAGTCATAGTCTGCGCCGCCACTTTGAAGCGATTCCATCCCGGTTGCAGATTCGGCAAAGTCATACGGTTCATCATGGTGCGGTGGGTGAATTTCAAATTACTGAAAGCGATTTGCGACGGGTCGCCCTGCATTTCAAAGCGCAGCAGATACGAATAGAAACCGCGCACCGACGCCTGACCAGACTTCTCGCGTTCGATGCCCAGTGACAGCTTCACTTGGCTCTGATTCATATCCGCAGCTTTCCAAGCTGGTGTCCAAGTCTTGCCTTCATCGGTTGAAAAAGAGATAGCCGCAGAGGCGTTGGCGGCGCTTTTGAAAGCCGCGCCTTCGATCACCGCGTCGGCTATGACATACGGGAAATCGAATTGATAAGTGAAGACAGCGGGTTGGTTTGCGGCAGCCGTTGTGATGCGCCCCGCCAGCAGTTTCGCGTTGGTGGGTTCTGCCGCTAGATCATCCGTCCATGAAGGATTGCTCAAGTCTGGCGCGAAGATCATTTCGCCGCCGCCGATGAATCGCTCATAGTCGCCGCCGGGCTTAAACAACGAGCTGCTGGCAGGGACTGTGGGGATGGTTTTGGGATTGAGATAATAGACGCCGCCGTTATCCCAAAGCAGCGAATAGCTTTCGCCACGTCGCAGTTGAATGTCCATCGAATGCTCCGGCATCGGCGTCAGGTGTGTGCGCAGCCAACCCTTGGTACGCATCTTCAAATCCTGATTAGCGGCAAGCACCAACAGCGGATCGCGCTCTATGTCTTCGCTGTTAGCGATCCAGCCTTGGGCGTTCCGCACGTACCAGCCGTTGTTGACATCGAGGACGTGCCAACGCTCTTTGCCGTCGCTGTCGCGCCATAACAATTCGACTATGGTGTGATGGCGCATGGGGATATAGAGACGGCGCGACTGCTTGCCAAGGGCGCGCCACACCGTTTCGTAAATGCGCGCCTGTCCGTCGCACCAGTGATTGCCATAGACGGTGAGAATCTTGAGGGTGTCTTGCACATAAACTTCGTGTTCGGGCAAGCCTTCGTAAGGAGAGCCGCCGATAGTCATGACGCGAGCGATCCAGTCATAGACCGCCAGCGCCTCTTCTTCTTCGCTGCGGGCGCGTTGAATGCGTATGGCGGACTCTCCGAACGCACGCAGCGAGGAAGCATCGGGCCATCTTTCATTGCTGATCTTCAGTCCTTCTATAGCGGGACGCTTAGATAATTTGCCCGCTGCTCGTCGGTTGCCATTGGCGCTGATGGCAGACGGAAGCGCGAGTGCGAGGGTTAGGGACAGAGTGATTATCGCCAGAAATATTTTCATGATTTTTACTCCAATCTTGCGGCTCATCGCTTTCGCGTCTTCGCCGCTTTTAATTTTATGGCATCGGGTGGTTTTGAAATAGACTTATAGCGAATTTCATTTACCCACGCCCACAACACCTTGTTGAGAGGCGGTCTCCGACCGCCGCACGGCGGTCGGAGACCGCCTCTCAACAAATCACACACATCTGCAAGCCGCTATAAAGAAAAAGTTTTCTTCTGCAACGACCTGTATGGGCGACCCTCTGTGGAGGTCGCCTCTCGGTGAACTTGCTTGGCTATTGAAAAAGGGCGACGCTTGGTGAACTCTTTTCGCTGTTGAAAAGGGACGACCTCCGCAGGGTCGCCCGTATAAGGCTTTTGAAAAGTTTGTCGGAAAAATATTTTCTGAAAAGTTACAGAATCAGGGGTTCATTCTTAGCTGGAACTGTCAATGATAACGAACGCCTTGAAAATTCTGTCCCAAAAAATTTGGTTAAGTCCGGGCGACACGCGATCTAGTCCAGCCTCAAACTTGGTGATATAGCCCTGTGATTCTTCCGCCGAATAATAGGTGACTTCGAGGTTGCTGCCCACCGCAAAGGCTTGCTTGAGAGTATCCGACGCGAAACCATTTTGCCCGATTATGCTTGCTGTCACTGTGGTCGTGATGTCGTCGGGCGCACCTCGCTCGGCTTTTCTTACCAAGACCAGCGGCCCGCCATCCGTGGTATGCACAGAGAGAAAGCGCGGCTCAACAAGCGCGGCGCGATCAAAAACATACTGCCGGATCATGCTGCTGGCGGTGTCTGGGCTGAAAGATGCTCTCACTCCTTCAGCCACATAGGCGAAACTGCCTTCCGCATCTACGAAGCGAAATTGCGCGCTCTTGCCGTTTCCCTTGAATCTCAAAACCGGCTTGTATAAACCATAGAACAGCGTGTGTTCCGCAAGACCGGGAGTTCCTGTCCCTACGCTGAATGATTCATCTTGGTGACGACGAGGGAACACCCTGAGAATCTCGCTCAAGCGTTCGCTCTGCAACTGCTTGCTTTGGCTATTGATTGCTTCCTGCGAGGGAGAGACCCTTGCTCGAAGTCGTATATCCGGGTTGGCAAGTGAGCGCAATCCGAACGAAACAGCGTAGGGCAAGTCCGGCGTCCACACTGCCGAACCTGTTGTGCCAAGCGGCGCACTAACGTAGGTCATTAGCAAGGCGTCTAGCATAACCTCGCCGGAATCTTTCACCCCAGCCCAGGCGCTTTGAGTTTCGCTGGTCACGAAAGCCGCGCCCAGCATTCCCAAAGCAGTGCTTTGCACGAAAGTTCTGCGGGACAAGTTGCGAACGAGTTTAGGGGTATCCAATTTTTTCATAGCTCAACCTCCTTATCAGGAATCCATGTTTTGCTCACACCCCATCTGCCTCAATCAAACCTATCTGCAAAGGTCAACCATCATCTGGAAATGTCGAAACGTAATCAGTAGCCGTGAAGGATGGCGGACAAGCAGTATCATCGCACAAGCAGTTTTCCGTAAGCAACTCTTTCAAAATTCCTGCGCTCCTGCGCTGGAGAATGGCGTTTGGAATCTCGTTTGTGCAGACATTCTCCATTTTCTCCTAAAGCTACTCTGCTGCCGCTGTAGGCTGCGCTTCTTCGCTGAGAATAACCTCGTCGCCCCCTTCCATCTTCATCTCGCGTAGGCTGTCGCGCATCAGCAGATAAACGATGTACGCCGCGATTGCCGAACCTGCAAGGTATAACATTCCGGTGACCCAACTGAAAAATATCATCTCGCCGATGCCGACGATGCTTAAAAAAGTGAACACTGAACCAAACCCGAAAGCCAACAGATTGGTCTTCAAATCGCTCTTCTGTTGGCTCTCCGGCAGGTCACGCGAAATGTGTCGCCACAACCACCCGCCGGGGCGCACCTTAAGATAAAAGGCCAGCAACTTCTCTTCGGAAACTGGATCCGTCATATAGGTCACGGCGATCCAAATCAGTGTGCAAACCGGCGTCGCAATCAGTATGCGAATCGGGAACGAATAGCCTGTGAAAGCCAAAATTATCGAAACCGTTACCGAGGCGCACAACGCAGAAATTTCCGACCACGCGTTGACCCGCCACCACAGCCAGCGCAGGATGAAGACCGACCCTGTGCCTGCCATCATAGCGGCTTGCAGTTCCCACGCCTGCTGAATCGAATTCATAAAGTAGCCGGTTATGCCGCCCATCACCACCAACACGATGGTGAACAATTTCGACATCATCACGTAGTGCGATTGCGTCTCTTCCTTACGCATGAAACGGCGATAGACATCGTTGACCAGATACGACGCTCCCCAGTTGAGATGACTGGTCATGGTCGCCATGAAAGCGGCAAAGAATCCGGCGATAATCAAACCGCGCACACCGACCGGCGCGTAGTGCAACAACATTTTCGGATACGCCAGTTGATGCTCCACCAAATCCGGAAAAGTTACCAACGAAGCCACTCCCACTACTATCCACATCCAAGGCAGTAGCGAATAAGTCAGCACACTAAACCACAGCCCCGATAAAAAAGCGTGTCGCTCGTTTTTAGTCGAGAGGATGCGCTGCACATAATAGCCCGTGCCATCGGCGCGATCCGTACTCCACCACATCACCAGCATATAGATCAGAAAAGTCGGCAGTGGCATCCAGGTGGAAGTCGTCGTTGGCACTAGCAACAACTTTTCGGATTGACCAGCAGCGTCAAGCGAGTGTTTAATCGCGCCGAGTCCACCTAGCCCTGAGACCGCGAAATAAGCCAGCAGTAATGAGCCTAAGATGGCGATGAAAAATTGCAGGAAGTCTGTTGTCACCACTCCCCACAATCCAGACTTGACCGTATAGACGGTTGCCACTATGAGCAGAATGACAATCGTTGTCCAGCGATTCAGCCCCACGGTAAGCGCGATTACTGTACTCATCGCCGAGATGATCCAGCCCATCTCTATGCAGTTGGAAATGACCCCGTAAAACAGCGCCATAGAGCCGCGCAGCACCGCCGCCGGACGCCCTTCGTAGCGCGATTCCACCAGTTCTATATCGGTCATAAATCTGGAGCGTCGCCAGTAGCGTGCGAAGACGTAGCCCGCCGACAAGCCTGTAAGCGAGAAGCTCCACTTGAACCAGTTGCCCGCGATGCCGTATTGCCGGACGTATTCGGTGACGGCAATCGGCGTGTCCGAGGCGAAGGCGGTGGCGGCAATCGAAGTCCCCGCCAGCCACCAAGGGAGGCTGCGCCCGGAGAGGAAAAAATCCTCCACGCTTCTGCCGCTACGTCGAGCGAAATAAAGACCCACACCGAGCGATAGCGCGATGTAACCAAAGATGATCAGCCAGTCAGCAGTTTGTAAAAGCATAATTTATTTTTGGGGAAAGTAGGGAATTGATCGTTAGGCGACCCGTTGAATGTAACCCGACTTGGCAAAGCCGGAAAAAGACGCAAAGCTTTTTTGCGTCGTGTTGCGATGATGGAATGTGACAAACGTGGCGTTCAAGTGGCGCCTTGAAACAAGCAAAACTCGACAGCACAAGTTATGTGAAATTTAGCTATCGCGCTCCTTGGCAGGGCAGCCGTAGGTTCATGCCATTAAGTTAAGGAAAAATGTTTACCGGGAGCGCGGCGATTCACGTCGGCATTGCCAAGCCAGCCGACGTGAACCGCCGCGCTCCCAGTCTTAACTTAATGCTATTAAGCCGTAGGCGCTCTCAAATAGCGCGGGCTTTCTTCTTGCTGGCGCTGCCCATTCATTTCGAGTAACGGCGAGACTCAGGGCTTTCGCTGTACACTTATTTCGAGTGACAACGCAAAGTCTCTCGCTCCTAGCTCTTTCCGAGTGATGGCGTGAAACGGGCAACAGGAGCCACTTTCGAGTCTTGGCATATTCGCTTGCCTAGCGCTGATGGTAAGCGGCGCACTGTCTGGCGTGTCCGCTTAAACGACTGCTTAGGTTTCATTGATTAAGCCATTCGCCAAAGCTTGAGCCTGATTTTGAAAAATCGCCATTGCTGTGTTCAGGCGTTTAAATCCGAGCTTTTTATAAAAGTCTTCGGTACCGGGATTCGCGTATAAAAGTATCTTCTTATGCCCGGCGGATAGCTCTTTCAGTTTAGATATAATGGCTTTGCCAAGACCCAAACCGTGGTATTTCGGATGTACTGCCACATCGCATAAATACGAACAATCAATGCCATCTGCTAAGGCTCGACCTACACCTACCAAAACCTCGTCATCGAATACAAAACATTTATACATACTATTTGAAAAAGCAATTTTTAAATCTTCTGGTCTTTTATCACCCAGAGGAGCAATTTTGTAAAGATTCGACAACTCATTCCAATTGATGCTTTCCTGCTCGAAAATCCATTTCATTTTTCAAAACTCCTCAATGAAACATAATGCAAGTGCAGGTTAAATCCCGCCGCGAAGCTTGCGCTACACCTGCATTTTGAGTTTCGACGCAAAGTCTCGCGCCGGTGATTCCTTGCAAGTGACGACGTGAAACTGGCTCTGGTAGCCGCTTTCGCGTCCCTTCTCCTTCACCTTGCCTAACGTCCGGTTGAACCAAAAGTTAGAAAATGAGCTAGCACTAGATAAGCGGAACATTCGACGGCTTACCTAACGTGGCTTTCTTGCCCACGCCCCGAAGACCATGTCACCAACAAATGTCGCGCCCGTGTTCTCACATTCCTCAATGAGGCGTTGGTCGAGTGTATCAATATCAATTTCTTCTTCGGTAGCGATACCTTGTTGCACGATCCGGGGGAGCATCGCGCGAACAGTGGCTCCAATGGCGTAATGCGCCTTTGGAGTTTGCACAATTGCCTCGGCGCGCACCTGCTCTACAGCAAGGCCTGCCTGCGCGAACACGGAAGAGAGGTTGAAGCCTATGTGGATGTCGGCTCCCTCACGTTGAACCGTCTGCCATATCCACATATGAACGCGCTCGTGAAGCGGCAGGAGCGTCAGACGCCCCGGCACCATCGCTGAGTCATGCTCTTGAAAGATGATAAGCCCACCTGGGCGCAGGGCACTGGCTAGCCGACGGACAGCAGCAATGGGGTCAGGCAGGTACATGAGTACCCGTCTCCCGACGATGGCGTCGTACAAGCCAATTTCCAGCGGGAACGTAGAGAGATCGCCTTCTACGAAGTTGGCATTCGAGAGGCCAAGATCACGCGCTCGTGTTCGAGCCGCCGCCAGAGGCACTGCGTCTCGATCCACGCCCAAAACCTTTCCCTGTTCACCAACCAGTCGCGCAGCCAGAAGTGATACGTCTCCACGTCCGCAGCCGACATCGAGAACGCGCATACCAGCGCCTATGCCTGCATCGATCAGTAGTCGCTCCGTTATGTCACCAATAATTTCTGTCATCGTTCTTTCCGTTTCTTATTCGCTCTAACCAATTTGCGAAAATGATTCCATCCCCGCTGCTTCACTGTTTGAGCGACACAGGCTGGTAGCTCACTTCAACCCAACTGACGATCCCTTCGCCCCTCGTTCTATCCACAGGTTTGACTTCGAGCTTGTTGGTTCCCACGATCAATTTCCAGACCAAGGGTGACGTGACCTCTTGCCATTCGCCGTCATTGATACGCGCAACGTACTTGCGGAAAAATGGCATGGAGTTCTTCAACTCCACTTGCAACACGCCGCTGGTCTCACTGTAATCGAGCGCCATCTGCGCTTGATTAAGCGTCCAGTAAAAGTCCCGCTCTTTGTCCGTGTGATTCGTATGAACCGACAGACGCGGCGTGTGACTGTCTTCCCATGAAATAAAGCCGTCCCAGTCGCGTCCGCCATTGCCTTGATTGAGCGGCAGCGGAGAGAGAGCAGACAAAAAATTATTGCGCGGCGTCATTCTCAAAAAACCCGCCGCCAAATAGCCATGCTCCCACCACCAGGCGTGCGAGGCTTTCGGCGTACCATAAGAAAAACCGCCCTCCACGCAATCAATCGGCACGCGCTTGCCGATAGCCCTACCCCTCGCGTTCATCTCTGCGGGAGAGGTATTCAGCAAGGTCTCGCCTTCTCTGTAAAAGGTCTCGACAAAGACGCGATGCAGCTCCAACAGATTGAGCGGCGTCCCTGTCTCTTTGTCAAAATAGTGGCAATCGAGCGAGGCGTCCATATAAATCCACTTGCGAAAATCACGCGACCACACTTCAGCTATCTCGTGTCCCATATCACGAAAACCGTCTATGGTGAAGTGTCTGCACGGTATGCCGAAAGCCCTACAGGCTTGCATAAAGACCAGCGTGTATTGCATACAATGCCCCGTTAAACATTGCCCTTGTGATGTGCTACGCAAAATATCCGCAGCGTCCCAAGCCGGGTACATAGTGCGAAACATTTCGCGTTCGTTGCGCTGCTGCGCGACCCAATGGCGCAAACGAGTGATGCGCTCAAACTCGGTCTGCGCTCCGGCTACCACTTCATCAAGCTTGTGCTGCTCGCGGAATCGCTTGAGCGCCGGTAAGTCTGCGGCTTCATAATCGAAAGCCACAGGACTCTCGACTATTTGTTGATTGTCGCTGCGTCTGACATAGACTCCGCGCTGCGGCGATAGGCGATATGCCGACTGCAATTCCAACGCGAACAGGCGCGGCGAAACCACAGGGTTAGTCGTCTTGAGCTTCAGTTGAAACTGCAAGAAACGTCCGCGCAGGCGAAGAGACGCGGCTTGGCTTGGGAGGAATTCAAGCCAATCACTCCAGGTCTCTGCCTGCGGGAAGGCGGTCGAGCCGCTGCGTGCGAAAATCTGCAGACTCGCGCCCGGCGGTTCATCTACCTCTGCTGTAAACGATAGCGAATCGGCGATGATTGGTTGCGGCAACAACGCCGGTGCGCTCAAGGTTCCGGCGTCCAGCACAGCAGAAACACAAGAACCTTCCGCCGCATAACGGTTGAGAAATATCCTCACGCCGTACTCGCCTGTGATGTCGTTTTTCACACCAAGTTGTTTGCTCCAGGTCGCGCCGCCGTCTGTTGATTTGGCGCTGCGACCAGGGGCGCGGGTGCGAGTGAGCGAGCCTTTGGCAAAGTTTTCGTCAAGCGCGATGGGGAACCGCCAGCCCGCCGATGACGAGCGAAAGATGATGGTGTTGCTTCCTGCCTTCAGATATTCAAGAGGGATTTCCATAACATAAAAATCTTCCTCACGAAGTCCCTCGTGAAATTTCATCGAGTGACCGTTGACTTCGATTTGCAGCGGCGGCGCGTCATCATTTTCAGACGAGGCGTTAAAGAGCAGCCGCGCAGAGAAAGCTTGCGGTGAATCCAGCAGCAGTTCTTTGCGAATCACGGTCTGCATGGTCGCTATGTCATAAGCATTCGGGCGATGCGTGGAGCCGCTGGCAGGCGCGTCGTCTTCGATGAGCGTTCCTGTATCAAGCGCCAGTCCGCCAGCCGTCACGCGCAACTTGCGCGTCAGCGAGTCTGCATAAAGCGAGTGCGCCTCGAAGCGTTGTCGTGCTTGCTTCGTTTGAGCATCGTCGGCGTTCGCTTCAGTGAAGCCTTGCGCCAGCATAGCGGTGAGCAGACTCGCCCAGACAAGCAAGCGCACCGTCTGAAAAAAAGAACCTTCGCGCCGTGTATGAATTTTTTTTGTAGAGGAAAGTTTCTTTCTGAATGCCGATTTTCTAAAACGCATAGTGTCACCTCGATGTGAACCTTGAACCCTGTGCGGCTCTGCCGCTTGGATGTGCGGAGAGTCGCAGCCTCTCTGCAATGCTTACCGCATTTTTTTCACGACTGTGCCGCAAGCACCAACTGAGTCGTAGCACAACCGCAATCTCCAACTGAGTCGTCACACTTCTACCTTCGCCACGCGAAGAATTGCTCTATCTCCGGCAAGTGCCGCCGCATCACTTCGACTTTGCGTTGCAGATGCGCGGGCAAGTCGAAACCGTAGATGAAGGTGTTTTCTTCCACCTTCGACTGCGCGATGAGCGGACGCCGAGCCTGTTGCAGCAAGGCTCGCAGTTCGCCTGTATTGGCGATTTCTTCAAGCGCCGCCGCTCGATATTCTTCGCGGTCGCGCCCCCAATCATCGGTGAAAGCATCCTGATAAAACTCCGTGTATTTGTCGTGCAGGTATTGCGTCCGCAAAATATTTTTCAGAGTGGTCAGCGCCGAACGCAACACGGCGGTTTTCTGCGCCTCGGTTTCAATAAAAACTCGCGCATCTTCGGTAGTCGCCTTGCCACGCGCTTCGCTCATTGCCGCTATCGCTTCCGATAAGCGTTCGGTCATTCGCTGATATTGCGCCATTGTCCAAGGCGCATCTTCCCAGCGGAATCGCGGGCGATTGGCTTCCCAGAAAAAGTTAGTCCAGCCCTTATCGCCGGTTGCTAGAAATGTATGCTTGACGAAGTAAGCGCGTTCGTCGGCGCTCAAAGTTTCGTGCGCGATGACCAGAGGGCGCACCAGAAACCGCCGCCAGACCAGCAGCAGCGCGAGGCGTTGCCCGAAGTTCGGCGGCATCATTCGCATAGTGTCATCAACCGCCCGCCATCCGCGAACCAGTGATTCCGCCGCCGCCGCGCCACCCAATCGCTCTGCCACACGACGCACCGTCTGCTCTCTATCGCCTGCTTGTCCGGTCACGAACTCGCGGAAGACTTCCTGTCCGGCGACGGCTTCGGCAGCAGGCGGAGCGACGATGCCGCCAAAGTTGAGAAAGTTACGCACCCCTTGACGACGATACTCTTCAAGCCTGTCATATACGATGAAGGGTATAGGCAAGCCGAGTATGGGGTCTATGTCCATGCCGTAATCGTGGACGTTGAGGACGTAGCAAGTGCGTCCGGCTTTGGCGGTGAGTTGCAATACGTTTTTGGTTTGCGTTCCCAACTCAATTCCTTGAATGGCATACCAGGGCAACTTGAAAGAGCGTTCGCCAAGCTGCACGTTCGTGCCGTTGTGAGCCACGTAAGCCAGCGCGATGTCTTTGGGCAATTCGTCAATAAGTGGGTTGAGTTCTTCGCCGGTGAACTGCTCTGTCCACAGCACCAGTTTGGCGGATGAACGCGCCTCAAGGATGCCTGCGCGCCAAGCTTCCATAAATCCTTTGACGCGCTGCGCGACCGGAATCTGGCGACAACGCTCCGGTCCGTTCGGTCCGCCGTAGGTATATTCCGCCCAGCAAAAAGCCGCGCCGCTGTCCTGCGTCAAGATAATCAGATAATCCATCTCCGGCACAGCACGTAGCAGGTTGCTGACCATCTGTTTGTAATGCCGCAGAACTTCCGGGCTGTCTGTGTCCAGGCTGTAGCGCGCGTGTTTGCTGCGCCCCGGATGGTCTGAACGCGCGCCGCGCAATTCGGGATGGCGCAAGTAAAAAGCATCAGGCATCCAGCGTGGTTCGTAGGTGGCGAACACCGCTTTCAAGCCGTGTTTATGCGCCAATCGCGCCCGTTCGCGCAGTTGCGTCAAGTTGCGTTCGAGATAATCTTTAGGATAAACGCCGTGCGTCAAATCGCTGTCAACGAATTGCGAGAGCGATGGGCCGTAGGTGTTAAAAAGCGGGTAGAGGTCTGAAGGGTCTTCCTGTTCGATGACCTCAAGAGTCGCCAGCGCGTTGACATCAATGGCGGTATAACCCAAGCGCGCAGCGGTTGCGATGTAGCGATCCATATCTAGATACGCTTGACTGCGCTGATGCCCCATCGCCAGCACGTTCCAAATCAGCAGTCGTTCATCGAACGGGAGTTGCTGCGGCTTCTGCATAATCGGCGTGGCTGTCGCAAGGTTGATTAAAATCACCAGCCAGGCGATGAAGGGAAGGCTCCCTCGCCAAAGTTTTCGCCATCGTCGTTGCGTCATTATTTCTTCTCCAGTCAAACTACGCTTGTATAGATTGCCGATTCAAAAAGTCGAAGGGGTTGAGGAGGGATGGGTTGGCGTCATCTCACGCCTCAAGATGAACTCTGATGCGCGCCCAAAAACAGGTCGCGCCCTTTGACCAATGCGGCGATTTTGCGATCCGCAATCGAGCGCTTGTTCATCCAGAAACCGCAATCGGGATTGACCCATTTGATGCGCCCATCGCCGATAATCTTCGTCGCCTCTTCGATTCGTCGCGCTACGACTTCAGCAGTCTCTACGGTGTTCACCTTGACATCAATCACGCCCAAACCCAGACCGATGCGCGGATCAAGTTCGGCTTTGAAATACTTGAGTTCGTCGTAACCGCGAAAAGCGAATTCGAGCAGAACGTGGTCGCAGTGCAGCCGATTGATGAAGCCTATCAGTTTGCGCCAATCGCCTTGTTGAATCGTCTGTCCGCCATAATTGCCAAAGCACAAATGCACGCCTTTCTCTTTCGCCTGGGTCGCCGCATCCAGCACGGTGTTGATAGCCGCCGCCGCCCATTCACCTTCATCTGGATGACCTGTGATGTTGGCTTCGTCAACCTGTATGACTTCGGCATCAATCTCGCCGACCTGTGCGGCTAAAGCCTGCGCCAACGCCATTGCCAACTCAGGGCGCTGCGCGTAGTGATGATCCATCAGCGTTTTGCAGAGCATATGGGGACCCGTAAGCGTGAACTTCATGGGGTGATGAGTGCAGGCGCGAGCGCGGCGATAATCTTCACCCAAATTCAAAACCCCTTCGTCAATCGCTCCCTCGACTATACCGGCGGGTTCGGCGCGAAAGCCCATGCCTTCGGAGCGGCGAAACTCCTCGATCTCGCGTCGTGTGACTCGCGAGCGTATGCCGTCCATAGGGCGTATGAAGTATTCGATCATCCCGTTGGTGTCTGGATGATTGACATCCCAGCGGTAAAGCTCGCCATCGGCGACGACATCTATGCCTGCGAGTTCTTGAATCTTGAAGACGACTTTGGTGGCGTCAATCAATGCCTGCTGGCTGGGCAAAGCGATCAGCCATTCAGGCACAGGATAAGAGCCAACCACAGTGGCGCGAATTGAAGGGGTATCCATAAATTTCTCCTAAATTAAAATATAGCGAATTTCATTTGTCCGCGACCACGACACCTTGTTGAGAGGCGGTCTGCGACCGCCGCACGGCGGTCGCAGACCGCCTCTCAACAAATCGCACACCTCTGCAAGCCGCTATAGTGAGGTCTCGTCACCAGGGATAAAAAACGAACAGCTTGCTGCGGCGCTCGCTCTGCCCTATGTAAATCGTTCCGTCATCGCCTGCAATCATGGCGTCGGCTTGATATGCCTGCCAAGAGTAATATGGACGACGACTGACATCTATGAAACCCAGCAAGTCAAACTCCGAGGTGCGCGGGTCGTAGGAAAACAGGTGCGCCATCACTCCCGGCTCTCCGCCCACGCCATAGAGCTTGCCGTTTGCGCCGAACACCAGCCCACGCACTCTATACTGGCGAATCGCTTTGCCGAGGTTGATGACTCGTCGCTCTTTCAGTAACCAGCGAAACAAATAACCATCCGATGTCCCACCGTAGATATTGCCCTGCGCGTCTTTGGCAAAGCTATCAATCACCACGAAAGGCAAGCGTGCGCGCTCTGCCGGAAGCGCCGTCGCAAGCTTGATGAGTCGCTGCGTCGCCGCTTCGTAAACGAACAACCGCCCGTCTTCTCCAGACCCGTAGATGTTGCCTTCGTCGTCGGCTACCAGAGCGCGGGCTATGCTCTTTTCGCGCTCGTCGTTTTCACCCGGTCTGAATGATTCGGCAACCGCTCCTTTGATGGCGACCGTCTTCGTCGCCAGATCGTAAACGAAGAAGCGTCCATTGGGATAAGTGAGACCATAAATTTTACGGCGCGGCGCATCGAGCAGCATGGCGTAGATGCCTTCGCCGCGCACCATCACGCCCAAATCTTCCAACACGCAATCGCGCTCGATTTGAATCGGGCGGTTATCTTCGCCGGTCGGGTCGTAGCGATAGAGGCGACCGCCTTCGTAACCCGCGTAGCCTTCGCCGTTGTTGTCCACAGGGCGCGTCGAGCCGAGGTAAACCATGCCGTCGGCGTCCACCGCCAGCGCGTGATGGACGGCGACGGTGTTGGGGATGCGACCGAGCGGCTGCACGTAATTGCGTCGGGGCGAAAAGACGAACAGATGACTCTGCCTGCCCGAAGTTGCGCCATAAATTTTGCCCGACGGCGCAAGCGCCAGCGCATGAATAGCCGAACAGTCCGACGGAATCACATCTATCGGCGGGTAGCCGAGGTCGCGCAAATCGAGCCGCACCTGGCGCGTCGTCAGATCATCGTAACCCAAATGACGCTGCCCCGATGCCGCCCCCGCGCACAACAACAGCACACACGCCGCAAGCAGTCGCACAGAAAAACCGCGCCGCTTCGCCTCAGCAACTTCGCTATGTTTCATGCTATTTGGTCTTCCCCTCTGAGAGTGACGGTTTGTAAATGAGCAACGCCAGACGATAAGGAATGTCAGCAACCTTTCCGGCAATTTCAAGTGGCTTGCCCGCTTCGGGTCGCACCTCGACAGCCCCCAGAAAATAGATCGTGCCATCGGGCGCGGCGTGAGCGGCGTTGCAGCCCAGCACCCGCCGACCATCTGCCAATCGCATCTCGCCGAGGTCGGTCTTCTGCTTTCGCGCCAGATCGTAAACCAGCAGATGCGAGGCAGCCACAGATTTGCTTCCGCTGTAATCGAATTCCTCCGGCACGGCAGCATAGTAGAGTTTGCGATTCGTGCCGAGCGCCAGCGCCAACGTCGCAAAAGGCACGGTGCGTTGTCCTACATATTTGTCTAGCGCCATCTGAGCCAGCAAACTGACTTCGCCCTCCGCACCGCGTTTCGGATCGAAAGAGAACAGATAGCAACTGCTCTCTTCGATGCCATAAATCTTTTTGTCTATTTCATCCCAGATGACGACGCGCCAGCCGGACTCTGATTTCAGATAATCGCGCCCGTGCGAGTTGATCCCTTTGGGGCGATGAGGAATCTGTAAAGACAAGTCTTTGAGGCGGTCATCTTTCACGTCGTATTTGAAGATGCGCCCTTCGCCAAAGGTCCCGTAAACATTGCCTTCGTCATCGGCTGCCAACGAACGGCAAAGCGAGTCCCAGTTATTGACGCGACCATAATCGCGGGTCTGTCGCGTGGCGATGTCGAAGGCAAGCAGATGACCGTGAGGGTCGCTGATGGAGAAGAGCCGTTGCTGCGGTTTTGCCATCGTCATGGTGATGAGGCCATTGCGCGCTCGTCCGATGCCTAAATCGCTGATGGCGTCAGTGCGCGGGTCGTAAGCCAGCCAATGTCCGCCGGTGTAAGAGCGTGGTCCCACCAGTCGCGCCCGGTCGAAATCAATCGCGTAGTGAGTGGCGAAATATATTTTCCCGTCGCGCCCTTCGGCAAACTTCACATGGATTTTGGATTGCGGAGCCGAGCCGGAGCCGTTCTCTCCCGTCGCGTAAATCATATCGCCGAGGTCGCGCACAGTGTCTTTGACCGGATCATAAACCACCAGGTGAGCCGCGCCGCCGCTGAAGTCCAGCCCGGCATAAACTTTGCCATCGCTTGCCACGAAGAGCGCGGAGTAGGCGCTGTCGGCTTCGTGCAATCCGGGAAAGTTGCGATGTTCCAGCGTCACGACCGGCGCTTGACCGAAGGCGCAGACCGCCAGCAGCAGAACGCACAGCAGGCTCTTTATCATTCTGTTTGATCCTTTCATTTGGAATTTATTTTGGCGGCTCTGGTTGAACCGATTGCTGGCTACGGCTTCAATGACAAGCGCAACTTTGCTAACGGCGTTTTCTCAAATCCTGCAAGAATGATTTTGGCATCATCTTGCCGCCGAGTATAACGGCGCTAACTTTTTGGGTGTTGCGGATGTCCTCTAATGGATTAGCATCAAGCAGCACAAGGTCAGCGATTTTCCCTTTCTCCACAGTGCCGAACGAGTCGAGCTTGCCGAGAAATTCTGCGGGATTGCGAGTTGCTGATAGTAAAGCTTCCAGAGGTGTCAGCCCCGCCTTAACCAGCAGGGCAAGCTCTTCGTGCAGGCTTTGCGTGTCCAGCGGCATATCCGTTCCCGCCATGATTTTCACCCCTGCGCGTTGCATAGCGGCAACCAAATCCAGTTGTCTCTGCGCCAGCTTCTTTGCGTAGCCAAGATCATCTTCACTCAAATCTTTTCGTTCGTTAATAGCTTCACGCACAGGCTGCGCGATGAGGGTTGGAACTTGCCATGTCCCGTTTTTTAGAAAGATTGCGAAGAGAGTCTTGGCTTTCTGTTCGCTGAAACTGTCGAACAATGGCTTGGTAAAATCAGCGCGAAAGATCGCGCTATCATCCGGCTCTCTGTTTTCTCTGAAAGCTTTTATTACATCCTCGATGATTGCGTTCACCTTCTCGGTCAACGCGGTCTCACGCTCTGAACAAGCGAGCAGAACGCCATAGAACCGACCGCCTAGATGCTCTATGCTGCGCTGTCCTGCGTTCGAAGCTTCAGTGGCGCTGATGGAAGGCGGAAGGTGTCCAGCGAAGGGAATCTTCAATCGTTTCGACTCATCGGCAAGGGCAAAGTATAAATCTCGCGTAATCGCATCTTGCACTTTGATGAAATCAACGCCGCGTTTTTTTAAGAAGGCTACTGTTTGACGCGCCTCAGCTTGGTTATTGACAGAGATGAAAATGGGATTTTGAAACGGAAGCGGACCTTGTACAAGAGGGCCTGCGGCTATTAAACGTGGCGCAAGAATCTTTCCTTCAGCAATCTCTGCACGCAGGTTTAGAATTTCCTCCAGCGGCGTTCCCATATCCCTGACACCCGTAATGCCGCTGGCTAGAAGCAGAGGGAAATTCTTTTTGCCGTTTTCGTAGCCGCCCGAATGAACGTGCATATCCCACAATCCTGGAATCAGAAACTTCCCCGTAGCGTCAATGATCTCTGCTCTTTTGGGTAAGGAAACTTTTCCAGTCTTGCCGAGCGCGGCTATGCGATCTCCGGCAATTATCACTGTCATATCCGCCTTAGCGGGCGCACCTGTCGCATCAATAACAGTGGCGTGGATAAGCGCCAGCGGCTTTGACTCGAAGGCGATGATGGCGCTATCGGCTTCGTGCAATCCGGCAAAGTTGCGGTGTTCCAACGTCACGACCGGCGCTTGGCCGAGAGCGCAAATTGCCAGCAGCAGAACGCACAGCAGGCTTTTGATTATTTTGAGCGAGTCTTTCATTGGTCTTTCTCCTGACTATTATAGCGGTTTGCAGATGTGTGCGATTTGTTGAGAGGCGGTCTCCGACCGCCGTGCGGCTCTATTATAGCGGTTTGCAGATGTGTGCGATTTGTTGAGAGGCGGTCTCCGACCGCCGTGCGGCGGTCGGAGACCGCCTCTCAACGAGGTGTTGTGGGTCGCGGGCAAATGAAATTCGCTATATGAGCAGCAGCACCCCGAAATCAGCCGTGCCATATCAGTGACCGTTCTTCCATTTCGCCAGCGGCTCTATGTTCACTCGCGCTCCGGCTTTCTCACCCGAACTGGCGTTCGATTTCACGCACACGCGAGACAACGCTAAACAGCAGGCGAAAAATCTCTCCCCTGACCCGCGAAGATAGCAACTCTGATAGCGTGTTCAAATTGCGTGGTAATACCACGCAATTTGGCAAGCCGACGCAAAGGAGTGATAAACGCCAAGGTCATTGAATTCTCGCAACGCAAGAGAAGGAGTTTGAAATTCACGTTTTGATAAAACACGGAGTAAGCGGATGAGGCAGATCAATCGCGCGATTGATCCGCCTCATCTACTCCATCCACAAGGTCGCCCCAAGGTTGCTAAAAATTTCCTCAGAAAAAAATCTTAAAAAATATAGAAGCAAGACCGCCGTGGTTTTGCCAGATGGGAATCTCTGACCGACCAGCTAAGGGAACTGGAAAGAAATAGCATACCGTTGAGAAGCGGTCTCTGACCGCGAGACTGGCGGTCAGAGACCGCTTCTCAACGGGAATTATGGAATTATATTTTCTTCCCCCTCTTCTAATAAAAAAAGCGCGGCTTTCATTGCGCCGCGCTCTTTCAAGTTATCTGCAAAAATTATCTGCCCGCCGTAACCCCGCCATCCACGGAGAGGATGGCTCCGGTAATCCACGCGGCTTCTTCACTGGCAAGAAATAAAATCGCCTCGACGACATCCTTGGGCTGACCATTGCGCCCTAATGGATGAAAAGCGTTGAAAGTCGGCAGCACTTCCGCCACCTGTTCCGGCGTCAAGAAAGTGCCGAACACAGGCGTTTCCACCACGGCTGGCGCAACCGTGGTGATCCTGATGCCATCCTTGGCAAACTCTATGGCAAGGTTGCGAGTCAGCGCGTGGACTCCGGCTTTTGCTGCTGAATAGGCGCTCGAAGGCGTCAGCCCTATCGCCTGAATCGCCCACATAGAACCGACGTTGACTATCGCTCCGCCACCGCGTTTCTGCATGGCAGGCACGGCGGCTTGCGACGCGAAAAAGGTGCCTTTGAAAATGATGTCCAGATAAGCATTGACATCCTCCTCCGTATGATCGAGAAATGGCGTTGGTTTAAATATGCCAGCGTTGTTGATGAGAATATCCACGCCGCCGAAACGCTTTTGCGCTACTTCGACCATCTCTCTGCTAGTTGCCGGATTAGCGATGTCGCCGCTAACGGTCACGATTTTTTCGCCGGTTTTATCAATTGCCGCTGCCGTTTGCGCCAACACATCGGCGCGACGACCATTGATTACGACTTTGGCTCCGAGGGCAACCAGACGCTCGGCAGTAACTTTGCCGATGCCCGTTCCGCCACCTGTAATGAGAACTACTTTATTTTGAAAAGACACTACACACCTCCAAATGATATGATGTTTTTTTGCTTCGACCTTGCCACTATAAGCCATTGGCAAGGACTACGGAAGCAAGCACTTTTTTGGAAGGCAGGTACTTTTTTGTGCAAATCAAAACAAACACAGCGAATAAAAATTTTACTGACCGTCCGCTTATCGAAGAGAGCAACGGCGGACGGAAAACTGTGGTCAAGCGCACCTCTGCAGCCGCGATGGTCGAAAGCGTCTTTGCTTGCAAATGGTCAGCCAGCATTCTCACAGTGGTGCGCCAAGGCATCAACCGCCCAGGCGCGATTACCCGCTCGCTCGACGGCTTGACGACGAAAGTTCTCAACGAATGTATGCGAAAGTTGATGGCTTTCGACCTTGTGGAACGCATCTCTTACCCGGAGATTCCACCGCGTGTAGAGTATCGCTTGACGGAATGCGGCGAACGCTTCGTGGTCATTCTGGATGCGGTCGAAGAGTTGCAGCGCGAAATGGCAGCAAAAGGAAAATCGCTATCGTAAGCGACAAAGAGACTCTGGCTTTCACTCTAACCCGCCTTGCCTGACACGGCTTTTGACACCATGTTTCCTGCGACCGCGCAACGATTGCTGTGCCGCAGTGTTGCTGCATCATCACCTGTTTTGTAAGTAGAGCCTGTCGCATAAATAGAAGTTCTGTCCAGATATTGTGTGCGATGGTTTGACTATCCACAAAATATGGGCGGTTGCTGGAATTTTGCGACACGCTCTAGTTACCCTGTTTTACTAATTATCTTTGAACAACTGCGCGATAGGCTTGCCCGCATTCGCATTGTTTTCGCTGTAATCAATCTTGAGAAAGCGGCATAGCGTGGCGGCTATCTGATTTGCAAAAATGGTCTCTGTGTTGACCCATTCGCCGCGCCGTTGACTATCGGGACTGACGACCGCCAGCCAAGTGTATTTCGCTTCAGCAATCTTCTTTCCATGCGTCTTCCACTGCGGCGCAGTGCTGCCTCTGCCATGGTCAACCGTGATGAGTATGGTGGTGCGATTTTTGTACTGCTCTTGACTCTGCAAAAATTCCCAAAGCTGGCGCAGGTAAGCGTCCGTGCGCTCCAGAACCTGTAGCACACGATCATAACGCCCGTTGTGCGCCCAGTCATCGGTCTCGCCCAATGCTATGTACAACACACGCGGTTGATAAGTCTTCAGATGCGCCATAGCGAAACGAAAAGTGTAGATGTCGTGCCGCACATTGTCCCAAGGTGTGGCGGTTTCAAACTGTAGTTTGCTCAGTTCGTCAATCGCCGCATCGGGATGCTGATATGCTTCAAATCCAGCGTTCGAGGTAATCGCTCCGACTTCGTGTTCAACAACCCAATCAATCACATCCCAAGAGGCGAAAGCCGCTACTTGCCGGACATCTAAGCGCAGCTTGCGCTTTAAAAATTCAAGCACCGTGGTATTCGGATTGCGTATCTTGTCGTTGCTCTTGATGATCTCGTCGTGCGCCTGTCCGGTCAGTATTTCTGAATAGCCCGGATAAGAAAACCAGTGCTTGTTGGTCAACTCAACGGTGCTGCCCAGACGGCGATTTCCGGCTATCGAACCATGCTGCTTCATGAGTACGCCCCAAAAGAAGGGCATCAATTTCTCGCGGCGTTTCTCTGCGGTATCAGCCCAATACTTTTTGTAAAGCGGGGTTTCCTCAATCGTCCCTTCTTCGGTGAGACCCTTGAGAACTTCGACATCCAGCCCGCCGAAGATTTCTTGAAGCCGCGCTCCATCGAGAGTAATTAAGATTAGGTTTTCAGTCTTGTTCTGAGCGTTGGCGTTTACGACCAGCGCACTAAGCAAGACGACTGTGAGTGTAAAACTTCCCAAGCGTTTTATCATGGCTCTCCTTTATCGAACCGTGCCAACAGGCATACCGAACCAGTCTCGCTATAGCGGCTTGCAGATGTGTGCGATTTGTTGAGAGGCGGTCTGCGACCGCCGCACGACAGTCGCAGACCGCCTCTCAACAAGGTGTCGTGGTCGCGGACAAATGAAATTCGCTATAAAAGGCTACCAACCTGATGGTTGTTGGTGCAAACGAACCCTAGCGGGTCAAGACTTTGTACATCTGTTCCAAGAATTGATCGGCGTTTATATAGCCGTGCGCCCACTTGTCGAATTTGGCAAACACTTTGGCTTCGGTCATCTGCTTGAGCGATTGCTTTTTCTTGATGCCGTCTTCCACAATGGCGCTGGTCTCTTTGAGCATCATCAGGGTTGCGCGTAACTCAACAGTGTTAGACAGAGAACCATGACCGGGGATGATTTTGGCATTTGCCGGAATGTCGTTCAGCACTTTTTCGATGGCGGCGATAAGACCCTTTATACTACCGCCACGACCAATAAACGGAAACATCCCCGAAAAATACATATCGCCCAGGTGTACAACATTCGATTGCGTGAAGAACACCGCGACATCTGTATCAGAGTGCGCCTTGGGGAAGTGTATAAGGCGTATATCCTCGCCGTTTTGGTGCAGCGTCAGCCGCTCGTCAACGGTGATGACCGGCAAGGCAACCGCTGGCACAGGCTTGTCTTTCGAGTCAGCCCCTTGCGTCGCGAGTTGTTGCCGTGTGTTGGCGTGAGCAATAATCGTCGCCGTAGCGCCAAACGCCACGTTGCCAGAAGTGTGGTCGCCGTGAACGTGCGTGTTGATGACAAATCTCACAGGCTTGTCGGACAAGGTTTTCAATACGGCAAATATCTTGGGCGCAAGCGGCGCGAACATATCGTCAACCAGAACAATGCCGTCAGAACCGATAGAGACGCCAATGTTGCCCCCGGCAAAACCATCGCCGCCTTCGACCATATCAATCATGTAAATGCTGCCAGCCACTTTAGTCGCTTTGAGTTGAATCTTGCTCCAATCCTCTTGCTCTTGCGCCTTTGCCGATTCTACTTCAGCGAGGTGAGCTTTCCATGTCGAAAGAAGTTTGACGGTTTTCGTGTTCTGATAAGCGACGCTATTGACACTCCACAACAGCACGATGAACAGCGCGAGATAAACTCGTTTGGCATTTTTCATGTGTGATCTCCAAAAAATAATTTGGCAGTATTATCAAGATGCCAGCAACGCAGACTATAGACTTTGGTAAAAAGATTCTTTCTAAAACGCCCTGTACGGGCGACCCTCTGTGATCGCCCCTTCTCCAAAACCAAGGGCTTTCAAAGAGGGGCGACCACCGCAGGGTCGCCCGTACAAGGCTGCTGACCATTTCTCTAGAAAAATATTTTCTTCAAAGCTATAGCAGTCTGCGATACCTTTGAAAAAAGCTCCCTCAATTGACCTGTCCAGTTTTTAAAAACGCTTCGAGCCAGCGGTCTATGCGCTCGCTCATTTCAGGCGTTCCCGAATGTCCAATCTCCAATTGTAAGAGCAGTTTTTTCTGCGCCGAGATGACGTTGTAAGCCGCGTACATAGAAGTCGGCGGACAAGTTTCGTCGTTGTATCCCCAAGTGTAAATGCCCGGCACTCGTAGGCGACGAGCGAAGTTGACGACATCATAATACTTCGAGGTTTCGATCTTTTCAGGGCTGCGGTGCGAGTCAGCGCCAGTGGCTCGAAAGACGTGCGGCCAACCTCCAGCTCGCCCTTTGAGGTAGCCGGTCAAATCCGCCAGCGCCGGATAGTACGCCGCCAATCCTTTCACTCGCGCATCCAAAGCCGCCGTCACTATAGAGAGAGCGCCGCCTTGACTGCCGCCGGTTACCACAAGGTCTTTACCATTCCAGCGCGGCAGGCTGGTCAAAAAATCATTGGCACGAACGCAGCCCAGATAAACGCGGCGATAATAATAGCGATTTCGATTATCGAGATTGAAAGTTGGATAACCCGCCAACGCCCCAAGGCGCAGTGAATCATAAACCTGTTCGGCGAGTATCACAGGCAGACCGTGAATGCCTATCTCAAAAGTGATGATGCCTTTTTCTGCCATCTCGACCATGCCATCGTAAGAGCGCACACCAGCACCGGGAACTCTGAGCAAGGCTGGATACTTGCCCTCGGTTTTTGGTTCGCACAGGATGCCATAGACTTGACTGCCGCCGATGTTTTGCAGACTGACGTGATAAGTATTGACCGATGGCGTGCTGGAATCCGGCAGCAGCGTCAATTTGGCATTGATCGGCAGTTTTGCCAACTCGTCTTTGCCAGCTTTCCAGAAGGCGTCAAAGTCTGTGGGGTCGTTGGTCGTCGGCTGAATTTTTTCAGGCGCGAATCCAGCCGTCGCTATGCCGCGATAGCTCCGTCCGTTCATTTCAACGGTGGCGATGCAACGCAAAAAGCCCGGCTCTTGCATCGTTCCTGCCTCAATGGTTATCCCTTCGCCGACTGGCACGGCGGTCTTTTCAATGGTCGGCGGCATCATCTCCGCGCCGATTTTGTAGCTCACCATTGCGCCCTTGAGCGGATGACTATCTTGCAGGGCAGTGATGCGAAAGCGCACAGCTTGTCCGACTTCGTAAGTCCAATCGGCGTGATCGGGCGACACCATTACTTGCACACGACCGATGCGCTCTTGAGCCGCAACCGCAAGCTGTCCGAATGAACTTGCAGCGACGATTGAGAGAATCAATAAGCGAGCGACTGACTTGAGCATTATGCGACCTCCGTTGATGTGTAGCGGTCTCGACATCCTTGTTGTAACGACCCCGCCGTATTTGCCCCGAAGGGGCGTAGGAGATTAGCCAGTGCTGTAGGCACTGGAATCAAGTCGGGCAAACGCTGCGCGCCCTGAAAGGGTGCAGGAAATGCGATGCGGCAAACCTCCTGCGCTCCGTCAGAGCGCGACCGTCAAGCCACCTGCGTCTTCCCGTGGCGCTACCACGGGCTAATCTCCTCTGCGCCAACGGCGCAAAAACCTATAGACCTTCAATTTTTAATAAGGCTGGGTAGTTACTTTTTGTTTGGCTATAGACGAATTCAAAAACTCATTTGCGCTTCACCTTCACGGTGACTTCAGCGAAACTCGAAAGTTCGCCATCGCTTGCCATCAAGCGCAAAAGGTAGGTCCCTTTGGCTGAAAAAGTCGCCATCGTGGTGGGCGTATTGGGCGATAAAAAACTCCCTGTACCGGGACCGCTGATGACACTCCAAGCTACCGTCAACGCAGAGGGTTCGGGCAATCCATCATCGGTCACTTCGCCCTGCAAAACCGCAGGGCTTCGCAGACTGGCGATTTGATCCGGTCCGGCAGTGACAACCGGCGGTTGATTTGCCGCTACGGTGCCGTATTCAAACGCGCCTATGTCCAATGATCCATCGCTTGCACGCGCCACGCTATTGAGATGCTCAACATATTCAAATAGCGGAACCGCCGAATGAAGGACGCCACTGCCATCGTAATAAACCGGCGCGTTCAGCCCAACATTGCGACAAGCCGCCGCCGAGGTCAAATGATAATTCCTCTGCGCGGCATTCACAAAGCCAGGGTCTGCGCCGCTAAGGCTGTTGCTGAATCCGCTAGGCACTACAGCGGAGGCAGGTATCCAATTTGTATCGCCGCTGATGCGCGCTGCGGTCGCCGCCGAAGCGATGGTATTGCTGCCGTAAAACACATTGTTTTCAGCAACGATACGCGCATCCGTGGCGCTGGCGCTCAGAAAGGCTATCGCGGAACTGCCAGCAATCAAAGTGTTGTTGACCAGATAAAGCGTCCCGTTATGAACACCTCCCGAATCGGCTCCGAAGTCAATGAACTTGCTGGTATTCCCTGTGCGGTTGGGCTTGCTGATGACTAGGTTGCCGATCATTACCATGTTGCTGTTGGGCGTTGTCGTATCCGTGCCATCCACGGGTCCCACTTCGCCCTCGTTGGAATCGGCGATGTAGTTGTAAAGCAACTCTGTGTAGTGACCACGGGTCTTGAAATTCTGCCCATAAAGCGCGTCGTGGATGTAGCAGAATTGGACGGTGGCTTTGTTGCCATTGAGGTAGAAATTATGGCTGAAACCGTTATATTTGCGTGTGCCGTTAAAGGCGATTTCGCAGCGATCCACCAGCAAGTCGGTGTTGTTGTCAGACATCATGCCCATATCGCAATAAGTGATCTTGCAATTTCTGATGGTGTGACTGGAGGCACTCAACAGCCGTATGCCCGCGCCGTTATTGCCATTCCTGCCATTGATGAACTCCAGATTTTCGATGACATAATAGCTGCCCTCGATTTGCCATATCGCACGCGGGTTGCCGTTGCTGCCGCTGATATTTTTCTTGTTAGCGTCAATCAGTGGGCGCGGGCTGCCCATGCCGCGAATCGTAATAGGGTTTCCAGCGGTTCCTGAAGTCGTCCATTTTCTGACCTCGTTGTAAGTGCCTGGATAGATTTCGACGACATCGCCGGGATTCAAAGCAGGCAAGCTCGCGATGGTCGTATAAGGTTTGCCCACGCCGACTTGATAAACCGCTGCGGAAGCGGCTCCTGCTCCCAGAAACAGATAGCAAACCAGCACTGCCAATAACATCGGCAGCGATTTCAGGCTCTTCGCTCTTGCTGCAAAAAATGTCGCGCACTGCAAAAATTGTTTCATTATCTGACCTCCTCTTTGCTTGATTATAGAGTCGGGCGCATCAACGCCTTTCGTGGTTTTATACCCTTCATCCTCTCACCTGATGAGCGACGGCTCGAATATCGAGGGTGGTCAAGAGACACGGATGATATGAGGGTAAGCCGCTGGCTCACTCATCGGTGAACCGGGAAACGCGCAAATATACCTGGCACGCACAGGGTCAAATTTTTTCCGTGAATTCGCTAGGCAATCAGGATTGTGGATGAAATAACCTGCCAAACTTGAGTGCTTTTCAAATGCCCTGTACGAGCAACCCTCTGTGGTCGCCCCCGCTTGAACTCATAGGCTTACAAACAGGGGCGACCACAGAGGGTCGCCCCTACAAGGTTGCAGATTATTTACTCCTTAACCCTAACCGACGATGCTCAACGCAAACGGAAGCCGATCTCCCCTCGCAATCCGCTGACGGCTTCCGTCGCCACTACTCGCCACCTGCCACGCGGATCGTTGAGCGCCACATGGAACTCGAACTCGCTTTCGCCCTCACGCAATTCCAGATTGCGCGAATACTCGCCGCGCTCTTTGCCTGTCGCATCGAAGACCTGCAGACGAGCGACGTGCGGCATCCCTTTGTCACCCGGCAAACGCACCGCAAACGTAAGGCGCTGCCCGGCTCGACTCTCGCCTTTGAGCTTCATTTGCGGCGGCAAAATCATTTGCGGCAACAAGGCATAGAGCTTGGGTTCTGCGCTTGCAATGGTCGCGTTGATGGTGTCGGTAAAACCCAGGTAACGCTTTTGCCGCACGTCGTAGAGGTGCGTCTTGCGAGGGAAAACCAGTTTGAGTGGTTCGACTTTGCCAGCATTCTCGTCGCCCTTCAACAAGGCGGCATACTCTACTGCTCCATCGTGATAGCTGATCTGCTCGAAGTTGTTAAGCGCACGACCACCTTCGCCATAAGCTCGGAACTCCGGGCGCGTCTGGGTGCGCTCAAATAAGCGGCTGAGGCGTTCGTAAAGCGGGCGATTGCTGCCGTCGGCCTTGCCATCCAGATAGGTGTTGAAGTGGAAGTTGAGATAGTAAGCGTTGCCCTTGCCATAGCGGTTATGGGTGATGAGCGCGGCTCCGTCGGCTTCTTCCAAGGCGGTCGCGCTTGTCAGCCGAAAATTTCGATCCGTTGCCTCGGCGGCTATGGTCTCACGACTGGGAGGCTGTAATCTGGCTATGCCTAAAACGTCATCAAGCGAACCTGCTGCCAGCCACTTGCAATGTCCGTCCATCACCCCTGCCTGAGCGTCGGCGATCAATGTGCCACCGGCGTTGACGAAAGCTTTGATCTCCTCGACTTCGCGGCTGGTCAAGGCTACAGAGAAGGGCAGCACTAAAACTTTGAAGCCGCGCTTGAGCAATTCTCCCGCTTCGATCTGCTGGTTCGCGACAAAATCAAATTGCAATCCGAGGTCTTGCACAGCGGTGATCCAGCCATCGCGGTTGGCTTCAAATTTTCTGTAGGTGGGCCCGACCTGCTTTAATTCTTCATCAACCTCTTCGACGATTTTGCCCTCGACGATCCAGGCAGCGTGAATGCTTGGATAAGAATAATGCACGGCGATGCCGTTGTTATCGCGACTGGCGGTCTTGAGCAGACGGGCGATGCCACCATCCTTCACTTCCTTAAAGGCGCGTTCGAGGTCGCGTGCGCTGCTCGAAAAAGTCAGATCAGGATCGAAGGTGGAGTATTGCCAGAAAATGTATGAGCCTGCCCAATAGCCATGAAATAATTTTTTATAAAAATGGGAAGCCAGATTTTCCCCGTGCATTCCATAACCTGCGCCCCCGGACAGGCGCACCGCCGGATTGAAACTGCGATTGAGTTCGATGTGGCTGATGTCATCGTAGGGGTTCATGTGACCGATGTATTGGTCAATCTGATAGTAGTCGCAACCATTGTGCGGCGTGGAGCTTTGCGAACCGGAAAGCAAGACTCTGCCTTCTGGGTCTAAGGTATGCAGCACGTCGCGGACATACTTGTAATTGCCCGCGTAGGTCTTCTCCATAAAGGTGCGGTGGTCAGCCCAAGCCGAATAGTTGCCGCGCTGTTGCGCCTCTTCCGTGGCATCAGGCGTCACCTCATCCCAACCTTTAAACGAAGTTCCCCACTGCGCGTTGAGCGCCTCAAGACTGCCATATTCGCTCTTGAGCCAGAGGCGCATTTTTGCCATGCAGAAAGGCGAGAAGCAGATGTCGAAAGCGTCTGAGTAGCAAGTCAAAGCAGGCTCTTCAAAGATGTAATAACTAAGCGGCGAGAAGGGAACCCAAGGCGTCACTTTGGCTTTCAACTCAGCGGCTTCCTGCACCAGATATGCCGGGTCGTTTAGGCAAGAGATGCGCTGGGCATACTTTTTGTCTTTGGTGGCAAAGTAGTTTTTCTTGCGCTCTGTGTACTCCTTGCGTAAGGGGCCATCGTCTGGCGATTCTTCGGTAAACAGGCGGGTCTGCGCCTGCACATTGAAATTGGCGTGTTTGGATAACTCGAAGGGATACGAGGAGAGCGTGGTGACGTGCATCTCTTTCAATTGTTGCTGAATGGTTTGCCACTCACCGGGCGCTGGGTCTGGACCAAACAGGTACATCACGATATCGTAATCATCCCACTTGGGAGTTTGCCGTATGAATACTTCTGCCGATTTGCGTTGCGCCAGAATGCCATCGGCAATCACCTCGGCGCGCACCGTTCCCAAGCGACTGAGGCAGCCTGTGCTGGAAAGCGAAAAGGCGATTGACGAAACCGCGCCGCTGATTGGCTTCTCGTTTGTGGCAAGCAATCTGCCGTAGTTGTCAAAGAAACTCAGTTGCACTTTGGCGTTGGTTGCGCCAGTCGCGCCGCGCATCTGCAACTCTCCTGTGACTGGCTCGCCCACCTTGAAACTCTCTGTTGAAAGATTTATGCGTTCGATCTGCAAGGCTCGCGGGGTCTCGAAAGTGAGCGTTCCCCAATCAAGCGTCTTGCCGTTGCGTTTGAGAAAGACATCCAGGAAATGGCGACCGCCGCGCAGCCTTAGCGGTAAAGCGAGAGCGAGTTTACCGCCCACAATTGGGCGCGGCGCATAGAGGCGTTCGGTCTCCCAAGACTCGTCGCGCAGCGTTGCCTCTATCGTCAGGTTGGCGCTGGCTTGCTCAGACTTGGTGGTGATGGCGACCACACCTGCCGCAACGCCGGTAGGAATTTTTTCCAATCGCAACTCTGCAAGCGTGGTTGGCGGCTCTTTGGCAGCAGCCCAAACCGTGCTGCGAGCTAGCAGCGAGTACATATATTCCCAGTAGTGCCAAGTGGTGTCGGTTTGCCATTGATTGACGATCAGCGGAATCAAGCCGCGTTGATGATAGCTGACAGCCACGACGCGCCCCTTGCCATAACTTCCCGCCGCCAAAATCGGGTCGCCCGATTCCGTGCGTAGCAAGATGTCGCCACGCGCAGAGCTTTTGGCATAACGCATCTGCGCGAAAGGGAAAGTCTCGAAAGGGACATTGCGCGTGATGTAGTGGGCGTTGGCTTTCTGCCATGTCCCTTGATGGGCATCTTCCGTCAATTCGAGAAAATTGTTGGAGTTCATGCGCCAATGATTTTCCAGAGGAACCAGCGGCGAGAGTTCCGTTAGATCGGCGATTTGCTTAGTCTCGGAATAAGGGTTGAGCAACAGCAGTCCAGCGCCTGCGCGGACGCGGCTCAAGATGTTCTGACGCGCCGCTTCGGGCATCTCTTCCCAAGGGCGTGTTCCCGGCAGCACTATGACATCATACTGCGGACCATTGAGCAGCGCGTCGGTCAAATAAGTATAGGCGAGCGAAAAGGGCGACTCGAAAGAGGTGCCGCGCAGTCCATAAAAATCGCCGAATCCCCAACGATTGGGACCAAACGTCCCATCCAAAGTTACAGCGAAGAGTTGGCTATCAAGACGCTGCGCCAACTCTACAGCGCCGCGCCCGTTGACCGCATCTGGAACGATGAAAACTTTGAGCGGTCCTCCGGCAAGCGGTTTCGCCCAAGGAACGTGAGGCGTGACCACCTCCATCGAATAAGGGATGTCCATACGCCCGCGCTTCGCCAAGATTTCGTTGAACTCACCGACTTCGACTTTATCGAGAAACAAAGTTTGCGCTTGCGACGAGGTGACAGGTTCAAAGCGCAGGGTGCGAATCTGGCGCATATCCAGACCTCGCCAACCGTCCAACTTCAACTGAACGTGGTTTGCGCCTTGATGCAGCGCGACCTCTTGCATAGCCTTGTGAGTTCCGTCCGACAATTCGACGCGCAGATGCATGGGCTGTTGGCTGTAAACAAAAAAACTCAAGGCTTGATACTCGCGCCAGTCTTGTGGCAGAGCCTCGGTGGCAACCGCGCCGCTACTATTCGCGGGCAGAAAGAGACGCAGCGAATTCGCCGCCCAGGAAGGGAACAGGGTCGAGCGTTCGACGACCAATGCGCCAGACTTTGTCCAACTGGCGACCTCTTTTTCAGCCTCGAAAGACGCGATGATAGTAGGTCTAGCTTGTGCTGTGAACGCCGTTGCTAGAAGCAAGAGACCAACAGCCATGCCAATGTTGAAAAAACGAAGACTCGCAATTCGTTTCCTGCCAGACCGCTCAACTTGAAAATTGGGTTGGTTCATAATTCACTCACGCGCCCTTTGAGTAGTGGTTATTGGTTATTTGTTACTGGTTATTGGTTATTTGTTACTGGTTACTGGTTATTTGTTCTTGGTTACTGGTTATTTGTTACTGGTTATTTGTTACTCGCTCCTGAAAGCCACCGTCTTTGGCTGTGGTAGTTGACTGGTTATTGGCTGAAATCGCTGATAATCAGTAACCAGTAACAAATAACCAATAACCAGTAACCAGTAACAAATAACCAATAACCAATAACGCCTTTTCTAGCGCTCGACGCCGCACCAGCGGCAGATAAAATGCGCCAGAGTTTCCGCCACCACTAGGGCCGAATCCAGATCAACCCATTCATCCGGCGAATGAGTGTTGCCGCCACGCGGTCCGAAAAGCACCGCAGGCGTATCGAAATGCTGATGAAAAAGGAACAGGTCACAGGGGCCGCCGATGCCTCGTATGATGGGTTTGACACCCGTGACATCCTCGAAGGTCTCTTTCAAAAGAGTCACCGATTGCGGCTCCCCTGCGAGAACCGAACCGGGGAGCCAGCGAATGGGAAAATCTACCTCCGGTTTGACCGGGAAGAGATTTGGGCGTTGAGCGATGGAATCTTCCAGCCAACTGAAGAACTGGCTTTCCACCTCCTCCTGCGTTTCGCCCGGCATACATTGCCAATACAACTCGACTTTGCAATTGGAGGGGATGGTGATGGGTTCGCTAGTGCCCCATCCGCCACAGGAAATTTTTGTCACCCACACCGGCACAGGGTCAGGGTCGTCTGCATAAAGCGGATGAATAGCCGTGTGAGCGCGCCGTTGTTGAGCGAAGGCTTCTATGCTGCCGAGCAGGTAATGAAGTTGCTCGGTTACTTTCACCGGCGGCTCGCCTTCGTAAAGAATGCCAGCGTGATCGCTGTGCAGCTTGATATGCGCCGTCCGTCCACCGGTCTGTGCAGGGCAGATCATGGTTTGACTCGGTTCGCAGATGATGGCCGCCTCAGCGTTCGCGCCGCGTACACGCGCCGCCAGTGTGCCGTTGACGCCGCCGAATTCTTCGTCAACTATGGTTTCAAGCAGCAGGTCGCCGCGCAGCCGCACCCCAGCCTCTTTGAGCGCTTCGACCGCCAGCAGAAAACAGCCTATGCCGCCTTTCATATCATTGGAGCCAAGCCCGTACAGGCGATTGTCTTCTACGCTGGCGGTGAAGGGATCGCGTTGCCACGGTTCGGAACCGTGCGGCACGGTGTCTATGTGACCGGAAATCAGCAACGAACGTCCGCCGCCGCTGCCTGGCCAGAGCGCCGCGACATTGGGGCGGTTGGTATAATCGCGCCCGGCTTTGAAGGCCGGGTGTTCGCTCAACCCGGCGACCGCAAGCGGATTATACAACTCCGCTTCAATATCAAGAGCCCGCAAATGGTCATGGACATACTCTTGACATTGCTGTTCATAGCCGAAGGGCGGAGTGTTTTCGGAAGGGATTTCGACCAGGTCGCCGATGATGCGAACCAAGCGATCCCATCGAGCGTGCATGATTTCAGTGATTTGCTGCTCCGCAAACTGCTGTGCGCTAGTGACGGTTTTGTTTGGCATTTGACTCCTTCGGATTAAAAGTAAGAAGTGCGCCTGATTGCGAGCCACGGCGCTTTCGGGGGATTGCTGGTGCGCGGCTGCGTCGCAGAAAATCCCAAAATCCTCATGCTGGTGCCCCCACCTGGTGGCTCCAACGGCTCCGCTTGAGAACCTCACAATCAAGGGTTAGTTGATGTCTAACGAAAAGCAATTATACAGACCTGATTTCAAATGTCAATAAACCTCTTGGCGCGCTTCGGTTCGCAGGCGGTTGCACCCCTAATCCGATTTTGCGGCTCCAAGGCGAACCGCGCTGGGTGGCGAAACGGCGCGACAAGGGCTGCCGAATGACTCTTCGATTGGTTGTGAGATAAAAGAAAAAGATGGAGCCGTATAGGCGTTTTTGCTGGTAAATACTCAGTTTCTTAAACTCGATCTGGAATCGCAGCGGCCTCTGGTAGGGACTTTGGCGAATGCCTCTTTTCTGCTCCGTCAGGGGTTGCCCAGCCCATAACTTTCGATTGTCCGACATTGAAAATCTTCTCGTCTCCAGCCCCTCAACCGTCCCGCCATCAGCCCTGTGAGGAACCAGGTTCCGCCCTTCGATTTTCTGCTTGACATTTATTTTGAGGTCAGTTAAAGTCCCGTGGACATCAACTGATAGATAGTTATGACGGCTTATCAATCGAGGTTAGAGCCAAGCCCTGTAGGTGGGGAGTTGAGGTTGGTCTAGCGAGGCGGTCACGGCTTTTCAGTTTTGTCAAAACCTGGTTCTAACACTCTATAGATTTTCAAGTCATGAGAAGAGCCTCTCTTTATACTGATGAAGCGTATGGCTTGAAGAGCGCAGATTGATCTTGCCGACTTTTGGTCACGGCGAAACCGTGTTGGCCTTTTACTCTTGAGCCTACGGTATGGCGTGTTTCCGCAGAGTGAGCCAGAATGTTTGGGCGCGCAGGTGTAAACTCGAAGCGTGATAAAGTCGCCGCTACACTCGGCAAGGGCATAGCGTTCAGCCTTTGGGCTGCGGCACGCGCAAGCGGGAGCGGAGAATCGAGAGGGAAGCGGTTGCCGTTTTTTGCAGACAAACAACGGTAATTCTACCGGCATGGCAACTCGAACTTCGCAGGGATCGGATCACCATGAAGAAAATTGATATTCACAATACGGATCGCGCCACGCATCAAGCCTTACGTGATCTCAATGAACTCTTGGTCCTGAATATCGTCCGCGAATGTCAGCCGATTTCCCGCATAGATATAGCTCAACGTACTCGCTTGGAAGGCAGCACGGTCTCGAAAATCGTCACCCGCCTGCTTGCCGACGACTTTGTTTATGAAGAAGGAGTGGCTGCCGCTTCGCCCAATGGAGGGCGGAAGAAACGCTTTCTGCACCTCAATCCCAACAAAGCTTTCGCTATAGGCGTGGACCTGGGGCAGCGGCAAAGCACCGTCGCGTTAAGCGACTTGAGTGGTCGCATCTTGCGCTCGATTACGGTGGAGAACGATGCCGATCCGCGACAGACCATTGAAGCGCTTGCCAAAAATATCAAAAAGATACTCCAAAGCAGCCCCTCGAAAGAGCGCATAGAGGGCATAGGCGTCAGTCTGATAGGTTTGATTGATCCGCTAGAGGGCAGGGTGCTGGCCGGTGAAAGTCTTGGTTGGGGCGATGATGTTCCGGTGGGCGCTATGCTCAGAGAGGCTTTGAATCTGCAACTGCCGATGTACTTCGAGAATGGCTCGCGGTTAGCGGCGCTGGCCGAACTATGGTTTGGCACGCACAGCATGGGGCAGCCGCAAAATCTGGTTTTTCTCGATATTGGCCAAGGCGTGGGAGCAGGCATCGTCATTCGTGGGCAAATGTATCATGGCTCTATGCACGGCGCTGGCGAGTTCGGGCATATCTCGCTTGACCCCAAAGGGCCGGCCTGCTCCTGCGGTGGTCATGGCTGCCTGGAAGTTTTTACCGCTAACCAAGCCACACTGGAACGCTATCGCAAATTAGGTAGCGCCAACGGCAGCGCGCCCACCGCAGGCAACGAGATAGTGATTACGGATATTGTAGCGCGGGGTTTGCAAAGAGACCCGCAGGCGGTTGAGGCGCTGCGCCAAACCGCCACCTATCTGGGGCGCGGCTTGATCCCTGTGCTGTACTCAATCAACCCTGAGGTCATTGTTCTGGCCGGGGCGATCACCGAAGCCTGGGACATTATCTATCCGGAAATCCATCGTGTGTTGGCGTCGGAGGTGACGCGCTTTTATTCCAGTCACGTCTCCATTATTCGCTCGACGCTCAATGACAAGCCCAGTCTTATCGGCGCGTTCGCTTTGGTATTGGCACGCGCTTTTTCCGGTTCGGGACTGGGCTAGTCGAAAACAGATCGCTGACCTTGCAAAAGGGTATTTGTAATCGTTTTGGCTCGAAAAAATACTCTTTGCAATCACGGCGACAACCTTAGAATAGTTTTGGCAAGCGCAAAAAAAAAATAGTCTGCGCGGTCGGGTTGGCGTTTGCGGCGCAAGCCTGAGACGTACAGGCGTTTCACTGAGGAAGACCTGAAGCAACCAAGCGGTTGCTGCATCACTCATTCCGATTTCCCTGAATGCAGCGAGTCATAACTCGTGGCCAGCGGTAGGTAACCTTGGAGGTAGAAAATGAAACATTCTGCTCAGAAAATAATGAAAAAAATTCATGTGTATGGTTTGATCGTGTTCCTCTTGCTCTCGTGTTTTCCGGTGTCGGCGCAAACCGGTACCGGAACAGTGGCTGGAACCGTGCGCGACGCCAACCAGGCGATAGTCGTAGGGGCTAAAGTCACGCTCACGAATTTAGATACCAATGTCTCCCATGAAGGAACCAGTTCTGACGAGGGGAGCTATTTCTTCGGTGCCATACCAAGAGGACAGTATGCGTTGGTCGTCGAGGCTCAGGGGCATAAGAAATGGACTGGTAAGCTGACCCTACAGGTCGGGCAAAACGCCGTGATAGATGTCCCTTTAGAGGTGGGCGCAGTAGATGAGTCGGTTGAGGTCACTAGCGCGGCTCCGCTGATTACCCCGGAGGGCGCACAGGTGGCTGACGTAAAAGACTACCAACGCATCCGTCAGTTGCCGCTGAACGGGCGCAACATCAGTGCGCTATTCAACCTCACCCCCGGCGTTGAATCCGATCCGGGTGGCGGTAGTCCTCGTGTCAATGGTCTCAAAGTCGGGTCGTTGGAGATCACTGTGGATGGCATCTCTATAGTGGATCGCTTCGGCGGCGGCATCGCTCGCGTGCAGCCGGGCTTGGATACGATTCAGGAATTTCGCTTGGAGACGGTCGGCTCTGACGCTCGCTACTCACGTCCGGCAACCGTTACCTTGTCAACACGCAGTGGCACCAACCAACTTCATGGCTCAATCTTTGAGACCCACCGCAACAATGCCTCTGGATTGCTGGCGCGCAATCGCCAGCAAACTCAGACCGTGGCCACCTTCCCGAAACTTATCCGCAATGAGTTTGGCGGCTCTGCCGGTGGCCCCATCTACATCCCCAAGCTCTATGACGGGCACAACAAGAGTTTCTTCTTTGTCGCTTATGAAGGGCTGCGAGCTATCGAAAGCAACACACACCGTGGCTCAGTGCCGACCGACGCGATGTGGAACGGCGACTTCAGTAACTATCGTGACTCGGATGGCAATTTGATCACCCTCTATGATCCACTGACAACCAATGCCAACGGGGTGCGCCAACCCTTCCCGAATAATATTATCCCTGCCAATCGCATATCGGCCTTCGCCAAGCTTTTGCGTCCGCTGACAGCGAAGCCGACCAATGGCACCAACCCTCTAGTTGGAGAAAATCTGTTCACCTTCTATCCGCGAACGACCGACAGCGACAAGCTCACGGTCAAGGGCGATCATACCTTTGCCAACGGCAAGGACACGCTGTCGGCGCGATGGACGCGAACAAAGTTTTTCTTCATAAACGGCGGACAATTTTCTGACCCGAGTATGATTTCGGAGACCTACGGATACAACAAAACCGCAGACACCATCCACAATGTTTCGGTCACCTACACGCATACGTTTTCCAACAACCTGCTCAATGAACTACTGGGTGGGGTGCATCGCTCGAACAAGCGTGGCGGAACTCTGGCCGATAACACCAACTGGGCGGATCGTCTGGGGCTGCCCAATCCGTTCAAAGCCAACGGCTGGCCGGGAGTATTCGGCGGCGTGTTGAATGCTGATACCGACAATGTGAAAGATGAAATCCTGAACGGTACGGTGTTTGAAGATAACGTCACCTGGGTCAAGGGTGGGCATACCTTCACGTTCGGCGGGAAGTATCGTAAAGAGAAAAACGATATTGCCGAAATCCAGTACGCCCAAGGGTACGCCGATTTTAATGGCTACTGGACCGCCCAGTACGATCCGGCAAACGATGAAGTTACGCCCTTCACCGGCGACGGATTTGCCAACCTGCTGCTCGGATTGCCGACGGAACTCTTCGCTCAGTACAACCGTGGTTTCTTCTTCTTCCGACAGGCCGAAACCGGATTCTACTTCAGTGATAAGTGGAAGGTCTCGCCTCGTTTAACCTTGAGCCTGGGCTTACGCTGGGACAAATGGACGCCTTACAAAGAAAAATTTAACCGCTTGTCGGCGGTTGATCTGAACACCGCGCTCACCAAGTTTCAAGTGGTGACGCCCGGCAGCACTCGTATCCAGGACATTCCGGGCATACCGCCATCGGTGCTGGCATCATGGTCGGCGCGTGGGCTGACTTATACGACTGCCAATGATATAGGCTACCCGAAAAAATTGTTCCGTGCCGATAATAACAATTTTGGTCCGCGTCTTGGGGCGGCCTTCAAGATTAACGACAAGACCGTGATTCGCGGAGGCTATGGGCAATACTTCTGGACGATGCCGCTTTCGCAATTGCTTCAAGCGTCGAGGACCAATCCGCCGCTGAACCTGGGGTTCGATCAATTTGTCGCGGACAAGAACGATGCCTCGACCTACGATTTGGTAAGCCGACCCAGTGCCGATGATTTCGTCGGCTTGGTTAAAATCAATACCGAGGGTCTGGTCGATATTAGTAGCCGTGCCCAAACTACCTTCCTCTGGGATGGTCGCAACTGGAAAGATGGTCGCTCGCATTCCGTTAATCTCACCCTGGAGCGCGAACTACCGTTTAAGACGGCATTGCGCGTCAGCTTTATCGGCACCTATGGCCGCGACCTTGAGCAGCGCTTCTCTCTCAACGCTCCAGAGGCGCAATACAATTATGTGGCACGCACTGGGCAGGCTCCTCCACCTAATAGCGGCAATGTGCTGCGCGCCAATCCCAATTGGAATTTTAATGCAGTGAACCGCACCGGCTATTCCAATACCAATTCGGGGCAAGTGGAGGTTGAGCGCCGCTTTGCCAACGGCCTCGCTTTCCAGTGGTACTATGTATATTCTCGCTCCCTGACGACGACCGACACCGACGGATTTAGTAGCGGCAACACCAGCATCAACTCTGCCGGGGGAGGTGGGGCAGTGCCGGAGAACCAACAGTTGTTCGGCGCTCCGTCACTGAGCTACGACCAGCGATTGCGGCTGGTTTATTTCAACTCGACCAATGTTCCGCCGCATCGCATTCGTTACAACGCCATTGTGGATTTGCCCTTTGGTCGCGGCAAGAAATTTGGCGGTGACGCGCCCGGCTGGCTCAATCAAGTGATTGGCGGTTGGCAAGTCGCCACCATAGGGGATTGGCGAAGTGGACTGTGGCTCAGTGTCAATCCCAGCCTTTATCAATTTGGTGACCCCAGCCTCAAATCAAGCGAGCGAGTGGAGTTGACCTTAAACGGGGTGCGTTACCGGCTGTGGTTCCGAGGCTTTTTTGATCCCAGCAGCGCCACCAATGTCACCGGTGGAAGTTTGACCAATCTGGTTCCCGTAGATCGGAGCCAGAGAATTGTGCGTCCGCTCGGCCCGAACTTCAACAATCAGTTGCCGCAAAAACTGGCCAATGGCACGACTCGCAACACCCCAATCGGAGAGCTTTACAACCCCAGTCGCCGCGCCGGTATCATCGGTCCCGGGGCCTGGAACCTCGACCTGTCGTTGTTCAAGAATTTCTATTTCCGCGAGAAGGGCAACGTCCGATTCACGGCGGACTTCTTCAACTTCCTCAATCACCCGAATGATGTCAACCCGGATCCCACTACAGGGTTGCAAAATCTCACTCAGCAGACTGTGCTTGGTCAACTTCAACCTGGCGCGATCAACAGTCCGCGAACCATTCAACTTTCGCTGAGAATTGATTGGTAGTAGTTAATCTCTTTCCCGTCCCCTGCCGGTTTATCGCTGGCAGGGGACGGCCTGAATTTTTGACCTGCAATTGGTTGACCGAGGCGCTAGCCGCTTTCAGCCCGTAGCCGCGACCCCGCATATAGCGAATTTCATTTGCCCGCGACCACGATACCTTGTTGAGAGGCGGTCACAGACCGCCTCTCAACCCCTCGCACACCTCGGCAAGCCGCTATAAGCCGCCGCACCTTCTTGTGTCATTGGGCAAGCCCATCGAATTTCCCCTGCTCCTTGCCGCTTTCAATTCATCTCGTCAGTCTGCCAGCACAATATTCTTGACGCACCTTTTTACCCTAACGTATAGTCGCCTACGTACACTCATGCCAGTTGATCGAGACGCCACTGCAAAGCCTCGCGTACTGCTTCTGCCGGCATTCTACGTTTAATCAGTTCAGGAGAAGTCATGGCTGAAATCAAAGGAATTCTGTTAAGCGCCTGGATGGAATTCTTGAAGAAAAAATATGGCGCGTCGGCTCTCGCTCAAGCTCTTGACACTCTCCCCGGTGAAGACCGTGTGTTGCTCTCCTCACCGTTTCTCGCTTCCAGTTGGTACACCTACAGCGCCTTGTCTTCCTTACGCAAACTCACGCGCTTGCTGGCGACGCCTGCCGATAAAGACCTCTCGCTGGAGATCGGTCGCGTGATGGCGGCGCACGTTTTTACCGGCGTGTATCGCACTTTGGTGGCCAAAGACCCGGCCAAACAGGTGGAAAAAATTTTGTGGATCAAAGATTTCTTCTTCAAAGATTCGCTGATTTTAGAGACCGAATTGTTGAGTCCTTCCCGCTGTCTGGTGCGCTATCATTATGATGCAGGTGCTAAACCCACGTCGGCGGTCTGTGCCAGTCTGAAAGGATTTTGGAGCCAGACTTTTGAATTGGCCGGTGCCACCAACATTCAAGCCAGTCATCCCAAATGCGCCGCCAAGGGCGCGGATTGCTGCGACTTTATCTTCGCTTGGTAGTTCCCCTTGGTGACGCGCCGCGCTGGAAATTAGCCCGTGAGAAAGGCGCAGGCCGCTTGACAGTCGCGCTCTGGAAGAGCGCCGAAGGCTGGCGACAATCTATCTTCTGCACCCTTATCAGGGCGCGCAGCGTTTGCCCCATCTAGTTCCAGTGCCTGCCGCACTGGCTAATTGCCTACACCCCTGCGGGGCAAAGAGGGTTGGGTAGTTACAAATAACCCAATAAAATCAACCCTTTTAGCCATAGGATTCACGGTTCCGCTGTGACGATGGTGTCCAGCACGTCGCGGATTTTCTTTGCCAGGAGGTCGGGCGTAAACGGTTTCTGGATAAAATTATTTTCTCTATTGCATACGCTTTGCTGCTCGTTGCTATAGCCGGACATTAGCAGCACACGAGTTTCCGGGCGTTGTTGCGACAGGCGCGCTGCCAGTTCGCGCCCGTTCATTTTCGGCATAACAATATCCGTAAGCAGCAGATGAATAGGCCCTTGATAGCTCTCGCATATCGCCAGTGCGGTAGCACCATCGGCGGCTTCCAATACCTGGTAGCCCAGCATCTCTAAAACTCTGTGAACCAGATTCCGCACCGTCTCTTCATCTTCAGTCAACAGAATGGTCTCATGGCCTTGAGAAATGGCAAGGCTTTCTTCCGCGCTAGGCTTCTTGGTGGCCTCGTCGCGCAATTGCGGCAACCAGATTGAAAAGGTCGTACCTAGACCCTCCGTGCTGTCCAGAACGATATGACCGCCCGATTGCTGCACAATGCCATAGACCGTGGACAGCCCCAAGCCAGTGCCTTTGCCTGCCGCTTTGGTGGTAAAGAAAGGCTCGAAGAGATGAGCTTGCGTTGCTTCATCCATGCCTATGCCGTCGTCGCTGACTTTTAAGACGACAAAGTGACCAGCTTCGATTTCCAGATGCGGGCTGGCGGTTGCTTCTTCCACCAAGCGGCTTTCGGTAGTGATGGTCAAGGTGCCGCCCCCCGGCATGGCATCGCGTGCGTTGACCACCAGATTTAAGATCACCTGTTCAAGTTGGCCGGGGTCGGCTTTGATGTTGCCGATTGCGGGCGCGAGGATGGTTTGCAATTCGATGTCTTCGCCGATCAAGCGCCGCAGCATTTTCTCGATTTCCACCACGATGGTGTTGAGGTTTAATACTTCGGGCTGCAATACCTGTTTGCGACTGAAGGCCAGCAGTTGACGAGTCAAGGCGGCGGCGCGCTCACCGGCCTTTTTAATCTCTACCAAGTTATCATGCAGAGGATGGTCGGCAGGCACTTGTTGCAAACTCAATTCGCTATAGCCGTTGATGGCGGTCAACAGATTATTGAAATCATGAGCGATGCCACCGGCCAGTTGCCCTATCGCATCCATCTTTTGGGACTGGCGGAGTTGTTCGCCCTTGTCGCGTTCCAGCTTCAGCAGGCGGATATTTTCAATGGCATTGGCCGCCAGATTGGCCGCCATCTGCATAGCGGTCGCGTGTTCGCGAGTGTAGGCCGCCAGTTGATGACTCTGCACTTCAATGGTTCCGGTGGTGCGTCCCATGTTGATCATAGGTGCAATCAAGGCCGAGCGCGGCAGGTCGTGGTCCATTTCGCCGCCCACATGAAGCGCATTTTTCTGCTGCAATTCTTCCAGATAGTCATTGAAGATCATGGTCTGGCCGCTGTTGATGACTTTACTGGCCGGCCCCGAACGCACCGGCATGGGGGTCAGGTTCGTGCTATCCAACTCCACTCTGTTCAAATTGAAATAGACGCCTTGACGCACATGGCGCGTTTCATCATAGGCACAGATGACGACCCCGAAACTGGGCGTCAGCGACATGGCAAATTCATTCAGTACGCGATAAATCGTCAGTAGATCATGCGCTCTGCCAAAGGTCAGAGCGAGCGTTGCCAGATGGTCGAGCAAACCCTCGTACTCTTCTATGGCGCGGCGGTCAGCGGCGTGCAACAGCGCTTCGGAATGCTTGCGTTCGGTGATGTCACGGGCGTTGATAACGATGCCTTGCACGGCGTCGTTATCAAGCAGGTTGGCGGCGTTGGCTTCCACGACGCGCCAGTTGCCGTTTTTATGTCGTACCCGTATTTCCAGCGGCTCGCCGCTGTTGGTGTGACGTAGTCCGCTTTGCAAAGCCGCAAGCGCAATGGCAAGGTCATCAGCATGGATAAATTCAAAGCTGGATCGGCTCAACCATTCTTTCGCTTGATAACCGAGAATTTTTTGTATCGAGGGGCTGACATAAAGAATCCTGCCCTCGGCATCAAGCACGGCGGTCAAATCGGCAGCGTTTTCGATAAGGGCGCGGAAACGCTCTTCGCTCTGTTTCAATTGGCGCTCGGTTTTTTTGCGTTCGGTGATGTTGGTCACCTGTGCCAATCGTGCTTCTCGTCCGGCCAGGCTGATGGAATACGAGTTGATCGCCACCTCGATCAGGGAGCCGTCTTTTTTGAGGTGCTGCCATTCGCCGGAAAACTTAAATCCGGGTCGGTATTCTCTGGCCTCTTTTTCCAGATTGGGAATGTCCTTTGGCGGACGAATATCTCGTAAGGTCATCGCCAAAAATTCTTCACGCGAATAGCCGTAACTGGCAATGGCGGCATCATTGACTGCCAGAAACTCCAACGACTCGACATCATAAAACCACATGGGCTGCGGGTTGATTGCAAACAGTAGAAGATTATGCGCTTCGCTTAGTTGCTGCACCTCTTCTCCGTGCTGGCGAGGCGTTGTCTCTCTTGCCGGAACTTCCGCATCCTGCCTTGCGTCTCGCGCCTCGACCATCGGCGACAGCGCCGCAGCGAGATCAAGAACGCTGCCTCCCTTGGGGCTGCTGTCAGCGATGCTTGTGCTAACGATGCTTGTACCAACGATGCTTGTACCAACGATGCTTGTACCAACGATACTTGTGCCAACGAGAGTTTCCGTTGCCGCGTCATCAGGCGCAACCATTGAGAGGTGCTGTGCTTTGGTGTTTTTGTCTTGCAACAGTCCCTTGATTTTAGCGACGCATTGTTGTGGGTCGAAAGGCACGTCGAGTTGCTCGCAGCCCTCTTCGGTCAACTCTTCAGCCGCGCTTGACAACGCCTCGGAATGATCGTGTATGTACAATAGCGGAGCGGGTGAAAGCGTCTGGAGATGACCAAGGCGGCGCGGCAATTTGCCAACGCTGACCCGTGGCAATAGCGCTTCGCCGATAATTAAATCGGGAGATTCGCGTCTGGCGATCTCCATTCCCTGACTGCCATCCTGCGCCACCAAGACGCGATAACCGGCGTCTTGCAACAGCCTAGGCATCATTTGCAGTTGAGCGGAATGGTCGTCAATGATAAGGATTAATTGTCTGTTGCTCAGTTGCACAAACCCCTGCCCTGTGATCAATAGGTTCTGAGCGGTATAGGCCAAGCAGAATATCGAAGTCGGAATTTGCCGTCGTAAAACGAACCCACAAGCTTCCCACCGCTCCTATTGTAGTCTCCATATTTTTTACGACAAGAGTTAAAACCACGGCGATGGCAAAGTGCGCTCGAATAGTTGGCAAAAGTTCAGCAAGCTGGTCTTGACAGTCTCTTTTGCCGAGCCTGTTGATTGGCGATTTGACCTAGGAGCGACCACCACAGCAGGGCATACGTACCGGGCATTTGAAAAGCACTCAGGTTTTGCTGGTTATTTCACCTTTGAAAATTGTCGGTCGCTGAGTTTTTGCGCCGTAGGCGCACCGGAGAGTAGCCCGTGGGAAAGCTACGGGAATTAGTTTTTGCGCCGTAGGCGCAGAGGAAATTAGCCCGTGGTAGCGCCACGGGAAGGCGAAAGCGGCTTGACGGTCGCGCTCTGGAAGAGCGCCGGAAGCTTGCCGCGTCGCTTCTCCTGCACCCTTTCAGGGCGCGCAGAATTTGCCCAACTTGATTCCAGTGCCTACAGCACTGGCTAATCTCCTACACCCCTTCGGGGCAAATACGGCTGCGAACTAGAGGGTGTCGCATCAATGGATTTTTTGTCCAGATATTGTGTGCGATGCTTTGACAATCCACAACATATGGGCGGTAGCTGGAATTTTGCAACACGCTCTCGTTCCTTCTGAAGTGGCAGTCTAGTATCGAGTTTGCAAGAGGTTGAGGCGGGGGCGGGGTTATTTTTCCTGCATGAAAATGGTGTCGTAGTGGGCGATCATTTTGAAACCGGCTTTGCCGTAAAAGTTTTGGGTGGCGGTGTAGTTCTCGTTGACCAACAGGCAAATCGCTTTGCTGCGATGCAGTAGATGGCGCGTCAATTGAGTCAGACAGCGATGCCCGTATCCTTGCTGCCGCACTTCTTGATTGACCCATACGCCTTCCAGATAAATCACCTCGGCGGTATCGCAGACGATGTCGGCTTTGAAGATGAGTTTCCCTTGATCAATCCAGACCCAGGTTTGCCCTTTGGCGATGCGTCGAGAGTAGCGCGCCAAGAAACCGGCGCGGTCGGTTTCCAGCGGATTGACGCCGCTTTCCTGAAAGGCAATTTGGGCGTGCGCGGGAGCCAACAGTTCCAACTCTTCGAGTCGCGCCGGACGCAAATCGGGAATCGTTTCGCTGACCGCGACCGGCCAGCGTTGTTCCATCAACCATTCACGACATAAGACGCGCATGGCCTTGCCGCCGTGCGCGTAAGCTTGCCAGAACAACTCGGCTTTTTCGCGTTCGGCCAACAACACATAAGCGCGAGGGCAAGCTTGAGCGAGTTTGGCAAACTCGCCGATGGCGGCATCGTTTATGGTCTCAAATAAAATGTGATGCCCGATTAAAGCGACGCCCTGTAGCCTCCCCTCAACGTCACGGCAGGCATAATAGGTGCCGCGATTCTGCGGATTGACCAGACCGTTGGCGCGTATGAAACCATTCAAGCCAAAGGTGTGAGTCGGTCGGCGGTTGAGAAAATTCAACACTTCGGCTTCGTCGTCCGTACTCAGTTCACCAACGCGCAGTCGCCGGTCAGCCATTGCATCAAGAACAACGTCCGTTGCACAAGGCCGATTTCGATTGACTGGTTTCAACTGTTTCATGTTGTTTTTCTTCCCACGCTGGCTCGTGGAGACGACGGCAATTCTCGCGCCTCGATTTCTACTAAGGCAACACCTCATCAAGGACAATTTCCGGGCAGGGTCCGTCATCGCCATTGTTCGGCACGGCTATGGCATAGGCCGCTGCCGCTGTATAAGTCAGGGTGCTGTCCGACAAAATGACGCCATCGCCTAAGACGGTGCCATCGCCTAAAATGATGCCATCACTGAGCAGCACGCCAGTGGCTAGTAAGACGCCACCCGACAGCGTGGTTCCATCCGAGAGAATGACACCATCACTCAAAATCACGCCATCGGAAAGCAACGCGCCATCAGCCTGAAGTTGACCATCGCTGAGAATGACGCCATCGCTCAAAATTACGCCGAAATTATAAATCCCTTGATACCGATTAACCAAGTTGCTGCCGCTGATGATGTTCCATTTCATCACCAGGCCGCTGCTCCAGGAAAAGGTCTGGCTGGCGATGGTCGTCGTAGGCGTAGGCATTTGGCCGCTCAACAGCGGCGCGCCGATTACCAAATCATTCAGGTCTGTGCGTAGCGAACCGGCCAGCCGCACCGCGCCTTCAGCGTTCAACAGCCCTGCGCCCTGCTCAATAGTGGAAAACCCGGCCAGCGGTTGCGCGCTGTACATCAAGATTGCCTTCACCAGATTTGGGGTCAGCGCCGGATTCCTCTGCAACAACAAAGCTGCGGCTCCGGCCACAATAGGCGAGGCCATAGAAGTGCCGCTCATCCGCATCTCTTTGCGATAGACATTCAAGCTGACTCCTGCATCGAGAGTTGGCGTTGCCGTCACTCGACGATTGGCCGGTGACATGGCCGAAACCAGTTTGTTGCCGGGCGCAATCAAATCCGGCTTGATTAAGTTGTCATATTTCTTAACCCCGTTGATGGTTTGATAACTTCTCGTCGGGCCGCGTGAACTGTAAGTGGCCACTTCATCATCACTGCGCGCATTCGTCCCTTTGGTGTTGGCCGCGCCTACCGTGATGGCCGCAGGTTCAATACCCGGCGAATGAATTGCTCCTAACACTTTCCGGTTGTTTTCGTTTTTGCCGAGATTCCCAGCGGCAACACAAACCACGATGCCTGCATTGGTCGCACGACGCACGGCCAGACACAAAGGATCATTGCGATAGGAGTCCACCGCCACCGTTCCCAGGCTGAGATTCATGACGCGTATGTTATAGAGCCTTTTGTTATTGATGCACCAGTCTATGCCGGAAAGAATCGCCGAGCTATTGCCTACGCCTTGCGAATTCAAGACCCGCACATCAATCAGATTGGCGTTCGCGGCAATGCCTCTGTAAGCGCCGTTCGCCACCTTGCCATTGGCGGCGGCAAGACCGGCGACATGTGTGCCGTGGCCATCGGGATCGCCGTTGACATTTTCGCCGGTGAAATCTACGCGAGCGATGACCCGCGAAGTGGTGCCGGAATTTTGAAACGAGACGTGCGCGGCAAAGATGCCGGAATCCAGAATGGCAATGCCTATGCCTGTGCCATCCAGCGTGCTCGGCGCAAGGCTGTTGCGAACCAAGTTTGTGCCTGTGGTGGTGTCAACGTGGCCGGAGACTTGTGCCGGACGATCTAAGGAAATGTAAGTTACATCAGGGCGCATGGCCAAGGCTTTGATCGCCGTGCCGGGCAGGTCTAGCGCCAACGCATTGAAGTTGGCGAAGCGTTTTCTTACCTGTCCGCCCAGGTCCGTCAACGCCTTCATCAGGTTGGTTTTCGGAGCGGCTTGGGTTTGCACAATGACCGGAGTTGTTTCGGTCGTCAACGCCAGTTCAGAGAGTTCAAGATCAGCGGAAATTTTGTCGAGAACTTGATCTTCCGAAAGTGGTAAGGTTGGGGAATTGACCGACGATTCAAGTTGCATCGTCCGGCGATCTTCGTGGTTTTGCGCGCTGGCTTTAGACCCGTAAACGAATCCGCCGTTTAGCCCTGCCAACAACGCCAGGGTCAGAAAAAAAATGATGATTCTATACGTAGGCTTGTGAAACATAACAACTCCTCCGGGGGCGAATTCTTCCAGCCAGGATGACGATCACGAATCGTGCATGACCTAAATAATTTGAATGATGACTTGCAACCTGGTGTTTATATCAAAGCCTGTGCCTGATGATTGCCAGTCATAGTTGGCAGCGGGCTGACCACTGCCTGGAGAACTTTCGGCGTCAACAAAATCGCTGATTCAGGGAAGAAAAAAGCGGGTTTTTATTATAAATTGGCGCGGTGCTTCAAATTTTACCTGAAGCCCGAAAATATTTTTTGCGGCTGCTGTTAGCAACCCGTGAGGTCAACGATGACCGTTCAATTTGACTGAATGAATTTCACTTGCCGTCAAAATGAAAGGCTCTGTCGCGTTCAATTATGGCGCGCTCAACGAGAATCGTTACTGACTGCTGTCTGCCCTTTTCCAGGCTGATTAGGGGTTGGCAATCAGCGCGCCCATGGTTTATGGCTACACGCAAGGCGCTGAACCAGCGCGCTTCGAGTGAACTAAAAACGCAACGGCTTTCGCGTTCTCAATTCAGCCGGTGTATTCCCACTACCACGTCCGCAGTATAGGGGGTGGTCTGCTTGGTGGGAATACTTTTTTGAAAACAAAATTGAACCACAGATTTTTTCGCCCTGCCTATAGCCCAAGGGCATGAAGTTAAGCGGCATAGAGGTAGCGCAGGCGGTCTAGCCGGCGGCGGACTTGGTGGCAGAAGCGCGAAATCCCAGTCTTAGCTTGCCGCTGTCAGCCGCAGACTAGACCGTCGGCGGTACCATTTTTCTTAACTTAACGCCATTGGCCTATAGCCTTTGCCTATCCCAAAAAATGTGAAACCTATAGCGGCGTGTACGGCATCTTTCCGACCAAAGGTGCTTTAACTGGCGTAGCGTTCTTCGACGGTCAAGGCGAACACCACGGTGCCGACAAGGCCGATGAGACCAGCCGCTATGAAAGGCGTCGGCGGCGAAACCGTCCACAACACCCCGCCGATGGCGGCTGCAGGGGTGATGGTCAGACTTCGCAACAGGTAATACAGCCCTACGGTGCGTGCGCGCAAATGAGGCGCGGCAAAATCTACGATCATCGCTTTGCGCGACGGCTCGCCGATTTCGCGTAAGCCGCCGATGATGAAGGCGACTACTAGCAGGGCAAAACTTTTGGCCATCACCACCGCCAGCGGAAACATGGCGAAACAAAAAAAGGTGATGATGACGAAAGGCTTGCGCCCTATGCGGTCGGCGATTTTGCCTGCCGGTAAATACACCAACATCGAAGTCACCATCTGCACTGCTACCAACGCGCCATATTGCGCCAGACTGAGGCGCGAAATGTTGGTCACGTACAACACGATTAAGACCTCGGCCAAGCCTTCGCAGGTGCGTATGATGATGTCGGAAATCAGCAGGCGTTTTAAGGCGCGGTGAAAGGATTGCCAGACTTTTTTTATGCCGAGGGTTTCGCCGGCGATGATGGGAATATTGATGCGCCGGACAATGAAGGTCGTCATCAAGGCCAAGCCCACAGTGATGAGCAAGCCAATTTTTATACCATTGGTGACGCCGTTTTTGGCAATCAAGATGCCGCCGATGAGTGGCGCGATGGCCATCGGTATGCGTTTCAAGAACGATTGAAAAGTAAATCCCATCGCCCGTTTTTCACGCGGCAAAGCGTCGCCGATGACCGCAAACACCGCAGGGCTTGCCATGCTGTTCCACGCCATCGCAAACCCCAGCCCTACGAAAACGAAGGGCCAGGCGGGGCTGAACAGATAGACCGTATAACCAACGCAAGCCAGCGCTAGGAACACCAGAAAAGCTCTGCGCCGCCCGATTCGGTCGGCTATCCAGCCGCCGGGATATTGATAGATGGCGTCAAAAAAATCTTTCGCCGTGCCGAACAGACCGATGACGAGAGGGCTTGCGCCGAGCGCTTCAAGATATTTGGGCAGAAACTTTTTCCACAACTCTTCGCCCATCATCAACAGAAAGACTGCCGCCGATGCCGCCGTCACATTGCGTTCAAGCGCCAGATGAGAAGCGACCTTGCCGCGCCAAGAAAGCGCCTCAGGAATTCTTGAGGGTGACGGGTTTTCTGCTTTCAATGCGTACCTCTAGTGAAGAACAAAATGGATGGTGACGATGCGATACCGACATGAAAGCATCATACGCGAAGTCGCAGAAGGAGGCTATGAGGTAGAGCAGGCGGTTGCCAAGTCCGGCGACGGAAAATCATCCGGGCAAATCTGCTGGGACTCACTTTTGCGCTGGCGAGCGGTTGGTGTTTCGCCAATCAATACCATTCGGCTTGATGAATCCGAAACTTTTTCAACCACCCCAGCGCTTGTTTATTGGCTTCGTGCGTTGGATTTTATCATAGCGACTTAATGAGAAGATCGGTTTCGTCATAACCAATTCAGGCGGAATGTGCGTTCTGACAACATCCCGCCTGAAGTCGCTACTGCAAACTTTCTTTTTTTGACGCAATGATTATGGCAAAGCAAAGGCGATGACTGAATCGCCCATCTTGGTTCCAAGTTTACCGTGTCCACCGGCGCAGATAACGACGTATTGCTTGCCGTTTTTGCTAAAGGTCATAGGCGTAGCTTGGGCGCTTGCAGGCAGTTGCGCCTTCCATAACTCTTTGCCGGTTTCCACATCAAAAGCGCGAAAGTAGGTGTCCATAGTCGCGGCGATGAAGACCAGCCCACCCGCTGTGACGATGCTGCCGCCAAGGTTGATGGAACCCCACTCCACAGATTTCGGAAACATAGAGAGTTGCGGAATTGAGCCGAGCGGCACTTCCCATTTGATGTTGCCCGTCGCCAGATCAACCGCCGTCAGCGCCCCCCAAGGCGGCGGGTTGCAAGGTGCCCCGGACGGCGACCGCAAAGGCTCGCGGTACATCGCAAAAGGCGTTCCCGTCTGCCTGCCAAATTCACCTTTGAAGCGATTGGTTTCTCCTGCCTGCCGCATACGGTTGTACTCATCTCGCGGTATCAATTTGACAACGATGGCGAGGCGATTGGTAGCCGTGATGAGCAGATTGCGTTTTGCATCCCAAGCCATGCCGCCCCAATTGGTGCCGCCAATATTGCCTGGAAACATTATCGTTCCGGCAAAACTCGGCGGTGTGAAGATGCCTTCCGAACGCAGCGACTGGATGCGTTCACGACACCAATCGCGGTCTTTATCGGTCAATCCCCAAGCCTCGTCGGGAGATAGTTTGTTAGGCGCAATTGGCGGCGGCAGCACAGGGAACGGCTGGGTCGGCGAACTCTCTTCGCCGGGGATTAGGCTTTTTGGCACAGAGCGTTCTTCTATAGGAAAGAGCGGCTTGCCGGTTTCGCGATGCAGCACGAAGAGATGTCCCATCTTGGTCGCTACGACAACCGCAGGGAGGTTGCGCCCCTTCCGTTTGAGGGTGATGAGCATAGGCTGTGCAGCAACATCGTAGTCCCATAAATCATGATGCACGACTTGGTAATGCCAGACGACCTTGCCTGTTGAAGCGCGTATAGCGACGACAGAGTTGGCATAACGGTTATCGCCTTGGCGTTCGCCGCCGTAGAAATCCGGGCTGGGGCTGCTGGTCGGCACGAAGACTAAATCGCGCTCCGCATCCGCAGAGATGATAGACCAAGCGTTCGCCGCGCCGGTTCGTTTGGCGCTCTCGCCTTTCCAGGTTTGATATGCAGGGTCTTTGGCGTCTGTCGGAATGGGGTCCCAACTCCAATGCAACTTGCCTGTGCGGACATTGTAGGCGCGCACGACGCCGCGTTCGAGTTCAACGCCGCGATTGTCGCCCATAGAAGAACCGACAACCAGCAGGTCGCCAATGATGGCTGGCGGCGAAGTGACTTGATAATCACCTCGGTCTGTGAGCCGCACATCTTTGGTTAAATCAACCTCTCCGTCGGTGCCGAAATCTTTGCAAGGTTTGCCAGTGGTTGCGTCAAGAGCAATCAAGCGAGCATCAAGCGTAGCAAGGATAATTCGGCGACGCTTGGGCGCATTGGCTTTGAGTCTTTTATCAACCCATGTGGAAACCCCGCGTGAGGTGACTTCCGAATAGTCTAACGACAGGTTCACTTTCGGGTCGTAAGTCCAACGCTCTTTGCCAGTCGTCGGGTCGAGTGCAATGACGCGGCTGAAAGGGGTAGAGAGATAGAGCGTGCCGTCAACCAGAATCGGCGTTGCTTCAAAAGCCGCTTTGCTCGAAGAACCCTCCTTTATTTCCATAGCCCCTGTGTGATACTCCCAGGCGACTTGCAATTGTTTGACATTGGCGCGATTGATTTGCACGAGTGGCGAATAGCGCGTGCCGCCAGCGTCGCGTCCGTAGGCGCTCCATTCATCTTGGTCATTGGCTGCGGCTTGTGCGCCGTTAAAACTGAAAGCGTTGAGCAAGCAGAGCATCGCAAAGATCGTGATACTAACCAAGCTGTTGATGGAGTATTTTAAAAAGCGGCGTTTCCATATCGTTGATTGTGCAGACATTGAGTTTCCTCCAAATCGAAAATCATCACCCCAAATCGAGAGCAGTATTATTCAAGTTAGATTTTCGGGCAATAATTTCGGGACGACTTTTCATAGACAGGGATGAACGGGCTTAAAGCAAGTATGAATAATGGTTGTGATTCGTAACTGCCCAGTTTTTTTGTGAGAGTTGAATGCTGTGCGGCTGTGCCGCTTTGAGGTGCGGAGAGTCTGTGACTCTCCGGTAGGCTGTTCCTCCTTTTTCGCGGCTACGCCGCACAGGAGGCTGTGCCTCAGAAAAACTTGGCGGCAGAAGCCCTCTGTGCGGCAGAGCCGCGAGAGTTGGGAGCATAGCTTACGGAAAGGCGTAGCCATTTTCGTACCTCAAAGCGGCACAGCCGCAAGCACTGGCTGGGTAGTTAGCTCGACTTTGTACAATTTCAGATTGCACAATACCAATCAAGAGCTGACGTTGCGGTTCGCGCATTGAATTATTGAACAACACCTCAAAAAGCTGAGGTTCAATAATTCCATGTGTTGAAAAAGCTGATGAAATAAGGCTGCTTCGCCACTGAAAAATCTACCAACGGAGAGCCGAAGCGGTTTGGCCATTCGTCTGAATCCCCCCAACGGCAGTTGGGGGATGGTTAAAGTCCAGTCTACACCCCAAGCAAGCAAAGTTTTTTTGCAATCCCCCCAACGGCAGTTGGGGGATGCTTAAAGTCCAGCCTACATACCAAGCAAGCAAGCGTTTTTCAATCCCCCCAACGGCAGTTGGGGGATGCTTAAAGTCCAGCCTACACCTTTGGGCAAGGTTGGACTTTAAGCATCCACCGACTTCCGTCGGTGGGATTAGTTGATCTTTCGCTGCGTTTCGTAGGCTGAACTTTAAGCATCCACCGACTTCCGTCGGTGGGATTAGCAAGGCTGGTTCGCCTCTGAAAAATGTACAAAGTCGAGGTTAGAGCGTGTCGCATAAATGGATGTTTTGTCCAGATATTGTAGGTGATGGTTTAGCCATATACAATATATGGGCGGTTTCTGAGATTCTGCGACACGCTCTAGTTACTGTGATTCACCCTTTATGTTGAGAAGAGAGGAAGAACGCTTGGCGCGAAAGCTGTTTTGCTCAAGCAATCTTCTTCTCGCGCCAAGACGCCAAGCACACACCAAGTCAGAAATATTTTGCCAATCATGTATCCAGCCTAAAATATCAATGACAACTGCAAGATGAACTCGGTAATTTTTCCGCCGTTCATTTCTTACCATCAGGCTGGTAAGCTTGGTGCTGTTGATGACTAGAGAGCCGATTATTGCTTTGCTTGAGAATGCGATTACTGCCCACGAGGCGCTCTTTGAGGCGCGGCACGAGACCGCCTTTCGCCTGTTCAACGGCTTTACCGAAGGCTGCCCTACGCTGGTGGTTGATGTGTACGCCGCAACGATTCTGCTGCACAACTACGCTGACCCGCCCGCACAGGGCTATGCCATTGTCGAAGCGGCGCAACAATTTCTGCAAACCCGTTTCCCTTGGGTTCGCGCCATGGTTTTGAAAATCCGCAATGCTGCAACCGCTTTGGAAAAACAAGGAACGCTGGTTTATGGAACGCGAGCCGATCATCGAGTGCGCGAACACGGAGTAAGCTATGCCCTTGACCTCAAGCTCAATCGCGATGCCAGCCTCTATTTGGATACGCGAAACTTGCGCCGTTGGGCGTTACAACATTTGCAAGGGAAGAGTGTATTAAACACCTTTGCCTACACAGGGAGTTTGGGAGTGGCGGCGCAAGCGGCAGGCGCGGTGCGAGTGGTGCATCTTGATTTGAACCGGCGCTTTTTGAATATCGCGAAAACCTCTTACACCCTCAACGGCTTTGCTATTGATAAACAGAATTTTCAAGTTGCCGATTTTTTTCCGTATATCAATCGTTTGAAACGCGCAGGAGAACGCTTCGATTGTGTGTTCATTGACCCGCCATTCTTTGCCGCGACAGCCAAAGGCGTTGTTGATCTGGCGAACAAGCAAACGCAATTGATAAATAAAGTGCGCCCTCTGATTAGCGACGGCGGCTATCTGGTAGCGATTAACAACGCCTTGTTTTGCAGTGGCAAGGCGTATATGGAAACGCTTGAAAGCTTGTGCGCCGATGGTTACTTGAAGATTGAAGAATTGATCGCCGTGCCGGACGATTTCACGGGCTATAGGCAAACCCGCGTTGCAGCGCCGCTCACTGATCCCGCGCCGTTTAATCACGCCACCAAAATCGCTGTGTTAAAAGTTCGCCGCAAGATGTAGCGCAGCTTGAGCGTCTGGTTAAAGAAAAATGGCGAAAACCAGGGTTAAGAAATTAATTTAGCCGTTCTTAATCTGCCAATCAGCCATTCCATTGCAAGCATGAGGGTTAGGATTAGGACGCCCAGCAGCAGAGTTGTCAGGCTCGGCACAACCCAAAATCCCCAAGCTACTCCAGCCACTACCACCATCGGGCGTATGAAAGTAAAAGGTCCAAAAATGACGACGCTGGTGATGCTCCGCAAATCCACTGAAGGGACAGCGCGAAGGACAAACGCGAGCAAAATAACCAGCGCGTAAGGCAGGTAAACCAGTACCATTCGCGAGCCAGCTTTTTGAAGTTTATCAACCAACACAACAGGCTCAGGAGATAGAAGAAGCGAGACCGTAAGCGCCATTCCTACTATGCCGACCGCAACTTGCCCTAAGAGGATTCCTCTGAGCATGGCTCGGCGATAGTACGCCTGCTTATTTATCAAGGCGCTGCGTCCTGCCGCCTCTCTGTACCCTATAAAAGCGGCATCGGTGGTTGCCAAAATCCATAACAATAAGGGAATCATTCTATCTTACCTAATGAAGCAATGCGGCTTCCCATATACTGCAAGAAGCGTTCTCTATAAGCCGAGCGAAGACCCACCAGCGCATGAAAAACACGCGGGATAGGCAGCCCCCATAATTGCGTGCCATAAATAGTCGAGATAAATTCAGGAGCGGCAACTTTAGCTGCTTCGAGCAGGTCGCGACTTTTATGAGCGCGAATGGCTGAGAGTACCCCGTCATGCTTTGCCAACGGCTGCCGCATACGCACCGCGTGAAAGAGCCAGGAGCCTATAGGAGCGAGCGGCGACGGATGAAAATCAAAGTGTACGAAGGCAAGCGTCTCCTGTCGGTTGTGTTGTTTGAGAAGCTCTATAAGTTCTTGACCGCGAAAGTGGTGGAGGATACCAGTCGAAATATATATGGCAGCCGGATGATCTAACCGGAAAGCATTTGCCTCAACGAAGCTACAAGCTAAATGCTCTAGCTCCGCTAGTCTTTTTGCTTCTTTGATAAGCGCCGCGTTGTAGTCAGCGCCAATGATCTCAACATCATCTCCCAACATTGCTTGGGCGGAAAGCCAGCGAACAATGAAGCCCGTGCCACAACCGATATCAACAATCCGAATAGACGTTTCACCGCCGCTTCGCAACGCCCTCAAGAGCGGCTGCAAAAGTTCGGCAACACGCTGTCCGTGTTGGAACTCTTCTGAAATGCGCTGCATCTCGCAATGCGTAGTGATGAGAAGTTGGTCAACCGCGTCTGCCTCCAACACCCCTTCTCGTTCCGGTATTTTCTCTATAATCCGTACAGCCCTTTGATTGTTCAGCGAGACAAATTCAGCTATGACATCGGACTTGAGAACAGGCTTGCGTTCCAGTGTGATAGGGTCGAAAGAGATGATCGCGTCGGAAATTTCCTGCCCACTTTTAGGCATTGTCCAAAACATTAGCGTTCCTCTATAAATCTACGAAGGCAATTTCGTCAAATACGCTTGAGGATTGCAGCCGAGTTCTTGTCCATAAATCTGCGGCTCCAGGAAATTTCTTTGCCGCCTTTCAAGATGATTTTGTATTCGCCATGAAACCAGGGTTGTAGCTCTTTGATGCTTTCGAGATTGACGATGTGTGAACGATTGACGCGCAGAAATTGCGACGGATTGAGCTTTTGATAAAGCCCTTCAATGGTGCCGCGCATCAAGTAGTCTTCTTTGCCGACGTGCAGCTTGACATAATTTTTCGCCGCTTCAACCCAATCAATTTGCGAGACGGGAAGCAAGATGGCGCGATTGCCTGAGTTGACCAGCAAACGCTCTGCGTAAGTGGAACGCCCGCGCAGTTCTTCAAGCAGACGATTCATTTTCTCTGTCAACTCATCGCTCTTGCTCTGTTGCAGCCTCTGCTTGGCGTGCTCCAGAACGCTTTCAAATCGTGCTTGCTCGAAAGGTTTGAGCAAGTAATCGAGAGCGTGAATTTCAAAAGCGCGAAGGGCGAATTGATCGAAAGCGGTGGTGAAAACAATTTGCGGTAAGGGTTGGAAGTCGAGCGCCTCAACGACTTCAAAACCATTCAAACCGGGCATCTGCACATCCAGAAAGAGTACGTCGGGTTTTTCTTGCCTGATGATATTGACGGCTTCAATTCCTGTGCTGGCTTGAGCGACAACCTCGAAGTCCGTTTCGCTGGAAAGAAATCTTTGAATCTTGCGCCGCGCAGGACTTTCATCATCAACGATGACGACGCGGATTTTAGTCATAGCTTGATTCCTTCCGGGGGGGATTGAATGGCTCGCCAAGGTGATAAGGCAAGCTGACTTGAATCAGTAAGCCGCCAAGATCAGCATTCGCTATGACAAACTTTTGCTGATTGCCATACAGGTGTTTCAAACGCTTGACGGTGTTTGATAAACCTACCCCTGTGGTCAAGTTGGTCTGCTCGTCGGTGGGCAAACCGGGTCCATTGTCTTTGACTTGCAGCCATAACGAGCCGTTGTTGCGCGTCGCTTCCACCTCTATATTTACTGCGCCGGAAATCGGATCAGCGGCGTGCTTGATGGAATTTTCAACGAGCGGTTGCAGGATGAGTTTGGGAACCAGCGCCTCTTGGATTCCTTGCTCAACGGCAAAGGTAATCTGCAATCGCTCTTCAAAACGCGGACGCATAATGTCCAGGTAGAGATTGAGAAAATTCAGTTCCTCTTGCAAGGTGACCTCTTGTACTTGCGAAGAGTTTAACAAGCCGCGCAGAAAATTGCTCAGACGCACAATCATCATATCGGCGGTTTGCGCGTCTTCATAGATGACCGCAGAAATGGTGTTCAGCGCGTTGAAGAGGAAGTGCGGTTGAATCTGCGATTGCAGAGCTTGTAACTGCGCCTGTGCCAGTTCCGCTTCGAGTTGCGCCGTCTGTAGCTCTCTGGCGCGTGATTCGCGGTAAAGCGCAATCAAATGCGTGAGAGTGACGGTTAGCCAATAAAAAATCACTTGATTGGAAAACTCCATCAAGTATCTGTAAAACATGATGCCGTAGTCGTATTCACCTAGCCCAGCCAGCGGGAAAATAAGCTGCCGCGTCAAAGCCATCAAAGTCGTGTGCGCCGCTGAAAAGCAAACCATGCCAAGCACATAAACAGGCAATCTTCGCCGCCAATTTTCGCGTTGCAGGCGAAAGCTTAGCGTAAAGAAAACAACCCCAACAAACAACAACGCAGAGGTGTAAATGCCTGTGCTCTCTTCAATCAAACGCGGCAAAAACGTACCCGTTTTTTGGTGCGCCAAATCATCGAGATACCTGTAGCAAAAGCGCAGCAAAGCAATGCTTGTGGCAGCGCCAAACCACAAGGCAAAAATAATCATTCTCCGGCGCGGCTTGAGCAAATCTTTCGTCATACGACCCACCTTGGCAACTCAGCCTACTTTCAAATCCGTAGCCAAAATGTGAGGAAAAGCCCAGCCATACTTTTGCGCTACGCAAGCTTCACCTAAGCCAAACTGATTTTCGTTGCCGCTTCGGCGCGACGATTGACCTCTTCCCAATTGACGTTCAGCATAAAGGCGTCTATGTATTTCGCTGCCGCTGCGCCATAGTCCATTTGATAAGCGTGTTCGTACATATCCAAGACCAAAAGCGGCCTGCCCAAAGGCGTGCTGTTGGAGTGATCCCAAGCCCAGTAATTGTGCAGTTCGCCGGTATACAAATTATAAGAAAGCACCACCCAACCGGAACCGCCGCCCAGGGCTACTGCAGTCTTGCGAAACTCGGCTTCCCAAGTTTCCACGCTGCCGAACCATTTTTTGATTAGCTCTAAAACCTTGCCGCCGGCTTTGCCGTCGCCGCCAAGGTTGCCGAAATATTGCTCGTGCAAAATCATCGAGCCGGTGCGGATTAACTCTTCGCGTTTCAAATCGCCGTACAGAAAAGCGGGCAGGTCTTTCTCTTTCATCAATGCGTCAAGCCGTTGTTCAACGGTATTCAAAGCGCTGATTGCGCCGCGATAATTATTTTCCCAATGCGATTTGATGAGCTTTTCCGAAATGCCTTTTAGTTTCGTCATATCAAAAGGCAACGGTTTGGGTTGATGTTGGCCGCGAAAGACCATTGGCGTTGGCGTGGTGGGCGCGCTGGTCTGCGATGCCGATGGTTTCTCGGTTGACAATTCGTTGGCGTGGGCTGAGTCCATAAGTTGATGGCTGGCAAGCGTGACGCCTGCGCCTCCCACTAACAGATTGCCAAGAGCTTGGCGTCTGGAAATCCGATTCATAGTCATTGTCCTCGAAGTTTATAAAATGGGTAAAGCGCTCATGAGAGTAGCATTCGTTGGCCTTGCTGTACACCGCCGAGGCGCAGGTTTGTGGCGCGTCAACGCCTGTGATAAGATGCCGCGAAAAAATTGCCCAGACCGGCGAAGAGAGGAACTGCGTTCAGGGATTTTTTTCGCTACGCGCAGGACTATTATGGCGATTGACTGCGCGTGCAAGTGCTGCCGCCCACCGCCTGGCTTTTGCTTTTTGTGGTCGTTTGGTTTATGGGGATTCATCGTTTGCGGCGTTCGCTGGGCGAGCCTGTGCCTATCGAAAACACTACGGATGAAAATGTTTCTGGCGAAAAGTACGAGCTTGGCGGCAGCAGCCCAAGGGCGGCGCAGCCGCTAGAGTTGCGAGCATAGCTTACGGAAAGGCGCAGCCTTTCCGCACCTCAAAGCGGCACAGCCGCAAGCGCTGGCTGGGTAGTTACCTTTTTTTAGCTAACACTCATTGTTTGCGATGTCTTGAAGATATCATGCCGCAAGCGCTGGCTGGGTAGGTAGAGGGTGTTGCCTAAATGAATGTTTTGTCCAGATATTGTGTGTGATGGTTTGGTGATCTACAACATATAGACTGTTGCTGGAATTTTGCGACACCCTCTATATGCGCGGCACACCAAGATTTGGGAGATGAAACTTGGCGAACCGCATGAATGTTCATCTCGTCGCGGCGCTCATACCGAATCTTGGTGTGCCGCGCATATAGTTACCTTTTTTTAGCACTACTCAATCTTCATCTTCCAGCCAGATTACTGGCCCGTGTGCTTATGCCGGTTGCTTCCAGGTTCTGCCCTCTTGTGAATTCTGACCACGCCACCAGTAGGTAGGAAAAATGAAATCGGGCAATACTACCTATCGAGTGAGCGCGGCACAATCATTCATAGCGGAGCGCAATCATGGGGTCCACTTTTGTCGCCCGTAGCGATGGCAGATAACAAGCCAGCAACCCAACCAACAGTAACAATGCCGTGACTCCTATGAAGGTCAGCGGATCGGTCGCACTCACCTCAAAGAGTAAATGCCCAATCAAACGTGTCAGCACGAAAGCTCCACCTAAACCAAGTACAATGCCGAGCAACACTAATTTCATGCCCTGCCCAATGAGCAGTCGCAATACGTCAGCGACCCGCGCACCGAGAGCGATCCGAATGCCGATCTCCTGAGTGCGCTGGGTCACCGCATAAGCGGTCACGCTGTAAATACCTAGCGCGGCCAGCAGCAGGGCGGTGGCGGCAAAGCTGCCGAAGATCACCAGACCGAAGCGGCGATTGTCGAGTGAGGATGAAAAGATTTGGCCGAGGGTGTGAAAGTTGGCTGGGACCTCGCGATTGAGTGATTGCAGCGCACTCCGCATCGCCGGAATCAAGGTCTTCACGTCTCCTTGGGTGCGTGCGACGATGGCAAAATCTTCGGCTTGCTCTGGCCGTTGCAAATAGTGAACGTAAACCGTCGGCTGGGCTTTCGCTTCCAAACCGAATTCGCGCACATCGCTGACCACGCCGACCACGCGCAGCAAATGCATGTCGCCGTCCATATTGCCAAATTGGATGCCTTTGCCGAGCGGGTTTTCGTTCGGCCAATATTGGCGCGCCAGTGATTCGCTAATCAGCGCAACTTGCGGTGTCTCCGCCCCGTCGCTTGGATCAAAGAGGCGTCCACGCAGCAAGGGTATGCCCATAGCGTTGAAATAACCGGGACTGGCAACGCGAAATTCGCCATAGCCTTTCAACGTCGGATTATTGTCAATCAGGAACTGACCATTGGCAGCGCCGCCGGTCATAGGCAAGCCGTTGACGCCGCCAACCGCCGTGACACCGGGCAACGCGGCCAGACGTTCGAGCGCCTGTTGATAAAAGCTGGCTCGGCGTTGCGACGATTCATCGTTCAAGGAAATCTCCATCGCCACGGCGCTCTCGGTGCGAAAGCCCGGATCAATTTCCAACACCTTGACGAAGCTCTTGATGAGCAGCCCTGCGCCCACTAACAGTACAATGGTGAACGCCACTTGAGTCACTACGAGCATCGCACGCAAACGATGGCTCGCAGCGTTGGCCGATTGTCCCCGTGCAGTTTCTTTCAAGCCCTTTTGTACCTCGCGTCCGCCGAAACGCAGCAGCGGCACCAAACTGAGCGCTACCGCCACCAGCGACGCGAGCGCGAAAGTGAAGGCCAGCGCACGCATATTGACGCTGATCTCGTCAGCGCGCGGCAGATTGCCATGATTGAGACCGATCAAGGCGTCCACGCCCCAGAATGAAAACACTGCTCCCACCACCCCAGCCACCAACGCGAGCATCAGATTTTCGGTGATGAATTGCTGCGCCAGCCGTCCGCGCGTCGCGCCCAACGCCGTTCGCACCGCGAACTCGCGTTGTCGCGCCATTGCTTGCGCGAGCAGTAAATTGGCGACGTTGGTGCAAGCCACGAGGAGCAAAAAGCCCACCGCCGCCAGCATCATCAGCAAGCTCTGACTGACCTCGCCAACCATCGCTTCTTTCAAAGGCAGTGCCGCCACGTCAACCATATCTATGTCTGCGCCGTTCTCCAGCTTGAGTTGTTTGCCAATTATGCTCAGATCCGCACGCGCTTGTACGAGGGTCACGCCATCACGCAAGCGCGCGAGGACGCGCTTACCGTGCGCTGTCCGGGATTCCGATGATGGAGATTGTTCAATCGGCAGCCAGATTTCTGTATCTTTGGGAAAGTTGAAACTTTGCGGCATGACTCCAATGACTGTATAACTGGTGTCGCCGATGCGGAGCGGCGTCGCCAGCAGATCATCCCGGCTGCCGAGTAGTCTTTGCCAATATCCATGACTTACCACCGCAACCGGATGGCCGCCGACTTTGGCTTCTTCGGGTAAGAAGCTACGCCCGTTTGCCGGTTGCACACCAAGGGTCTTGAAAAAGTCGCCTGATACATAGGCGACATCCGTGCGTACCGGCTCGCTGCCGCCGAGGACAGCTGTCGGCCCCATAATGTATTCCGCTGCTGCCGCGAGCGTGTGATTGCGCGCACGCACATCCAAGAAGTTCGGTTCGGCGAAAGTGATTTGTCTGCCCGTGGGGTCAACTTCTCTGAGGCTGACAATCTTTTCCGCCTGCGGGTACGGCAGCGGACGCAGCAGCACCGCATCCACGATGCTGAAGATCGCCGTGCAAGCGCCAATGCCGAGCGCCAAGGTAAACACCACGATGGCGGTGAATCCAGGCTTCTTCAACAACATTCGTGTGCTGTAGCTCAGATCTTGCCCTATTTCTTCCAAGCCTCGGACTCCACGCGTATCCCGGCTTTCTTCCTTTACCTGTTCCAGGCCACCAAAGCTGCGGAGTGCCGCGTTGCGCGCCTCTTCAGGCGTCAGCCCACGTTGAAGGTTCTGCTCTATCTCTTTCTCCAGATGAAAGCGCAGTTCCTCATCCAATTCCCGCTCCATCTCCGTTTTGTGGAATAAAGCACGCAGTCGCAGTTTTAGCTTGTTGAGCATCTTTCGCCTCCTTCCGCCCTAGGTAGGTGTGCAAAAGTTTGTTGAAAAATAGTCATAAAAACCCTTGTTTTTCGGGCTTTTTGATCAACTTTTTTCAAGACACCCAGGCAAACCTACTTAGGTAGTTTTCAGTATCAGTTTTACCGCTCCGGTGAAGCGCTCCCAGATCTCGGTCTCCGCCGCTAACTGTTTGCGCCCGGCAGCCGTCAGCTTATAGAACTTTGCCCGACGATTGTTTTCTGATGCGCCCCACTCCGAAGCGATCCAGCCTTGCGCCTCCAGCCGATGCAGCGCTGGGTAGAGGGACCCTTGCCCCACACGCAGTATCCCCTGCGAGACTTGCTGGATGCGCTGCGCGATGTCCCAGCCGTGCGTCGGCCCGGCCTGTAGGGTTTTAAGCACTAGCAGGTCGAGCGTCCCTTGTAATAAATCAGTCTGTATGTTCTTCATCGGTTTTTCCCCTCGGCAAACGACAGGAGACAGCGTACCCGATGACTTGTCGAACGTCAACAGGAGAGAAGGAGAGGCTGACTGAAATTCATAGCCGTAGCTCACTAGGTGCGATGTTGGTCGCCCTTGACTTGAAACAACCAGTGCGGGAACTTTTCGCGCCCATCACCGAAAGGGGGTGCGGAAACCGCGCCGAGGAATTTTCGTGTGCCAAGCACTGTGCCGAAATCCCTGCGAAGAATTAGCTTGGAGTGGGTCGCCAGAATGGCAACAAACAAAGTCTATAAAAACATCTGCTACGGTTTGGTAATGCCGCCAAGTCGTTCTAAAATGCCAGTGACAGGTGTTTTCAAAGCCAACTCTGTAGTTTGAGTTTCGTTAGGTTCAGTTATTCAGAGTTGGCTTCATTTGTCTAAAACTGTTCGACCCATTAATTACTTTATGTCTTTGCTATTATCCATCATCATACCGGCCTACAACGAAGAGCAGCGCATCGCGCCAAGTCTCGACAAGATTTTGAGCTTTCTGGCTTCGCGTGACTATCGCGCCGAAGTCGTTATCGTCAACGATGGCTCGACCGACAATACGGCAGCTTATGTCTTGAGTCGCAGCGACGAATTTCAAGCCGCAGGCATACCCTTGCGAGTCTTGACCAATCGCCCGAATCGCGGCAAAGGCTACAGCGTCAAACGCGGCATTGCCGAAGCCCACGGCGAGATCGCGCTCTTCACGGATGCCGACCTTTCTTCGCCCATCACCGAAGCGCCGAAATTGCTCGACCCGATCATTCAAAATCACGCCGATGTGACCTTCGGTTCACGCGCTCTGCACCGCGAATTAATCGGCGAACGCCAGCCGCTGTACAGAGATTTCGGCGGACGGGTTTTCAATTTCTTCTTGCGAACTATCACCGGTTTGAAATTTCAGGACACCCAATGCGGCTTCAAAGCGTTCCGCCGCAAAGACTCATTGGCCGTTTTTGAGCGGCAATCTATTGATGGCTTCGGCTTTGACCCCGAAGTGCTGTTCATCGCTCAGAAACAAGGGCTGCGATTGATGGAAGTGCCGGTGATCTGGAACGATGTGCCGGGCAGCAAGGTCGGCAATTACGCGCTCGCTTCCGTGAAGATGACCGCAGACCTGGTGCAGATTCGCCTCAATAATCTCAAAGGCCGCTACGACGCCGAAATGAAAATCCGCCAAGAGGTCGGCAATTAAAACTTGTCGGTTGTTGACTTCCCGTAAAACCTCGTAATCATAAAAGAGATGATTCGCTTAAACGTAAACATAGACCACATCGCGACGCTGAGGCAGGCGCGCAAAGCCTTCGAGCCAAGCGTGGTGGCGGCGGCAATCCTTGCCGACCTGGCGGGAGCCAGCGGCATCACCATACATCTGCGTGGTGACCGCCGCCACATACAGGACGACGACGCCAGAGTGTTGCGCTCGGTGGTCAAGACGCATTTGAATTTAGAGATGGCGGTCACAGATGAAATGATAGCGATAGCTGCGGAAATCACACCGACTGCCGTAACCCTGGTTCCCGAAAGCCCTAACGAAATCACTACAGAAGGTGGGCTGAATGTGTTGGCGCACGAGGTTGAGATCAAGAAGGCAACAGGCGCTTTGCAGCACGCCGGAGTATTGGTCAGTATTTTTATAGACCCTGTGCTGGAACAAGTAGAAGCCAGTTGCCGAGCCGGGGCGCAACAGATTGAAATCTGCACGGCGCGTTATGCCGACCTGACCGACCCGCGACATTCGCCTCAATCCGCATTGGTGACCGAAGAATTGTTTCGCCTCCGTGCGGTCGCCAGACGCGCCGGCGAACTCGGTATGCAGGTCGCCGCCGGTCACGGCTTAACCTATCGCAATGTGCGAGCGGTCGCCGCGATTGAACCCGTAGAAGAGCTCAACATCGGCCACAACATCATCGCCCGCGCCGCGCTCGTCGGCCTGGAGCGCGCCGTCACAGAGATGCTCGCGGCGATGAACGGTTAGCTGATTGGAAAGAATGAGACACCCATTTTTTTATTGATCCACTTCTTGAATCGTTAGAGACTCTGCTACTGCTGATATACAAAAATTGAGCTAAGTTTTGCTTGACCCCCCGCCGGTTTGGCCTGTTGTTTCATCATTGCCCCTTGCGGTTTCAAGCAAAGAAAAAGAGGGAGAAATATGGATGACAGCGAAGGCATTCCAGAACAACCCGAAACAACCCTCATAGACATTATTTATCCCGAAGAAGGCCTGATGTGTTTCCTCATCAGATTGTATCTGATGCTTGGCAGTGCTGGAGGAATTGTCTTTCTAGCCTATGCTCTGTTAGTCGTCAAAGCCTACTATGGCACTTTTGAAAAAGAGGTTTTCTTACTAATCCTCTATTTATTTTTCACGCTCTTTGGTTGCCTGAAAAGAATGAGTCTCAAGGGATTTATTATTTTAGGTCTGGTATTGAACCTGCCTCTGTTAGCGTATATTGCTTATCTTAGTTTGCAAAGCAAGGGATTTTTTCTTTGGCACGGAATCTATTTATCTTTTCCATTCTCTTGGCTCGCTTTATTTGTTTCCCGTTTGATCGAGAAGAGAAAAATGCCTGTCATTTGGAAGATCGTTTTTGCCCTTAGCTATTTTGGAATAGGCATAGGAGGTTTGTACACATTACAAGCAATGCCTCCGTCTAGAGTTCCCCCAGATGTGTCCCTTACTGAGGCGGCTTCTAATGGAAATGCTCGACAGGTTCGGGAACTGCTTGAACAAGGTTCCGATGTAGAAGCAAAAGACCCGGCAGGTTGGACTCCCCTTATGCGGGCGGCGCAATCCCACCACACAACGGTTATACAAATACTGCTGGATAATGGCGCAAACCCGAATGTCTCTGAAGATATTAGAGGTATGAATGCGTTGCTGTTAGCCGTAGAGAGTAAAAACCTATCCAGTGCTTTGGTTTTGCTTAACCATAACGCAAATGTGAATACTCCTAACAGGGGTGGCTATACCCCTTTAATGCTGGCTGTCCAAAGCGGAGAGGTCGAGATGGTTCAACTGCTGATTGATAGAGGAGCTGATATAACGGCGCGAATCGGTAATGGGGAAACGGCTTTGGATGTGGCTTTGGAGTTTCGAGAAGGGTTCAACCAACATGACTTGGAAGCGAAAACACAAGCCGCCAACAGAAAACATACGGATCATGCTGTGGTGTTTAAAGACCCTAAAGCCAATTTCGATAAAATTATTCAATTACTCAAAAGCATAAGTGCACCGCAATAATTATAAAGAGATATTTTGAAGTTTTGTTTATCGTCAGCGTGGTTGATAGCTGGTCAAATTACGCGAGCGGTCGGCGTGACGCTCGATAGCCAACGCAATCAATCTATCAATCAATTCGCTGTAAGCGATGCCGCTGGCTTCCCACATTTTGGGGTACATACTGATGGAGGTGAAGCCTGGCATGGTGTTGACTTCGTTGATAATCACGCGATTGGTTTGATGCTCAACAAAAAAATCGGCGCGTGCTAATCCCGAACCATCGAGGGCGCGAAAGGCGCAAATCGCATCTTCTTGGATCTTCTTGAGAATCTTCTTAGGCAGTTTCGCAGGAATTTCGGGGCGGGATTTTCCGTCAATATATTTGTCGTTGTAATCATAAAATTCGTGACCTTGCCCGATGATGATTTCCCCCGGCAGACTGGCAATCGGCTGGTCGTTGCCTAATATAGCAACTTCGATTTCGCGGCCATTGACGGCTTGTTCGACGAGGATGCGGCGGTCATAACGCGCTGCGTCGTTGATGGCTGCGATCAATTCTGTTTTATCATCGGCTTTGGAAACGCCTACCGATGAGCCTAAATTGGCGGGCTTGACGAACACCGGAAAGCCCAAAGCCTGGCTGATCTTCTTGATGATTTTCTTTGGCTGTTGCTCCCAGGCCGAACGCAGAAACCATTGGTAAGGGCAAACGGTCAACCCCGCCTGTTGAAACAACTGCTTCATCACGACCTTGTCCATGCCGGTCGCAGACGCCAGCACGCCGCATCCGACATACGGAACCGCCGCCATTTCCAGCAACCCTTGAATGGTGCCGTCTTCGCCGAAGGTCCCGTGCAATACGGGAAAGATGACATCCAGTTTTTTGCTCTTGAGGGCTTGCCCCGCGCCGTCCAATTGCAGCAAGCCTTTTTGGGTAGGGTCGCCGATGATGGCAACCTGTTGAGGCAACGCCGACGCCATCACCGCCTCCGGCAATAGCGCACGAGCATTTCCGGCCACCAGCCATTTGCCTTCAGGGGTGATGCCAATCGGCACGACTTCGTACTTCGCTTTGTCTATCGCCTTGATGACCGATTCGGCAGACCGCAAAGAGACTTCGTGTTCACCAGACCTGCCGCCAAAAATTACGCCTACTCTGAGTTTATTTGCCAAGTATGTCTGTAGCCTTTCATCGCTTATAATTATTTTTCGCCGTTCTCTCATCGAGCTAAATTAGAGAGAAGGCTTTGTGGTTCACGAACGGGTGCGGCGTTTCGGTTTTTGCTGATGCTGACGCACAAAGTCTTCCGACACCTCGAAAATTTCGGCGATTTCGGCAACCGATAATTTCCCCAACGCCAGCGATTTTTTTATGCGCTCGACCTTTTCTTTCTGTCTGCCTTGTACTTCCCCTTTTTCTTCGCCCTCATCGAAAGCTGTGTCAAGGACATTTTTTAAATCGCGATAAACCTTCAGACTGCGCTCATACTCGCTGCGCTCTTTCCTGTTGTAGTTGGCAATTTCCGCTCTCATAAACCCTCTACGAAATAAATCTTCCTGCAAAACCCTGGGGATGCTCTGAAAATCTTCCAAGTTCTTGATGAAGTATAGCCATTTGTCCAGATGCGTTTCTAGTTCGGCGGCAGTCTTTTTGAATTTGGGCATCTCGATGTAGCAATAGGCGAGCTTATCATAAAAGACCTTGTGGCGTTGCGTCTTCAATTGAACGAGGTGCAGATAGTCGGGGTTGTCGCTTTCGCTCTCAAAAACAAAATCCAGTATGCCTATGCAATACACCGCTGTCAGATGGTAATCCCACTCGCCCATCTCGGCTTGCTCACGAATCGGAAAGGTCGAGTAGAAGATCGTCCGCTCTTTGAAATAATGCTGTCTGGCCTTTTGTAGTTCAACGATAAACCGGCTGCCGTGCTGGTCTTGGCAATAGATGTCGTATATCGCTTTGCGATCCACGTTCGTGCCGCCAAGTTGCTCGCTGTTTTTGAATTCGAGGGTGACGATTTGCCGCTCTTTGGGCAGCAGTTGATTGAGGAAATCGGCCAGCAAATCTTTGCTACCGGCTTCGCCAAACAACTTCTTGAAGCCGAAATCGGTAAATGGATTGACGTACTTGGTGAGCATTTCAGGTGGTTAAAAAATCACAGAATTTTTTTGCCAAGGGCGGACAAAATCAACTCGACTGCCAGCGTGCCGGTTTGATTCGAGGTGTCGTACAACGGATTGACTTCAGTGATCTCTATGGACAATACCTTGCCGGTGTCTGCCAGTTTTTCCATGGCCAGATGACTCTCTCGATAAGTCGCGCCGCCACGTTCAGGAGTGCCAACGCCGGGCGCATAAAACGGGTCTATGAAATCCATGTCCATCGTCACATGAAATCCGACCGTGCCGTTAGCGGCAAGGGCGGCGGCCTCTTGGATGACATCGGCCATGCCGCGTTCGTCCATTTCGCTCATGGTGATGACGCGAATGTTCAACGCTTTGAGCAGTTCGCGTTCCGGCGGGTCAATGCTGCGCGCCCCTATAATCACAGTGTTTTCCGGCAACACTTTGGGCGCGAATCCGGCAACCTCGGTCAACTCTTTCGCGCCGCGTCCGAGCAGCGCCGCCAACGGCATCCCGTGAATATTGCCCGAAGGCGTGGAGTCGGGAGTGTTGACATCGGTATGCGCGTCCAGCCAGACAATGCCGATTTTCTGATTCTGTTTTTGATAATACGACGCCACTCCGGCGACGCTGCCAATAGCTATCGAATGATCGCCGCCCAGAATCACCGGTATAGCGCCTTCCACCAGCGCCGCCTCGACCATTTGCGCCAGTTCTTCGGAGGCTTCGGCAATCTCTTTCAAATAATGGGCGCGTGGATTGGTGGCGGTCATCGCTTCGGGCGGATGCACATGAACATTGCCAGCGTCCGCAACCGCGAACCCTTGCAAGGCGATGGCCTGATTCACTCCGGCTATGCGAATCGCCGAAGGCCCCATATCTACACCGCGCCGCCCTGCGCCTAAATCCATAGGCACGCCGATAATCTTCACGCTCTTTTTCATAACCACCTCATCGTTTGGCGTACCACCTTCTGGCGGAAGGATTCGTTACATCAAGATTCCGCCTGTAGGCGGTACGCCAAACCTTCATAACTTTTCTTTCAATATAGCCACCGCTTCGTCCGCTGTCGCCGCAAAAAGTAAGTGTGACAAATCCTGCTCGGATACGACAAGGTGTTTTTGCATTGCATCCATCAGCTTCACCCAGCAATCGCCCAATAAAATCAGGGGTTTTGATGGCATCACGCGAGTCGTCAATTTATTCCACACCAGAGAAATTTCGGTGACGGTTCCCATACCGCCACGCAAAGCGACATAGCCCTCCGATTCGTTGATTAATTTTTCGAGCCGCGAATAAAAATCTTTGCTCGGCTCGATTTTTTTTAAGTAGGAATTTGGCACGGCGGCAAATTGCATCATGGTGATGCCGATAACGTGGCCTCCGGCTTCGTGCGCGCCTTTGCTTATCGCTTCCATGATTCCGGCATAGCCGCCTGAACAGACCTCAAAGCCTGCTTCGACCAGCAAGCGTCCGAGCTTCAAAGCTTCCTGATACTCTGCGCTTTCGGCATTGCAACGTGCGCCGCCGAACACCGTGATTCTTTTTCTTGTCCCCCTCATCTAGGTTTCTCCTTATGACCAAGCAGATTGAAAAAATTGGCAATTTGAGTTTTACGGCAAGACCTGATTATGCACGCACTTCTTGAACCGTCTTGGCTAATCGTCGCACGCCTTCTTCAATCTCAACGGGAGTGAGCGCGCAATATGGCAAGCGCAGAAAGCGCTCACCGCCAGCGTTCGGAAAGAACGCCAAGCCATCGGCGAGATTGAGATTTCGCTTCACCGCTTGCTTGCGTACAGCCGTCGTCTGTGTGCCTTCCGGCAAGCTCATCGAAATGAAAAAACCGCCATCGGGTCGCGTCGCTGTGGCTTCCGGCATATAGTGATCGAGCGCCGCCAGACAGGCATCCAGACGCGGCGCATACAGCGCCTTGAGCCTCTCGATTTGCGGCTCAAGCAAACCTCTGCGACACCATTCATAGGTTACGCCGTGGGCAAAATATCCCGGTGAAATATAGGTGTCTTCGGCGACTTTGGCGATTTTCGCCAGCGTTTCCGCAGTGCCTAACGCAAAGCCTGCGCGCACGCCGGGAGCAATTAACTTGGTGAACGAACTCAGATGCAAGACGCGATGCGGAGCCATTGAAAACAGGGTCGGCGCGGCTTCACCGCGATAGCGCAACAAGCGATACGGCGCGTCTTCGAGCAGCATGAAATTATATTGCTCGGCCAGTTCAATGAGGCGTTGGCGTTTGGCCGCCGAGCAGGTTGCACCCGCAGGATTTTGAAAGTCCGGTATGAGATAAAATAATTTCGGCACACGCTTTTTCAACTGGTCTTCGAGCGCCGCAATATCGGGGCCGTCCGGTTCAAGCGCTATGCCTATCAACTCCGCTTGATGACGACGGAACAAGGTGATAGCGCGGTCGTAGCTAGGCGCTTCGGTCAGCACCAGATCACCCGCTTGAATAAAATGACGGCAGATAAATTCAACCAGTTCGAGCGAGCCGTTGCCGGTGATGACCTGATTGGTTTCTACGCCCTGCCATTCGGCCAGCCACTCGCGTAACGGCGCGAAGCCTTGCGCCGGGCCGTATTGTAAAATGGCTGCGCCGTGTTGCGCTAAAACGGTCTTGGCCGCCTCCTGTATTTCGTCAATGGGAAAAGACTCGACAGCAGGGATGCCGCGAGTGAAGTTAATCGGTTGCAATTCTGACATGGTCAATTCCTGAGAGAATAAAATTCATGCGTCCTCTGACCGTAGAGAGAAAATAGAAAAGCTCAACCGTAGAGAATTCGCAGATGTTGCTCTGGTAAATAAACCAGCAAAAGTTTTGCCATGCAAAGCCGCCGGTTTCAGATTTGGCAGATGCGTGGTTTTACCTTTGCCTTTTTACTTTTGCCTTTCGATTTACGGTTTCAAACGATACAGCATACGCGGGAAGGGAATGGTTTCGCGTATGTGTTCGATGCCGCACAGCCACGCCGTACAACGCTCTATGCCCATGCCGAAACCGCCGTGCGGAAAGGTTCCGTACTTTCGCAAATCCAGATACCAGTCAAACGCCTCTTCCGGCAAACCGTGTTCGTGAATCTGTTTCAACAGATACTGCAAATCCTCGGCGCGCTGTCCGCCGCCTATGACTTCGCCGTACCCTTCCGGGGCCAGCACGTCAACGCACATGGCCAGATCGGGGCGCTCCGGGTCGGGCTTCATGTAAAACGCTTTCACTGCCGCAGGGTAACGATGCACCATCACAGGGCGCTCGAATTTGTTCGACAAATAGGTTTCATCAGGCGCACCGAAATCGCCGCCCCACACGAAATTATTTTCCACCTCGCCTTTGGCAAAACCTTCCTGCAACATCTTCACCGCATCGTCATATTGCAAACGCGGAAACGGGGTTTCGATCAATTCCAGCTTCGTCACATCGCGTTCGAGTTCCGCCAATTCCTTGCGGCGATTTTCCAGCACGCGATGCACGATGAAGGTGATGAAGTTTTCCGCCAAGCTCATCACGTCGTCTAAATCTGCATACGCGACTTCCGGCTCGACCATCCAGAATTCCGTCAGGTGTCGGCGGGTCTTCGATTTTTCAGCGCGAAAGGTCGGCCCGAAACAATAGACTTTGCCAAAAGCCGCTGCGGTCGCTTCGTTATAAAGCTGCCCCGATTGCGTCAGGTAGGCCGACGTGTCGTCGAAATAATTGACCTCGAAAAGATTGGTCGTGCCTTCACAAGCGGCAGGTGTAAAGATGGGCGTGTCCATCAACAGAAAGCCGTTTGAATCAAAAAAGTCACGCACGGCGCGAATGATTTCGGCGCGGATAGAAAGGATCGCGTGTTGTTTCTGAGAACGCAGCCACAGATGGCGATTGTCCATCAGGAATTCCACGCCGTGTTCTTTCGGCGTAATCGGGTAGGCTTCGGCGAGGTGAACAATTTCCAACTCTTTCACATCGAGTTCAAAAACGCCGGGTTGTTTAGGATGCTCGCGCACTTCGCCTTTGACGATGAGGGACGATTCCTGAGTGAGCGTGTTCACATCATTCCAGAGTTTTTCATCAACGCCGGGTTTGAACACTACGCCTTGAATAATGCCTGAGCCGTCGCGTATTTGTGGAAAGGCGAGTTTACCGCTCGAGCGTATGTTATAAAGCCAGCCTTTGATGGTGACGACTTCGCCAACGTGGTTTGCAATATCGCGTATATAAGTCTGCTCCATGTTCACTCCTGAAAAAATGATTGCCTGCTTGAAACGACTATCCTACTACAGCGAGGGGGGACAAAAAAAGCGGGGCAAGCTTAGGAAATGTCTTTACGAAGTTTTGTTGTGCGTCGAGTCCGCGAAGCGGAACGCTGAGTAGCGTGCAAGGTAAAAATTTTAGCCCGCGAAGCGGGTGAAAGCATATAGCCCAGCGTGGAGCGAAGCGGAACGCTGGGTAGAGTGCAAGGCAAAATCCTAGCCCACGAAGCGGGTGATAGAGAACGGGCTATCACCCGCTTCGCGGGTTTGAAGATTTGCCTGAGAAGTTGCGCCTTGAAGATACTTGGGGGCTGGCTTTTTTTCAAAAGAGAATTAGAGGCTCAAATTGAAAATATCTTGATTGACGAGGCGAATCAGCGACGAGTATTGAACATAAGCTTTGTCCCACAATCCCAAACTTATCGTTTTTTTTAGAAACAGAATCAGGTTCAGAAACCTCTCTTGAGTTTCAAAGCCCTTTTCCTCCTATATGCGCGGCACACCAAGATTCGGAAAAAGAAACTCAACGAGCCGCATGATTATTCAGCCCGTTGCACTGCTCGCGCCGAATCTTGGTGTGCCGCGCATATAGATCAATGACCGTGCCTCCAGTCAAGTTTAATGGAAAGTCCATGCGTGTTGGTGTGGCGATTGGCAATAAGCGGCATTCAATTCAAGAAGAGGCAACCTTATTTAGCAAGATTGATGATGCGAGTCGCAAAGATGAGTTAATCAAGCCTTTGAAATTCTTGGACAACAGATTGCGCGACTTAGCCGTTTCTGTCGCCAGCGGAACTCCGATGATAAATTGTGATATAGGTCTTGGGCAGCGAATTCCGCTTTCACAGATGGGTGAAGGTATGGCGCACTTCTTCTCTGTTATTTCTGAAATTGTTCATACGGCAAACGGAGTGGTGTTGATTGATGAAATAGATAATGGCTTGCACTACTCGGTAATGGTTGATGTTTGGAAAGCGATTGCCCAAGCCGCTGAAAAATCTGATACACAAATTTTTGCCACGACGCATAGCTTTGAGTGCATACGCGCTGCTCATCAGGCATTCTCGGAGCGATATGTTTATGATTTGCGATTGCATCGCCTGGAACGAGTTAAGGATGAAATTAGGGCGATCACTTATGACCAAGAGATGCTTGAGGCGGCGCTGATGACAGACTTGGAGGTGCGTTGATGATGGCTCCAATTCTTCCTCAAGGGCTACAACGAGCAGGGGCAAGGTCGCCCATCACGTACTCAAAAGTTTTACTGGTCGAAGGACAGACGCCGTTTCAGTTTTTCAAAGCACTATTAAAAAATCTAGGGTTGGATAATCAAATTGAGATTCGTAACTTTGGTGGCGTAAGGGATGTCGCCGCCTTTCTCAAGGCTCTTGTTGGCACGGATGGTTTTGATCAAGTCCTCTCTCTTGGTCTTGTGCGTGATGCTGAAGAAAATGCCCTCAGTGCCTTTGATTCCGTAACGGATTGCCTGAAACGCGCAAGCTTGAACTCGCCTTCAACGCCTGCCGCCAGATCTCAGGGAACCCCTGTGATCTCCATTTTTATTTTGCCTGACAACACCCAATCGGGAATGCTGGAAACCCTCTATTTGCAAGCCGTCAGCAATGATTCAGCAATGAAGTGTATAGATGAATTCTTTGATTGTTTAAGTGGAAAAGGCGTTCAACTGCCTGATAATTTAGATAAAGCTCGGATTCAAACCTATCTTGCTTCAAGAGAAAAATCAGGCTTGCTTCTTGGTCAAGCCGCGCACGCCGGTTATTTATTTTGGGGTCATCCAGCCTTCGATTCGCTGAAACAATTTTTGCTCTCTCTCTGATTACTTGATCGAATCAAGAAACTCGCGGTTGGTTTTGGTCTCTTGCAGTTTCTTTATCAGCATCTCCATCGCTTCCGTAGGTTTTTTCTCTGCCAGAGCGCGGCGCAACAGGGTTATCTTTGGCAAGGTCTCGGCGTCAAAAAGTTTCTCTTCTTTGCGCGTCCCGGATTTTGAAATGTCAATCGCCGGAAAGACGCGGCGTTCAGCGAGCCTTCTATCCAAAACGATTTCTGAATTGCCTGTGCCTTTGAACTCCTGAAAGATGACTTCATCCATTTGGCTGCCGGTGTCTATCAAGGCAGTGCCGATAATCGTTAAGCTGCCGCCCTCTTCGGCCTTGCGCGCCGCGCCGAAAAATTTTCGCGGAAATTCCATCGCCCGCGAATCCACACCGCCAGACATAGTGCGCCCACGCCGGTTGGTGTCGCGATTGGAGGCGCGTGCCAAGCGCGTAATCGAATCAAGCAACATCACCACATCTTTGCCGCTTTCGACCAGGCGCTTGACGTGTTCCAACATCAAACGGGCAACTTGTAAATGCAGATCATTTTCTTGATCGGACGACGAGGCAATGACTTCGCCGCGCACGCGGCGTTTCAAGTGCGTGACCTCTTCGGGGCGCTCGTCAATCAATAAAACCACCAGCAGACATTCCGGGTGATTGTCGGCTACGGATTCGGCGATCTCTTCAATCAAAGTGGTCTTGCCGGTTTTGGGCGGCGCGACAATCAAGCCGCGCTGGCCTTTGCCAATCGGCGCGATTAAATCAATGACGCGCATCGAAAGCTTGTCATTGCCCAACGACAACTCTAATCGTTCGGTCGGGTCAACGCTGGTGAGTTGATTAAAATCCGGTCTCTGCGTATAGGCTTCCAGGCTTAATTCATTGATGCTTTCGAGAGTTTCCAGAGCCTCGGCCTGACTGCGCCCACCGGGCGCTGGGGCGCTGGTGCCGCACAGCAAAACGCCTTCGCGCAGCTTGAATTGCTGAATCAGATGGCGCGGCACGAAGAAGTCTTTGGGGGTGGGCAGAAAGTTATTGCTCATCTGACGCAGAAAGCCAAAGCCTTTTTCGTGAATTTGTAAAACCCCTGTAGCCATTGGTTGTGATTCCATTATGAAACATCCTTTAAAAGATTTTGGCTCTTCTCATTTTCACTGCGGTAAATCAAGCAGCACCTCTGTTTCGCCGAGCATCACTTCACGCCCCAAGGTCGTCAGCCCTGCGATGGGGTACACGCCTTCCTTGATGGTGATGCAATCGGCCTGAATCAACGCTTTGATATAAGCTGATATTTCATCCTGCGACAACTCTTTCAACAAGCCATAAGTCGAAAGTTGATCGAGATGATTTTCCCTGATCTGTTTCGATTTCGAGCCTTTCAAGACAGCGGCAACCGCGCCTTTGCCGAAGCGGTTTTTCATACGCGCCACGCAACTCAAAATCTTTTTCACTACAATTACCTCCGCCGCCGTCAACTGGCGTCCGCGAGCCTGTAGCGCTGCAACCGGCGGCGCATTCTGCAAGGCATCGCGTTCCGATAGTTGCCGCAGTTGATTGCGTAAGGCGGCTCCTTTGGGCGCTTGGTCGAGCAACTGTTTGTCATAATCACTCGGCGCAGCAGGACGGCTAGGCGGCACGGTGTGAACGCTTGTTGGAGCCGCGCCGGGGATGGTCAACGTCCCTGGTTTTGCCGGAGCCGGAGAAATTTGCAACGAACCTGCATGAGGCGCGCAGCTAGAACAAGTGCCGCAGTTGACGATGTGTTTGCGCTCGCCGAAATAATTTAAGATAAAGCCGCGAAGACATTTCTTATAATACCCGTAATCGAGCATCTTTCGCATCTTCCATTGTTCAGCCGCCAAACGCGCCGCCAACTCTTTTCTATCGAAGCGCAAAACTTTCGGCGGCTCTTGGTCTAAAATATGAATGCCGCGCCCTTGATAGGCATTGCGATATTCAAGCACGCCGAGCGCCGATAGATTCGACAGGGCTCTCCGAACTTCGTTTTCACTCAAGCCGAGCGTTGCGATAATCGCATTCACATCGAACTCGGCGGGCTGGCGTTGGCTGACATTGCGATTGAAGATCAAATCGCGCAGCACGCCGCCTTCATTCAATTCATCCGAAACGGCGGCGAGCGCTTCATCTATAGACCTTTGCAACGACGCCAACAAGGCGGTATTCGCGGGGCGACCTCTTTCGATATGCCCGGCTTTTTCCAGCACCACGAGCGCCGAATAAATAGACATTTCATTTTTGACGCGCAAGCGCGCCGCTATCTCTTTGGCCGACAACTCGACATATTCGCTTCCGCAACCGGCGATCTCTTCATAGACATCTTCAATTAATTCGGGTGGCGGGTGCGAGCCTTCTATGAAAAACTGCTGCGTGCGGGTGTCTGCATAATTGAACAGCAATAGGCAATCCGATGGCAACCCATCACGACCGGCGCGCCCGACTTCCTGATAATAGGCTTCGATGGTGCCGGGAATATGATAATGCACCACGAAGCGTATGTCCGATTTATCTATGCCCATGCCGAAAGCGTTGGTAGCGATAATCGCTTGGCAGTCGCCGCTCATGAATTTTTCCTGCGCCCGCGACCGCTCCTGGTCGGTCAAGCCCGCGTGATAAGCCTCGACATCCAAATCCGCCATCTTGAGTTTGGCGGAAATCTGTTCGACGGCTTTGCGAGTGGCGGCGTAAATAATGCCGGAGCCTTTTGATGCGGTTAAGAGATTTTTTATCGTTGTCAGTTTCTCTTTTTCGGTCGCCGTATGCAACACGCGCAAGGCCAGATTCGGGCGGTCAAATCCGGCTACGAAGACGCGGGGATTTTCCAAGCCGAGTTGCGCCGAGATGTCTTCGCGGACTTTTTGCGTCGCCGTCGCGGTCAAGGCTATGACCTGCGGGTTGCCCAATTGCTCGGACGCCTGTTTGAGTTTCAAATAATCGGGGCGAAAATCATGCCCCCAATGCGATATGCAGTGCGCTTCATCAATGGCCAGCAAACGCACGCCGATTTCGGAAATGGATTCGATGAAGGCTTCGCTGCGAAAGCGTTCGGGAGCGATATAGACCAGCTTATAAACGCCGCGACGGATTTCGCTCAAACGCTTTTTCAATTCGCCATAAGCCAGCGAACTGTTGATGAAAGTTGTAGGAATTTTGCGGGCGATGAGCGCGTCAACCTGGTCTTTCATCAGCGCGATGAGCGGCGAAACCACCAGCGTCACGCCGTCTAACATCATCGCTGGCAGTTGATAGCACAGCGATTTCCCGCCACCCGTAGGCATGACGACTACCGCGTTTTCGCCTTTTAAGACCGCGTCAATAACTTCGGCCTGTCCTTCACGAAACTCGGTAAAGCCAAAATGAATTTGCAGAGCTTGCCGCGCTCTGACCTCAACGCTCACAATAAATTCCTCAAAAAAACTCAGCCGATCTGGAGTGATGCAACGCGAAAGGGTTGGCTGAATGACAAAGATAGCACGGCGCGTGAAGCATACTCAAATTTGCATTCCAATCTGCATAATAGTTGTGCCACAATCTCGCCCATGATGAGAAAAATTTACGCCCATTATGATGACGAAGGCATCACCGTTTATCAGGCTTTCAACCCTGCCATTGTCGAGGCAGCCATTGCCAAAGGCACTTTTGGCAGAGGCTTCAACTTGGAGCGTATGACTTGGATCAAGCCGTCTTTCGGCTGGATGCTGTACCGTTCCGGGTATGCGGAAAAGCACAATCAGGAAGCCATTTTGAAAATCAAGCTGACGCATGAGGGGTTTCAGGAAATTCTCCGTCAATCGGTCGAAACCGTTTATAACCCCAAACTATTTGCCTCGGAAGCCCAGTGGAGAACGGCGTTGGCGAAATCGGAAGTACGTCATCAATGGGACCCTGAACGCGCCATCAACGGCGAAAAACTGGAGCGCAGAGCTATTCAAATCGGCATCAAAGGCGACACCGTTAAGCATTATGTCAACCAATGGATTTTGCGGCTTGAAGATGTCACTGCGCTTGCCAAACAGATTGCCTTGGCCAGCAAAGCCCGACGCCCTCTACCGTCGGTGCCTGAAGAGACCGTTTATCAAGTTGATGCAGCGTTGCAAAAAAGTCTAGGCATAAGTGTATAGCAATGGGCGCAAGTAAAAGTGCGACGCCAGCAAAAAAAAGCTTCCTTGTCGCAGCCTTGAAAGGGCGAAATTCTATAGCCTAGTGCATCGCGCTAGGAAAGCGACCGCCCCAACGACTAGCCCTGCAAGGGCGCAATACTTCACGCCGTCAACTATTATGCCCTTTCAGGGCTAGGAACGGATGGCCAGTGCGTCCCCAGCCCGTTGGACTGGGCTATTAAATTTCGCCCTTTCCGGGCTGGGAACTCGCGCCGACGACAACGGCTGGTCACACCACTGTCCGAAACCGTGTCTCACTTTTACTTGCACCCTATAGCAATTGAGGGCGTAAGGGTCGAGAGCGATTCCCCAATGGCGAGTGCTGAAGCTTGCTTCCCGCCAGCGGTTTCTCTACGGCGTCGGTCCGTACCTGATGACGGCTTTGACCAGGTGCGCGATGGAAAAATCGGTCTGAACCATCTTTGACATTGGCTGAGGGGATGCCTACAATTGCGAGTCTATCGTTGCGAGCAGACAGATGCGAATATCAAAAGTTTATACCAAGACCGGCGACCGTGGCGAAACCTCTTTGGTGGGCGGCAAGCGTGTCAGCAAAGCCTGCCAGCGGGTCAACGCTTATGGCGAAGTTGACGAATTGAACTCGATCATCGGGTTGGCTCGCGCTTATCTGAATGATCGTGAAATTGATGACGCTTTGAGTTTGCTGCAAAATGATCTGTTCACTTTGGGCGCAGATTTAGCAAGCCCTGCCGAAATTCAAGTGCCGCGCATCAACGACGACTTCATCACCACTTTGGAAGAATTAGCCGATCAGTTTTTGCAGGAACTGGAACCCTTACAAGAATTCATACTGCCCGGTGGTTGTCAGGCGGGCGCGGCTTTGCATCTGGCGCGCACCGTGGCGCGGCGCAGCGAACGTCAGGTCGTCGCGCTGACGAGCGAAGAAGAAGTAAACCCGGCGGCGATTATCTATTTGAATCGCCTCTCCGATTTGTTGTTCATTCTGGCGCGACTGGCCAACAAACGCGCCGGAGTGCCGGAAAAGATGACCGATTTCAGCAAAAGGAAAAAACAGTCTTGAGTCCTGAGTCCTTAGTCCGGCGTCTGATGACGGACTAAGGACTCAGGACTGTTGGACGAAATGAACGATGGCCTGGTTTAGACGAAAACAGAATCCGCAAGCGCCCACGCCAAATGAACAGCGCACGGTAAAGACCGAAGGCTTGTTTGCCAAATGTGATGGCTGTGGGCAATCGCTGTTTATCAAAGAACTCGAAGACAATCTGCACGTCTGCCCCAAGTGCAATCATCATAATCGCATCAGCGCCGTGGACCGGCTGCATTTGATTTTCGATGACGAAGCGTGGGTGGAGTGGGACGCCAATCTGGCCTCGAATGACCCGTTGAATTTTTTCGATAAAAAATCTTACGCCGAACGCTTGCAAGCCATGCAGGAAAGCACAGGCTTACTTGATGCTCTCATCACTGGCGAAGGCCAGGTCGGCGGTTATCCAACGATAATCTGTTCGATAGAGTTGGCCTTTGTTGGCGGCTCTATAGGCTCTGTGGTTGGCGAAAAGATTTCGCGGGCGATTGAACGCGCACTGGATAAGCGCGCCGCTTTGCTTATCTTTTCGGCATCGGGTGGAATGCGTATGCAGGAAGGCGTGATGTCGTTGATGCAGATGGCCAAGATTTCCGCCGGGCTGGCGCGTTTGGATGAACAGGGGCTGCCGTTTATTTCGGTGCTGACCGATCCGACCACCGGCGGCGTCACCGCGAGTTTCGCCATGCTCGGCGATTTGAACATCGCCGAACCCGGCGCGCAAATTGGTTTTGCCGGGCCCAGAGTCATCGAGCAGACCATCCGTCAGAAACTCCCCGAAGGTTTTCAACGCTCCGAATTTTTGCTCGAACACGGAATGCTGGACGCCGTAGTGGAACGCAAAGACTTGAAGAAGTTTATCATCAGCGCGCTCGATTTCATGTTGAAAAAGCCATAACGCTTGAGCGCAAACTTGAGGAAGGACTGGCGCGTTAATGGGGTTTTCGGTGGGCTGAAAACGGTTTACCATTTTGCTGATGAATTACAACGAAGCTTTATCCTATCTTCTGGGCTTGGGCCACGAAGTGCTTGCCGCAAAATTCCGCCTCGAAAATATTCAGACGCTGCTGGAAGCGCTGGGCAATCCGCAACATTATTTTCACTCTCTATTGATTGCCGGAACCAATGGCAAAGGTTCGGTGGCGGCCATGCTGGATGCGGTGTTGCGCGAAGCCGGATTGCGAAGTGGGCTTTATACCTCGCCGCATCTGGTCCGTATAGAAGAGCGTATGCGGGTTGGCGGCGAGATGATTTCGCCTGATGAATTTGCCCGCTGCGCGACCTTGATTCGCCACACCGCCGAGCGCTTGGTCGCAGAGAAACGCTTGACCACGGTGCCGACATTTTTCGAGCAGGTGACGGCCATCGCGCTACACCATTTCAAAGAAAGCGGCGTCGAACTTGCGGTCTTGGAGGTAGGGCTTGGCGGCAGACTCGATGCCACCAATGCGGTGGAGCGCCTGCTGGCGATTGTCACGCCGATTGCTTTCGATCACCAAAATATTTTGGGCAACACTATCGCCGAAATCGCCGCCGAAAAAGCTGCCATCATTCAAGGCCAGGTGAAAACGGTTCTGGCGCGACAGGCATATCAGGAGGCGGAAGAGGTTTTACGCAAACGCTGCGACGCGGTTGGCGTGACGCCCGTATGGGTTAAGCCGCCGGTCAATCTTCGATTGACGGAGTTTGGCAAACCGATGTTTGAATATCATTCGACCAAGGCAAGCGCTTATAAAGTAAAGTGCGGATTGCGCGGTCGTCATCAAGCCGACAATGCGGTGACGGTGATTGAAGCGTGCGAAACGCTTTCGCAGTTGGGTTATTCGATCACGCGCTCGGCGATAGTTGCAGGGCTAGAAAAAGTTGCGTGGGCAGGGCGTTTGGAAGTCATCAACCGCGAGCCGCTGTGGTTGTTGGATGGCGCGCACAACTGCGCTGGCGCGACAGTCTTGAAAGAGTTTTTACAGGAAAACTGGTCAGGCCACATCACCTTGATTCTGGCAGTGATGCGCGACAAAGATGTTCAAGGCATCGCTGCCGAACTGTTTCCACTGGCGGCGCGGATTATTTTTACGCAGGTGGATGAATGGCGCGGCGCTTCCTTTGCAGAGGTGACGGCGAAGTTATCGGCGAGCAATCAAGCCATCCATTTTGCTGAGGGTGTCGAGGCGGCACTTGATGAAGCCAACGCCTTGACGCCCGTTGATGGCTTGATTGTGGTCGCCGGTTCTTTGTACCTTGTAGGCGCAGTGAAAAAAATTTTGCAGAGCGATCAACACCAAACGAAAAGCGAGAACCGATAACGAATCCTCATGGCTCATGAATTACTCAATCGAAATTATGTCTTGCGCGGCAGGGTCATAGAAGTTTCCCTCAGCACTTATAACACCGCTGCGAAGGGTGAAGCGACGCTGGAAATCGTCCATCACAACGGCGGTGCAGGAGCTTTGCCGTTGTTTGCTGATGGCACGGTGGCGCTGGTGCGGCAGTGGCGTTATGCGATCAACCGATATTCCCTGGAGATTGCCGCAGGGCGAATCGAAGCCGGGCAAACGCCCGTACAGGCGGCGGCGCGTGAGCTTGAAGAAGAGGTTGGCTATCGCGCCGGAGAGCTTCACCAGGTCAGCGAGTTTTTAGTTGCGCCGGGTTATTGCGAAGAGCGAATTTACACTTATCTTGCAACTGACTTGGAAAAATGCGAACAGCATCTTGATGACGATGAGGAGATCGAAGTGGTGCGAATGCCTTTTGAAGAGGCGCTGGCATTGGTGCAATCCGGCGACATAGACGACGCCAAAAGCATCATCACTTTGTTGACCGTTGCGAAGATGAAGTTGTAACTTTGGCTCAAGGCAAATAAGTTTTATGCGGAGGCAAGCATGAGCGCATTACGGAAAGAGAAACTCTACACCCCTGAACAATATCTTGAGCTTGAACGAGCAGCAGAGGAACGGCACGAATATCTTGATGGACAAATTTATCTGATGTCCGGCGGCAGCCCTAAACACAGCACGATTTGTGTAAATGTATCCGGCGAATTGCGCTTTCAACTTAAAGGCAAGCCCTGCCAAGTTTTTGAAGCCAATATGAAAGTCGGAACATCAACCTCAAGTCTTTTTTCATACCCTGATGTTTCGGTGGTTTGTGGCGAACCGGCGATTCACGACAAGCATCGAGATGTTCTCACCAACCCCAAGGTGATTATTGAAGTGCTTTCGCCTTCGACGGAACGCTTTGACCGAGGCAAGAAATTCGCACGCTACCAACGCTTTGACTCCTTCACCGATTACGTTTTAATCGCCCAAGATGAACCGCGTGTCGAACACTTCGCCAGACAAGCAAACGGCACTTGGGTTTTAACGGTCGCAACCACTTTGAAGAGCAAAATACAGATCGCTTCGATTGCTTGTGCGCTGCAACTTGCCGAGGTCTATGACCGCATCGAATTCGCGGAAGAGCCGCCCGTCAAAAAAAGCGCGAAGACTGCAAAACCAAAAAAGACCAATAAACAAAGGGCGAAAGCATAACCTCTGTGAAAATTCTCAAGACCATACTGGTTTATCTCTGGTCGCCGTTTGCCAATCTGTTGTGGTACGCGCACACCGTGATTATGGCGACGCTGTCGCTGGTGCTTTGGCCGTTGGACAAGAGCGGCGAGATGCAACATTGGTGCGCGCGCTGGTGGTGCCGATTGATTGCCTGGAGCATCTTTGCCGACATCCATGTTCACGGCGTCGAAAAATTATCAGCCCAACAGAACTATGTTTATATGGCGAACCACGCAAGCTTGATAGACACGCCCGCCTTGTTCGCTTACCTGCCGTATCAATTTCGCATCATGGCGAAAAAGCACCTTTTCTATATTCCCTTTATGGGCTGGCATCTATGGACGGCGGGAAATTTTCCTATTGATCAAAGCGATGCGCGTAAGACGGCGCGCAGTTTGAAAGCGGTGATTGAAGGCATACGCGCAGGGAAATCGCTGGCGGTCTTTCCCGAAGGGACGCGCTCGCCGGATGGTCAGTTGCAGGAGTTTAAGCAAGGGGCATTCAAAATCGCTATGCGAGCAGGGGTGCCGATAGTGCCGGTGACGATTATCGGCACGAGTAAGTTATTGCCGAAAGGCTCGCTTGCGCCGCGCCCCGGCAGAGTAGATGTCGTGATTGGCACGCCGATAGAGACGCGCCAATACCATGAAAAACAGCTCTCCGAATTAATCGCCGCCACGCGCCAAGTGATTGAAGCCACCTTGCAGGCCGGATGGTCAGACCAGAAATTGACCGGCGCAGTGGTAGTCGAAGACAAATAGTCTCGCCTGCCTTGTTAGCGTAAGCTAGAATGAAATTCTTATGAACGAAACACCAAACCTGCCGCCGGACTACGACGCTAATGCTCAACCGAGTCATTGGGGGGTGGTCACCGATCAACCTGTTGCACCCATGAATACTGAGTTTCCGCCACCGCATAGCTATTACGCTCAACCCTTCGGGGACGCCCGCCTTGACCCCGATCAACCGCGTTGGGGTGTCTTGGGCGGCTTGGGCGTGTGGATTTCGAGTGTAGCGGCGCTGGTCATCGTTCCTTCCATAGCGGTGGTTGCTTGGTATTTTATTGAGCAGATTCGCGGCGCAAATGTTCCTCTGACCGCCGATGAAATCGCTCGTTGGGCAATGACGCCAAGATTAATTCTGGTTCAAATCGTTTCCAGTATTGGCGCGCATCTGGTGACGCTGGCGATCTGTTGGGCAGTGGCGACCGGCATGGGAAAACGCCCGTTGAGCGAGGCTATTGGTTGGCAGTGGGAAGGGCCTTCGCCGATAGCTAAAATCGGCATCGTCATCGGCGTTGTTGTGCTGTCCATTGCGGTGATGAGTTTGTTGCCGCGCCTTCTTCCCGATTCTAAAGAGACCCCATTTTCGCAAATATTGAAAGCCTCGAAAGCGGTGCGCTATGTCGTCGCTTTTCTGGCGGTCTTTACTGCGCCGTTGGTCGAAGAGTTCGTTTACAGAGGCTTGCTGTATTCGCCTTTGCGAAAAGCCATAGGCATGGCGGGCGCGGTATCAACGGCGACGATTCTGTTTGCGTTAGTTCACGTTCCGCAATACTGGGGAGCCTGGGCGTCGTTGACCGGCTTGCTGTTGTTGAGTTTTAGCTTGACGGTCATTCGCGCCAAAACTAAATCTATCTTCCCTTGCGTGATGATTCATATGCTGTTCAATTTGGTGGGCGCTATCGGCATTATTCTGGGTTCAGATGGTTGATTACAGCAACCATAAATTTTTGTTGGCGAAATAATCCGGCGATTGCTGCGGGTGCTCTTTGTGAAAAGCTAAATAACGCCGCAGACTTTTTTGATACCGCGCCTCCGAGCCGCGAATCTGCTTGTGCGGAATCTCTTGTAAATAGCGCTCTACTTTCCAAACATTTTTTTCCGACAAGCGCCAGTCATAATTGCCAAGGGCGCGCAAATCCGCAACCGCATAGCCGGTGATGCGTCCGCTCTTATCAATGTAGGCATCGTAATAACTCATCACCAGATCACGCGCCGTGCGAAAGACCGGCTTGCGCCCGTGCAAGCCTATGTCACGCGACCGCGCCAACGCGCCATAAAGTCCTCGCTGACGAAAGACGAACAGCACATGATCGAGTTGATCTTGCGATTCAATGCTAATCAATAAAGGTGGATAACCATGTTGTTCAAGGATGACAGCGGCGGCAATCGCGCCTTCCAGACAGTGTGCATGGTGATGACGAACGACGCCGCGAAAAGATAAACAGGTGGGCTTTTCGCGCTCACGATTGTAGGGCAGGGAAGAGAGAAATTTTTGCGCCTGTTGCGGCGACGTATGGGCTTGAATGATGCGCCATTCGGTTTCGCTGAACTCTGCTTTGCTCGGCTTCATGTTTTTTTCGTGAACCGGGGTTATTGATTGCGTCTGTACAACACCGCTTCGGCGTCTTCCAGCGGAATGGGAAAGGCTGCCACTTTGGTGAATTGACCGCTCTGCACGATGCTTGCCGCTGTGCGTTCGAGCGGCGCAAGCCATTCGGCATGACTTAAGCCGGTGCGGATTAATAAATAATCAACTCCGGCGAGACGGTCTTTTGAACTTTCCGCTGTCAACCAATCTATCTTGATGCGCGCCGGAGCGCCGCGCTCTTTCGCCGCCAACCGCGCATACAACGCCAGCGTCGAAGGGTTCAACTGCGGCAGGTTGACGACGCTGCCCAACACCGGAGTTTCGGCATCGTCATATGCTTTATAGGTCGTCGGCGAAACGGTCTCGTCAGCCGTTGGCGGTGGGTTCGCGTGGGCCTGGCGCGCCGTTTGATTGGGCAGCGTCGGTTGATAGGCTTGCCAATCCAGATCAACGGCTTGAATGATTTGCGGCACTGCCCAATCCGACGGCAGAGGCTTGTGGTCAAAGCCGAAATAGTTTCTCGCAAAGACCATCCAGCGAAAACGCGGCGAGTCTATGTAGTAGCCCTGACCTTCGGCAGGCCATTGCGAATTGCCGAAACTGATCAGGCACCAAACCGTGAGAAGGGCTACAGGAGCCAGTTTCAGGGCGCGGCGAAATTTATTGGCTGACGCGAAATTGATTCTGCCTATCCAGCACACCGACAAAATGGCGACGGCTGGCAAGACCGGCACGGTGTAGCGCAAATCTTTGTTGGCAATCATGGTGAATGCGCCCAGACCGCTCAAGAGCCAGAGGTAAAGCATACGGCTCTGTTGGCGGCGCTGTATCAACGAATAGATCAAACCGACGACAAACAGCAGGCCGAAAATCAATTGCGTTTGTGGGCTGATGATACCGTGGGCGTAATATAGATTGGACATGATGCTGTAGAGCGGCGCTTCGTTTTCGTTGATGGCGGCGGCTTTGTTGACTTGATAAATTTCAATCACTTCGTGCCGATGCGGCCAATACCAGATCGCCGAAATGCCGAGGACGAGAAGTCCGGCAAGCGCCAGATTGGCTAGCGCTTTTGGACGACGCGACCACAAGACGCGCACGCTGACATAAACAGCCGGAAGCAGAAAAAAGAAAGCAAAGGTCTGTTTGGTCAGCATCCCCAATCCGGCGACTACGCCAAACCACAAGGCGTCCTGCCAACGAGCAAAATCATCGGCCTTGATGAGCAGCGCGAAACTGGCAGCGACCAGCGCCATCAACGGATAATCGAGGAAGCCATCGTGCAGCAACCACGCCGAAAAATGATACGAAGAGGCCAACAACGCGGCTAACACACTCATCGTTATTATGGCCGGGTTGGCGTTGGTTTTTACGGTTGGATTGTTTTCAGAGGCTGGCGATGGTTCTGCTGATAAAGAAATTTCTTTGCCTGCCGTTGGTAGCGTATCGTCCGAATATAATTTTCGACAGAGCCAGTTTACCGAAACCAGCAAGACCGCAAGCGAAATGAAATTTGCTCCGATGCCAGTTAGCCGCGAAGGATGGAAGAGCAGAAAAATTGCCGCCGTGACCAGATGCACGAAGGGCGCGTAATAATGCGGCTCGACAAAAAATTCCTGCGCGAAACCTTTGAGGCTGCCTCTGGCCAGCGGCGCATAATAATCATAGCCAGCGCTGAGATGATCGGCAGGGTCCCAGGCCGGAGGCGTTTTATCCTTCAATGTCCAAAGGACAGTTGAACAACTGTAGGCGAAGAAGATAAAGACCAGCGCCAGCTTTCCAATGTGAGGTTTGAGTTTATTCACGACAGCGGCTGATTATATGAAGGCCAAATGAAATTGGCAAATTTGCCAAAAGAAATCGGCGAATTTGCAAAAAGAAATTCGCAAGGCGTTTGCCTTGCACGGAAAAAAATTGCACTCCCAACCCCCTGGTCTTGCATAATCGCAATTGGTTGGGCTGCTCTCGAAAAAATAGTTGCAGAAATCTCGGTTCCCCAAAGCTCGGTTACTGGCTCGCCTGTTTGATAGCTGTTTGCAGCGCCTCTACGGTGATCTCGAAATGCGAAGCGTTCCAGATTTCGCGCCCATCGCGCACCAGTATGGCTTGCGGTGTTTCGTGGCGCACGCCTAAACGCTGCGCGACTTCATTCGACAAAGGGCGGGCGTTCTGTACGGTAATCAGATGATAGCTGGCGCGTGGATCGGCGTTTTCCAGATAGGCTTGAAATTGTTTGAAGCCGCGTCCGCTGATGGGACAACTATTACTGTGTTTGAAAATTAATACCGGACGATGGGTTGAATCTTCTAAGACCTGCTGCAAGTCTTGCAGACTGTGCAACTCTTGTAGGTTATTACTCACGGCTCTCCTCCAAAATGGTTGAACAACAATATCGCAAACCCGTCGTGACCTTTGCAAGGTTTCGGAGGATAATTCAGCGGCAGAATTTTTTTGCTGCTTGGGCTACGAAACGGTTTGGAAAAACATCACAGCCGGTGTACTGAAAAAGGTGGGGTGTGCGTGCAGCGCCGGTCGCCAAGGTCGGCCAACACCCGACCGCCTTGGTTTCGGCTCAAATTTTTAACGGAGTTCAAACTATGAAGCCCCATACCTTTCGACTGTTCATCGCCTGCTCCTTGATGGCCTTGTTAGTGGTGGCGACGCTGCCCGCGAGCTTTGCCCTTACGGGCAACAGTCTGCGCTCAAAGGCGCAGTCCTCGTCGCAGCGTCGCGGTAAGAACGGCAATTCTGCGACAACCGCTCCTGCGAAAAAAATAGATTCGCCAAGCACCGCCAAGCCAGCTACGGATCAAGCCGACAGCAAAGTTGATGAACCACAAAATAATTCATCCGATAGCAAAAGCGTAGAAGATAATAAAGTGCCGACGACCTTCGAGGAGGCGCAGCCGAAATCGCCGAGCAAACGCGAGCCTTTGCCTTTCGACCGTCCGCCCACAGGGGCGCAATCTTCCGATAATGCGGCGCAGCACAGCACGCCGGATTTTGATCGTCCGGCTACGCCAACCTCTACGCCAAACGCGAACGCGGAGCGGTCAACGCCAACAACGCATCCGCCAGCGCCAAGACCAGGCGTCAGTGTTCAACCGCCGCCAGCGCCGCCTGTCAATACTGCGCCACGTTCAACGACACCGACTTCGCCACCTCAGCGTTACCCGTCGAGCGGCAATGATTCGCAACGCTATCCGTCGAGCGGCAATGATTCGCAACGCTATCCGTCAACCGCTTCGGGGTCGTCGCGTTATCCGTCGAGTCATCCGCAAGCGTCATCAAGCGACAATGACCCGTATTCAACTACGCGCAACGCGCCGCCGGTTTTGCGCCGCGAAAAAGATTCCAGCAACGACAGCACGAATGCTGGCGATTCAAGAAGTGCGCCGCCCGTTCTTCGGCGTCCGGGCGATAGCAGCGAAACCGCTTCCGGCAATGAGCGCAATAGCGGCAATCAACAACCTGCGCCGTCGTCGCGCCGTAATCCGCAAAACGGCTCAACGACTACGCCGCCGGACGATTCGCCGGATGAGACCATTCGTTTGGGCGCGACGCTGGTGAATATTCCGATTCTGGTCAGCGACCGCTCGAATCGCTTTGTGCCGCGTTTGAGTGCCAAAGATTTCTTGCTTTACGAAGACGGCGTGCAACAAGAGGTGGCTTTCTTTGGCAATGAAGAAGTGCCATTCAGCGTCGCCCTGTTGCTGGATATGAGTCCGAGTGTGCAGGGCAATACGCAGGCGATACAGGATGCGGCAATTGATTTCGTGCGGCAATTGCGCCCCGATGATCGCGTGATGGTGATTTCGTTCGACCGCCACGTTGACTATCTGACCGATTTCACCAGTGACCGGCGAATTTTGGAGCGCGCTATTCTCAGCACTTCGACGGGCAGCGGCACCAGCGTTTATGACGCGGTGTATGAAACCGTCTCTCGCAAATTGCGATATGTGGACGGACGCAAAGCGTTGATCCTGTTTTCCGATGGCGAAGACACCACCAGCAAGAGAGCCAGTTATGACGACGCCGTAAACATCGTCACCGAATCCGATGTGCTGGTTTACGGGTTGCGTTATCCATCTGATGGCGGCAGCAATGTGCGCGTCAATCCGTGGCCGCGCAGCCCTATTCCTAACATTGGCATCCCGCTGCCTTTCCCTTGGCCTTTTCCGAGAAAACGAGGCGGCCATTTTTCCGGCAATTTCAGCGCCCCACCAGAGGTCGCAAACTCCGCCATGCCGAATTCGCAATGGCCGCGCAGAGGCAGCAAAGGCGGCGACTTTATGGCGGATATAACGGAGGCCGGCGGGGGGCCGGTCTTTGATGCTGACGCCGTAGGCGATATGCGCGGTCTGGCAAATAAGATTGCCGAAGAATTGCGCCACGTTTATCAAATCAGTTATTACCCGACCAATTCGTTAATGAATGGCGGCTATCGTGCCATTCGCATACGGGTGAAGAATCGTGACGATATCGCGGTACGCCATCGCAAAGGCTACAATGCGCGTGAGGTTGCCAAAGGCAGCAAGATATAAAGCTATAGTCAGCCTTGGCGATTGATTCCCTACAGATTAGCTTTCGGTTGTTTGTACGGGCGACCCTGTGGTGGTCGCCCTTTCTACAAATCCCAAAAGTTCTAAAGAGAGGCGACTACCACAGGGTCGCCCGTACATAACAAATGCGAGGCAGACTTCTAATCAAACTCTCACCAGCGCATAGCCATGACTTCGGCAAAGATTTCTATGCCGTCCCAGAAATTTTGTAGGCGTAAATTTTCATTCGCGCTGTGTTGATTGTTGTCGTGGTTGACGGTTGGCAAGCCGATCTGCGGCGCGTTGGTGGCGCGCTCTATGATGTATAGCGGCACGCTGCCGCCCAGCGTCGGTGCCAGCACAGGCTTGTAACCCATAGCCTTTTCAACGGCAGCGATGAGCTTTTGCGCGATGGGCAGATTCATAGGCGTGCGAACCGCCGGATAACCGTCGCCGCTGTTGAGGCGAGCGATTAAAGGATACTTCAAGCGCGTCGCTTGATCGGGTTCGGAGGTCGTAACAAAGTAGCCTTGTTTTTTGATATGGGCGATGACGCGCTCGACCTGTTTACGCGGGTCTATGCCTTTGACCAAACGCAAATCGAGGGTCGCAGTCGCTTCCGCAGGGATGATGGTGCGCGATTCGCTCCCTACATATTCGCTGCGTATGCCATCAAGGTTCAACGATGGCTCGTTGATTAATTCGGCCAGCGTTCGCCCTGCGCCATCAACTGCCGCCAATCCATATTCGCGCATCAATTCGGCATCGGTGTGCGGCATCGCTTGCAGAGCTTTTTTCTCTTCCACGCCAAGCGGCACCACATCATCATAAAAGCCTGCGACCAAAACTCGCCCGTTGTCATCTTTCATACTGGCTAACAATTTCGCCAGCCGCATAGCCGGATTGGGCGACCAGTTGCCATAATGGCCGCTGTGCAAACCGCGATTCGCGCCGTAAACCGTCATCGTCATAGTCACCACACCGCGCACGCCGAAATAGAGCAACTGCTTGCGGGTTTGATGTACGGGGCCATCGGCGCACAACCATACGTCGGCTTTCAATAATTCTTTATGGCGAGTGACGAGTTCTTCAAGATGCGTAGAGCCAGCTTCTTCTTCGCCTTCAAATAAAAACTTGAGGTTGCAACTCAAAGAAATATTCGCAGCCTTCAAGGCATCAAGCGCAATCATCATGGCAACGATAGGCGATTTATCATCGGACGCCGAGCGCGCATAGATGCGCCATTCGGGGTTAAATTTTTCGCCTGCTTTCGGAAAAGGAATGGCTTTGCCGCCAGCGTCTAGGGGTTGATCGCGCAGCGTTGGCGTGAACGGCGCGTCCGCCCATTTCGATGGATCAACCGCTTGGCCGTCATAATGGGCATAGAGCGCAATGGTTCGCGTCGCGCCGGGAGTCTTTACTTCCCCGAAGACCACGGGCGGGCCGTTGCCTTCAAGGAGTTTCGTGGTGATGCCGCGCTGCTGCATCATTGCCATAATTTTTGCGGCGTTCTTGCGTATATTCACTTTGTCGGAAGCGACATTCGGGATCGCCAACAGGGCAACCAGTTCGTTGATGATTGGCGCTTCGTGGGCTTCTCGATAAGCACGAATCGGGTTGAGGTTTTGTTGAGCTTGAACAGTTGGCACCACGGCTGGCAATAAGAGCGTGAACCCAGCGAACGCCAGAACAAACGATTTCATAAGCATCTCCAAATTTGAAATGATGAAGCATGATGGTTGTGACAACCAAGCATAACAGCAGGAAACCAGGCTTGCGAAGGGCGGGAAAAAATCTCTGCACCTTGACCTTGAGGGCGTGGTGCGTATAATCAAAAGTTAAATTCTGCCTATCTTTGCGAACCTTCTGCAATGAAAGATTTCCGCATCCTTCTAAAAAATGTCCGGCCTTATGCAGGGCTATTTGCTATCGCCTTTCTGCTGATGACGTTGGTCGGCGTCTTTGACGCGGGGCGCACGGCGTTGCTGAAATCCATCATTGATTCGCTCGATGCAAAATCGAATCAGGCGAAAATTACATCGGCAAACCCGGCGGCCAACCCTTCTACGCTAGACCAGACGGTTGACGCCATCGCGCCGAATCTCTTAAAAGAAAAAACGAATCTGGCCGATTACCTGGATGCGCGGCGGTACTTTCCGCCGCACTCCAATCCGCTGCCCTTCATCGCCGGGTTACTGATTGTGTTCACCCTCATTCGCGGCTCATCGGAATATCTCTCCAATGTGTTGATGTGGTGCATAGGCGTCAATGTCGTAGTAGATTTGCGGCAGCGTTTGTATGAACACATACTGAAACAATCGTCGGAATTTTTCACCGAACACCCGACCAACACTTTGACTACGCACATCATCAGCGACGCCGAAAAAGTACAGACTTCGGTTTCGACGCTGTTGGCGGAGTTGATTCGTGAAGGTTTGACGCTGCTGTTTTATCTGCTGCTGGTCTTTGTCCTGAACTGGCGCTTGACGCTGGTGGTCTTCATCGTTGCGCCGTTCATCGCTTTGCTGTCGAACCAGTTTGGCAGACGCCTGCGCCGCATCGCCCACACCACGCAGGAGACCACCGAAGAGATTATGGACATCTCGCAGGAGAGCATCTCCGGCTATCGCATCGTCAATGCCTTTGGCATGGAGAAATTTGAAAAGCGCCGCTTTCATCAAGCCCTGCTGCGTTATGCGCGCACCCAGTTTCGCGCCGCCCGCGTGGTCTTTCTCTCGTCGCCGATACTTGAACTGCTTGGCGTTTTAATCGCCGCCGCTTTTTTGATTTACGCGCAGCAATTGATGGCCACAGGGTTGATGACCATAGGCACTTTTGCCGCTTACATCGTCGCCATGATGCAGATGTATGACCCGCTTCGTAAACTCTCGCGCATACAAAATTATTTTCAACAATCGTTCGCCGCTTTCACACGCATATACACTTTGCTAGACACGCACACGGAAAAACGCGATCAGGAAAATGCCGTGGAGTTGCGCGCTTTTCACGACGCCATCGAATTTTGCGAGGTCAGTTTTCAGTATCAGGATTCGGCCTTGCCGGTGTTGAAGGACATCAATCTGGAAGTCAAACGCGGCCAGGTCGTAGCGCTGGTTGGATTGTCGGGCGCGGGAAAATCTACGCTGACCAATTTACTGATGCGGTTTTTTGATCCGACCGCTGGCGCGATTCACCTTGATGGCGTGAATATCTGCGCCGCCAAACTCGACAGCCTGCGAAGTCAATTGGCGCTGGTGACCCAGGAAGTGATTTTGTTCAACGATTCGATCCTCAACAACATCGCTTACGGTCGCCCCGATTTTGAACGAGCGAAAATCGAAGACGCGGCACGCGCCGCTTACGCCCACGATTTCATACTCGAACGCGGCGGTTACGATACCCTCATAGGCGAACGCGGCGTCAAACTTTCGGGCGGCGAACGCCAACGTCTGGCGATTGCGCGAGCCATTTTGAAAGACGCGCCGATCTTGATTCTTGACGAAGCAACTTCGGCATTGGATATGCAATCAGAGCGCCTGGTGCAACGCGCTTTAACCAATTTGATGCGGGGGCGCACGACCATAGTAATTGCCCACAGATTGACGACCATTCATCGCGCCGACAAAATCGTGGTGTTGGAACGTGGGCGCATACTCGAAGTCGGCACTCATGCGGAATTGATGGCGGCGGGCGGCACGTACCGCGACCTCTATCAATTGCAGTTTTCCGACGAGCTATTGGAAAACGAAGAAGTATTGACAGAACCATAAACCGACAGAATGATGAAGAAAAATTATGATTAAAAGCATGACAGGATTTGGGCAGGGCAGCGCTGCCGGTGAAAACTTTAAGGTGCGAGTTGATTTGCGAACCGTCAACAACCGCTTTCTTGATATACACACGCGCTTGCCGCAGGAAGTTTCGAGTCTGGAAATGAATTTGAAAAAACAGATTCAAGCGAAACTCAGTCGCGGTCGCGTCGAGATGACCATCGCCATAGAGCAAACCCGACAAGCGACTTTTGAAATCAATCGTCCGCTGGTCTCCGGTTATCTGGCGGCGCTATCGCAGGCGAAAACCGAATTTGGTTTGGAAGGCGATGTGACTATCGAGTTGATTGCCAAGTTGCCAGGCGCGTTGCAGGTGTCACAGAACACCTCAAACCTCGACGATGCCTTTGTCGCCGGAGTGGCGGAGGCCTTGGGGCAGGCGCTCGATTCGTTGACCGCTATGCGTATGGTAGAAGGCGAAGAACTGGCGCGTGAATTGAACACCCGCCTCGATAAGATCGAAAGCCAATTGCCTATCATCGAAGAAGAAGCGAAGTTGTTACCGGCGATGTACCGCGAGCGTTTGATGAAGCGCTTGCAGGATATTTTGAAGGTTCCGCAAATTGACGAAACACGAGTGGCGCAAGAGGTGGTGACGCTGGCCGACCGCAGCGACATCAGCGAAGAGATCGCCCGTCTCAAAAGCCATGTTTTGCAAATGCGCGACACCTTGAACGCTGAAGAAGAAGTCGGCAAGCGCCTCGATTTTCTCTTGCAGGAGATGAACCGCGAAGCCAACACCATTCTTTCCAAGTCGAATGATCTGGCGATCAGCGACGCGGCAATCGTCATCAAAACCGAAGTCGAAAAACTTCGAGAACAAGCACAAAATGTGGAATAGTCATTAGTCATTAGTCATTAGTCCTCAGGCCTTAGTTTTTTCTATCGGACGTCGTCGCCTTCATCGCAACGCATAGCAACTAATGACTAATGACTAATGACTGATGACTGATGACTAATGACTAAAGGGAATTTGATCATTGTTTCCGCGCCATCGGGAGCGGGGAAATCATCGTTGGTGCATCATGCTCTGAACCGTGTCGCGGGAGTGTGTTACTCTGTTTCTTACACCACTCGTCCGGGCAGAGGGGCGGAGGTAAACGGAGTGGATTACCATTTCGTCAGCAACGTCGAGTTTTTGCGGATGCGAGATAGCGGGGAGTTTCTGGAGTATGCCGAAGTGCACGGATTTTTTTACGGCACGCACCGAGCCGCTACCGAGAAGTTGATTAATGAAGGCGTTGACGTATTGCTGGATATAGACGTACAAGGGGCTGCCCAAATCAAAAAACAGATGCCCGAAGCGGTGACGGTGTTTATCCTGCCGCCTTCGCGTGACATCCTCGAAGCGCGTTTGCGAGCGCGGCAATTAAATTCCGAAGCGGAAGTGGCGCGGCGGCTCTATAATGCAACTCAGGAGGTGCGGCGTTGCCATGAATTTCAATACGTTATCGTCAATGATGAATTGGCCAGGGCCTGCGCCGCTTTGGAAGCGATTATCTTGGCTGAACGATACTCACAAAATCGTCAAAGCGTGGTCGCGGAAAATATTATTTCTACGTTTGGAGGTTAAGAAACTGATGGCAGAAGAAAATTGGACTAGCGAAGTGGACAGCAAATATCGTCTGGTATTATTGGCGGCAAGACGCAGCAAGCAACTGCAAAAAGGCGCGCATCCTCGAGTGCGTTCCAACGCCAAAAAATTCACCCGCATTGCGTTGGAAGAAGCGCAACAGGGCGAGTTGCACTATATGCCGCTGGCGAAAGAACTGGAAGTTGCCGAATAGCCGAGCGGCAAGCCGAGCCAACTGTTTGCCTGGCGGCATAGCGGCGTTATAGTTGAAGTGAAAATCTGTACGGGTTTTCACTTCAGGTAAGGGGCAAGCTATGAAAGTCGCACTCGGAGTCACAGGCGGAATCAGCGCCTACAAAGCCGTAGAGGTGATGCGCGGACTACAGAAACGCGGCGTCGCGGTTCAGGTGTTGATGACCCAAAACGCTACGCGCATGATTGCGCCGCTGACCTTTCAGGCAATCTCCGGCCTGCCGGTCATCACCGATATGTGGGCACCGACTGATGACTCGGAAATCAAACACATACAGATCGCTCAAGGGGTTGATTTATTAATCGTCGCACCGGCAACCGCCAACATCCTGGCGAAGTTCGCCAACGGTCTGGCCGACGATTTTTTATCCACCGTGTACATCTCTGCGACCGCGCCGGTGTTGGTCGCTCCGGCGATGAACGTGGAGATGTGGGCGCATCCGGCGACGCAGGAAAACGTCCGCCGTTTGCGTCACCGAGGCGTGCATTTCGTTGACCCGGAAGCGGGCTTTCTCGCCTGTAAATCGGTGGGCGCGGGACGCCTTGCCGAACCCGAAACTATCGTCAATCGCGCCTGGGAAATTTTGCAGTCTGGCGTCTCAAGTCCGCTGTCTGGTGTCGCGGATTCGGGAACGAAGCCGCTTCTTGATGGCGACTCGTCAATAAGGATTGGATTTTTAAAATCAAATCCTGGCCGGAAAGCTGATGACGTTGCCGCACCGACGCCGGACGCCGGACCACAGACTACAAACGCGGGAAGGCCGAAGGATTTATCGGGTGAAACGATTTTGATTACTGCCGGGCCGACTTATGAAGCGCTTGATCCGGTGCGCGGTATCACCAATCGTTCATCCGGCAAAATGGGATATGCGTTGGCGGCAGCGGCATTGGCACGCGGGGCTGAGGTGGTCTTGATTAGTGGCCCGGTCGCGCTCACCGCACCGGCTGGCGCAAAGTTGTTGGCGGTAAAATCGGCGGCTCAGATGTACGACGCCGTGATGGAAAATCTAGCCGCTTCGAGCATAGTGATTATGGCGGCGGCGGTTGCCGATTACAGGCCGGTTCACATCGCCGACCAGAAGATTAAAAAGCGCAATGGCAATCTGGTGATGGAACTGGAACGCACCACTGACATACTCGCTGCCGTAGGCAAGGTGAAAGAGCATCGCCTGTTGATAGGCTTTGCCGCAGAGACTCAGGAAGTCGAAGCCAACGCCGAAAAAAAACTGACAGAAAAAAATGCCGATATGATGGTTGCCAATGATGTATCGGCGGCGGATGCCGGGTTTGATGTCGAAACCAATCGCGTGTCCTTGATTGCACGGGTGTGGAGAAAAGACATTCCTTTGCTCACTAAACGAGAAGTCGCCGAGCAGATTTTCGATGCCGCGCTGGAACTCAAAAGCCAGGTGTTAGCGCCGGTGTAAAATGCCCTCGTAGTTGTTTGCCGTAACCTGTAATGACAGCCATGAACCGCTCAATTGAAGTGCTGAAATTTATCGAGCAATTTCGCATCACCGACCTGATAGATTTTCTGGTGGTGTGGGCGATCATCTATGGCTTGTTGAAACTGGTGCGCGGCACACGCGCCGTGCCTATAGCGATGGGCTTGCTGGGCGTCGGTTTGTTGTATCAGGTAGCGGTCTTTCTGGGGCTTGAGACTTTGCAATTCGTCATGCGAAATATGCTGCTCTATTTCGGTTTCGCATTGCTGGTTATCTTCGCGCCGGAAGTACGTTCGGCGTTGATGCGCTTTGGCGCTAACCTACGCACTTCATTTTTGTTTGGGCGGTCAAAACTCGCGCCGAATTTTTATGAAGACATTGTGCTGGCGGCCATGACGCTTTCTTCAAGACGAGTGGGCGCGTTGATTGTGCTGGAACGCAATGTGGGTCTGCAAAATTATATTGATACCGGCGTCAAACTCGAAGCCGCGTTGTCTTACGATTTATTGGTGACGATTTTTGAACCGCGTGCGCCGCTGCACGATGGCGCGGTGATCTTGCGCGGCAATCAATTGGCCGCCGCCGGATGTTTCCTGCCCTTGACCTTGAATCCGAAATTGTCGAAAGAACTTGGCACACGCCACCGCGCTGCCATCGGCGTGACCGAAGACACCGACGCCGTGACCATAGTGGTGAGCGAAGAGACAGGGGTGATTTCCTTCGTTGAAAAGGGCGAGATCACCCGCTATTTGACCAGTTCGCGTTTGCGCGAATTGATCCGCGAAGCCTTGACGCCGACCAATTTGCTGGGCGAAGTTTTTCAACCGACCAGAAGACGAAGTCGTGCAGCGAAGGCCGCTGCTGATTCGGCGCGTGAGCAGGTGAGCGAAACTTTTATCAAGTGAGAATCAAGATGAACAGGTTGCCTTATGGTCTGGCGGCGGTGAAAGAATATGCCAAAGACTACATCTTGCAAAACACCGGCCTCAAAATATTGGCGCTGTTGATTACCTGTGTGTTGTGGCTGTCGGTAGCCTCGCGTCTGAGTCAGGTGACTTTGAACCCTGTGCCGATTGAATTTTCGAACCTCTCGCAGGATTTAACCATTTCCAAATACGATACGCTGTCGGCCAAAGTTTTTCTGCGCGGGCCAAAGGATGTGATTGATTCATTGCGCTCCAGCGAGTTAGCGCTCACCGCAGATATGCAGGGCGTAGAGCCGGGGGTGCGCGTGATTCCCTTGAAGATTGATGAAAAGCGTCTGCCGCCTGGGATTGATGAACAGAGCATAGAAATCGAACCGCGTAGCATACGCATCACCATAGAGCGCATTGTGGAAGCCGAATTGGAAGTCAAGCCGCGTATCGAAGGGGAAGTGCCGCAGGGCTTTGAAATTTACCGCGTCGTCTGTGTGCCGCCCACGGTTAAAGTGTCAGCGCCGGTTAGTCACATCCGCGATGTCGCCAATGTGTCAACCGAAAGCGTCAACGTCGGCGGCAAAACCGAAACCTTCAATCAACTGGTTGCCGTGGATACTGGCTCGCCCAACGTCAGCACCATAGAAGAGAATCGGAAAGTCCGCTTGACCGTAATCATTGGCGAAGCCAGAAAAGAACGCCTGCTGGAAAAAGTGCCTGTGACCTTTATCAATGTCCCTGCAGGGGTGCAGCCGCCAGCAAGGTTTGCCCGTGTGCTGTTGTTTGGCGCTCCTTCCGTGATGGATACGATTACGCCTGCCGAAGTGGAAGTGATCGCCGATTATGCCACGCCGGAGGCGACGACAAAAGCGATCAAACTTGAGGTGAGGTTTCCCAGGTTTGCCGATAGAGTGACGTTGAAGAGCGTCGAACCTGCGACGCTGCGGGTGAAATGAAATTTGTACATCAGGAAGTTAATGGATGCAGAGCGATAAAAAAAATAGATTGTTTGGCACCGACGGCATCAGGGGAAGAGCCGGAGAATTTCCGCTTGATGAAAATACCGTTGAGATGATTGGCTGGTCGTTGACCGAAAACTTGCGCCGCGAGTTGGGGCACGCACCAAAATTAATTATCGGCAGAGACACCCGCGAATCGGGCGCGCCAATTCAAATGGCTATGCAACGCGGCGCAACTGCGGCGGGCGCAAGCGTCGCCTCGGCGGGCGTCATCACCACTCCGGGCGTCGCCTTCATCACGCGCCACTTTCATTTCGATGCCGGTGTGGTCATTTCGGCATCGCACAATCCCTACCGCGACAATGGCATCAAAGTGTTTTCGCCATCGGGAAAAAAAATTGCTGATGCTATGGAGCGAAACATCGAAGCCGATTTAGCCGCAGCGAATTATGCTTCTCATCCGCTACACGCTCACCGGAAAGATTGGTCGGAAGCAACTGCAACGGCATATTCAGAGGCCGCTTACGCCGATAGCTATGTGCAGTTCCTCGTCAACGAAGTCGCCGAGGGGTTGAGTTTGAAGGGCAAACGCCTTGCTATAGATTGCGCCAATGGCGCGGCCTGTGGCTTTGCACCGGCGGTGTTTCAGCGATTAGGAGCGGCTATCGAAGTCATCAACGCCGCGCCGGATGGTCGCAACATCAATGAAAATTGTGGCGCGCTGCATCTGCAAGCTCTGCAAGCGCTCGTGCAAAGCGGCGGGTTTGATGTAGGCGTAGCGTTCGATGGCGACGCCGACCGTGCGTTGTTCGTTGATGAGAACGGAGCAATCGTTGACGGCGATCATACGCTTTTGTTGCTCGGTGAAAATTTGCGTAAGCAGGGGCGGCTCAATGGTGACCTGCTGGTTTCGACGGTGATGAGCAATATCGGTTTGGAGATTGCGTTGCGCGAAAGAGGCATTGAACTGGTACGCGCCCAGGTCGGCGACCGTTATGTTTTGGAAGCGATGGAAACGCGCAATGCCAATCTGGGTGGCGAACAATCCGGCCATATCATCATCAAAGAAATCTCGCTGGCTGGCGATGGTTTGATTACCGCTATCGAATTGCTTAGAGCGTTGATGGATTCGGGCAACTCGCTGGCTGCGCTGGCTGCGGCGATGAAGACCTATCCGCAAATTCTGGTGAATGTCGCAGTCAAGAGCAAACCCGTATTGGAAACCCTTCCCGCAGTGAAAGCCGCGATGGCGGCGCTCACCGAAGAGATGCAGGGCAAAGGGCGTTTGCTGGTGCGTTATTCGGGAACCGAAAATTTGGCTCGCGTGATGATTGAAGGCGAAGACCAAGCCATCATCGAAGCACAGGCACATCGGCTTGCCGCCATTATCAAACAAGCCATCGGCTAATTTCCTACACCCCTGCGGGGCAAAGCAGGCTGGGTCGTTAGAGCGTGTCGCAGCAATGGGTTTTCTGTCCAGATATTGTATGCGATGCTTTGACTATCCACAACATATGGGCTATTGCTGGAATTCTGCACACGCTCTAGGTAGTATAATTTTATTTTTCAGTCGGACAACTTTTGCCTGGCAACGGGCAACCATTCGTTTCCTTTCTTGCTACTAAAAAACAGGTACGATAATATCTTTCGAGACTTCCGTGAGTCATTCAGGAGGAAAATTATGAAGAGACTGCTTGTGGCTGGAATGTTCTTCGCAACCATGTTGGTTCCGGCATTTTCACTTCACGCCCAGAGCGCTCGTGAAGCGACCATCGAAGCGGAGACCAAATTCAAAGTAACCCTGCAATCCCAACTCAGTTCGAAACTCAGCGAAGTCGGCGACCCGGTAACCGCGACGATTGACGAGCCCCTACTGGTTAATGGAGAAGTGGTGATCGCCAGAGGCACGGAGATTCGCGGACGTGTGGCGGAGGTCAAAGCTGCCGGACGGCCTCATAAAGAAGGCAAGATGTCCATCATCTTTGAACGCATCGCCATGCCTTGGGGCGAAGAGCCGATTACTGTGGTCTTGACTTCGGTTGATGATTGGAACAGCGATCAAAAATTGAAAGCCAATGATGAAGGCAAAGTAAGCGGCGGAAAGCGCGGCGAAAAGACCGTGGATAACATGGTTCGTGGCGGTCAATTGGGTGGCGCAACCGCCGGCATCATTCTGTTATCGGGTGGCGGCGGAGCGGCCAGCGCCGGGGCGCTCGGCGGCGGCATACTGGGCGGCGTGCTGTTGACCAAAGGCTCGGAAGTTCGCCTGCAACCGGGGGCGCAGTTCCGTCTGAAATTCATCAAGCCTTTGACCTTGCCGGTGGCCAGGCCGAACGGGGCGCGACCCGAAGGCGATGAGTTCGACCGACCTGCAGTTAAGAAGCCTGACGGAAAAAATTAATTGCCGGTAAACCTTGCCGATGCGATTTTCGTAAGAGCGCAGAGAACGTCTATCAGCATCGCGTTCTTTGCGCCTTTACTTTTTGACGCTAGAGAGGGGAGGGTGAGAGATGTGGAATCGCACCAAGCGTATGATTAATTCGTACCTCGATAATATGATCGAAAAGACCAGCCATGCCGATAAAGATGTGCGCGCCGTGACCCGCGGCGAAATCGCCAGACTCAATGAACTCGAAGTTCAGTCGCGGGCTTCCGCCAAATTGTTCGAGAAGGAGATGGCGGAAATTGATTTGAAGATACTGGCGCTCGCTGAACGTGAAAAGATTTTCCGCAATCAAGGTGATAACGCCAAAGCCGACCGGGCGACAGAGGCGATTCAAGCGCTGGCAGCGCAACGCGATTTATTGAAGCAACAAATCTCTGAAGCGACGGGCGCGGCGGAACGCGCCAAGGCGCTGCGCGAAGAACGCAAAGTGCAAGGCGCTGATCTGGCGAATGAAATTTATTTGACGGATATGCGCGACAACATCGCTTCATTGGATTCTGGTTTTGGTGTCAATGATCCGGCTTCGACGCTTGACGAGATGCGGGCGCGTTTAAGCAGCACCGCTATCCCCAGCCTAGACGCACAGATTGCCGATGCCGACAGGGAATTGAAAGCGGCGCAATCGAAAATTCAAGTTGATGATGTGCTGGCGCGTTATAAAAATCAGTTGCACGAAGACCCGCCGATTGAAAGCAAACTGCCGCCGCCTACCCAAACTGCGACGACTGATTCTACGGCAAAGAACTTATTGGAAGAAGACGAAAAAGCGCAGGAAAAAACGCTTGGGCGCTCCGATGGCTCGATTCGCCCGATTGATTAACGAAAAAAAATTTCTTCAAGTGAAGGGGAAAGCATCTGTAAAAAACTATCATCGTTCACTTCTAGCGAATTGCATTTGCCCATAACGGACGTACACGAGGGAAGCGGCGATAAGACCCAACAAGCACCTACTTACCTGACCGGAAACGTCCGCATCGCCTCTTCATATTCACCCGCCACATCTGACAAAGCTAGTGGAGCCTTTCTGAAATTCTCTACCTTGTTTTTACATTAATATAGGAATTCTAAATCAGATGTAAAAATGAGAATCTGAAAAGTATGCAACTATCAATGAAAGATTTAGACGAAATAATCAATCAATCCAAAGATGTCAGAGAAGTAAAACGAGCCTTAGGTGTGAAGATGGCCTTGAGCGAGATGCCGACTTCACACATTTGTGCGAGGTGGAATGTTTCACAGCCCTTTGTCAGTAAGTGGCGAACGAAATATGAAATACAAGGAGCAGAGGTTTTGTTGCTCGGCTATCAAGGAAGCCGTGGACGACTTTCTGCCGCGCAACGCCAAGAGGTTCTCGGTTGGCTTGGCTCGCAAGAAACTATCAGAATTGCAGAGCTACGCGATTATCTCGAAGATCACTACCAAGTGGTCTATCAATCCAAGCAATCTTATTATGAGTTACTGCAAGCTGCCGGGCTGAGTTATCACAAGAGCGAGAAAAAAAATCCCAAACGAGATGAGGCACAAGTGGTCGAGCAACAAGAAGTGATAAAAAAAAGTGGCGCAGCACTTTGACGAGATCAGCAAAGGCGAAATGATTCTGTTAGGCAAAGATGAATGCCATTGGTTATGGGGTGATGTTTGTGGATAGGTGTGGGGAAAACGCGGAGAAGCGATAGCCGTGCCGATGACCAACTTTCGTATGCGGCAAACCTATTATGGAGCGGTCAACTTTTTGACCCGCGAGTTTCACTTGCAAGCGTTCCCGTCCGGCAACTCAGAAAACACCCTCGCCTATATCAAATGGCTGATGGAAGTTTACCCAGGAAAAAAACTTCTACTGTTGTGGGATGGGGTAAGTGATCATCGAGATGGGAAGTTGAAAGAGTTTCTGTCAGAAGTAAACGGCGGACGGGAAGAAAAAGATTGGCGGGTAACCTTATTGCGGTTTGCTCCCAATGCCCCTGAACAAAATCCCGTGGAAGGCATCTGGCTGGCGGGGAAAAATTATTTGAGACGCCAATTTGCAAAGAACAAAATTTTTGCACAAGTCAAAGAGTCGTTTTGCAGTTTCTTGAATTCATTCTTTCTTCGCTCAGTCAAGTTCCAATGGTATGCCCCACAATTACAAATCACTTAGGAAAGCTATATCAGTTCTGGTCTTGACAAAAAAAGCTTTTCAAATAAAGATAGTGCCGCTCGTATTCACTTTACGCTCATTGAATTTATTGGGTGGTAAGTTAAAAGGTTTTCTTCATTCAATAACTTCACCAAAAAAATTAAAGGCAAGTTTCATTACCATATATCGTAGTCAGCGTGTTAAACGACCGCAATCTATAGACTTGATAGTTCTATTTTTCAAGCTCAACTAGAATTTAGCGAAGGTATGATTCAGTAGCCTGGCATAAAAAGTCCAATGATAGCCGAACTACCCGGCGATTCGATAAAGTCAGATGAAGTAGTTTAAAAAGAGTTCAGCAAAAAATTAAACTTCAACAGCACCCTATCCGCAACCCTAACGGGTGTATATCAACTGGAAGCGCAACAAAGGCAAGGTGATTCCCAAATACCTTGGGCTTGCCTGATTTAGACAGCAACACCAGCGCCGTAACGCCCTCGGCATTGAAGAGGACTCGCCATGTTTTATGAAGACTTCCATCATCTACAGATTGCTCGCTATGAACTGACGTTGCGCGCCGTTGACGCCGTGAGCCTGCCGCCGTTCTTAGGTTCTACGCTGCGCGGGGCGTTCGGGCACGCGCTGAAAAAAGCCGTGTGCGTAGTGCCGCATGGCGATTGCGAACGCTGTATGTTGAGCGACAAGTGCATCTATCCTTACCTGTTTGAAACGCCGCCGCCGTGTGATTTCGAACCGCTGCGAGGTCAAAAGAATGCGCCGCATCCCTTCGTCTTAATTCCGCCTATGCTTGGCAACCCGATCAGAAGAATCTGGAAGCCTGATACCAGTACAGCAAAGAGCGAAGCAAACGAAAAGCGAGAAACTTCGACGCCACAAATCGAAATCATTTTTCCGTCCGAGTCCAGACTACGCTTTAACCGAGATGACAACTTACGCTTCGGCTTGTTGTTGATGGGGCGCGCCATAGAGTATTTGCCATACATCATCTATGCCGTCAGTGGCATGGCAAGGCGCGGCTTAGGAGTCGGCAGAGCGCGGTTTGAATTAACCGAGGTTTTTGAAATTTCAGAAAATAAAGAGAAGGCGAAGATTTATTCCGGCGAGACCGGGCGCATCGTGAAGTCTGCTTCAAGCTCACCAACCTTGAGCGCGTTGGTTGCCGCACGCTTGCGAGAGTTAGCGGCGGTAAAAGAGAGAGGGGCGTTGAAGTTGCGATGTTTAACGCCGACGCGCATCACCGAAGACGGCAGATTGAAAGAGGAGATGAGCTTTAGGCTGTTGATAAAGAACCTCTGGCGGCGCGTCACATATACTATGGGCGTGCATGGGACTGCGCCAGCAAACTTGCCTTATCAGGAATTGCTCGAACGCGCCGAATCCGTTGAGACCTTTTCATCCATTTTGGCATGGGATGATTGGGAGCGTTATTCCAACCGCCAAAAACGCCGTATGCCTTTAGGTGGATTCATCGGCGAAATCGAGTACGCTGGCGCAGCCCTTGAAGAACTGCTGCCCTTGATTGTTGCTGGAGAGATTTTGCATATCGGCAAAAACACGGCATTCGGACTAGGCAAATTCAAGATTGCGCCTTGAGCAGAAGGTTCTGGCAAGGTTGCCGAAAGTTTTGGGTGAAGGAATTTGAGAGAAAATAAATCAGTAGTGCTTTGTGAAAGAAAATGTTTGTTTAGGAATTTGGAGGATAAAAGCGAATGCCATATTTGATGAGCATCAGTATCGGACCGGTTCAGGAATTTATTGCCTCTGCGCGCCGTAGCCGTGATCTGTGGTTCGGCTCTTGGCTGCTCAGTGAAATTTCAAAAGCCGCAGCAAAGAAGATAGCGGATGAAAATGGCGAACTAATTTTTCCTGCGATTAAGAAGAAAGAAGACCTATATCCAATTAAGTATGAAAAAGGAATTCAAACTTCTGGGACGAATTTTAATGTAGTCAACAAAATTGTTGCCTTGATTGATACAGATCCGAAGCAATTTTGTGAAGGTGAGAAAAACGGCATTCGTCAGGCGATGCAAGACCGTTTGGAAGAAATTAGAGTTGACGCATACAACGGCATCAAAAATAAAAGTCACATTGATGAAGCCAAAGCCAAACTTCAAGTTGCCGATCTAATTGAGTTTTATTGGGCAGCTCATCCTGTAAAAGGTAATTCGGATTATGTACAAGCACGAGATGAAGCAGAGGCTTTGCTTGCTGCGCGAAAAAACCTGCGGGACTTTGTTCAGCCAACAGCATGGAGCGACCCTGTACCAAAATCTTCTCTTGATGGTTTACGCGAATCGGTAATTAAAGAGAGCGTTTACAAAGCGGTTCAAGATGGAGGAATGACCCAAGAATCACTCCGTTTGCAGTTGGGTGTGCGTAACGGCGAGAGATTGTGTGGTGTTGGTCTACTAAAGCGGCATGGTAATAGACAGGGGGACGACAGCTTTTTCAGTACATCACATATTGCAGCTTTACCTATAATGAATAGTCTCAGAACCGATAATATCGCTGAGAATCGAAAGGCATTCAATAACTACATAGAGAAACTCAAAGAGCTTGGGGTCAAAACCCATGACTTAAACAGCGTTCCTGTTCCAGAAGGAACGCTTCCTCATCCAGTGCTTGGCAGACGGGACGGACATCTCTTGTTTGGCGAGCGATTAAGCGAGTTTTTTGATACAAATGCCAAAGATGGAACACAGGCAGCGGCAAATAAGAAAAACTTAGAGCAAGCGAAAAGCGCCTTAAGCGACTTGCTTAAAGATAAATTTAAGATTAAAGCTCCGAAACCTTATTTCGCTTTGCTACACGCCGATGGCGATAGAATGGGTGAAGCTATTGACGCACAGGAAACTAAAGAAAAACACCAAGCAATTTCTTCAAAACTCTCTGAATTTGCAGGCAAAGTGCGGACGATTGTTGAAGGAGAACATGGCGGTTCGTTGGTTTACGCGGGTGGGGATGATGTGTTGGCTTTCTTGCCTTTGCACGAGGCTCTATTTTGTGCGCGAAAGTTAGCTAATGAATTTCGAGACACATTGGCGGAATTCAAAAAGGATGAAGGCAAATCTCCGACGCTCTCGGTTGGCATCGCTGTTGGTCATCATTTAGACGCTTTGCAAGATACTCTCAACTTGGCGCGTGAGGCTGAAACGGCTGCCAAGAAACAAGTCAAAGACAAAAACGCGCTTGCCATTATTGTTAGCAAGCGAAGCGGCGCGGATTGGCTGGTGAAAGGCAGTTGGTGTGATAGCTCTGCGAATGAAGAAGCATTGGACAACCGTTTGAACTACTTTATCTATTTGCATCTTGCAGAGGCATTACCGCGTGGAGTCGGTTACGAGTTACGTAATGTCGCTTTGCGGCTTGGTGGAGTGAAAGAACTGGAAGATGCTCTTCGCGAAGAGGCTTTGCGAATCATCAAACGGAAACGTAGCAAGGATGGAAAGCTAAAGAAAGAAGTTTTTGAAAGGATGGAAAGGTATGTCAGGGATAAAGAACTTTCAATCGAAGATTTGGCTTATCAACTCATTGCTGTGCGTCCGTTTGCAGAGGCGATGAAACAGGCAGGCATTGATGCAAAAACCTTTGCCAGAAAAGCGGGATTTGAAGAACTCGCAGAAACGGGGAATAAATAATGAAAACTTGGATAATTGAGCCGCACGATTCTTTCATTGCGCGTGATGGTCGTCCTTTCGGATTGATTACTGGAGTGCGTGCCGCATCGCTGCCCTTTCCTTTTCCGTCCACGACAACAGGCGGAGTTCGCACACGCGACGGACTCAACCTAGAAGGCGTTTTCGATACGAGCAAAGAAAATATAGATAAGGTCAAAAATCTGAGTGTGCGCGGCGCGTTGCTGGTTGAGATTGATGAAGATGAAAAAGTCATTCAGTGGTTTGTACACGCTCCCGCTGATGCGTTGCTTCTTGACGCAAAAGACAAAGACAAAAATAGAGCTAAAGTTTGTCGGTTAATTCCAAAAACTTTGCCAACGAACGCCGCCACAAACATCCCCGATGATTTAATGCCTCTTTATTTGGAGAGCAAAGATAAAAGCAAACCGCACGGCTACGCGCCACGCTTTTGGAGATGGGATAAATTCAAGAAATGGCTGCTTGCTCCCAATGATTGCGACATTGAAAGCCTATATGACTTCGGCATAAGCGGATTGCCTCAAGATGAGCGTTCGCACGTTGCCATTGAAAGCGCAACACAGGCAAGCGAAGAAGGAAAGCTTTTTCAAACACGCGGCTTGGAATTCACGCGACAAAAACAAGAGAAGAAACTTGGCACGGCGACACGGCTTGCTTTAGCCGTAGCGACGGATGCGACCAAAATCAACAAAGGCGTTGCTTCGCTTGGCGGTGAACGAAGGCTGGTAAGCTGGCGCGAGTTTCAAGGCTCGGAAAATATCTTTGACTCAAAATGTCCAAGCGATATTGTGAATAGTGTTGTTGAAAATAAAGCCTGTCGCATCGTGTTATTGACACCCGCTTATTTTGAACAAGGCTGGAAGCCAACTTGGATTTTTCAAAATAACAACCTCGAATTAAAAGCCGCAGCCATTCAACGCACACAAGTAATTTCAGGCTGGGATTTTGAGTTTGTCGAGACCAAACCAGATGGAAGAATAATTCACGGTCGCCCCAAGCCTACAAGAAGACTGGTTCCGGCAGGTTCGGTCTTTTTCTTCAAACTCAACGGCAACAAAGACGAAATCAAAGATTGGATAAGTAGAACTTGGATGAGTTGCATTAGCGACGACGACACAAAACACAAAACTACGCCACGCAAAGATGGCTTCGGATTGGCTGTCTTAGGCGCTTGGAAAGAAGGTAAGGAGTAATTGATTATGAGCAGATCAACACCAACAATCGCACCACCCATAACGGACAATCTTGTTGTGAAGAAAAATGATGGCATCATCAAACAAGTGCGCCGCTATAAACTCATCACCCCGCTTTTCGGCGGAGGCGTAGAACCCGGAGTGAATGACGATGTGACTCTCATCAGTGGCAAAGCCATACGCGGTCACTTGCGCTTCTGGTGGCGTGCCACACGCGGCGGACGAATGGAATTTGAAGGCGACCTCAAAAAGATGAAAGACGCTGAAGAAATAATTTGGGGCGCAGCAAGTACAAAAGATAAACCAAGACCGTCATTGGTTCAGATTGAGGTTGATGTGACAAATAAAGGAAGTAAAGAGTACCCCTATGATAGATCACGAAAAGAAACAGGTATTCCGCTCTATGCGGCTTTTCCATTGCAGCCTACCTCAAACGACAGAGATTCAGGAGCAAAAGCTAAGTTTGTGAGTATGGAAGTTGCATTTACCTTAACGATTTCATTCCCTCAAAATTATGCTAAAGACATCGAAGCCGCCTTATGGGCATGGGAAACTTTTGGAGGTATTGGAGCACGAACACGGCGAGGCTTCGGGGCTATACAACTTGAAAATGTAAATGGGCAAACTATAGCCAGACCAGACAAAGTTGCTACAAGAAATGAAATCTCTCCTATGCTCAATGAACAACTTAAAAAATATGTAGTGGATGGCGAATGGCCTGACGACGTTCCACATTTAAGCCAAGACGCATTATTTGAGGTGACGGATTTTGAGCAAGATGCTTTGCATTGCTGGAATAACTTAATCGAAAAGCTCAAGGAATTCAGACAACAGCGTAACCCCGGAAGAGAAAGGAGAATTCCAGGACGGAGTAAGTGGTCTGAGCCTGAAGCAATCCGTGAAATTACAAAACAAAGATCGCCGAAGCACCAAAAAACAGAGCCAAATTTCGTTAAGTTTCCACGTGCGGCTTTCGGGCTTCCTATAGTCTTTCAGTTTAAAGACCAAGATAAAAGAAATCCTTCCAACCCTAATGCAGACCCGGGCAAAACATTACTTGGATTGACTAATTCAGAGCGCCTTGCAAGTCCGCTCATCTTACGTGCAATAGCAGTTTCAAGAACGCAATTTGTTGGTGTTGCTTTAATTCTTGATGGAACTCTGTTAGCTGATGAAATGGATTTAACCCTGAGGAATGACGAAGAGCGAAACAAAAATGTGGTCAGGACAAACTTAATGGCAGACCTTGACCAAAAGGAAGCAGAACAAATTAAGAAAATGGACAACCGCACTCCCCTGTTGGGTAGAACAACAGATGTGCTACAGGCATTTTTGAATTTTTTGAACTCTAAGGAGAAAAACTAGCGATGAAAACGAAAATACTTTACACCCATGCGCTTTCGCCGTTGCACGCAGGGACTGGACAAGGCATTGGCGTTATTGATTTGCCGATTGCCAGAGAGAAGGCTACAGGCTTGCCGTTCTTGCCCGGTTCATCCGTCAAAGGCTCTTTGCGCGATGTTTGCGACGATAAAGAGAAACAAAAAAATCTTTTTGGGCCGGAGAAAAATAACGCAGACCTACACGCGGGTTCAGTTCAGTTTTCAGATCAAAGGCTTTTGTTATTGCCGGTACGAAGTTTGAAAGGAACTTTTGCTTGGGTGACCTCGCCTTACATCTTGAATCGTTTTGTGCGCGATGCGCGTGATGCTGATGCGAACAGCTTGATTAAAACCGTGCCAACGCCCTTGTCGAATGAAGAAGTGCAGGAATGTTTTGTTATTGACAAAAACAAGTTGGAAATGAAAGACGACAAAGGCAACCTCAAAGTCTATCTCGAAGATTTGGATTTGACCGTCAGCGGTGACAAAACCAAAGCGCAAGCATGGGCTGATGTTTTTGCCAATGAAATTTTTACGGGCGATTGGCAAAGCTTTTTCAAAGAGCGTTTTTGCATCGTGCCTGATGATGTTTTGAATTTCCTGTTGGACACCGCTACGGAGATAACCGCACGCATCAGCATTAACCCAGAGACAAAGACTGCTGAAGACGGACAGCTTTGGTACGAAGAAGCTTTGCCTTGCGAAACTGTACTTTTTGGCTTGGCTCTCGCGGTCAAAATCGGGAAAGAAACTGTAAGAGTTGAACCTGAAGTTGCCTTAAAAGAAATCTCAAATTTAATCGCAAAGCCCGTACAGTTTGGTGGTAAAGCTACTGTCGGACGCGGACTCTGTCGTTTGACGTTTTCAAAAGCCAATGGAGGTGCTATCTGATGCTACAAACACGAAGCCAACGATTCGCTGACAGTGCTTATAAAAAAGTTTTAGAGGTATCAAAAGACAAAGACAAAAGAGACGAATACAAGCGAGTTGTTCTTAATCTCCCTGTATTGATTCGCACGGCGGGATTGGCACAAGCTCTCGCTTTTGTTGAGAAAGAGCATACGAAACTTATCCAGCATTTAGCCGAAACTGTGGAGGTTACAAATTTGTCAGCGTCTTCTCGTAGTGTCTCGTTGCAAGAATATATGCGAATCACACGCGACACTTTAGACGCGCTTGTTTGGTACAAACGCTTTGCTGAATCGCTCATTAAAACCTAATGAGAACGGAGATAAAATTATGTCATCACGCAGAAACGCTTTAGCAAATATTAAAACCAATGGAGTGCAAACAGCCAACGCCAGTTTGTGGTTGAATAAGTTTTTGGGCGAACCAAATGCAAGCGACAACGACAAAAAACGAAAACTCATCGAGGGCGTAATAAATCAAAAGACTATTAGCGACACAAAAGACCTATACAAAGAATTCTTCACTCGTTGGGAACAAACACTCAAAGATTACGGTGTAAAGGAAACGCGCAAAGCCCAGGTGCGCGGACGAATGGTTATTGGCTTAGGCTCAGAGAGCGTTTTAGAAACTTCTGTCACACTTCATCATACTTACGGCGTTCCCTATATTCCCGGCAGCGCTTTGAAAGGTCTCGCCAGAAGTTTCACCAAGAAGATGGATGGATGGACAGACGAACACAGCGAAATTGTTTTTGGCAATAAGAAAGAGAATGACAATAAACAAGATGACAATGCTTTTGCAGGTTTCATTACTTTTTTCGATGCCTTATTGATTCCTAATGGGCAGCCATTTACAAAGGCGTTACATTTAGACGTGTTGACTGTTCACCACAAAGAATACTACGAAGACAAACCAAAGCCGCCAGCGGATTGGGACGATCCGACTCCGATTCCGTTTCTCTCTGCAACGGGAACTTACCTGCTTGCTTTAGCTGGTCCGACAAATTGGATTAATCCAACACTCAAGCTTTTAGAACTTGCATTGAAAGAAGAAGGCATCGGAGCAAAGACTTCGAGTGGTTATGGTCGAATGGAATTCAAAGGCTAAGGAAATTGATATGAGCATTCCCGAAAAGAAGGAACGCGGATTGTTACTCTTAATTGGCGGACGGCAAATGCCAAACTTTTTGACCGCGCAGTATTTACTCCCTAATGTGATTGTGCCTATTGCTTCTCATGAAGCGATGAAAGATGCTTGGAAAAAGATTGAACCTGCGCTGAAATCGTTGGAGCTTAATACTGTCTTCCCAAAAGAAGTGGATGCGATTGGTTTGGATGAAATAAAAGAAAAATGCCAAGAGGCATTAAAAGAATTTCCCAATGTCGAATGGGTTTTCAATATCACCTGTGCTACTTCGGTAATGAGCATCGCTGCCTACGAAGTTGCTAAAGAGCATGGGGCATCTGCTTGGTATTTGGATACCAATACGCGCAGAGTTGCTACGCTTTGCGGGAAGCCACCAAAAGCGAATCTCTACCATGTCAAAATAGCTGATTATTTGCGAGCTTACGGACGCAACATCGGGACAAAGGGGATAGACAACGCTTCTGCTAGTCTGGAGAGCTTGGCGCGACAACTAGCTCTCGATGCAGCAACCACGACGGCTTTTCAGCATTCTCTTGGTAAATCCGTGCAGGGGAAAGATGCTCTTAAAGCAAAGAATTTGAGTTCAAAAACAGAACCACTCGCTGACAAGGTACGCACCCTTTTTTATGCGGCGCAAACGGCTGAAATGTTATATGGCATTCAGGAGACAGACGCTGGGGAGTTGGAATTTATTTTGCCGGGACGTGAAAGCTTTCTTTTTCTAAACGGAGGTTGGCTGGAGTTTTACACCTGGTTGATAGCACGCGACACAAAGAGTTTTGATGATGCCTGCTATTCACTGACAATACCTGCAGATGGTGACCAAAAAGAGATTGACTTAGCCTTAACTTACGCCGGGGCGTTGTTGATTGCGGAATGTAAGACGGATGCCAAACCATTTAAGACAACTTATTTGGAAAAATTAGTCGCTGTATCAAGTTTGATTGGCGCAAATTTCGTTGGCAAAATTTTCATTACTAATCAAACACCAGACTATTCAAACTCTTCGATCAAAGATTTTTTCAATCAAGCCGAGTCACGACAAATAATCGTTGTCACCGGAAATGAACTAACAAACCTGAGCGCAATTTTAGAGAAAGAGGTAGGAATAAACAAACAACTTCCAACCTACTTTCGTGGGTAAGTTTGACTGGCAAAAGAAAGGTAGTAAACAAATGAGCTACATTCGACTGAACATCATAGACCAACATCAAGCCATCAATGGCGAAGTGCATGGCAGCGAAGGTGATGCCATAGTTGCGGCGCTGGCGGCAGAACCTGAAACCATTGATGAATTGGCGCTCGCTTTTTCTAGGTTTACTCAAAACCGAGAAGCACGACGACATCAAGATCATGCGTTGCCGCGTACTCAAGATCATGCGCCCTCGGTTCAGGATCGCGAGACGCTACTCACTCAAGATGATGCGGCACTCACGCAAGATCATGCGTCGTCGCTCACGCAAGGTGATGCGCCGCGACTCACTCTGCGTGATGAATCGTTGCCACTCGCTCAAGATGATTCGTTGCCCTTAGCTCGTAATGACGCGGCTTCGTTGGCTCATCACCACGAGTCGCCGTTTCGCGGGTTTGCCAACTACGAAAATCTTGAGCCATCTGATGCAGGCGTCGTTATTATTGATCTGGCGGCGCGGCTTGTGGCAGTTGATTCGAGCTATTCGCAGCCTGCGGCGCAAGGCGCAATCCGGCTGTGTATCGGCGACAAGACCTGGCAGCAAAGCACTCATCCCCATGATGAAAAAACTCATGAGGATTTCAGCGATCAAGATGAAAAGATACAAGAGAATTTCACGGATCAAGGTGAAAAAACTCATAGGGATTGCGCTGATGACCAAAATGAAATGATGCATGAAAATTTCATCAATCAAGATGAAAAAACTCATGGGGATTGCGCTAATGACCAGAATGAAAAGTCACAGAAGCATTTCAAGGATAAAAAGACTCATCACCCTTTCGCCGATTACCCTACGGAACGATTCGGCGAGGGCGAAACTCTTAGCCACCCGCAAACTACTCGCAACACAGAGGCTGATTTTGACGCGGAATTATTCAATAATGACGGGGCTTTTCTTGACGAAGCAGCGATAGCTTTTTATGCAGACGATGCGCCAGACGACGATGCGCCCGACGAAATAGCGATTCCTTATCGTTTGTCAGACGACTGGCTTTTTGTCTATTCGATTCCTGAATATGAAAGCCTCTGCTACCAACGCCGTGAAGCGCGTCTGGCGAGGCAGCCGCTTGAGGCGCGGGCAGTTTTGTATGGCAAGCCTTTGCTTGAGTTCATCGCTCGTGAAGGTCTTGCAGCGCGTCAGTTATTTGCAGAATCAGGCAACGCTACTGCTGCCGAAGAAACTTTTGCCCAAGCCGAGCAAAGCGAAAATTTAAGTAGCGACAACAACGAGGAAACACTTGCCTACGACAACGAAATCAGAGAAATGATTGCCGCAATTTCTAACCCTGCTGAGTCGGTCAGCGAAGCGCAGTGGGAAATCATCTCGGCGATTCACGCCAAATGGTGGATGACGCAACGCCCAGACCTGCAAGGCAAAACGCCGCGCGAAGTCTTGCTCGCTAAACATGATTTCATTGATTCCGATCTGCACTCGCGCCAACTGCAATGGTCGTTTACTAATCAATGTCCGCCGCCGCTTTCGACAAGTTCAAGAGCTTACCTCTACGGCGGCTTCGGTAGGCACGAAATCGTCGTCTATTACGACTTGGTTCGGCACTTGCTCCATGAATGCTTTGCCTATTTGCAAACTCAGAAAGAGCTTTCAACCAATGCCCTCAGCGAATTTTTAGAGCAGACGAAAACCTTTTGGTTGGCAATGCCGAGCCGCGATTATTCGGGCAAGATTCCGGCGCGCTACATTGAACTTGAACGCCTACGCATTCCTTTTGCGATGTCGGCGCAGGAAGCCATCATTGATGAAGATTGCCCTTTATGCCGGATGTCGGAAATTTTTGACACCCCAGGTTTCTGGCACCTCGACGGTTCGCACATGGACAACCGTTTCGAGTTTTCGTTTTACGCAAGCCTTGAAGAATGGCAAGCCGAACAACAAGAGTGGGAAGAGAGCAGCAAAAGGTTTGAGCGTGATTGGCAGGCACGAAACGAGAAGCCGTCGCCGGATAAGGCGCTCAATAGGCTTGACGATGACGAGACGTTGATTCAATAAACCTTGCCGCCGATTGGGCAAGCTGAGTGGTTCAGGCAAGATTGCCGAACCTCGGCGATTAAACTTTTTGTGATAGAACTTCAATTATGAAAGAGAAGAGATTGATTTTGTTGAACACCAGCGTGCTGACCGGCTACGGGACATTTGTTTATCAAAGGCTATCGCTTGCGGAAGCGCGAAAGCTGGTGCGCGAGTTTGTGTCAGAAGGCAAGACCATTGACTCGGCGATTGGTCATCCGTCAACGGCAGATTTGCTTGCGCGGTTGTTGGAGTTTCCTGTTGCGGTAAATCGCGTTGAGTTTTCTCAAACGCTGGACGACGCGGCGTTGATCTTCAAACTCAAACAACGGGTCACCGAAGGCAAGATTTTAAGCCGCGAAGAACTTGAGACAATGGGTTATGAATTCGGGCTTTTGACAAGGGTTGAGTAAAAGGAGAGCAAAGTGGCTAAGAAATTATTAAGCGGTTGGTCATTGTTATTTTCAACAGATATGTTTTTGCCCTTTGTATTCGGCGGGGTTGCACTCGGTGTGCTGGGAAACGCCATTTTTACTATGTTGACGAACTGGCTAACCACTAGCAATGGGGCGTTAGCAAGAATTTCACTTGGAGCTTTTCTCTTCATTATTTTCTCTGGCTTATTATTGAAGAAATATTTGAATCGCCATAGGGAAACTGCGCCTCTAGTTGGAAAGAAACAGCCTGAAATGCGTAAAGGCTTAATTTTGCTGGTCAGTCAGGAAGCCGTTTGTCGAAAAGCCATCAGATGGCATCAAAAAATTCTGAGCAAATGTTGGTTAGTATGCTCAACCAAGTCGAATAAAATCGGAGAACGGTTAAAAGAAGAATTTGAAAATGAATCTACTGATTTTGAGATCATTTCAATTACCGACAAAGATGTTTTTGATCCTTTAGTTCTGAAAGAAAAAGTCGAAGAGATTTATCAAAATCTACCTCAATTTTTTACTGAACAGGATGTAATTCTCGATTTCACGGGAATGACGGCAACCGCTTCGGTTGGCGCGGTCTTAGCTTGTTTTGATAAAGATAGACCAATTCAATACATTCCTGCTCCATATAACGAAAAATTGGAGGCAATAGAACCTCTCGACCCTATTGAAGTGAAGATTGATTGGAGCATTATTAAATCCTGATTAAATATCAATTTGAAATACTGAAATGGGTATATGGAAAAACCACGCCACATTCTGCTTTGCGTCGCCGGACTGACGCCGCAAATCATCTTGGAAACGCTTGATGTGCTGCTGGTCGAAAGACAAGAGCGCGTTGTTGAGATTCGCGTCATCACTACGCTTAAAGGGCGTAACCGACTGCGCGACACTTTGCTCGATAAAGTGAACGGGCAACTGACGCAATTCTGCCGCGATTACGCTCTCGACCTCAACCGCATAGCCTTCGATGAAACCACCATTACGTTGCTTCGCACCCTTGACGGGCGGGCAATGGCTCGTAGGTTTTGTTGAGCCGATTGCGCGCGAGTTCGGCGAGATTGGCCTGTAACTGGCGCTCGAATTCCCGCAAACTGACAGCATCCACGCCAGCACCGCCGCGATTGGCGCGCACTTCGTGAGCGCAAGCATAAAGCCACGGGTGTTAGCCCGTGGACGATTGATATTCGTATGGTTAGCCCGCCAAGCGGGTGATAGCCAATTATCTATCACCCGCTTGGCGGGTTAAGAGGCAATTACGATTCGCACCCCCAGCGCTGACG
>JACQDB010000020.1 GCA_016201275.1 Acidobacteriota bacterium
GCGAGAAAATCTCCTTGAAAAACTTGTCGTGCGGATTGGCGATGTCCGGCATCTGCAATCCCCCTTCTAATTCCTCAGCGCCTTGCCGGTCTTGAGCATATAGTGAATGCGCTCCTGCGTCTTGCGCTCCCCGCATAACGATACAAACGCCTCGCGCTCCAAGTCTAATAAATACTGCTCACTCACTAATGTCTTTCTGGATAAATTGCCGCCGGTAATCACGCTCGCCAGTTTCCTGGCAACGTGAGCATCGTACTCGGAAATAAAGCCGCCGCGTTGCATCATGTGAATCGCCAGTTTGATGGTCGCCAACGCCGCCTCGCCCATCACCGGAATATCACTGCGCGGCTGCGGCTGCGTGTAGCCCTCTTTGACCATCGCCAGCGCTGTCTGTTTGGCATCTTCAATCAAGCGGTCGCGGTTCATAGAAATTTGATCGCTCGGTCGCAAAAAGCCCAACTCTTTCGCTTCGATGGCAGAGGCGGAAACTTTCCCTGCGGCCAGAGTTTCCGATACTTTTTTGAGGCGCGGGAATAAATCTTCATCGGGCGCAGCGCCTGCTGTCGCACGCATCACCATCTCTTTTGTGCCACCACCTGCCGGAATCAAGCCAACCCCAATCTCGACCAAACCCATGTAGGTTTCGCCAGCCGCACGCGCTTTATCACCATGCATAGCGATTTCGCAACCGCCTCCCAAAGCCATTCCCATAGGCGCTGTCACTGTAGGTTTGTCCGAATATCGCAAACTCATTACGGCGTTTTGCAATTGCCTGACCGACAGCGCGATGTCGTCCCACTCGCCTTCCTGTATGCCTAACAATAACATCATGATGTTTGCGCCTACGGAAAAATTATCGCTTTGATTGCCGACTACCAACGCGTCGAAATTCGCGCCGACCTCTTTCACCGCAAAGTTCAACATCGCCACGGTGTCGCCACCTATAGCATTCATCTTCGAGTGAAATTCCAGACAGACAACGCCATCGCCTAGGTCTATCAACGACGCCCCGGCGTTTTTCTTGATGACCTTCTCGCGTTCTTTCAGTGCCTTCAAAAGGATGATGCCTGGTCGCGGTGTAATCTCTAGGTATTCGCCACTCGCAACATCAAAGTAGAAGTCGCGGCCATCGCGCTTGTCATAAAAACTCTTTTTGCCAGAGGCTAAAAGTTTTTCAGCAATCAACGGAATCGGCATTCCTTCATCGCGCATTCGCGCTACACTTTTTTCCACACCTATCGCGTCCCACAATTCAAAAGTGCCAAGCTCGAAATTGAAGCCCCACTTCACAGCGTTGTCTAAATTCACTATGTCGTCGGCAATTTCCGGAATGCGATTCGCCGTGTAAATCAAATTCTGACTCGTCGTCTTCCACAAGAATTGCCCTACGCGATCATCCTTATAAATCAAGGCGCGAATGCGTTCGGCAGCCGTAGCGAGTGGTTTCGCTGCTTCGATGGATGGCGCAGAAAATTTCTCTGCGGCCTTGTACTCCATCGTCTTGTAGTCCAGCACTTGAAATTCTGTCTTGCCGCCTTCGCCTCTGGTCTTTTTATAAAAACCCTGTCCGGCTTTGTTGCCCGTCCAGCCGCGCTTCACCAGGTCGCGCAGGAAATCAGGCGCTTGCAAAGCTTCGCGGCGTTCGTCATTCGGCACGGCTTTGTAGAGATTGTCTGCAACGTAGAGCGACACGTCCAAGCCGACAATATCCGTAGTTCTGAAGCTCGCGGATTTCGGGCGACCGATGAGCGGCCCGGTCATCGCATCAACTTCTTCAACCGTGTAGTCACCTTCAAGCATGACGTTGATGGTGTTCAATGAACTGAAGGTAGCGATGCGATTGGCTATGAAGTTCGGCGTGTCTTTGGCAAACACTACACCTTTGCCCAAGCGTTTGTCACAGAAATCAGCGATGAAATTTACGACTTCGTTTTTGGTGTCCGGCGTGGCAATCACTTCGAGAAGTTTCAAGTAACGTGGCGGATTGAAAAAGTGTGTGCCTAAAAAGTGCGCTCGAAAATCATCGGAGCGGCCTTCGCTCATCGCTGTGATCGAAATGCCGGAGGTGTTTGAACTGACGATAGCGCCGGGTTTGCGAACCCTTTCCAATTTCTCAAACAGGCCGCGCTTGATGTCCAGATTTTCGATTACCGCTTCGATAAGCCAATCGGCTTTGCCAGCTTTTTCAAGGTCATCGTCAAAATTTCCAGTGGTTATTAAGCCGACCAACGATGGAGAAAAAAAGGCGGCGGGTTTGATCTTTTTTGCTGCTTCGAGTCCGGCATTGGCGAGGCGGTTGCGTACCGGCCTGCTGTCAAGCGTCAAGCCTTTGGCCTCTTCATCTTTGGTCAAAGTTTTCGGCGCAATGTCTAACAGCAAAACTTCTATGCCGGCGTTTGCCAGATGCGCGGCGATCTGCGCCCCCATAGTCCCAGCGCCCAGCACCGCCGCTTTTTCAATCTTATAGCTCACCTTTTCTTCCTCCGTGTTGAATGCCTTGAAAAAATCGTCTGAGAAAAGCGGGAAGAAATATCATATCGTTGAGAAGCGGTCTCGAACCGCTAGGCTGGCGATCAGAGACCGCTTCTCAACGATAAATATAAAATTTTATTTTCTTCCCCTTCCTTAACTATAGGCGTTAAGAAAAAGTTTTCTTCTGAAACGACCTGTACGGGCGACCCTGCGGTGGTTGCCCCTTGGTGAAATCCCTTGGCTTTGGAGAAGGGGCGACCCTGCGGTGGTCGCCCGTACAAGGCTGCGGTTGATTTCTCCAGAAAAACATTTTCGTAAAAGCTAACTTTATATTTCGTTGTAATGAGACACCGACCGATAAGCTTTGCCCTCTTCATTCAAGAAGAAGACCTCTGCCGATAACTTCCCTAACACCGCTTTGTAATAAATCGTGATGCTCTCCATGCTCGACAGCACCTCTATGAGTTCAAAATGCAAATCCGGCAAACGCGACAACCCTAATGCCCAAAACTCTCTCACCTGGTCCTTGCCTTGCAATCTTCCCGAAGGTTCATTCATCGCTCGGACTATGAACGGCGTGGTCAATTCAATGTCATCCGTGTAGTGACTCAAAATTTTTTCCAGGTCGTGCGCGTTCCATGCTGCAACCCATTCTTGAGCAAATTGTCTGGCCTCAACTGTGGTAATCAAACTCCACCTCCGTACTTTGATTTACACTGCGACCATTCGTTCGCCGGTTTCGGCATACAACTTGTCAATCACCTCGGCATACTTGGTCTCAATAATTTTTCGACGCGGTTTCAGAGTCGGCGTCAACTCGCCCGATTCGGCGGTCATCTCTTTACTCAGCAGAGCGATTTTTTTGATGCGTTCGTACTTCGCTGTCTCTTGCGTGAATTTGTCAATCTGGCGCTGTAGCAAATCTATAATCTTCGCATTGCTCAATAACTCATCGTCGCTGCCATAGCGTATGCCTTTCATCTCGGCATAGCTTTTGACCAGTTCCAGATTCGGCACAATCAAGGCCGCGACGAATTTGCGATTGTTGCCGATGACGACGACCTGAGAAACGAAGCGGCTCGATTTGATTAAACTTTCGAGCGGTTGCGGCGCGACATATTTGCCGCCGCTGGTCTTCAACAAATCTTTCTTGCGGTCGGTGATGGATAAAAAGCCATCGTCATCGAATTGCCCTATATCGCCGGTGCGAAACCAGCCGTCTTCGGTAAACGATTCCTGATTGATCTCCGGGCGATGATAATAGCCCTGCATCACGGTTTTGCCTTTAACTAAAATTTCACCGTCTTCGGCAATCTTGACGCTGACGCCATCAATCACGCGCCCGACCGTGCCTATGCGATTGTGCGCCTCGGTATTGCAGGTCATCGAAGGCGAAGTTTCGGTCAACCCATAGCCCTGCAAAATCAATATCCCCGCGCCGTAAAAGGCATAAGCGATTTCCGAAGCCAACGGCGCGCCGCCGGAAATAAACGCACGCACGCGTCCGCCCATCGCCGCACGCCATTTTGTGAACACCAGCGCATCGGCAATTTTATGTTGCAGCGCGAGCCACGCGCTGATATTCAAGCCTCGGTCTTTTCTCTCCGCCCAACGCTTGCCAATGCCCAGCGACCATAGAAAAATCTGCCGCTTGGGAAAGCCTGCCGCCAAACCTTTTTCAACAATGCGTGCATAAAACTTTTCAAACATACGCGGCACACTGGTCATCACCGTCGGCTGCACTTCGGCAAGATTGGCGGCGACTGTATCAATGCTTTCGGCGTAGGCGATGACGGTGGCGCAATGCACATAGAGATACCATACGGCGCGCTCGAAGATGTGCGAAAACGGTAAGAAGGTCAACGCCACATCCTCATATTTATCCAACGCCAACCATTCATATACATTCAAAACATTGACCGTCAAATTTTCATGCGAAAGCATCACGCCTTTCGGATCGCCTGTCGTACCGGAGGTATAAATCAAGGTCGCCAAGGCTTCAGGCTTCACGCTTTTCCACAGGCTTTCATACAAATTCGGTTGACTCTGAAACACGACTCGCCCTTTGTCGGTCAACTCTTCCGCATTGAAGACGCTGGCAGATTTTTTTTCTTCCGCCAATGAATCGAAGGAAAAAATGAATTCCAAAGACGGCACACGCTCGCGCAATGCCAACGCTTCATACAGAAAATCTGTGGAGATAAAAATCGCCCGCGTCTTGGCATCGTTCAAAATGTACTCGACGTTATGCCGCGATTGCGTGGTGTAGATCGGCACATCCACTGCGCCCAGCGCCAGTATAGCTAAATCGGCGACGTTCCATTCCGGGCGATTCTCCGACCAGATGGCAATCTTGTCGCCCTGACGTATGCCCAAATCATAAAGTCCCAACGCCAGTTCGCGCACCCGCTGCGCCATCTCGCCAAAGGTCAGCGACTGCCACTCAGCGGCTTTTTTAAAGCGCAACAATTCCCTGTCGCGGTGGCATTCGACCGCACCGTTGAAGAGTTCGTTTAAGGTCGTTGGCTGATTCATGATTAGTCCGTAGTCAGTAGTCCTTAGTCCGTAGTCGTCAGCATTGAACTTTTATGCTAAGGACTACTGACTAGCGGCGCGTGACGCCGTTCAAAAACACATCAATCACCGGTTCAGCGGTTGAAATCAAGCTATAGCGTTTGTGCGCCAGCACCCAGTTGGTCACCATTTCGTCGAGCGCGCCGAACAAAATCTTGGCGACAATTCTGGTTTTCAACTCTTTGCGAAAGAGGCCACGGCGCTGGCCTTCTTCGATGACGCCGCCAATCAAATCCAGATACTCGGTGACTTTGGTAGCCGAAAACTGTTCCATAAATTTTATCGAAGAGCGCAACTCGACTTGAAAGACGATGGCCAGGTCGCGATCACGGGCGTACATTTCCAGATGGCCTTCAACTAGGCGACGCAACTTTTCCGCCGGGTCATCCAATTCCGCCAGCACCGTGCGCGCCTGGGTCAGCGCCTGCTCGGTAACGTGGTTGAATATCGAAACCAGTATATCGTCTTTGTTTTTGAAATAGAGATAGACCGTGCCATCGGCGACCCCCGCTTCTCTGGCCACATCGGCGACCTTGGAATAGAAGAAGCCGCCTTTGGCAAACACCTTAATGGCAGCGCGCAGGATGGCTTCGTACTTGCCGTTGGTCTTCTCTTTCGTTGCTGCTTTTTTTAATGATGACATAATATAAAAAAATGAATGATGGTTCATTCATCACCTGACGATTCAGTTTTACGCTAGATAGAGATTTCTTGCAAGTCGTTTTTGTTTAGGTGGTGGGGCAAAGGGGTGAGCGGTTCAGCGTACAAGCTTCAGCTTGCCTTTCTAAAGCTGCAACCTAAAGAGTGAATGCTAAACCTGATATTTTCCGACTGACCCGCTAACTTTATAGCGAATTTCATTTGCCCGACCTACGACACCTGGTTGAGAGGCGGTCGGTGACCGCCCCTCAACTCATCGCCCACCTCGGCAAGCTGCTATAAACCTACTTCGTTACGAGCGCTGCCAATATATCCCCGTCCAATCAATCTGTCTGATCTCATTGCTTATGCCCTGTGTCTTTCTGTAGTCATCCACGGCTCGGCGACAATTCGGAATCGCCCCGTAATCATCCACGATTAAGTAGCCCCCGCTAGATAGCTTTGGGTATAGATGTACTAGCGCCTCCATAGTTGATTCGTACATATCCCCGTCTAAACGTATGAGGGCTAACTGTTCGACCGGTGCGTTTGGTAAAGTATCGCGGAACCATCCTTCCAAGAATCGCACTTGGTCATCAAGCAGATCATACTTCGCGAAGTTTGATTTCACTTGGTCAAGCGGCACCGCAAGCTCTTTGAATTCATGATGGCGATCTGCTGCATCGGCTGGATACTTTTCAGAGTTCGGAGTTGGCAAGCCTTGAAAAGAGTCTGCAACCCACACGAACCGATCTTTCACAGCATAGGCTTTCAGTATGGCTCTCATAAAAATTGTTGCTCCACCACGCCACACGCCAGTCTCTATCAGGTCACCAGGAACGCCTCTGGCCAGCATTTCTTCTACGCAGAATTGCAGATTATTGAGTCGCTTCATGCCAATCATAGTGTGAGCGTAAGTGGGCCAGTCTCGCCCCTCCAACCGTTTGGCTTCATCGAACGGCTCAAACTGTAGATTCGGTTTTTCCTCAACGTCGGCATAGATTAGACCGATAAGGCATTTTTTCATTAAGTCTAGATACAAGTCTTTAGTGCTTCGCATGGCTGATAGCTTAACAGTTGCTTGCACACCCGCAAGCAACGATTTGCTTGTCTGTACAGAGCAAAACTGTAGGTCAAAGCCACTACACATAAGAGCGTAACCTCTAACGCGGAATTGACGCGGCGCGTTGAAGCCAGTTCATTTCGCCTACGCAATCCATGTAAAACTCGCGTACTGCGCTCTGCCGCTTGGAAGAGTTAGACGGCTTCGCCAAGTTTCGTTGAGTTCATTGTTCTTGATGAGCCTGCTGACTTTGAAATGTTAATCAATTGCGCTTTCCTCGCAGCCAACCACTCAACCAAGCTCTCACTCCCTGACTTGCACAATTTTCTGGCTCGAATGCAAAAGCCTCGGTTGATTTGCTAAGATGGATGCCGCTATGCAACGCAACGATTCGGAATCCAAAGACAAGCTCAAGCAGCATTTGAAAGATGCTGCCGGTAATGCTTTTGAAAATCTATTCAATCGCATCAGCGCGCTGCCTTATGAAGGCGTGTTAATTACTACTGATTTAGGCATCACCATAGCGGCCACCAATCTGCGCGCCGCGATTGAATTTTTGAAAGCGGCTCCCGATGTGGCGCGCTTACTTGACGCCGGTGACCTGCGCGTGTGGGGCGAGGCAGGCAAACGCATAGCCACCACCAGCGCCGATGCAGCGATAGATTTTTTTCAATCCAGCGCCTCAATCATCGGCGCTTTCCCTGCCGAATTGCGTTCGTTGTTGTTGAAATTAATCAATAAACAAGCGGCGTTGTCGGCCAATACGGCGCTCGAAAGTTTCCAGAGCGCACCAACCATCATAGAAAAAATCGCCAGCCCCGCGCTGGCCGAAAAGGTGTTGTCCATCTGCATAGAGATTGCCCGCCATTCCATCAAACACAGCAACGATTTATTGCAAGCCGCGCCGCAGATCATCGCGCAATTGCAGACCGCTTATCACAGGCAAAGCGAAAGCCTCGTCACGCGAGCGCTGGCGTTGACCGCGAATTTCGCCTATCGGTCGGGCGGCACAGCTGCAGAGTTCTTTCTGGAATTGCCGAATGTAGCGCGGCTCAGTAAACCGGAAGTTATCGAATCGCTGTTCCACATTACGGAAGAATATCTGGAGCGCTCCGGCGGCGTCGCTTTGCAATACTTCAAAGCGGCCAGTCAAGTGTTGAAAATCGCCAATGAAGAAGCCTTCAAACGCTGGACGGCGCTGGCTCAACAAGTCTCTTTGCAAGGCAATGCGGCAAGCTATCATTTTATGAAAGCCAGTCCGCAAATCATCGCCGAGTTGGGAGCGCGGTTTCCGCCGGACAGACGCGCTCAAGTGGTCTCTGCAGTTTTGGAAATCGTCGAAGAGTTGGCCGATAAAAATATGACCGCCGCGATTGAATGCTTCAAAGCCAGCCCGCTTGCCTTGCGCGCTTCGTCCATAGGACAGTTTCGGGCGTGGGCCTTGCGCGGCTTGGAGAAGGCCGGTGAAACGACGCGCCGCCTACAGGCTTATTACGCTCTGGAATCGAAGGCCAGTCAACAGGCGCTGTTCAAAATCGAAGGCGGTTTGACGCTCGATGCCATTTCGCAAACCTTGCGCCTGTATGTAGAAGGCTTGACGGGGCGCGCCTTGAACATCGCCGCGTTAGGAGCAATTCCCGATGAATCGAAAATCAGCGATGGCAAGACAATTTATCTGCCCTCGGTGGTCGCTGAGTTTGAAGACGAGGCGGAAAATTTTCGCCTCTTCAAAGTGCTGGCAGCGCACGGCGCGGGGCAAATTGAATTTCACACCTACGCGCAAGGCACAGAGGATTTGCTTGCCGCGTTCAGGGAAATTCGCGCCGTCTTCGACGCCAAAAAAGCGGCAATCAATAAGGGGAATTCACCAAGTGAAGAAGTTGCTTCGTTGGACGCCCAGGCACCAAACGAAAGTCAGCAATCAACCCTCCGCAACGCGCAAGCCGCCAACCGCAATCGCAAAATTCTCAAGCCGCAGTCGGTAGATTTCCTACGGGTGCTGGATGAATTCCCTAATAAAGAGATCGCCATGCGCTTGTTTACGACGATTGAAAACGGGCGCATAGATTTTCTCTTGCGAAAAACGTATCGCGGCATACGCCGCGACTTGGATTTTGTACGCTTGCGTTTATTGGAACGCCGTCCGCACCTCACCGATCTGCCGCCGGAATTTGTGCCGCTCGAATTATTATTTCAAATCTCCTTGTGCGGCGGCGCAACGCTCACGGCGCGGCGCGCTTATCCAGCGGTGGTGGCGCAACTGGAAGAAATTTTTGCCGCCAATATTTTTCAAGAGAACGCAACCTTGGGCGATTCGTTAATTGCGACTCGACACATCTACGAATTGTTGGTTGAGCAGCAGGCCAACGACGCCGCCGAGAGCGAGCCGCAGGCCAACGCCGCCGAAGCAGGCGAGATGCAAAACGATGCGGCTACAGACGATGAATCTACGGCAGAGGCGACGACGCAGGAGCAGGCGGAAGTGCGGCAAGACCCGTTCAGTTTCTGGTCTTCTAATCAAGAGCAAGAGGCATCGCCGGAAGCCGATGTCTTTAATTCGATCAGCGGCGGCGAAAGCTCTGAACAGGATTTGGAAAAAGGCGACAAGGCATTTTTTTATGACGAGTGGGACCGAGAATTGGGCGACCACCGCACGCGCTGGTGTCGCATCATCGAACGCGCCGGAACCCGTGGCTCGCGCAGTTTCGTCGAGCTAACGCGGTCGCGGCATTCGGGCGTCATTTCATCCATACGCTATCAATTTCAGTTGATGCGCCCGGAAAACTTGCGCCGCATACGTGGCGAAGTAGATGGCGAAGATTACGATCTGCAACGAGTCATAGACAACACCATAAACAAACGCAGCACCGGAATCATTGACGAACGCTTGTACACGCGCAAGCTTCGCCGCGAACGTGAAGTCGCAGTGTCCTTCCTTTTGGATATGTCCAGTTCGACCGCACGCACCATCAGCCGTGTGCCGAACAAACCCTATACGCAACCCGGCCAACGCATCATTGATATTGAAAAAGAGGGCTTGGTGTTGATGAGCGAAGCGTTGGAAGCGGTGGGCGATAATTATTCCATGCAAGGGTTCACCAGCGAAGGCCGCCGCAACGTCAAGTTTTATGTGATCAAAGATTTTTCCGAAAAGTATTCGCCCGATGTGGAAAAACGACTGGGCGGCATCACCTATCAAAACAACACCCGATTAGGCGCGGCGATTCGTCACGCCATCACCCGTTTGTCAGCCCAGGATGAGCGGACCAAATTATTGATCGTGTTGTCGGATGGACGGCCTTACGATCACGATTATGGCGACAGTCGTTATGCGCGGGAAGACACCCGCATGGCTTTGCGACAGGCGCGCATCGAAGGCATCACGCCGTTTTGCATCACCATTGACCGGGATTCCGAAGACCAGTTGAAAGATATGTACGGCGAAGTCGGCTACACGATTATTGATGACGTTTTGAATTTGCCGGAACGACTGCCCGGCATTTATCGCAGATTGACAACCTAGAAAGTAACGCCGACGGCGCGCTTGCGTTGCCAAGGCCTGAACCAATTCCACGCGCCAACCCGGCGTTTGCGCTACGGCTTTTCGAGGAGAAAATTTCCATGCAGAAAAAAATATCCCCCATCGTCCATCGGTTAGTTGTGCTTCTGGCTATCGGCGCTTTGGTTCCCTGCTCTCCAGCACAGACGCCTTTGAAGGTTTGCCCGAACCCTGTAGCGCCGTGCAAAAGTAAGCACCGCGAGTTTTATCCTTACGATCTATCTTTCACGTTGCCAGCGAAAATCAAAGTGAATACCGATTATACCTCCGCACCGTTTTTTGCCGTGATGTTGAAGGATAAAATTCAGGTCGCCGAAAAAGAAGAATGCGATGGCGGCGAATTCCACACACGAGTCGAAAACGAACGCAAAAAAATTCAAACCCTCTTCCCGGATAAAAAAGTTTTCGCCTCGTATCAATGCCCGGATATGGGCGCGCTTTCCTATACGGTTTACGGCAAGCCGCTCAACGATAACTTCATTGCGCTTTATGCCGGCGACACTTTGGAAAAAGCCAATCAAACCTTAGCGCTGGCAAAAACCAAGTATCCGAAAGCGACGTTAAAAAAGATGCAGGTCGGCTATAACCAAATTGACCAATAAAGCGTGCCGGATAAATTCCTGATGATGGTGAAAAAATTTCATGAGCGAATCAACCATCTGCAATTTTGCAGCAACGATTTGTCGAAAGCATGAAAACGCTGTCTATCGCCTAGCCCTCGAAGAAAAGCGCGGCGCGGGCAGCAACACCTACACCTATGGCGGGTTGGATTATCTATCGGATAAATTCGCCAGCACGCTTCAACAAGGCGGCGTCAAGCAAGGCGAAGTGGTTGCCGTGCGGTTGTCGCCATCGGCGGCTTTGGTCGTTGCACATCTAGGGGTATTGAAACTCGGCGCAGTGGTTGCGGCCATCCCCGTTCAGATGGAAACCAGTTTCATCAATCAAGTTCTTCAAGAGAGTCAGCCGCAAGCATTGGTTATAGATGAAGCGGAAAGCACTCGGTTGGCATCGCTGCTTGACCGTCCGAACACCGCGACCATTTTTATCGTCAGCGATTATGTCAGTAAGAATGATTTTGCCAATGGCTATAAAAATTTCTGGCGCGAAATCAATTTCGCCGATGCCGATGTTCAAATCGCCCAGACCGATGAAGCGTCCCTCGCCTACTATTTTTTTGCAGCAGATAAAAATCCGCAACTGAAAAAACTGACGGTCACACATGATGATTTACTTGCCGCTTCACAAGCAGCCGCTAGCGATGAAGATAGTTTTGGTGAGGACGAGCTTCCATTTCAAACTTCAAAGGATTGGGCGGCGATGGAGGTTTTGACTGGCGAAATCTTTCCGGTTTTATATCGTGGACAGTGCCTCTCAACAAGGGATTTTGATGTGAAAAAACTGTCACCTTAACACGAATGCAACGTAACTACCCGGCCTAGAGCGGTTTTCATTGGGTGTACGGAACCCCCTATCGTTGAGCAGCGGTCTTCGACCGCGCGAAGGTCTTCGACCGCCGCTCAACGGGTTTGAGGTTTCCGTAATCTCAAACCAAAACCGCTCTAGTTGTGAGAGTTGAATGCTGTGCGGATGTGCCGCTTTGAGGTGCGGAGAGTCTATGACTCTGCGTTAGGCTGGTTCTCCTTTTTTGCGGCTGCGCCGCACCGGAGGCTGCGCCTCAGAAAAGCTTGGAGGGCGGCGTAGCTGCGAGAGTGGGGAGCATAGCTTACGGAAAGGCGTAGTCTCTCCGCATATCAAAGCGGCACAGCCGCAAGCACTGGCTGGGTCGTTACAATGCAACACCATATAACTTCGCTCAGTTTTTCTTTTTAATGCGCTCTTTCATTGGCTCTATCAGTTGTAACAGCCTCAAAGGAATTACTGATGGGTCTATCTTTTCATCCGTAATAACCATTTCTCCCATTGTCGTGGCAACCTCTAAAGCAACCGCTAAACTCAGGATTGAGGTCGAATTAAGTTTTACCTTTTCTAACCTTGTGACCTGAAAGCCTGGCGAGGATATTTCAATTTGATAAGTCCCTTGCGGGAGTGAATCAAATTGAAAAGTCCCTCTATCTCCAGTAAAAGAGGTGTATTCAATTTTGGTAATTTCATTGATGGCGCGAATCTTTGCGCCCACGATGACGGCTTCGTTCATATCGAACACAGTGCCTTTCAGCGTCGCTGGCATGACTGGCGGGTTTACCTCAGCAGCAGTTCGATCCTTTGTTTCTGGCGAAGCAATGCGAATCGTTTGCGAGCCATTTGTTGATCGAGAGTTTGCTACAACCGGACTGCTGAGGCTCAAGGCTGCGGTCACGACGGCGCTGGCAATTTTTGAGGCACGCAGAGGAATTAAATTTAACCCCATAGATCGCGTAGCCGTTACCACCCTGCCATCCGCATCTCGAATGATTCGGGCGCAAACTCTGCCGCCGGTTTCCTTCAATAGTGCCTCAACCTCGACCCTTGTCATTGCCGAAAAGTTATACACCCGCTTTTGGCATTCAACGCAAAACCGGCTTCTCTCATCACCGGCCATGCTCTCCCAATCGTTCGCGCAGGACTTGGCGATTTGCGCGGCGTCAAGATTGATGTTCCCTCTTTTCAATTGCAATCCTCCGCGAACAATGGCCGATTCAAATCACTCGATAAACTTTGCCTTTGTACACCACGACAACTTTTTTACCGAGTGAAAAGTATTCGGCAAGCTTAGGTTCTTTGACAATCAGATTGAAAAATTCATCGCTGCCGAATTGCAGTTCAACCTTGGGCAAGGTCAGCGTCTCTTTGAATTCGGTGTCCCTCCACACTTCGTTTTTCAGTTGAAAAGTTTTATCGCCCACCGCACGAATTGTCGTCACATCCGATTCGCTGACCTTGTCGGATTCCTTCATCTCTTTTTCCGCCTTGCTGTAGGCCACCGCAGAATCGCCGTAGGTTCTTCCATTCACAGGTAAACTACTAACACTTTGGTTCACGCCTGCTCCTACTCCGCCACTCACTCCCGGCGCAGCCTGCGCCATGCTGTCCATAGCCCTGCGGCGTTCGGGCGACATATTCTGCATAGAGACGCGATTGTTGTCTTCGGTCACCAGATAAGAAGTGTAAGGTGTGACGATGCCAAAGCGCGTGCCTAGCGCGACAATTTCATCTTTCAATTCCCGATTCTCGCCGTTCAAACGAATCTGTTCGAGCAAGTAGCCGACGCGCCGCGTCGCCCACAATCTAGGCAAAAATTGATTGTCGGTCTTTTCGTGCGGAAAACTTTGATTGGCAAACGTGAAGGTCTGTTCGCGGCTTCCCATCTTGCCGGTCAATCTAACGGTCGCAGCGTTCAGCGAATTTTTATAACGCCCAACCAGAACCAACTGCGAATTCTTGAACAGATCGCCGATGCTTCGCGGATAAATCAAATCGGCTTCGACGCCGCCGAAATCCACCTTCAAATCGGACAACACCGGATAATTGACCCGCGCAAAAAAGTTCGACACTTTGACTTCAAGGTCTTCCTGCGGCTCTATGTAATCGCTGGTGCCGCGATTGTCCGCCGACAATTTGTCGAGCAGATTGGTGTTCACATCATAACCGACGCCAAACGAAAACAGCCGCACTTTGGCACGATTGGTCTCCGTGACATTTTTGATAATCTGTTTCGTGTCCGTCGTGCCTACGGTTGGCAAACCATCGGTTAAAAAAACAATCATCGCCGGGCGGTCGCTCGATTGAAATTGTTTGAAGGCGGCCACCAAGGCGTCATTGATATTGGTTCCCCCTTCGGCTCTGAGGTCTTCAATAAATTTCTGACCAACTCGCTTTCCCTCAGAACTGGCTTCTATCAGTGTGCCTTTCATCAAATGCTCTTCGCCGGAAAACGATACGATGTTGAAGCGATCACGCGGCGACAGCGAATCCACGCCGAATTTCAAAGCGGCGCGGGCTTTCTCTATCTTGTCGCCGCTCATCGAACCCGAAGTGTCCAGCACAAAAACAATGTCTTTGGCGACGCGCTCTTGTTCGCCGATATTCGTTTTGGGCGAAATCAGCATCAGAAAATAGCCGTCCTTGCCCGGCTCTCTATGAGTCAACAAAGACAAGCCAAAATCTTTTTCCGACAGCGAATAATAGAGGAGAAAATCTTTCTGGGTGTCTTCGCCTTTGCCCTCAAAGCTCAAACGGGCGCGGCGTTCGCCATCTTTCGACAGGGAAATTTTATGCGATGGTGAATAAATATTTTTCAAATCAATCGGCGAATTAATCTCTATGCTGGCGGCAATCTCTTTGCTCGGTTGCTGTTGAATGCGTCGCCCGGAGCCGAGTTCATAACGATAGCTCACCGTGCCGCCTTCGTTCTTCAACACCTGCGAGTAGATGAGTTCAAGCTTTTTCGTGCTGCGCGGTTCGATGGGAAAAACACTGGCTTGAAATAAATCTTTGCCGACGTATTCGAGCAAGCCCGGGTCAATTTGTCGGCGCACGATTTCATTATAGATTTGTCGCGCTTTGGCCTTCTCCATCACTTCGCCGGACATTCGTTTGTCGCCGTCATAGATAGCGAAATCCGACAGCGTAGCGCTTTCCGGTATAGGGAAAAAGTAGGAACCTTCTAGGCGATAGGGCGTGTCGTTTTCAAACACCTGCTCGACTTTGGTGATGGCGACTTGGGAATCAATTTTCGTAGTGATTTTTACGGATTTGACGGTGAGAACGCGAGGCATCGGCACAGGTCTCGGCGGATGAGGAAGCGGCGGACAGCGATGACATTCATCAGGAATAATCACCCCTTGCCCGTAGGCCGCGCCACCAAAAAACAGCAATAGAGCAAGCAGCCCAAGCGTTCTGATTTTCATTGCATTTCTCTCCTGAACAAAGCTAAAGCGGGTGACTCAAAAAATTATCGCTAACATTCCAGCCCGTGCTCTGGTTGAGTCCCCCGCTACTTGTTTGAACGCCGATGGTTTCTATCCTTGCCAATTTTTTTTCATCTCTGATATTTTTCCAAACAAGTTGGGCTGACAACCTCTACTTGGCCGAATTTACCCAGGCGGTGTACCAGAGATTGGCGAGCATCTGCGAACCAGCGGCCAGACGTTTGGCGACGAACTGTTTGGCTTCGGGGCTGCGATTGCGGTCGTCCCAACGAACGGTCTTGTCCATCTGATAGAGCGGCACAACCAGACGATTGGATTCAAATAAAAAATTCATGGTATCGGCAAACGGATCATTCAACTTTGTCGCGGTGTTGACCAGGCCGCTGAAATCTTCGGCCTTGAATTGGGCTTTCACATACTCGCCTTCAAAACGCCAGTGCAAAGGCTCACGCGTGAAGTTGTCGGGATTGGCACTGCCGCTCCAGCCATTGTAATGATTGGTCGCGTGCAATGGTTGTGAACCGTCAGCAACAAAATGCCCCAGCACACCGGCGTAATAAATAATGTTCTGTTCAATCTGCGCCTTCTCTTCCACTGCTTGGGTGTTGCGCCAGAGTCGGAATAACACCTGCACCTTCTCGTAACCTTCGAGAATCGAATAAGGCAAATAGCCAATGTCTTTGGGGTCTTTGCCCTGTGCGCGCAGCCACTCACCATACTTGTAGCGGTCATTGGGCAGGTCGGCAAAATTTTCTGGCTTATCAATATCTAAGAAATGGTCAGGCGCGTTGACTTCACGCAACGCTGAAAACAGTTCTTTGTTATCGCGCCAGCGGTCTGGCTCCGGCCCTAAAAATTCCAATCGAGCCACAGCATTTTTGAAAAAGGCAGGCATATCGTCCGGCATCTTTTGCGCCGCTACACGGTTGACGAAACGATGGCCTTCTTCGCCCCAAGCGAAGACCGCAGGGGATGGCGCAAGCGCAACCATTCCGACCAGTAGAAAAAGAGCGGTAGTTTTGGTGTACATTTTCATGAAATATCCTCTGTTGATGTTGGCATTGAAAAGTTGGATTGTATAAGCAATCGTCCGGGTTTGCGAATCCTCGTCTGCATAGAAAGCCCTCAGCGATACGGCTCAATCCAGACCCTCGTCTTCGACGGTTGTCTTAAAGAGATTCGCAGTCAGCGCTTTGAAATAGAGGCTATAGAGCAAAACCAGCATCGTCATTCCGGTCATAAAGCCGACCACGATTTGCACCGTGAATTCCTGAATGGCGCGAAATCCCCGGAAATAGGTCGAGGTGTAGAGTCCCAGCAAGAGCGCATAAAACAGCGACAGAGAAATCAAACTGAGAATGATGCGCCTTTTCTCTGCCCCCGACAGGAACCCTTTCACTGCGGCCTTTCGCGGAGGTTGATTTTGCACCCACTGCATAGACCAATAGCCGACCACGCCCAACCCGATCAGGCTGCTGAGGTGTTGCAGAATTTTGTACAGCCTCACCTCGTGGGTTGAAAAGCGAAGCACCGTTTGCCGCAAAATCGCCCACCGCTCAACGCTCCAGCCATGTTCATGAGTAAACGAATCCCAGACAATATGAGTGAACGCGCCCACAAGTATGGCAAGGCAAATCCAGCCGAGACGACGAGGCGGCAAAAAAGCAAACTGTAGCGTCCGTGCCTCAAGCCGTTGCAGCACGCGCTCAGGCAAAAGCTGTACGACAGACTCTTTGACCAGGTAATGAAAGACCAGCAGTGCCAGCAGACCGAGCGGCAGGCAGAATAAAAACAGACCTTCAATTGAGTGACTGAAAGTTCGGGTTTGAATATCGGGGAAAAAGTAGCGGAAGTCAGGCGAAAAACTGCCCATCAAAAGTGCCGAGAGCGGCAGATAATTTTCGATTTTTTTCGCAACCGGAAGCACCGCCGCAGCGTGCGACAACGTAAATGGCATTCGACAATTTCCTTTACAACAACGGCTATCGGACAAGTCCCCAATATCTTCTTTCGCCTTACAGATCAACAGCGGCAGCGGTTCCGGCACAACGCACAACGATCATAATTTTAAGGCGGTGTCTGTATGACACACGGTTGATCTGAATCATAAAAGCCTGGACTGATATGAATTTCCTTTTTCTCAAAAGTAATGGTGTTGAAGGCGTCGCCTAAAGTGTCGTCAAAATCACTGTCGTAGAAAATCGTCTTTGCATATAACAGCTTGCCGTTTCTATCATAGATTTTGGCTATCGCGCCCATTCTAGGAAAGAACGGACGTGGACTCAGTCTTTTTTGAAAGACCATTACTGTCAAGTCACCGTTCGGGCTTATGGCTGAGGCGCGAAGTCGTGGAATATAATCTAGCAAACCCGTCACCACAACCAAACTAACGACCGCCCCAATCAGACAGAAGTAAAATATTACCAGTCTGGTTTTGCCAGTGATTCGATTCATAGCCTTATAGTCTCAATCAAAATTTGGAACCATTTGCCCACGCTAAAATATATTCTCAATACAGAGTGGCCTTTTGCTTACCAAACGTAAGCCTCAATCTTCGGTGTGCTGGTCGCCATCGAAGTGCATCACCAACGGTTCATCGTCCACTACGGTCTCCAAATGCACATCGCGTCCCCACAACTTGAAAACATATTCCATGGTTTTGTGAGCGTACTTCATATCCAGTTCGACGCCCTCAAAGCGATGCCGCAGATACAACTCTCGATTGCGGTCATAATCGCCATCCATTACTTCTATGTAAGGAAAACCGAAATTGGTCATGTTGGCAACCAGTTGATCGCGGACTTTTTCCCAACGCTTTTCGGTGATCGTCCACTCTTCTTCATCCACCAACTCGTAAACGAACAAGTCCAACTCTTCGCATAACTCTTCGGTCAGATAATTTCTGAGGAAAGAAATATCATTATCCATTTCGCGCACTTCAAATAATTTCTGTCGCCCTTCGCCGCCGACCCGGCCATATTTTTCGCGCTCTTCCTTTGTGGGATTGTCCCAGCGTCGCTCAATATCTTCAAAGATTTTATACCCCAGATAATACGGGTTGAGTTGCCCTTTATGCGGCGAGACGACCCCGGCGTGAAGTTCGGCAAATTCCAGATGATCGGCGGTAGGCAAATCCATTTCCCGCATGATACGTGAATGCCAGAACGATGCGAATCCTTCATTCATGATCTTGGTCTGCATTTGCGGCACGAAGTATTCCATCTCTTCGTGCAGCATGGTCATGACTTCGCGCTGCCAGTCCTTGAGAATCGGCGAATGCTTCATGAGGTAATAGACCAAATCTTTTTCTGGCACTTCTTTGTTGAGCGGTTCGGCAAATGGATCAATGATGGCCTTGCCCAATTCCGCATCGCTCATCAAATCGTCATAGCGGCCTTCGACTTTCGATGGCTTCTTTTCATCCTTTCGGTCTGGTTCGCGGTGCGATTTTCGTATGAAGAAATTCGGGTCAATGTGTTCTTCGATGGAGAGGACGGCATCGAGAAATTCCTCTACGACTTTGCGCCCATAAGTAAATTCGTATTCCGCCATGCGGCGAGCGTGCAGCGCCGCTTCGTCAATCATGCGGCGATTGGTGTGCGAAAAATAGGCGTTGTTCTTGAAGAAATCTACATGGCCGAGAACGTGCGCGATGACCAGTTCGTTTTGTATCGGCGAATTGGTTTCCAATAAAAACGCATACGAAGGATTCGAGTTGATGACCACTTCATAAATCTTTGACAAACCAAAGTCATACATCATCTTCATGCGATTGTAGGCTTTGCCAAACGTCCAATGCGAATAACGCCCCGGCAAAGCATACGAGCCGACTTCGTACATCACAGTTGCCGGAACGATTTCAAAGCGCACAGGAAACGGATCGAGGCCGAATTTATTGGTCGCTATGTCCCAAATCTGCTCGACCGCTTTTTCCAGTTCTCTGACTTCTTTATCAACCATAACTTTTCTTCTGCCGAGTAATCGAGGTTTCGCCTCTGGGTTGGTGGTTACACTTCTTCGCCGCGTTTGCCGAAAAATTCTTTCAAGGCCGGATAGACATCCTCTTTTTCATCTATGCGAACGCCTATGAAGCGGTCTTGATTTTTCAAGCGGTCTTTGAAGATGGAAAGCAATGCGCCCGACGAACGCCGATAACTCAACGCGCCTTCTTCGCCAATTTCGCCATAGCCGAACAGATTACAGGTCGAAATTAATTCGTCGGCCAGTTTGATCGCCTCGTCATTGTCCGAATAATAATTGTCACCATCGGAAAAATGAAACGGATAGATGTTCCAGTCTTTCGGCAGAAAGCGCTCCGTTATTAGATCAAGCGCCAGTTTGTAAGCCGACGACACGACTGTGCCGCCCGATTCGCCTTGCGTGAAGAATTGTTCTTCAGTGACCTCTTTGGCTTCTGTGTGATGGCTGATGAAGACGATCTTCACCTGATCGTATTTGGTCCGCAAAAACCGCACCATCCAGAAATAAAACGAGCGTGCGATATATTTCTTGAATTCGCTCATGCTGTTGTGGCTCAGTATGCCGTCAACGATGTAGTTGTGATGATCGGCAACTTCAAAATCATAAACCTGGACGACTTCTTCAGAACGGGAAATCCTTTTTATTTTCGACACCAGCAGTTGACGATCCAGGACTTCCTGAACGGCTAGGAAATCTTTTTCACTCGCCTTTGCGTCACGCGTGATGGTTTGCAACTGGCTGTAGGACAACGCATGAGCCGTCGGCTGGTAATAACTGTAGGTGCGCGTAGTGTTGAAAAGATGACCAAATTCATTTCGCCAATCAAACGGCATGATGAATTTGCTTCGCATGGCATTGATACCGGCTTGTTGTCGTGTTACCAGTGTGTCCAGCTTGGCGGATTTTTCCCTGCACGCAAAACCAATCTCTTCTTTGAAGCGAATCGCATCTTTGGCGTGAAGCGACAGAGCATAATAAGTTCCCGCTTTGAGAGGTTTTTCACCTAGCCTGTGCTGCTTCTGAACAATCTGGGTTATGCGGGCGCGCATTCCCCAATACGAGAGCAGATGTTTGACCTGCTTGACCAGCATTCGACTGGATGAATTCAGCATCACGCTATGATGCGCGACCGTCCCTTCGGCATCGAATAAGCCGCGTAAAAATGCGGCGCGAACCACAGGCGATTCCCTGTAGATCGAGCTTTCGATGTAGCGTTGCGGAGAGCGACGAGTCAGCATTGGATAATCGGCGGCTAGCCGCCGCACCAATTCAACGCTGTTGACATTGAGGCGTTGCCGCGAATTTTCGCTCTTCTTCAGTTTGATAATCCCGCACTTTGCAAATGCCCTCTGGAAAAGCTCTTTGTACATTTCCAGCCGGTCGAGATTTTCATCGGAGATAGACAGATAGGTTCCGTAGCTGCCAGCCTTTTTGGGAATTCGCAAGTGACCATCACCCAACAAAACGCCCGTCAGATATGCCTGTTCTGCGGTCAAAGAGGATGGCAAAGATTCCTCACGCCCGGCAATCTTTCCCCACGAATTCACCAGAATCAGTTTATCGCCTTCTTCCAGTTCATCCGCCCGCTTTTCAACAATGCGATTACTGATTTCATGGTAAACAAAAAACCGATGCGCGTCGGTAGCCTGAAATCGTCCGTCTTCCGCTTCAATAATCAACGTGCGGTTCACCGGTTTGGTAAAGGTCTCCGAAACGCTTGAAGCAGTCTTTTGATAACTGTACAAATCAACGCAGGCGACCTCGTCACCCACGCTGATTTCGGAGATGTCTTTATAAGAACCGTCGGCCATTTCAATCAGGTGACCGGCGGTAAAGCAGCCGCTGACATCCATCATTGCGATTACGACGGCGTTGGATTCAAAGCGAATCTCTTCTTCCCAGGTCTTGTAGCGCAGGTCTTCTTTTTTGAAGGCTCCGAGTTCGGCTTTGCCTTTTTCTCTGGCCTGACGTTTGATGTTTTCTAAAATGCTGCGGCGTTTATCGAGGTTCGACATGATGCCGGTGCGGCGAATCTCTGTGAACTTCGTGGTCTTGGATTCCACCGCCTGCTTGGCTTTTTCTTCAAGGAAAGGCAGATGCAAATCTTCAAAAATCAACTTGGCGATTTCATCTATCTCGACATCGGCTTCGTAATAATCCTGCCCCGCCTGATCGCCGGCCTTGTCGCCGCGCCCAGGCCCCTGCCCTTGCTGACCTTCGCGGGCAATCACGTCGCCGACCTGAGTTTTGCCATCGCCCGTGCCTACCTGTTTTTTCTTGCGATAATCAAAGCGGAATTTATATTCATCGAGCGAGCGTATCGGCACTTTGACGACTTTTTTGCCATCGGAAAGAATGATGGATTCATTCGAGACGATGGAGCCTAGGTTCTTCTTGATCGCCTCTTTGACACGCTCTTTATGACGTTCCTGATCAATTTGACCTTTGCGTTGCAGCGACCAATCATTGCGTTGTACAGACATAACTTTTTCCTAAACCGAAGCCCGCACATTCACAGCGAATGCGCGGGCTTCAGAAAAAAACGCTCACCGCCCGTGGCTTATCGGGACAACAACGTGCCTACATAAGTCAGCAATTCATTGGCGCAAACGGTGCAATAGCCATGCTCACTGACTAGCCGATCAATGACATCGTTGATGCGGCGTTTCTGGTCAGTGTCCGGCGTCTTCGATGACGTGGTAATCTTCACCACATCCTTGAGGTCTGAGAAAATCTTCTTCTCGATAGCCTCTTTCAAGCGTTCGTGCGACTGATACTCGAAGGGCTTACCTTTCCGCGCATAAGTCGAAATGCGTATGAGAATTTCCTGGCGGAACGTATTCTTAGCGTTTTCGCTGATGCCGATCTGCTCTTCGATGGAACGCATTAATTTTTCATCCGGCTCCATCTCTTCTTCGGTAATCGGGTCTTTGATTTTTTCCTTGTTGCAGTAAGCTTCGACGTTATCGAGATAGTTATTGCAGATGCCTTTGGCCATCTCTTCAAACGAATATACGAAAGCGCGTTGGACTTCTTTCTTGGCCACTTCGTCATATTCACGCCGCGCCGCCGAAACCAGATTCAAATAGGTTTCGCGCTGTTCGGAACTGATGCCAGTGTGTTGCTCAAAGCCGTCTTTAATGGCGCGCAAGGCATCAATCGGGTTGATGCAGGTGATGTTATCTTTGACCAGCGCCCCTGAAAGCCTGTTGATAATGTAGCGTGGGCTGATGCCATCCATGCCTTCGCGCACTGTCTCTTCCTGCATCTCGCGCACGTCTTTCAGTTTGAAGCCCTCGACATCTTCGCCGTCATACAGTTTCATCTTTTTGACGATGTCGATGTTGGCTTTCTTCGGCACTTCCAAACGCGTCATCACGGCAAACATCGCGGCAATCTTCAAGGTGTTGGGCGCGATGTGAATATTCCGCAAGGCTTCGGATTGCTTGAGCAGTTTGTCGTAAATGCGTTCTTCCTGCGTGACCTTGAGGTTGTAAGGAACCTTGACCAGAATGATGCGGTCTTGCAGGGCTTCGCTCTTGCGATTGGCCGCAAACGAGTTGTATTCGTTTTCGTTGGTGTGCGACAAAATCACTTCATCGGCATAAATCATGGCAAAGCGCCCGGTCTTGATATTCTGCTCCTGACTCAAGGTCAACAAACTGTAGAGGAACTTCTCGTCGCACTTTAACATTTCTATGAATTCCATCAAGCCGCGATTGGCGATGTTCAATTCGCCGTCAAAGCGATAGGCGCGAGGGTCGGACTCAACACCGACTTCACCGATGGTGGAAAGATCAATCGAGCCGGTCAATTCGGTGATGTCCTGGGATTTTGGATCCGAGGGCGTGAAGGTGCCTATGCCTATGCGTTCCTTTTCGGAGAAGATGAGGCGATGCACCAGCACATCTTCGTGGCGACCTTTATAAACGTGTTCGAGATTATAACGGCATTGCGGACAGAGTTCGCCTTCGATATAAAGCCCGTAATGTTTGGCAATTTCGGGGCGCAATTCGGGCGGAATCAAGTGCAGCGGCTCCTCGTGCATAGGGCAATCTTTAATCGAATAGACTGCGCCTTTATCGCTACGGCTATAGGCTTCCAAGCCGCGTTTCAAGAGCGTCACGATAGTGGATTTGCCGCCGCCGACCGGCCCCATCAAAAGCAATATGCGCTTGCGAACCTCTAAGCGTTGGGCTGCGGATTTGAAGTATTCGACGATGCGAGCGATGGGCGATTCAATGCCATATAACTCATCGCTGAAAAAATTGAAGCGGGTGATTTCATCGCGGGAGCCTTCGTTGATCTTTTCGACTCCGGCATCCAAAATCATTTCGCAGATGCGCGCATGAGAAAGTTTGGCAAGATTCGGGTGTTGCGAGACCAACTCGAAATAATCCCGGAATGTGCCTTCCCAAGCCAGTCGTTCACGGTCACGACGATGTGCTTCTAACAGTTCGCTGAGATTCATTTTGTCTTCGCCCATCTTACACCTCCGATGCCCACTGCGCGTGGGGTTCGAAACCGAAACTACACGGGGCTATGGATCGTAACGGCTTCAACAGTTACCTACCCAGAAGAAGTTGGATTGGATTCTTCGTTCCACCATTCCATCGTTGCTGCCAGAATTATAGCACGGTACGCAAGCGCCTCAATTCTTTGGCGATACAAAAACCGTTTTCGGCTTGATTACTCTTAACTCGGTGTCCCACTCGCCCAACGCTACCAGTTCGCCTGCCACATTGCACAAGCCAATGATTGCCGAAGCCTTGCCCCCACCACTAATAGTAGCCTCGGCCAATTCCGGTTCGTGCCAGCGCACCTCTCGACCATTTGCCAACCGATTCACCTGCTCGGTTGGCAGCGTCAATCGTGGCAAATGCGAAATCGTATCGGCCAAACTGATCAGATGCTCGCCTAACGCCCCGGCGGATTGTTGCTCTTCCACTGCCTGTAAACGCAAGGACTCTGCCAGGGTAAACCTGCCAACAGCGGTTCGCTGTAAAGCGGACAGATGCGCGCCGATTCCTAGCTGTGCGCCTATGTCATGCGCCAGCGTGCGAATGTACGTCCCCGATGAACAACGCACACGCATCACGAAATCCATCGTGCCGTCCTCGTTCACCTTGCCGGTTCCGTCATTCAACAAGGCAAGCGAATGAATGGTAATGCCTACAGGCTGGCGCTCGATTTCGCGTCCGGCACGCGCCGCCTGATGCAGGCGCTGGCCATCAATTTTTTTCGCTGAAAACATGGGAGGCAGTTGCAACTGCTCACCTCGGAACTCATTCAACACCGGCTCAAGGGTGGCGGCAGTCACACCCATTGGTGACACCAAAGGCGAAATTGGTTTGCCGGTGTAATCCTGCGTATCGGTGGCAAAACCCAAACGCACAGTGGCGATATACTCCTTCTCTAAACCGACCAGGTATTGCACCAGTCTGGTCGCCGCGCCTACGCAGACGACGAGGACGCCGGTAGCGAAAGGGTCCAAGGTTCCGGCGTGACCGATTCGACGCTCGCCCAGTATGCGGCGCAATTTCGCCACGACATCATGCGAGGTCCAGTCTTCCGACTTGTTGAGGATCAAAGTTCCGTTGAGCGTTGGTTTGATTGCGGCTGCCATTCCGCATGATTGTACGCTACCTTTGCGGTTCCCGCACAACTTTCGCTGGCAGTCCAACTCGCCACCAAACGCCCCATCGGCAGAGCGGCGTGAAAAGTTTTTCGCGTTGCTTATTTCGGTGCTATCGGAATATCTTTTTGCGTGGTGATGGGCGCGCCTTCCTGTTCCAGCGGCGCGACGAAATTAAAGAGGCGCAGCGCCAGCTTGCCTTTTTTTCCAAGCCTCGGATCAAATTCGTAAGCGGTCACCGAACAGTTGGCGATTTCATGGGTCCGATCCATTTCCATAATCTCTTCTTCGGTCAAATGCTCAAGCAGATAGCGAAAGCAATTGACGATGACTTGATGCGCGACAATCAAAACGCGCTCGCGGCGATGTTCGCGGCTGATCGTGTCCATCAAGCTGCGAAGCCGCAAGAGGACATCGCACCAGCTTTCGCCGCCCGGCGGACGATAATAAAATTTACCCAACACGGTTCGCGCTTCAGCCTGCTCAGGATACAGTTGCTGAACCCCGGTCTTGGTTATCCGGTCAAAGATGCCAAACTCTTTTTCGCGCAGTCGCTCATCTACAATCAAGGCGAAATCGTCATCCTTCATAGCGGCGTTTTGCAGCACGATTTGCGCCGTATCGCGCGCCCGTTTATACGGTGAGACGAAAACCACCGACGGCCTCTCGACCTCCTGGAGCCGGCCAAACCAACGCCCCAAGGCCGCTGCCTGCTGTTTGCCCAACGCCGACAACGGCACTTCAACTTCGCGTTGTGGCAATTCGATAAATGATGTGCCGGTTTGTTCGGCTTCCCTGCGCGCCACGTTGCCTGCACTCTCGCCGTGCCGCACAATCCACATTACATCCGGCCATTTTTGGGTTTTTTCAAATTGAGTCATACGCTCTCTGTCCCCAATTATTGATGCTGTAAATAGTTTGTGCGAAGAGTTCAGATAGGCGCGATCCGTCTCAAAACAATCTTCGCTGAACCTCTATGCAGCACGCACGAAAGCTTTACAGTAGCAAAATATTGGGTTGGTGATGAAAGTTTTTTTATGAGTTGATAATCCTTGTGAGCGTTTTCCCTTGCCGTTGTGGCGCGCTACGCCATGCTCAAATAATCAAGATCGAGGGAACTTCTTCGAGATGGTAAAGCCGCAGATAAAAATAGCCGATGCCACTTAGTCCCAGCATCAAGTTTGGAGTTTCGCCAGCGCCAGGAACGCCGCACGGCCACGGCAAATCATTTTTTCGATACTGTTCAATGCCGAAATCCCCCAGCCGCTCGACGGTCTCCAACGCTTCAGGATATTGCCAAAGGCGGTGCGCGTAAAGCAGTAACTCGGCATTGCCCGTATGTCCATGACACAACGAAAAATTGGCTTGGCTGAAATAACTTGAATTCGCCAGCGTCTTGGTGGTCGAGCGAAGGGCGGCTTCGGCTTCCTGGCGATAGCCTTCGTCACCGGTCAATTCCCAAGCGCGCAATCGCGCCAAGCCTATGCCGGGAGCGCCGTGACACCAGGCCATTGAATAGCTCAACTCCGCATTGGCGTTAGGCATCGCTTCGCCAAAGGTACGAAAGTCAGGCCAGTTGTCCTGTTCAGCACTGAACCAATGCTGTTCATAACGGCAAGCTTGGGTGGCGGCAACTTGAAATTTCTCTTCTCCGGTGACGCCATAGAGTTCCAAAAACGCCCAGCCAATGCCCGCCGTGCCATGAGAAAACCCGGTTAGATTACGCGGCGTATTCAGGGTATTCCAAGACCAGCCTTCATCGCTCTTCAGGGCGGTGTCAAGCAAATGATTGCCGTGTCGAATGGCCAACTCAACAAGAAAATCTTGCGGCTGTTTTTGATGAAGATAGAGCAAAGCGGGAATCGCGCCAGCGCTGCCGGAGATAACATCCAAGCCTTGCTGCATCGGATCATCTTTACTCAACTCTTCGGCGAGGCGCAGCGCCTGTTCAATTAAATATTGACTAGCAAATATTTCAGCAAGCTGAACCAAGCTATAGGCAATGCCGCTCCACCCCGAATAAAAACCGCTGCGCGCCGCTGGCGACAGTTGCTCGCAACGTGACAACGCCTGCGCGATCCCGCCTTCCGCCGTCAAGCGGTGAATTTTGTCATGGGTGAATTTATACAGGTGCGCGAGAAACAAAGCGATGCCGGCGGTGCCACTGTAGAGGTCCGCGCCATAAGCGCGATGCACCGCCATCCAGGCATTGTCGGTAAACTCCATCGAAGGCCCCAGCCAATTGCACCGCTGCTCGTGCCATACCGCATCGCGGCACACTTTGGCACCGATAAAAGTTGCAGTTTCAAGAAAGGCTTCCTTGGTGTGATTCATAGTTGGTCAATTCGCGATTCCGGGAAATCAAAATAATCTTGGGAGCCAGGATTCAAGTACGGATGGTCTAGCGACAAGCCGTGATGAGCAAATTGGGCGCGGACTTCCTGCAAGCGTTTGACCTCTGGAAGCACGCCTTTTTCATACGCCTGCCACACGCCTTCGGCAAAAATGCGGCACCGATGCTGCCCAAAACTTTCCCCGTTGCCGGGCTCTTCGGCAAGTCCCAGTCCGTAAGCTAAGCGTTTCGTAAACAGCGGCGTGTCCGTGCCTAGATAGTCTTTAATCAAGGGGTGAAGGTCGGCTAGCAAGGCGACGGTGATTTTATAAAAGCGCTTGCCCACGTACAGAACAGCGGCATCCGAGCGTTGAAAAAATGAGCGATTGGTCAAGGTCTTGAAGCGAAACGGTATCTGAAAGCGATTGAGTTCCTGCGTGATGAAGCGTACTAACTTGGCAGCCCCAGCCTGCTTGATATGCCAATAAAATCGCACGATTTGATAATCATCCTGTTGATCGGGAATGGATTCACTGAAGGCAAAATAGAAGCCCGGCTGCATGGTCTGCGATTCTTTCGGCGCGAATAAACTGATGTTAGCGCCTTCACGCGGCGGCACTCCCGGCCCTTCGTGAGAGACAAACTCCCCCGGCCACAACAATCGGGTGCGCCCGTTTTTGTGCGCGACAATTTGACCGGATGGCAGCAAACGAAAAGTTTGCCAACCGGCGTCCCAATGCTCGCGGCTCATATTGGAAGCCGCGAGTTCACCCAATAGATTATCATCAGCGGTTTGCTCCGACGGCTGCATCGGCTGCACCTCGCCGGTGAATTTTCTACAATAGCAATGCTGATAGAGTTGCTGTGCCAGTTGCGCGACCAAGGGATTCGGGGCGGGGAAAATCGGCAACTGCGTCATCGTCCGTTCCGATGCCGAGAAGGTTTCACCCGCCAATGAGAAAGTAGTTGCGGAAAGAATCTTTATGGCGCGCAAAATTTTCACATACTGTTTTTGGGCTACATCTTTCATAAGTCGTAGGTCGCTTTCACATCTCCAATAAATCACTGATGGCTTCTTGCGGACTCTTCAAAATGTTCATGCTCACTTGCAACATATAGAGAACCGGAAGAGTGATATGCGGTGAATACTGCAAATACTCGTAGGCCGTTTGAATCATGCGCGCCGCGCCAAATTTCACGCAGCGTTCCAGCAAGTTGCGCCTTTGCTCGACAGCAATCTGCCGGGTCTCTATATAGGTTTTCCAAAAGGCATGAATCGCCGGTAACATCGCTTCAAGGGGAAACTGCGCCATCTCGATGAGTTGTGCAGGCGCGGCGCGTGTCTCCATAGGAATAGACATGATCCAAAAGGCCAGATAGGCTTGAAGAATCGCGCCGACATCCCAACACGCATCGCCAATGTCAGCGAGTTCCCAATCCACCACCTTAAAATCCAAATCCGCCGCGCCCTGCTGACCGGCAAAGACCATGCAATTATCCCATTTCATGTCCCCGTGAATGAGGCTGTCAAATTGCCATTGGTCGCGTATATCATCAAGCGCCTGATGAAACTCAGGATATTTTTGCACGATGTTCAGGAGCTCCGAATTGCCCGCGCTCAGAGCATTGAACAACTGTGCGCGTTGTTGGTTGGCAGACAAAATCCAGGGAACCTGTTTGGGAAAGACTGAATTTTGCACCGCGTCATTGAGGCTGGAGATCGTCTGATGATGATAGGTTCCTAACGCTTGACCCAGTTTCTCGGCAATGGCGACCGGAAACTTGCCCAGCCGACGTTGATGCTCCGACAGGTTTTCGCCTTCCTGCAACAACTCCGTCACCAGTATGTGGCGCGCTGAATCATAAAGAAAATACTTGGGCATCAGCGCCGCCAGAGGAGCAAGCTCGGCCTCCTGTTGCGCCAGTTGGTAACAGGTCGCCTCGCGTTGCAAGGTCGCAATCGCCAGCGGCTCCCAGTTCTGAATCTGCTTGAGAAAAAAACTTTGCTGCTGATGGCGAATGATTTTGAAATTGCGGTTGCGCCGCGTCACCTCGACAATCATTAGATCACCATCCACAACGGATTGAGTAGAAACGAGTCCTTTATCAATCAGGTAGTAGGAGAGGTTGGCAGGTGTAATCATCATATTGTTGTTTAACAAAAATAATGCAGTAAGACAAATCCTGAAGCCTGAAGGTTCGCCATCGCAGCCGCGCCAAGACGGCAACTCTTTCTCCGCTAGGGTTGGAGTAAGTCTCATCGTCAGATGGGCGACAAGACTTACTCCTGGAACCGTCAGTCGTGGGCGCTGACTTATTGATTAATGGGACCTCCTCCCGGTCCGCAAGCCAACGTCACGCCGCAAGCTATGCTTTGCGGGCCGCAAGCCAAACCGGTCGGGCAGGCAACGCCGCCGGAAACCGGAGGACAATGCACCCCTGGCAACGTCGGACAGTGCGCCGTCTGCAAGTTACAGATTATGGGGTTGGTCGGATGACAAATAATCTGATGCGACGGACACACCGGGGTCGGACACGCCGGAGTCGGTGGATGACACACAGGAGGATGTGTGCATAAAGGCGTCGGACAGCCATGCACAGGCGTCAGTGGCGGACAGCATAGCGAAGGCGCTACATGAGTTGGGCAACACAGCGTCGGCCCAGTCGGACAGCCAAGTAGTGGCGTATGCGGCGGACAACCGTGCAACGGCGTATGCGGCGGACAACCATGCAAGGGGGTAAACGGCGGACAGCCATGGAATGGCGTAAATGGCGGACAGCCAAACTGTGGCGTATGCGGCGGACAGCCATGCAAGGGTGTGAATGGCGGACACAGCACCGGCGGAGTGGGACAGCCGTGGAATGGTGTATGCAGACAACCCGGAGGTAAGGTTACCGGCGGACAGCCATGCAATGGACTCGGAGGCGGACATTCAATTTGTGAAACGCAAATATGCCCTACCGATGGGCAATGCGCGGGTTGCGTCGGACACAAGATAGTTGGGGGTGGAATCGGCGCAGCCGCTGCCTGTGCCGCCGCCTGGGCAATCGGCCCTTCAAAAAATTTGGCCTTGGTGCGCTGTGGTCCAGCCTTGCCGTGAATGACTTCAGCATCTTGCTTAATCCACACAAAGCTTTCCCCAAGAGGTGACTGTTCTTTGGGTACGTCTTCTTCATGAAGAATCGCATCATCGGGAATCTCTACGTAGCTGCTGAGGGTGGCGTCGAAATACAACCGCGTATGTTCCGCTTCTGATGATTCGCCCAGATACCCTCGCAACAACAACGTATCGGGAGGAGAATCGGGATTCTTCACAATCTTAGAGACGAAATTTTCCTTTCGTGGTTTTGTTTTACGATCTGCCATATGCAATCTCCTATACAACAACCCCGTTGCTCACGGGGGTGGGGGTAAGCGAGAGAAAGTTGTAGATAACTTGGTCTCGGCGCTCACATTGGTTATTGGTAATGACTGAGTGAGGAAAGAGCCGTATTCCACTTTGTAGAATACTTGGAATCTCACAGTGTAGTGAGACCTCAGTCATAAAGCGGTCAGATATTATAAACCCTTAAATCAAATGTCAACCAATACAGGTAAAAACATCCGGCAAAATTAATCAATCTTTCTGAAGAGGAAATAACAACAGGCCGCATAGCTAAAAAGTAAGTTCACCTATCAACCTATCTGCCGACCTATATTCCTTTTTGGCTATACATAGAAATAGCGAAGGTTTGGCAAAGTTCAATTGCCCAAAACCACAAGCGTCAAGTTCATTTTACCGGCGCGGCGTAACTCGCAGTTTGTTGTATAGGGCAAGCTTTATTGTCTGGTCAAGCGTTCTTCCAGCCCTTTCAAGGAGCCGTTAAGTTTTTTATACAAGGCTTCGATTTGAGCTTTGCGAACCTTTTCGCTGCTGGCTCCCGGCTCGTAACTGGCGATGTAAAACTCCAGCGCGTTGCGGTCATCTCCGGCTTCTTCGGTAGCCAGTGCCAAATGCCACAAGGCATTTTTGCGTTCCGGGCTGGGCAGATAAACCTCTACCGACTTCGATAAATTTTCGATGGCGTTGCGCGTGTCGCCTTTCTTAAACAACGTCCAACCCAACACATCATAAGTTCGGCCCAGAAAAACCGCACGGCGTCCATCACGATCTAACAAAGGCGCATCGCGCATGGAGTTATCCGGCTCGGTCGCCGCCTCCGCTATCGCCAGCGCTCGCCGCGCCAGTTGCTCCGCCGCATCCAGTGCCAAGCCGCCTTCGGTTAAACGTCGCGCCGCCCAAACCATGCGAAAGGCTTGGCGGCCATCATCCAAAGTCGTAAAGGTGGTGATGGCGCGCAGCAATTCTTCCATGCCTTCGAGGTGAGCATCGCGCCCAGCCGATAACGCTTCATTGGCCGACACCGCCGTGCCAGCAGCGCGACGCGGGCGCGTTGCCAACGCTGCTTCTTCGCTGCTACGTTTCGCCGAAGCGCTGCCTTTTCCAGCACCTGCCGCCGGACGTTTTTTAGTCGTGGCGGTCGCCGTCGTCATTGCTGATTTTTTTGCTGCTGCCGCCACCTGCAAATATTTATTGATGCGGCCAAGCGCTTCGGCTAAACGATATTGCAGCGTTGTGGTCGGGCCTTCATTCAAAAACAGCGCCGCTTGTCTTTCGCGTTCGATCAATAAATCGAGGCGTTGCGAACGCGCTTTGGAAACGCCGCCCAGCAGGGTTTCAAATTCTCCGTCGGCAGTCACCGTAAAGGCTTTGCCCATGACTTCGAGCGCCTGATCATAACCATCCACGGCCATCAACATCTTGACGAGTTCAAAATTCATGGTGGCGAATTGGCCGAACTCCTGCGCCGCAATCATGGTCGAAAGCGCGTCGCCATATTTATTCTCCAACAAATCGGCGTTGGCTTTGGCGATATGTATCCAGCCCAAGCGCGGCACGATGTGCGCCACGCGATCAATCAAAGGGCGCGCCTGTGCCGGTTTTTTGCGATTCAAAAAAAAGAAGGCCAGTTGCGTAGGAATGCGATAATCATTCGGGTCAAGCTTCATAGCGGTTTGAAATTCCGCTTCGGCCTGCTCCTCGCGCCCCAAGGCATACAAAGTCAAAGCCAAGCCGCCGTGTGCTTCGGCATCGTCGGGTTTCAACTTCAGGTGTTGGCGATAAGCTGATTCGGCGCGTTCATAATCGCCCGTGCTTCGCAGCAGATTGGCGAGATTCAAATTGGCAAACTCATCTTTGGGATTTAGCTCCAAAGCTTTTTCGTACTCTGCCATCGCGTCATTCAAGCGCAAATTAATCAGGTAGGCATTGCCCAGCGCGTTATGCGCTCGATGATCTTCGGGTGCCAGCTTAACGGCGTATTCCAAAATCCGCACGGCCTCCAGCGGCGCTTCAATCTGAACATAGAAAAAGCCGATCTGCACCAAGCGATTGGCATCCTTGTCAAAACGCTTTTCAAAAGCGCGCATCAATTCAACCGACTCGGCGCGAAAACCGAAAGCGCTCATCGCTACAGGCATAGGAAAGATGTACTGGTCAAAAATTTTGTCGCCCATCTTTTCGGGAGCCAGTCGCAGCACCGCCGAAAAATCCTGCGCGGCATTTTGCGGATTGCCTTCGCGCAACGATTGTTCGCCGCGCAAAGTGTATTCGCGCATCAACAACTCTCTGGCCTGCTGCACCCCTTCGCCGCGTTGGGTGACGATGAATTTTTCCAAAGCGTTGATGCGGTCTTTTTGCGAAGCCATTGCGCGTATGCGCTCCAAAGCATCAGGAGCCGTCACGTCAACGGTTTCGCCGCCCGCCTCGTCAATCGGTTGGGGGTCTTTTTTAGGCGTCGCAGCCGCAGGTTTAGGCGCAGTCTTGACTGGCGCAGTCGTTTTTTTCGGCGCGGTTTTCACCGGCTTCGGCGTACTCTTCGCGCCTTTTTTGCTTTGCCCGAAGCTGACCGAACTGCTTGCCATCAATTGACCGACGAGAATCAGAATGGCAATAAAAAATTTTGCCCTGCTTTTATCATTCAACATCATGAAAAATTCCTATACTCCAAGTTGCAAAAATAATGGTGAATCAAAATCGCCGTTTACTGTTTCCTTTTTACTTATCGGCAAGCGGCAACACCCGTCCATAGCGATTCGATGGCAACTCGATTCGCAGCAGCGAAGCCAGCGTCGGCGCAATGTCAGAGGGCGAGCATTCCATTGAAAAACGGCCTTTCTGTATGCCTTTGCCAAAGAAGATAACCGGAACGTGCGTGTCATAATTGTAAGGCGAACCATGCGTTGTCGCTATGCTGCCTTCGGTAAAAAAGGAGAAGGGCTTGATAATCACCCACACATCGCCCGACCGTGCGCGGTTGAAGCCGTTGGTCACCCGTCGCGCCAAAGCGGTGTTCGGCAGATCGCCCTCAAGGATTTGCGAGCGCGTAAAATAGTTGACCACGCCGGGAGTTTTCAGCGCCGCATCCCCGGCGATTTTCTCCACTTCTTCGGCGTCGGCTTTGACTGCTGCAAGCAGTTTCTGATCGAGATAAAGTTGGTCGTTGACAAACGACTGCACCCATTTTTCATTTTTGTTATAGCGCTCGTTCAAGGCTTTATTGACCGCTTCGATTAACGCTTGAGTCGGAACACGCGCCGCGTCATAGCCCAGTTTCGCTAGATATTCGGGAACCGGCGAAACGCCGTGGTCGCCGGTCAGCGCAATCACCGTATTGGTCAAACCAACCTTGGCGTCTATGAAGTTCAACAAATCGGCGACAACTTGATCCAAACGCACATAGGTGTCCAGCACTTCGGCGCTATCCGGCCCGTAAGCGTGACCGATTAAATCGGGAGCCGAAAAACTGACCGATAAAAAATCGGTGAAGTCATCCGCGCCCAAAGCTTCGGCGGTGATAGCGGCTTTGGCTAAAGCGGCAAGGTGTTCGGTCGCAAACGGCGTCAACTCGAAGAGGTTATAAAATTTCGTTCCTGGCTTCTCTTCGCCGCCGGTGAGAGTGTAGGGGAATTTGTCACCGAGGGCGGTTTTTTGCAAGGGCGTGTAGTCTTTTTGAGTGCGCGCATAAGCAGCATCGGGCAACAGGTGTTCCCACTTTTTGCCGAAATATTTATCCGGTCGGTTTTTGGTATTGAACGTCTGCACCCAAGCCGGTAGGGTCTGAAAATAATAATCGCTGGAAATATAAGTGCCGTCGCTGCTCTGATACCAGAAGACGCCGTTGGGATGTTGGCCGCCGGGTAAAACCGCGCCTCTGTCTTTCTGTGAAATCGCTATGACTTTGGCTTGTTGATTGGTGGCCAGACGCATTTGATCGCCGAGGGTGGTGCCGATCAAGGCTCTGGGACTAGGCGCGCCAACCTGCGTTTGCACGCCCGTCATGGTCACGTTCTTCGCTTTCAAATCGGAGACCATCACGCGAACCTTGCCCAAGTCGCGGTCAAACCAGGTATTGCCGACGATGCCGTTTTGTGCAGGCACCGAACCCGTGGCAATCGCCGCGTGACCGGGAGCCGTATAAGTCGGCACATAATCATAATTGGCGTTGGTGAAAAACGCGCCGTTATTGATCAGGCGCTTGAATCCGCCGACGCCGAAAAGGTCTTCAAAGCGCTCCAGAAAATCGTAGCGAAATTGATCTATGACAATTAAGACGACCAGTTTCGGTTTAGCGTTTGTTGCCGCCTTTTTCTTTGGACGGACGGTCTGCCCTGACGTGAAAGAGGAAAAGGCAAAGGTCAGAACAAGCACTACAGTAGCCAGCCGTTGGAAATTGTTTTTCTGTTTCATGGTTGAACCTGATTGGGAATATTTACAGAGCAAAACCGTAATTCAGGCAAGCCAACCATGTCAACCTGAAACGCCTGCAACGACAATGACAAATCGGAGTTGACCAATCCAAGCGGTGTCGCCGTGCGAATCTCATTGGCTTTCGCGGTTCGCTATATAGCAAGTTGCAGAGGTGTGCGCTTGATTGAGAGGCGGCCTCCGACCGCCGCTACGATTGCGCTAAAAAAGTGTCGGAAAGAAACTGTTGTTCAGTGTCCGGTATCTGTAACCAGACGCCGGACACCAGACTAAAGACTGGAGACTGCCGCTTATTCATCTTCAACAACGCGAATGCGGCCTTCTTCCTGCGCCTTCTGAATAATCTTCTGCGCGATGGAAGCCGGTACTTCATCATAATGATCCAGTTCCATAGTGTACGAACCGCGCGCTCCGGTTATCGAGTTCAAGGTTGATTGATACGACAGCATTTCCGACAACGGCACTTGCGCTTTGACCACTGCTTGATTGCCCTTCGAGTCCATGCCGGAGACGCGACCACGGCGGGAATTAATGTCGCCCAGGATGTCGCCAGAATTTTCCTGCGGCACAGTGATCTCCACGTTCATGATGGGTTCGAGCAACACCGCTTTCAACTTTTCTTTGGCGGCGCGAAAGGCTTTGCGTCCGGCAACCTGAAACGAAAAGTCGTCCGAATCCACCGAGTGATATTTGCCGTCTATCAATTCGACTTTGAAATCTATGACCGGATACCCGGCAATCGCGCCTTGCGCGGCGGCGTCTTTGACGCCCTTTTCAACCGCCGGTCGCCATTGCTGAGGAATCGAACCGCCAAAAATTTTATCCACGAATTCAAAGCCGCTGCCACGCGGCAAGCCTTCAAAGATGCAGGTCGCTTCACCGAATTGGCCGCGCCCGCCCGATTGTTTCTTATGCCGCCCGACGATTTCCGCGCGTCCCTTCAGGGTTTCCAGATAAGCGACTTTCGGCGGATGCAACGCGACTTCGACGCCATAGCGTTTCTTCAATTTATTGACCGCGACTTCGATGTGAACCTGGCCTGTGCCTGACAACAAAAATTCTTTGGTCTGCGGGTCGCGGGTAAAGTTCAAAGCCAAATCTTCTTCGAGCATCTTGTGCAGGGCTTGCGACAACTTGTCTTCATCGTTACGCGATTTCGGTTCGATGGCAAACGAGATCGCCGGAGTCGGAAACTTCACGGCGTCGTAACTGATCTGCGAAGCTTTATCGCAGAAGGTATCGCCGGTGGTGGTCTCTCGCAACTTGGTGACGGCAACGATGTCACCGGCTTTGGCTTCGGCAATTTTTTCGAGGTTCTTGCCTTGTATGACGTGCAAGGGGCCTAGTCGCTCCTGCGCGCTCTTGGTGCAGTTCATCACTGTCGCATCGGATTTCACCGTGCCGGAATAGATTTTGAAAATGTTAATGCGTCCGGCAAACGGGTCGGCGACGGTCTTAAAAACGAAAGCCGAAAAGGGCGCGACATCGCGGATTTCGCGTTCAATCTCTTCGCCTCTGGTGTCTTTGCCCTTGACGACGAGGAATTCATCGGGCGCGGGGACCAGTTCGACAATCTCGGTCAACAATGGTTGAATGCCAATGTTTTGCGTAGCCGAAGTGACAAAGACCGGAAAGATGCGGCGTTCTTTGACCGCCGCGTGTATGCCGGGAATCAAATCTTCATCGCTGAGGGTACCATCGGCGAAATATTTTTCCATCAATTCTTCGGAGGCTTCGGCAACCACATCAATGATTTTTTCCCGCGCTGTCTGCGCCGCGTCTTTCATCTCTTCGGGAATTTCTGTAGCTTTGCCATCAGCGTAATAGGCTTTGTAATGCACCAGGTCTATGACGCCTTTGAAGTTCAATTCGCTGCCGATGGGAATTTGCAGAGGCACAACGCGGCGTCCCCAAGTCTCGATGATCTGTTCAACCGTCTGCTCGAAGTTGGCGCGTTCTTTGTCCATTTTGTTGATGACCAGCAAACGCGGGATAGCAAATTCCTGGGCATAGCCCCAAGCTTTTTCGGCCTGCACTTCGACGCCGTTGACCGCGTCTATGACGACGATGGCGGCTTCGGCGGCGCGCAAAGCGGCTTTGGCGTCCAGTATGAATGCGGCGTATCCTGGCGTATCAATGATATTGATTTTCTTGTCCTTCCACTCGCAATGAGCCAGAGCGCTGGTAATGGTGATTTTCCTGGCCACCTCGTCTTCATCGTAATCGGTAACCGTTGAGCCATCATCTACGCGACCCAATCGTGGTGTTGCGCCGGTGTCAAATAACATGGCCGCGACCAGCGAAGTTTTGCCGGCGTGACCATGACCTACAATGCCAATGTTTCTAATCTCCTTAGTATCAAAGACCCTCATAGATACGGTCTCCTTTCCTGTAAATTGATGTTGATTGCGAAGAATAAAACTACGGCTGATGTCTCTGTGCTATTTGGTTGAGATGACACTGCGTCCTTCTCAAAGCGTTTTCATGAAAATGTGTTGCGGCGCGAAAACGCTGGTTGTCCACTGCAAAAATTTCCGCTGCTGAAACTCGTCGAATCGGAAACTGGAAACGGTTTTTGCAAATCTCTACAGCGGTTGTCGTTTGCGAGTACGGAAACCTCAAAGCGGTTGAGCGGCAGGCTTTGACCGTGCGCCGGTCAAAGCCTGCGGCTTAACCAGAGGAGGCTCCGCACAATGCAAATCGCTCATCTTGTGAGCGCAAAAAAATTTCTTCGCGCCGCACCTGCCGCACTATTTTTCCAGCGGCGTAAAGCTGCGCGCCATGCGGTCGGTGATATTGCGTATGGTATCGAGTACGCCGCGCCTACCAGTGAAGCGCAACACCCAGACGTATTCCCCGTCCTGCAAATAATAAAAAGCGCTGGCGGCTTTGCGGCCACCGTCGGCGCTGTAAAAAGCGAAGCGTATGCCATCCAGCGGCCCGGCATCGAAATGCTCGTTGGTGGCACGCTCGAACCCGGCACGGTACATACGCAAATTCTCTTCTTCTTCTCTGGCCTTGCCCGCCAGATTCAAACCGTTCAATTTTTCTCTGGTAATCTTTAACAAGCCCTCCGCACGGTCGCCGTACACAAATTCCAGTTTCGCTCTGCCGACCGCATCATTGTAGGAAACGGCGCGCCAATCGCCTAGCAAAGTGAATTTGTATTTTCCGGCGGGGTCGGTGAATTCCTGCGCGGCTTGAGCAAACCCCCAACCCGGAATCCCCAACAGCATCAAGGCGGTCAAGACCAAAAGACCGGTGATTTTCATACTTCCTCCAGCAATCTTGAATACACGGGCAATCCGCAATGATTATCTACAAATTTCGTTGACTTGAATAGAGCGCAAGCGGCACCTCGGCGACCCGCCAGATTGAAACTCTGCCATCGGGATATGATTTCCCTTCACCCCGAACTGCAATAGGGAAGTTGTGGTTCTTGGCGATTGCCAATCGTTTAGTCAACGGGAAACACCTGTATGTCGCCGGGCTTGCGAAGCATCTTGTTGACTTCGCCTAAATGCAATTCTTCTTCATAAATCATCTGGCGGGCATACTCTTCCAACACGACCGATTGATCTTTTACCAGCGCCAGCAGGTCTTTATAAAGCTGCAAGCCTTGGCGTTCGCTGTCCAGCGATTCCAGCAGTATATCGTTGATTTCGTGCTGATGCGTTTCCAGCAAATTGCCGATTTTCAACGACGGATGTTCGCCAAAATGAGTCACCATTTCGCCAGCCGCATGAGCGTGCGCCAGACCGCTGGCGGCCTGTTCGCGCAACCACGAAACAATCGGTATGCGGCTGTGGCCAAAGACCATAAACGAGTAATGCGTATAACGCACCACCCCGGCCAACTCGGCTTCTAAAATCTCGTTCAACAAGGCCATCACTTTCGCTTTGTCAAAATTCTGTTCCGCCATTTTCTCTCCTTGATTTCCGTGATTGGAGTAGTTGAGAAAACCCCGCCGGATGATTGATTTCCCAGCGACTCGCTGTGCTTTCAATCACCGCAGCGCTGTTTGCCATCCGGTTTTACGCGACCACCAACTCCAAGCCATGTTGATGGCTGTGCCAGTGCTGCGCGTCTCTTGAGGTCTTTTGCGTTTCCGGGAATTTCTGTCCGGTCATTTCCATAAAAACTTTTTCCGACTGCGCCATCAACAAACGCTCGCTCACATAGCGTGCAATCTGCGCGTTGGCCTTCAACTCCGTTGCCAGTTGGGCGACCGAATCTTTCACCTGTTGCGGACTTTTTTTGACTTTCACCAATTTGCCTATGCCTTCGCGCAAGGCTTTGAAGAAGGCTTGCTGATCGGCCAGCAAGCTTTCCGCACCGAACACGCCATGCCCCGGACAGACAAATTTTGCCCCCAGTTGGCGCGCCAACTCAAGCGTGGCAATCCATTTTTCAATATCGCCATCACCGACGAAATTGTAAGGCCCGTTGACACAGGCATCGCCGGTAAACAGTATCTTTTCGTTCGGCAACCACGCCAAGGCATCGCCATGCGTGTGCGCTATGCCCAAGTGCATCAACTCGACGCGATGTTTGCCATCATCGAAAATCAAATCCTTCGGAAACAATAAGGACGGCGGTTTCAATTTCGCTGCGGCAACATCCTTGCGCTGTTTCGCGGTGTCTTCCCAACGTCCGGGCGACCCGCCATAATAGCCGGTTTCGTATTTCTTCATCTCGTCAACAACGCCGGTGTGCGCCAGCGGCGTCGCGCCATTTTCAATCCACACTTGATTGCCGTAGGCGTGGTCGCCGTGATGATGGGTGTTGAAGGCGAAGCGAATTGGTTTGTCGGTCAAGGCGCGAATTTTGGGCAGTATGACCTGCGCGCCGGAAGGGAAATTGGCGTCAATAACTAACACGTAATCGGCAAAAATAATCCAGCCGTTGTTGCAATGACCGAGCGCCAGATTGCCTTCGTGAAAATAGATGTCGGGCGCAAGGTTTTCGACTTTGCCGACTTCGACAGGCGGCGACGCCGGGTTCGCCAGAGCTTTGGGATGAGTCGCCGTAAGCGTTATAGCGGCGGCGCTGCCGAGTAACATTTTCCTGCGAGAGATTTGACACATTGTCGGTTCCTCCTGAGCAAGTAATGAAGACTGCGCTTGAATGAATGACTTGAGCTTATCGCAAATCGCCGAGCAAGGCTTTCTGTTTATCCACGATCTGGGCGCTGCCTGCCGCCGCCAGTTCGAGCATACGATCCATCTGATCTTTATTGAACGGCTTGGATTCGGCGGTGCCTTGAATCTCTATGAATTGCCCCGCGCCGGTGCGAACGATGTTCATATCTACTTCGGCTTTCGAGTCCTCTTCATAGGCCAAATCCAACATCGGCTCGCCATTGAGAATGCCTACGGAGACCGCCGCTACATAATCGGTGACCGGAATCGGCGCGGCAATCTTGCCGTTGTCATAAAGTTTTCGCAAAGCCAAGACCAAAGCGCAGAAGGCTCCTGAAATCGAAGCCGTGCGCGTGCCGCCATCGGCTTGTATGACATCGCAATCAATGTAAATGGTGCGTTCGCCCAAACGGTTGAACTGCACGACGGCGCGCAACGAGCGCCCGATGAGGCGTTGAATTTCCTGGGTGCGCCCGGAGATTTGACCGCGTGAATCGCGCTGGGTTCGGGTCTCGGTGGCGCGTGGCAGCATGGAGTATTCCGCCGTGACCCAGCCTTTGCCCTGATTGCGTAAAAACATCGGCACGCGCTCGTCTATAGATGCCGTGCAGATGACCCGCGTCTGACCGACTTCGATTAGCACAGAGCCTTCAGCATAGCGCGTGTAGTTGGGGGTGATGACCACTGGTCTCAAGGCGTCGTTGGCGCGTCCATCTTTTCGTTTATAACTCATAATTGTCCTAACTCTATGGTTTCAAGGGATTCAATCGGGCGACCTAAAAAGTATTCGGCGACTTTGCGAAAGCGTCGGGCCGAATCGGTGACATAAAACTGTTCGCTGCGCGGTGCGGCGCTCTGCCGCATCAAGCCTTCGGCGCACAGCCTTTCGGCGACCACATCGGCAACCGCTTCGCCGGAATCAATCAAGCTGACAGCATCGCCCATCACCTGCTGAATAACATTTTTCAGAATCGGATAATGCGTGCAACCCAACACCAGCGTGTCTATTTCGGTGTGGCGAAAATCCTCTAAATATTCGGTAGCGACCTGGCGCGTAACAGGATGCTCCATCCAGCCTTCTTCTGCAAGTGGAACCAACAGCGGACAGGCACGCGAGATAATTTTCAAGCCATCGCGCAAACTCATCATGGCCTTTTCATAGGCACCGCTGGCGATGGTCGCTTCCGTACCAATCACGCCAACGCGCCCGTTGCGCGACTGTTGGACAGCGCGCCGCGACCCCGGACCGATGACGCCCAAAACGGGAACTTCACAAGCCTCGCGTAAGCGATGGGCAGCCACCGAAGAGACGGTGTTGCAGGCGATGACGATGGCCTTGACGTTTTTCGCTTGAATGAAGGCAGCGTCTTCCAAGGCGTAGCGTTCGATGGTTTCCTTTGAACGCGTGCCGTAAGGAATGCGCGCCGTATCGCCCAGGTAGATCAAGCTTTCATTGGGCAGACGTTTTTCCAGAGCGCGAAACACCGTCAAGCCGCCGACCCCCGAATCAAAAATGCCGATGGGCGCATCGGCATTTGCGGGTGACGAATGGCGGATGGTGAATGGCGGCTCGTTCTCTTGTCGGTTGAAATCCATGAATCTTTCCGGGCAAAGCGGCAACTCAAAAATATGAAGCTAACGAAAACCCGTTTCCGCCTTCTGCCGGAGGCGATCTAGGCGAAGGGCCGTAGGCGTAACGCTACCCAGATCGAAACGGACGATACGCACAACGGACGAAACGCACTTGGCGCGTTGCGGTCGAACCGTTTACCGGTCAGCCGTGAAGTTGCGGCTCGCCTCACCTTCCATCAGTGGCAGTAAGCGCGAATCCTCTAACGCCGCGACTCTATGCCCTACCCCTTGCATATATTCTGCATTCGAGGCAAAGGCCATAAAGTCCTTGACGCTGCGTTGGCGAACCAGCATCACCGCATCCCAGCGCTCGTCGGTTGGGCCAATCAAAAAGTTTCCCCCTGCGCCCATGAAGATCACTTCACCACCGGATTTTTCCAGATGCGGGAGCGTGTGTTCGATGTAGAGTTGGTAGGCGGCTTTGCCACTTATCGCCTCAGCAGGTGCGAGATCAGGGGTGGCGGAATAATCAGCAAACTCTCTGAAGCGAAGCAAATTCAGCATCACTACACTTCCCAAAATACCACGAGCAATAAAGGTTCGGCCTGCTTCTTGAGATGGTTCTAGGTATGTTTTGATTTGATTTTCCAGCATTGATCTCTCCAATTGGCGAGCCAGCAGGCAGGGCTGGTTTTCTTGTGAATCAACTCCCAATCCGCCAGCCGCTACGGCCAGCAGGCGCGGCATGAAATCTTGGGAGTAAGCGAAATCTCCGTTGGCCGCGCTCCGCTGCATTGGTTGTTGGGCGGCGCACTTAGTGGCGACGTGCGCGACCGGCATATGCTCCCCTTTTATGCTGCTTCCCGCCTAGGCCAACTCCATGCATACCACACAATGAGTGCCGTAAGTACGACTTCAATGATTCCCAAGAATATGAAGAACGCCCAATCCCACATCGTGATAAGTATGATCACTGTATAGATCACGCCAAAGATGATGTTCACCCAGCGATTCAGGTTAGGCTTTAATGCCAGCGAGAGGAAAATCATGACACTCGGAATCGCCATCATGAGTGACGTTCCCAACAAAATCCCTTGAGTCGTCGGCCCGAATGGTCCCATTTTTCCTTCCAACATCCTTTGCAACGCCCCCGGCACGTAGAGGCCAAAATAATCTCCATAGATGTAACAGAACATCACGCTTGCCCACAACGCCGAAATCTTGATCCTCACATGGATCTTCATGTCGTCTAAGGCTGTTCCGGCTTTCTTCATTGAGTCCAATTGATTTTTCCTTCCTTCGATTCCACCATGTAAGGTAAGTGTAAAGCGGCATAAGGTGGACGCGGGTTAGTCCAAAGCAGATACAAGAGTAATGCTCTAGCGCCACAACTATGCTCCGCTAATTTGCCAAGCGCTTGCTTTCTCTTCCCACTTTAGAACATTTACTCCCATCATCATCAGCCACAGTGTAAGTGATAGTTCCCCAATGCCGCCGAGCATCCCAAGGTCGGGAAGACGGTCTGCGAGCGCAGGCAAAAGAAACACCACGAAGCTATCAGTCACAAAGCTCACGCCTCCAATCGCCATCAGTGCCCCCACGATTCGAGGTAGAAAGCCTGACCTGAAAGCAAGGTATCCGATCATGAGGCAGTAAATCCCGAAAAATACACTGCTGATGCTGTAGCCCCGCGTATGCATTTTGAGAGACATAAGCGCAAGGGTTTGCAACTGAGTCGTTTCAAATGCGCTCAGGTAGTGAGCGCTTCCCAGAAAGACGAGAGGGGCTAGGTGGTTGAGGGAGTTGACAGCCAAGACGGCGATCCCCACTAAGCTGAAGAACGCGGCGAGCAAAGAGAGGCTCCGGCCCACTGGCTTGAACAAGCCATAGAAGAGGAGCGTCACAACGATATAGCACGCGAGCATTATCAGATCGGCGGCCAAGCCGAAACGGTACAACGACTCGTGTGCCAGAATATTCGTCGCTGTTGCTGCGGCGTCATCACGCACGACAAGCGCGCCGCGAACAAAGACTTCGGCGAACACGCCCATGATGATGGTGATCAAGTAGAAGGTGCCGGCGATTCTGGCCCCTAGGCGCGGCGATGTTTTAACATCTCTGTCCATCATTTTGGTCCCCTTGCAAGTGTGGCCTCGTCTGTGACGCTCAACGCCTCAATGGCCGCGAGAGGGTTTGCAGTTGCCGTCCAGCACGAGCCCCGAAATGCGTTCGATTTCGTCTTCCACTTCGGCCATAGTGTCGTCCAGGCTGCCGGATTCAAAGGCCAAGGTCACCGATTCCCGGCTCAGGCTTTCCAGACCGCTGGCGATTTCGCGCACTTCGGCTTCCAGCAAACGGACTTGCGCGAAGGCGATTTCGGTCAGATGGTCGGTGAGAAAATCTACCGAGGCACGCGCTGTCAAAGCGCGATTGCCGGAGGTCAGAACCAGCGCACGCAATTTGTCGAGGCGCTGTAGAATCGCTTGACGGCTGGATTCGAGTTCTTCGATTTCGTGTGATAGTTCAGCTAACTTGATGGCAGTTGATTGTGCAGTAAAGGGGTCTGTCATTAAAATAAAATCTCTTTCCTGAATGAGCCATTGCGGCCAGGCGCGCCTTTGCTTGCGCCGCCAGACCGCTGCCAAGATATAAATCTTTTATCGGCAAAAAGCAATGGAGGTGGAGAGAATCGAACTCTCGTCCGAGAGCCATCAGCGCTGAACTCTACATGCTTGTTTGCTTCACTAAGGATTCGCCCGTTCAGACCGTGGAAGCAACTAAGCATCCAAACGGGCTAGCTCAGATTAGCTTTCCCGTTACCCCCCTGAACACGGGAGCAACGAGGCATCCTGTTAAGTGACGACTCATCCTGAACCACAGGCACTTTCAAGTGAATCGTGGCGGCCTTAAGCTGCCAGTGCTAATTCGCTATTCGCGATTGTGTTTTCCAAGCTTAGTAACGCGGGGCGTGGGCCGCGGCATGCATTCAACACCTCAGAGTACCCCCGTCGAAACCTGGCACCCCCTGACAAAAAAATAGTCTAACATTAGCGTTTTTACAGCGTCAAGAATTCCCTCCTTGCCGCTTCGCAAACGCCCGTGGAAAAAACTATAGCAAAATATTGTTTGCCCCTTTACACTACTCTACTGCAACGAAATAACAAAGGAAAAACATCAAAAGCCCTCAGCAGAATAAGGACACGCGCACCAAAGTCTCACCGCTGGTGCCAACTATCTTGCAGGAGAAAATTCATGAAATTATTTACTAAGAGGTCAATCTATAAGGTTCTCCCTGTACTGTTGGCCGTATTTTTTTTCACCACGAAAAGCCACGCCACCACTGCCATTTTGCTTACCGATGAGCAACTGGTGACCAGTTCCCGCGTCATCCTGACCGGCGAAGTGCAGGCGGTGAAAGCGGCCTTCGATGCCAATCAGGGAAACATTTATACCTATGTAAAAATTCAGGTCGCCGGAGTTTTGAAAGGCCATTTGCAGAATCAACAAATTGTCTTCAAACAATTGGGCGGCACTGTTGGCGATCATTCCACCGTCATTTTTGGCGCGCCCGATTATCAAATCGGCGACCAGGTGCTACTGTTTCTGGACACCGCTTCAGACGGCACTTTACGAATCGCGCACCTGTTTCAAGGAAAGTACGACATCGCTTATGACGCCAGCCAAGATCGCCATATCGTCAAACGCGACCTCGATGGCGGCACCATCAATCTGCTCGGCGTTACCGCAAGCCCGGAGATTACCAACCAGGCGTCGCTGGCCAAATTTAACAAGAGAATCCGCAAGCTTCTCAACAGCCACGCGCTGGAAGTGCAGAGCTATGACGAGAAATACGCGCCCACCCCTATCGTAGAAATTCCGCCGGAGTATGTAGATGATCCGCCCGGTTCGATCAATCCGCAATACACTTTTTTAGGCAGCGGGTATCGCTGGACCGAACCGGACAGCAATCAACCCGTAGTCTATCGCGTCAACCCGACCGGAGCGCCCACGCCGGGTGGCGGCAACACCGAGATCAATCAGGCGCTGGCGGCCTGGACGAATGTGCAAACCACCGCGCTGGTCTTACAAAATGGCGGCAGCACCACCTCTGGCGGCTTCAAAGCCGATGGCGTGACCGCCATCTCTTTCAATGATCCGAACAACCAAATCACCGACCCCGTAGGCTGCGCCGGCATACTGGCCATCGGCGGCGTCTCCAGCGCCGGAGGCCCTTCGACCGTCATCGGCGGCAAAAGTTTCTATAAAATCTATGAAGGCGATGTCGTCTTCAATAACGGCTTTTCATGTTTTCTAGGCAAATCCGCCAATCTGGCGGAAGTCGCTTGTCACGAAATTGGGCATACGCTGGGCTTCGGTCACAGCACGGATACAGCAGCCATCATGTACGCCTCGGCGCATGGCAACGGTCGCGGAGCCACCCTGGGAACCGATGATGTAGCTGTCGTCACCTTCCTCTATCCGGGTTCCAAGAGTGGCGGAACGCCGAGTGCGCCGAGTGCACCGACCGGCTTGAGCGCCGCCGCCAGCGGCAATACTTCGATCAATCTTTCGTGGCTCGATACCAGCACCAACGAACAGGGGTTTCGCTTGGAAAGAAAACTCGGCTCCGGCGGAACCTACGCGCAAATCGCCGACCTTCCGGCCAATCAAAATACCTTTGCGGATTCCGGCCTGCAAAGTAGCTCGACCTATTTTTATCGCGTCAGAGCCTATAACGCTGTAGGCGTTTCCGGCTACTCGAACGAAGCCTTTGCCACCACCGCCGCCGCCGCGCCTGCCGCAGATAATGCCGCCTTCGTGTCGCAAGTGGTGTCATCGTCCATGTCGCCCGGTCAAGCGGTTGGGGTTTCCGTGACCATGCAAAACACCGGCACGACGACTTGGACAGCGAACAGCGTTTACAAACTCGGTTCGCAAAATCCCCAGGACAACACCACTTGGGGTTTGAATCGCGTCAATCTGACTGCATCGGTTGCGCCGGGCGCAAGCGTCACCTTCAGCTTCACAGTGACGGCTCCGGTCAATGCGGGAAATTACAATTTTCAATGGCGCATGATTAAAGAAGGAACCGCTTACTTCGGCTCGGCTTCCACCAATGTAGTGGTCAACGTCGCCGCGTCGGGAACGCCGGTTTCGATTACCACAACATTCTTGCCCTCGGCAACGCGGGGGCAACTCTACAGCCAGCAATTAGCGGCTACCGGCGGCACCCCGCCTTACGTCTGGTCGGTGAGCAGTGGAACACTGCCTCCCGGCTTGACCTTGAGCAGCGGCGGACTGTTAAGAGGCATACCTACCGTTGGCGGCACTTACTATTTCACGCTGACGGCGCGTGACCAAAACAGCCGCACCGCTTCCATGAGTTTCAAGATGGCGGTTCGCTAAACCCTGAACACTGATTCAGCAAAAGAGAAAGGCAGCCTTCAAAAGCTGCCTTTCTCTTTTTTCATGGCACCAAGTGCAGAGGAATTTCATGCACAAGCCGGTTTCCTGTAAGGCTCTTGGCTCGACTTTGTACAATTTCAGATTGGACAACACCAATCAAGAACTGACATTGCGGCTCGCGCTTGGAATGATTGAACCTCACCTCAACAAGCTGAGGTTCAATCATTCCAAGGGGTGAAAAAGCCAATGAAATCAGGCTGTTTTGCCACTAAAAAATCTCCCAACGGAGAGCCGAGGCGGTTAGGCAATTCATCTGAATCCCCCAACGGAGAGCCGAGGCAGTTAGGCAATTCATCGGAATCCCCCCAACGGTAGTTGGGGGATGCTTAAAGTCCTACCTACACACCCAGCAAGCAAAGTTTTTTTGCCAGCCATCGGCGGGATTAGCAAGGCTGCTTCGCCTCTGAAAAATGTACAATGTCGAGCTTGGGATGGTGGATGAAATAAAGTGCAATGCTCTGTACGGGCGACCACCGCAGGGCCGTGCGTACAGAGCATTGGAAAATCACTCATGGGCTGATGAAATTTCTTTGGTAAATTTGGTGCGCGCATAGACCACTTGAAAGCCTTGGCGTTCAACATTTTTTTGCGACAGACTGCCGGGCAACGTCGTCACCATCGCCCACGGACAGCCTAGCGCCTGCGCGTAGCGTAAACGCATCTTCAACAAATCGGTTTGAATTCCCTGCCGACGGAATTGCGGCAAGGTGCTGGCACCGCCAAAAATGGCTACCTCATCGCACATAAAAACCGCGCCGCCGCCTGCCGCTGTCTGCTTCACCCGCGCACCAAAGATCGCGCAATTCGCTTGCTGAAAACAGGTGATAAACAACTCTTTGAACGCTTGCGGAATCGCCGGGCTTTCCAAAGAACCTTGCGAGATTACCGCTGCAAACGCCTCTAGAGCGGTTTTTGTTTGGGATTACTGAAACCTCAAACCCGTTGAGCGGCGGTCTCTGACCGGCGCGGTCGAAGACCGCTGCTCAACGATAAGGGGTTCCGTACACCCATATGAAAACCGCTCTATATCTTCTTCACCGACTCGTTGCACATGATTTGACAAGGCATCAGAAAACACTTCGTCACTGCCAATGCGCCGGGCTAGAACATTAGAAACTTCGCTGATTTGATAGCCGCGCCGGATTAACATTTTTAACAGATTAATGTCCGCCAGATGACAGACCTCGACATTCACCGCCGCCTTGCGCTGTTGATAAAAAGCTTCCAGCCGATCAAGCTGGGCTTCACTGAAATCGTCATCAAATCCCAACGCGAAAATCTGCGTCAACGGCGACTCCACTCCGGCAAAGACCGCATAACCGCTGCCGATCTTTTCATAACCCGCTGTCGAATCGGCAAACAAGCGCTGGTGCGTCCGCACAAATTCAAGCTGGTTGAGAGCCTCGGCGGTTTCCAGTTTTACGGCCAGTTCTTTGGTTGTATGAATTTTCATGCAGCACTGTCCCTGATTGAATTGGGGAAAGGTGAACCGATTGGTGGCGTTACGATTGACGAATCAGCGGCAAACCCGTGATGGTCAATAGACCTACTTCCTGCTGGCTCGCAGTCCGCTGGCTTATCCCGCTTGCAGAGTTTGGGTGTTGATATTCTGCATATGTCTGACGGCGGCTTGATAGCGTTCCAGGTAGAGGGAAAAATCTTCTTGCGATGACGGGAACATACCGTACCAGAAATAATCGAAACGGTCGGTCATATAACTCATCGCCGGAAGGAGCGAGGAAAACTTTGCCACCATCGAAAGGTATTCGCGGTTCGTCGCATGAGTATGCAATTCGATTAAATTGCGCTCCGACATTTCATACAAAAACGCGATGTACAGTTTGCGAACCCCCAGACGAAAATCTCCGGCCTTGGCTGCCGCCATCGCGGCCTCGGCCAAATCGCTCGGACTGGCATCTTCTTCGATCTCTTCGCCCAGCACCGTCTTCTTTTTCGCTTTCTTCTTCGTCGGTTTGTATTTCCAGATCATGTGAATGATGAAATAGGCGACGATGGCCGCCACCACGAAGAAGATGAATTTGAATAAACCGCTGCCCGCATTGCCCGCCCCAAAGAGCGCCGTCATGATGCGCGTCCAGATTCTCGTAATTAGGTCCAACACCGCTTTGCGAAGCTTTTTGATCTTTGCGGCGAGGGGATTTTCTTTCTTGTCGCGATACTGTTCCTGCGCCAATATGTTTTTCAAGCGCTCTTGCATGGCGGCTTTATTGGCGTCCGCCCGCGAAATGTCCTCGGCATCTTGCAGATGATGATCGAGCGCCTCCAGCCAGCCCCGAACTTCGGTCAACAACAGATCGCGTGCGGCTTTCTGTTTTTCCGCCACGGCTAAATCCAGATGCTGATGCAACCATTCGTTATCCACGTTGATGACGCGGCCTTGCAATTCAACCGGCTCGGTTTTCGGCAACAACTTTTTCACGTAGTCCACGCCTTCTTCGGCGTAGTTGTCATCTTTTTGTATGCGCTTGATCTGCTCGGCGGCTCTGGCAACGCGCTTTTCATAGTCCAACAACGAGGCGGCGGCGGCAGCTATGCCAACGCACCACAGCAGCAGACCAATTGTCATCAACACTCTTTTCATCGAATCAGTATTCACAAGAAAAATTAGCGATGCGCTCGTTCAATTTACCAGAATCAGCCACGGCTGGCGAACCTTACAGCAGCGCTGGCGTGCCACAACGCATACAAAATCTGGCTTCTGGTTCGAACTTCGCGCCGCATTGAAAACAGAACTGCGCCGCTTCCGGGGACGCCCACTGACCCGCTGCACTCTTCAATGGTGGAGCGGTTGGCCGATTCTCGTGCGCTGGCGCAGGCGTTGGCGTTGCAACATTCGGCGGCACGGGATGCGGCGGCGGTCGCCAACCGGCAAGCCCCAACGGACTGGTCTGCACGAAAACTCGCCCCTGCGGATTGGCATACGGTACGGGATAACCCATCACCACTGTCTGCCTGGGCGCTTGCCAATAAAATCCGGGGTTCACTTCTCGCGCCAGCAGTTCCAAATCATACGCCTCTTTACGCACTCGACTATCGAAATACAACAAGGTGTAAGCGACAATCCAAATCGGCAGCGCCAGCAGATTCGAGATCTGACTGAACGAGGTGTAAAGAATATTCCAGGTCGGCGAAACCATAAACTCGGCGGTCAGTATGCCCGTCATATACAGCCCCGTCATTACCGGCAAAGTCAGCGCCGCCAGCAAAGACAACGACACGAAGTAAGTAAACAAAACGATGCCGCCGACGCGATACCAGTTCCCTTTGCCTAAATTCATCGCCCGCCCCAACGATAGCCCGGCGCTCTGCCCTTCGATCATCATCACCTGCGGCAGAAACACGATGCGAGCAATCACCCACAACGCCCCGGCGATGCCTAAACCAACGGCAACCAAGGCGGCGATGCCGGTGAAGGTGGCGACCAGCCACGGCGGCATTTCTGAAGAAGCCGTTACGCCGATTAACACGGCGGCAATTAAAAAGACGATGATAAAAATTACCGACAGGATGAAATAGACCACTATCAAAATGACGATGCTCAACAAGCCCAGCAAAAAGATGTCGCCGATTCGTTTGCGCGCTGCCGCAAAGCATTTGCGAAAGGTGATGCTTTCGTCAAGCATGATGTGATCGCCAATGACGCGGGACATTCCGCACACCGTCAACAGCAGGATAAATAGCCACACCGGATAAAGCAGTCCGCCCACCGCCATCATCATTATGGCGACCGGCGAAGTTTCCGGCACGCCCGCTTCGACGCTGCCGAGAACCACTTTGGAATAGCCAAACAAAAAGGTTGTCGAAGCGAGATAGCCGATAAAACTGGGAACCGCAACGATGGACAGCAAGGGCGCAAAGTTACGCCGATAAATCCGCACCGCACGGTCTATCACATCGCCTGTGGACATGGGTTCGAGTATAGTGAAATTCGCCATCGGGTTTCCGGCTTCAGCTTTCGCTTGCGACTTTCCGATTCTTTCCGTTCAAGCATAAACCGGAACCGTAGAAACGCAATAACAAAAACCGACTCGTGAATTTTTTACTTTGCATCAGGCGGGACAGCCGCCGGGTTGTGGTTCAAATATTTATCGAACCAATACAATTGCCAGTTCAAGCTTTCGACCAGGTGGCGCGGTTCGCCGGTGCGCGTCAAGTTGTGATTCTCGCGCGGAAAGATAACCAACTCCGCTGTCGCGCCATAAAACTTCAAAGCGCGAAACCACTGCTCGCCCTGTTCAAGCGGCACGCGATAATCGTTGTCCGAATGTAGTATCAAAATCGGCGTCTTCACATTCTTGGCATATTGCAAAGGCGAACGCTCCCAATAAAGTTCGAACTTCTCGAACAGGTCGCCGCCAAAATCACGCTTGTGGCCATAAGCGCCGTCGCGTGTGCCTTCGTCACTGATGAAATTCACCACGCTGCGAAGCGTCACCGCTGCCTTGAACAGTTGGGTGTGACCGACTATCCAGTTGGTCAAAAAACCGCCGTAGCTGCCGCCCGTCACACCCAATCGCTCGCGGTCTATCCAGTCGTACTTTTTCAAAATCGTTTCGACGCCGTTCATCACGTCCACATAATCTTTGCCGCCCCATTCGTTCTTGATGCCGCGCTCGAATTTTTCGCCGTAGCCGGTTGAGCCGCGCGGATTGGTGAAAAATACCGCCCAGCCGTTGGCCGCATAGACTTGAAATTCATGCAGCCACTCCACGCCGTACATTCCCGCCGGGCCGCCGTGAATGCTCAACACCATAGGATATTTTGCGCCAGCTTTCCAACCTCTGGGCTTGACGAAAAATCCGTCAACGTCCCAACCATCCGCGCCCTTGTAGCTCAGGCGCTCGACCTCCATCAATTCCAGTTGCGGCCACCATCGCTCATTCAAATGGGTCAGCTTTCTGCCCGTCGTTGCGCTGGTGTCGGCGACCATATCCAACACATATAGATCATCGAGATGGGTGAAATCGTTGGCCATAAAAACCAGCTTGCGCGTTTTATCGCTGATGACGAAATTGCGAACGGCGTGTGCGCCTTTGGTGATTGGCTTTAACTCTTGGCTCGCCACAGCAACGCGAAAGACCTGCGTTTCGCCTTTCACACCGGCATCAAAATAGAGCGCCTTGCCGTCTTCCGCCCACGTCAAATTGGCGGGGATCAAATCGAGATCGTTCACCGCCAGAATTGCCGCGCTATTGCCGACGCTTGCGGCCAGCCAGATTTTCGGATGACTGCTCTCAACGACGCTGCCTATAAAAGCGAGGGTCTTGCCATCGGGCGACCAGCGCGGCGAGTAGTCTGGTTCCGGGTGATCGGAAATTTTCGTGAGTGGTCCGCCGTCCGCCGGAATGACGAAAACATCGGTGTTGCGGTCGCCATCGAAAGCCTTGCCGGTGCGATTCGAGACAAACGCTAGGTGTGCGCCATCGGGCGACCATTGCGGGTCGCTGTCGTCCCAATCGTTGCCCGAAGTAAGCACTTTGGTGTTGCCGTTTTCAACCTCAACCACAAAGAGGTGGCTGCGTTTATCATCGAACCAGCCGCTGTCGTTGAATTTGTAGGAGATGTGTTTGTAGTGGCGCACGTCGCTGCGTTCGCGGTTGTCGGTGCGGTTGTCGCTGGGGCCGACGCGGCTCACGCAGACCAGGCGTTTGCCATCCGGCGACCATTGAAAACTGCTCACGCCATTTTTGAAACTGGTGAGGCGATGCGGTTCGCCGCCCTGCATGGACAACGACCAGACCTGCGGCCTCACTGTCTCGCCAGTCTCGTTTGCCGAGGGTCGCGCCGAAATGAAAGCGAGAGCTTGGCCGTCTGGACTCCAGCGCGGCGCATGGGAAGATAGATGACTCGCGGTCAATTGTCGCGGCGGCGTTGCGCTATCCAGAGGGGTCAGCCATATAGATGAAAAGCGGCGGTTCTGTTTGCGATCAACGGTGGTGACGACATAAGCGACGCGCTCGCCATCGGGGGCCATTTGCGGGTCGCTCAAAAATTGAAAGGCATAATAATCTTCCGGGGTGATACCGCGTTTGTTGGCCTGCTGCGAAGTTCCCGCCATCAGGCTCGATGAAATAATCAGCGCGATCAAGAGCGCGACTGAGAGTTTCAAAATTCTTTTCATAGCTTTTTCTTTTTCAAAATTGATTGAGTAATTTTGTGAACCAAGGCTCGGCAACAAGCCTTGGATTTTGCGAGTCTTGGCGGCTTGGCGGCTTGGTGCGAACCGGCGGTATCACCAGCGCCCCTCAATATTCACGCCAAGCCGCCAAGCAAACGCAAAGCAATGAACAAAGAAGGGCGATTATTGATCGCCCTCTGAAATCAATCTAACGTCCTGCTTGAGCGGCCAACGGGCGTTTGAATACTTTGGTCGTCGTAACGTGCTTCAACAATTCCGCCTTGTCCAAAAAGTAACTGGGCGCGGCTATGCTCTTGCTGAATAATTTTTCGGCTTGATCGTCCCAATGGCCGCTCTCTTTATGGTCGCTTTCGCCCAAAGGAATAATCGCGTAAGACTGCGGCGGGTTCGTCATCACGACAACCTGTGTAGAAGTCTGGCCGCCCTGCCCGACCATCTCTTTGCCGACCGGCGCGAAGCTAATGGCGCGCGGCGTAGCCATGCCGACCGCCTGCAAAGAGCCGCCGCCCACCGGCCAGGTCTTGTCGCCGCCTCGCCTGCCGACACGGAAATAGGTGCCATATGGCACGCGCACCGCACCGAAGGTCGTCTTGAGCCATTCAGCCGCTTGGCCTAACGCATCAAGAAGTTTTTCATCCGTGATCGTCGCCGGTGGTTCCACCTCTTTCGCCAGGTCGCCCAGCCCTTTCTTGAACGCATAAAATGCCATAGCGCCTGGTGAATCGGCATCGCTGCGACGATTCCAGTTTTGAATCAATTGATAAACCTCGAAAGCCTCGCCGGGTTTCATCATCGCTTTGGCCAATGCCTCTTTCAAACGCGCCTGCCAAGTTTCGGCTTTCCACACTGTCGGATTGAAAGCGATAGCCAGCGCCTGTTCGAGATTGACCTTGGTGGCTGCGTCCAAAAGCTGCGTCATCATTTCGCCGCGTTGATGGCGCGGAGCCTTGCGACTGGCATTGTACAAATACGGTGCGGCTGCGTAAGTTTCCGGCTGCAATTCTTTCGGCACCTCTTTCATCATGGCAAAAGGTGTGACGTTGCAATTGTGCATATAGCCGCTTGCCGGATTGGTGATTTGCACGAGGTCTGAGAAAGGATGCAGCCCTTGCCATTCAGTCGCCGACGTATTGCCCGGAACCGGCTGCGACGCATCAACACCTTTGGCGCGAATCGGCACGCGACCATCGCGGACATAAAACAGATCGCCCTGCACAGTGGCGACCATGACGTTTTGCTGCATCAACTGCAACCGCGATAATGCCTTCTTCATTTCCGCAAGATTTTTTGCGGTCAGCATTTCATAAATTTCATCGCTGAGGCCAACCTCTTCAGCATAAGGAATGGCAAACGCATAGGCCTTGCCATTTTTGTGGGCAACGACTGCGCCGTGATGGGTGTATTCGATTTCGACCTCTTTGACCGCGAAGCCTTTGTCGGTCTTGACGCCAATCTTCTGTTTGCGAATCGTCATCTCGCGCCACTTGCCATCATATTTATATTGCCGGGGATTTTGCGGGTTGAGTTCTTCTTCATAAACATCCGAAGTATCAGGGCCGCCTGTGGTCATGGCTATGGAACACCAGCGACTGTGACCAAGCGACGGAATCGGCATACCGAGAATCGAGACGCCCGCGACATTGAATTCCGGCGCATAGATTCGCACCTGATAAAAACGAAACTCGTCGTACCAACTTAAATGCGGATCAATCACCGCTATGGGCGCGTTGAGCGTGGTGCGTTTGGCGGCAATCAACATTTGATTCGAGCCGCGATAAGCCATCGGGTCGGGTTGAATTCCGGCTCTTGATAAATCACCAGCCGCTTCGCCCAACGGCCAGCCGAAAATGATGTAGCGCGACAAGGCTATGACATCCCAGGGGTGAATTTCCTGCGCCCAGGCAGGCACTTGTTCGGGATGCTCTTGCATAAATTGTTTGATGCCCTCTTGATACGACTCGATGACGGCGCGCATTTTGGGGCTGATGGTGGAATATTTTTCGCGGCTGATTTCTGAATGCCGCCACATTCGTTGAAGTAAATCATCGCGGAAATATTTATCGCCAAAGACCTCTGACATAGTACCGTTGGCGCGGCGATAATTCTTTAACAACTCTTCCAGACGGTCTTCGGCCTGCGCGTAGCCGATGGCGTAAGCGGCAGCTTCAAGCGAGGGCGCAAAGATATGCGGGATGCCGTATTCATCGCGGTACATGGTGGTGTCGCCGTTGCTCTTGGCGGTTCGGTTGAGCGCCGCCGTAGAGAGCGCAAACGGCAGCAAAAACCCGATCAGCAGCACGAACGCATAAAGCTTTTTCATAGCCAAACTCCTGGTCTCGAAAGGTGAAAGCATCCACGGTTGAGCGCAGCGATGATAAGCCATGCAAAGTTCGCTTGTCCACTTGTCGGTTTTGGTTTTTGCGGACGGGCGTGGGCTTGGCTTTTCAACTTGTAGGCGGTTTGAAAAATGATTATGCTTTTGGCGTCCAATCCAAAATCACTAGCATCGCCGCACTCCTCCATTTTCGGATGGCTGATTTATGGTTTCGCAGTTAGGTCGGGCAATCGTATGAACAGAAGACAAGCACTTTTTTCGCTGGCGGCAATGGGTGCCACAGCGTTATTCAAATCCGCTTCCTTACTCAACTTCAATGACAGCAAAGCGCTGCTACGCTTTGCCGTCATCGGCGATTGGGGAACCGGCGACCGCACCGAAGGAGAGTTGGCGAAAACCATGTTTGAAACCCACCAGCGCGACCCTTTTGAATTTATACTGACGGTTGGTGACAACATCTATCCAGACGGCAAGCCCGAACATTTCGTCAAGAAATTCGAGAAACCGTTTGAAGCTTTGTTACGCGCTCAGGTGCCGTTTTACGCAACCTTGGGCAATCACGATGTCGAAGGCGGACGCCAGGCGCAGGTTGCTTATCCTTTATTTCACATGAACGGCGAGAGCTATTATCAATTGAGCAAAGCCAACGGCCTGATTGAAGCGTTCATGATTGATTCGACCGCATTCAACGAGCGGCAAAGGTCGTGGCTGGAAGCGGCGTTGAAATCGTCAACCGCCAAATGGAAAGTGGCCTGCTTCCATCACCCGCTCTATTCATCAGGCAAAAAGCATGGCTCGCAGGATGACTTGAGAAAACTGCTGGAGCCGCTCTTAATGAATTACGGCGTCAAGGTTGTGTTTTCCGGTCACGATCATTTTTATGAACGCTTGAAGGTGAAAAACGACATTCAGTATTTTGTCACGGGCGCGGGCGGGTCGTTGCGACGTGGCGGCTTGAATCAACATAGCGGCCTGACTGCCGCCAGTTATGACCAAGACAATCATTTCATGGTCATCGAAATGAACGAGACGGAAATTTCCTTTCGCGCCATCAACCGCATCGGCGACATCGTGGACAAGGGGCTGCTTCAAAAAACTCCGGCGGCGGTGGTCGGCGCGATGGCTGGATTTTAAGCCGCTTGATGAAGGTGGCGAAAATCGCTTCACGGTTTTCCGCCACCTTCATCAAGCCCCGGTAGTCGAAGCGGCGCGGGCTTGGCGAAGCAATTCATCGCTATGAATTACTTGCGCGCCGCGCTTGAGCACTTCGCCAATGGCTCGTTCCCCATCGCCTTCCTGCACTTCGACAGCGCGAATCGCATCGCCGATCACCACAACCTCATAACCATTTTGCAAAGCCGCAAGCGCCGTAACCTTGACGCAATAATCGGTCGCCAGCCCGGCGATAAAAACTTTCTCTATGCCCTTCTTTTGCAGATACGGATGCAACGAATCGCCGGCTTCATTGCGGCCATCGAAGCCGGAATAGGAATCGTCTGCGGGGGTGTAGGCTTTGCGGAAATAGTCGTCTATGCGGGTTTGCTGAAGCGCCCTATGCAGGGCTGCGCCGTTGCTGTGCTGCACACAATGCGGCGGCCACATCCCGCCGTACTGACGAAAGGAGCAGTGATTGAACGGATGCCAATCCAAGGTAGCGACAACCACAGGAAATAACCGCATCAAGCGATTGACCACTTCAACAACCGCATCGCCATCGTTGACTGCCAGCGCCCCGCCGGGGCAAAAATCATTTTGTATATCCACCAAAATTAATGCGGACTGCTGAAATAGCCGATTCATAAATTCTCTCCCGCGCAAATGGCTTTCCATCCCCTGTATTGTAGCGGCACTTTTCGCCCAGCCCAACCCCTGCCCTAAGCCGTGCTTTCAATGTTCCTTAAAAAAGTTAAGCATCTCGCGGTGAGAAATTTCCGTCTGGTCGGTCATAAAAATGTGACTGGCATTTTTGAGCATGAGCAATTTCGCCTGGGGGATTAAAGCGGCAATCAGTCGGCCATTTTCAGGCGGCACCAGGGCATCGCTTTCGCCGTGAATCACCAAAGTCGGCGCGGTGATTTGCGACAGGCGCTGGCGCGATTCCCAAGACAAAATCGCGCCAAGCTGTCCGTAATACCCGGCCTCGGTCGGAAACCATTGCATACGAATCTGCAAATCTTCTTCGACCTTTTCACGCGGCGTCCCGGCATCGTAAATAAACGGAACCATCGCATAAGCGCCATCTTTGGGCGTCATCGAGCCACGGGCTTTCAAAATTTCCAGCACCTTCGGGGCGGCGGTTTTGACGCTTTTGCCGCCGAAATTGGTGCAGCCCAAAATCAGCGCACGCACGCGCTCAGGATAACTCAAGGCGAATTCCTGGGCGATCATACCGCCCATCGAAATGCCGAACACGCGAGCTTGTTCGATATTGGCAGCATCCATAACCGCTTTGACATCTGCCGCCATGGCGGCGATGGAATAGGGCGGCGGCGGCACACTGCTGCGCCCGACACCGCGATTTTCTATGACGAGGGTGCGGAAATGCTCGGCCATCAACGGGCGCGTGCGATGCCACATATCAATGCTCGAAGCCAAGCCCATGATTAGCACCAACGGTTCGCCTTTGCCCGCTTCTTCCCAATAAATTTTGGCACCGGAATTTTCGATGTATGGCATCAGTCCCGTCCTTTCGTATGGTGCTTGAGCCATGCCGTCAACTCACTTTTGTTTTTGAAATCGAGTAAGGCGATGGCCAGTCTTTCAAGCTGCTTTACGGAAAGTGCATCAATCTGTTTGCGAACCGGCAGCGCGAGTTTACCAAAGCGGCGCGTCAACAGACGTACTACCAGCTTTCTCTCTCCTTGCTCCAAGCCTTGCTCCAAGCCTTGCTCCAAGCCTTGCTCCAAGCCTTGCTCCAAGCCTTGCTCCAAGCCCCGCTCCAAGCCTTGTTGCAAGCCTTGCTCCAAGCCTCTTTGAATCCAATCTTGAACCACCACTGATTCTTCCAACATATCGCCCTCCTTCAATATCCGATAAATCAAGTTTCTATCATAGCGCAAGCCAGCCAGAGCCTGCGACATGGTGATCAACTCGCGGCGTTCCTGCACCACCTGCTGTTTGGCGATTGCCGAGGCCACCCGGCGCAATAGTTTTTCACCCGAAGCGGTCTGACAAATCGTCGCCAAGGGCAACAAACCGACATACGGCAACAGCTCTTCCGGGTCTTCCTGCCACATCCGTTTCACCTTGAAACGATGCAGCGTATCTTCATCCTCATACGTCTCCGGCACTGCTTCACCGCTGTCTTTTAATACCAACACCACTTGCCGAATTCGCTGCTCTTCATAAATTCGCTTAAAGCCGACTTTATAATCCAGCATACGCAGAGGCAGCGGCGGCTGACTCTTTGCCGAGGTTTGAAATTCGATATGAAACAACTCGCCTGCGGCGCTGAATTGAATCGCCGCATCAGCGCGAATCGGCTCGCGGCTCAATTCCGTTTTGACGATTTCTAGCGTCTCTGCTTGAATGCCAAACAGCCAGGCAACAAATTGTTCAGGATATTTTTCCGCTAGTTTCTTACACAGGTTATCGCTCGGCAAAAGCTTCTGCCGAGCAGTCAGTTGCGGCTCCATAGGGATCTGTGGTTTCTTCAATACTCGGCATCCTGGGGTTGACGATACCCTTGGCCTTTAGCGCTTCACGGGGTCGCCCCACTGCACTTCCTGACGCAGTTTCGGCTTCACAATTTTGCCATTCGGATTCCTCGGCAGCGGCGTCGCACTGATGCTCACATACTGCGGCACTTTGAAGTCAGCAATCAATTCTCTCGTAAAAGCGCACAATTCTTTGGGGTCGAGCGCTTGCCCAGGCTTCGGAAAAATCACCGCGCCGACCTTTTCGCCCATCACTTCATCAGGAACGCCTAGCACCGCCACTTCAAACACCGCAGGATGCGCGGCTATCGCATTCTCGACCTCCACGCAATAAACATTTTCGCCGCCACGACAAATCATGTCTTTCTTGCGATCAACAATCTGCACGAAGCCGTCCGCATCTATGCGCGCCATATCGCCAGTGTGCAACCAGCCGTCAACAAAGGCCGCCGCTGTCGCTTCCGCTTTGTTCCAATACCCGGCAACAATATTCTGCCCGCGAATCAACAACTCGCCCGCGCCGGTCTCTTCATCAATTTCAAACAATTGCAAATCCACCACCGGCGCAGCAAAGCCCACAGTTTCGGCGCGTGTCTTCGCATAATCGTGGGGCAGGAAAGTTGACACCGAAGAAGTTTCGGACAAGCCGAAACCATTGCCCAGACGCGCCTGCGGATAGGCTTCCATCAATTGCGCGACCAGTTCCGGCGCGGTCGGCGCGCCGCCATAGGTCACCCAACGCACGTGCGACACATCCAGCGTTTGAAATTGCGGTTGATTAATCGCCAGCCAATGAATCGCCGGAACCGAAGTCAGCAAATCGCAGCGCTCCTCTTTGATAGCGCGCAAAAAATCCTGCACATTGAACGAAGGCATGATCACCGTCGTGCCGCCGCCATCAAGCGTCGGTAAAAACTGGCTATTGCAACCCGTCACATGAAAGAGCGGCACTGAAACCAGATTGCGAACATTGTCATAACGCGCCATGCGATTGATGCGCTGACAGGTTTCGACATTGGATAAAAAATTTTCCTGCGTGGTCATCGCGCCTTTGGGAAATCCCGTCGTGCCGCTGGTATAAAAGATTGCCGCCACCTCTTCGCGTCGCACATCATCCAGCACGAACGGCGTCCCAGTGGGCAAGGCTTCGCCGGTTTGAAAGACAAATTTCGCGCCGGAATCATTAACTACATATTCGACTTCGGCTGCGCTGAAGCGCGTGTTGACGGGTACGGCAATCGCGCCAATCATCTGCGCGCCATAAAACGCCAGACACCAATCCACACCGTTTGGCAGATGAATTCCTACGCGGTCGCCGCGCTTTACGCCCAAGGCTTTCAAGCCCCCGGCCACGCGAGTCGCTTCGTCCCAAAATTCCTGATAGCGCAAACGCCTGCCGCCCAATTCAACCAACGCTTCGTGCTGCGGCGTTCGCTCAACCGGCACGCGCAGCATCTCAATCAAATTATTCGGCAAATTCGTGTAACGAGCGATGCCCTGTGCATCGCGTTCAACGCCGCTTCTATCGAACGGATATTCCATTAAATTCTCTCCCTCTCTCCCTGTCTCCCCTTCTCCTTGTCTCTTCTACTCCCCTTCTCAATATGCGCCCTGAGTTGCAAAAATCCGGCGCGGGTTTTCCACCAGCATCATCTGAATTTGTTGCTCGCTGACGCCCTGTTCCTGCAACGCCGGAATGACATCGTTATGAATGTGGAGAAAATGCCAACGCGGTAAGATAATCGGCAAGCTCTCTTCCGGCAACCAGTCGTTGAAACAAGCGGCATCCTGCGACAACACCATTTTATTAGCGTGTCCGCGATGGCACATTTCCGCGACGGTCCTGACGCGGTCTTCAAAGGGCAGCAGAACATCTATGCCGAATCTGTCCATGCCCAGATACGAGCCTTGCGCGATGAGTTTTTCCAGATACGCTATATCTGTTGTGTCGCCCGAATGACCGATGATGACGCGAGATAAATCCACGCCCTCTTCGGCAAAGATACGTTGCTGTTCAAGGCCGCGTTCGGTGTGCGCGTGAGTATGCGTAGAGATCGGCACGCCGGTTTGGCGATGCGCTTTGGCAACGGCGCGCAGCACGCGCTCGACGCCTTCGGTGACGCCTTGCCGATCCGTAGCGCATTTCAAGATCGCCGCTTTGACGCCGGTTCCGGCAATGCCTTCTTCGATGTCGCGGACAAACATCTCGGTCATGATTTCCGGGCCATTGAGAATGGTGTCGGGACCGCGATATTGAAAATACATAGGAATATCGTTGTAGGTATAAACCCCTGTGGCCACGATGATGTTGATGTCGGTCTGGGCGGCGATGCGTTGAATGCGCGGGATGTAGCGCCCCAAACCGAGGACGGTTAAATCAACCACGGAGTCAACGCCACGCGCTTTCAATTCATTGAGCCGCGTGATGGCGTCATTGATGCGCTGCTCTTCATCGCCCCAAATTTCGGGGAAGTTTTGATTGATCTCTGTCGAAAGCACAAAGATATGTTCGTGCATCAAGGTCTGCCCTAATTGGTCAGTCCCGATTGCGCCTTTTACGGTGTTTATCTGTGGCATTTTTCCTCCTAGCGAAAACTTTACAATTCAATTTTTAACTTGCGAATTCTCTTGGTGGCGATTCGATGCCCTAATAACCCGCCAGCCAATCCGCCTCCCAAATATCCAAACAAAAAGCCAAAGCCATGCTCTACAAGAAAGAGCAATCCTAGAGAGAGAGTGAAGGCTCCCAATCCTGCATAGAAGGCGGAGAAAGAGTATAAAAGAATACTTCTCGAATAAGGGTCAACACGAGTAGTGGCTATGTGGACTAAACTACCCAAGCCACCAAAAACCATTAGCGCAAATGTAAAGCCCATCATTGGAAGTAACATTGGGGCTCTCCTGTAATGCTATTAAACAATCGTCATGCCATCATCAACAACTATCGCTTGACCTGCGATGTAGTTTGAAGCGTCAGTCGCTAAAAACACTGCTACGCCTTTTCAACTCGCTTGGCGTATCTTTTCTTTTTCATCAACCAATTCTATCTTTGAATATTTATGACTTTGCAACCAATCCTCTATCAACAAATCGTAAGCATCTATGACCAGCAAGCTCTCGTCTTCTTCCGGCGCGAAAAGATAATCGCTCTGCCTGTGGGTTCTCACCAAGATCATCAAAGCGCATTTTTTAGATTTGCTCGCGGCAATCAATTTGCTCTTGGCATCTTCCAAGTCTTCGCCGCTCTTTTGCACTCGCACAGCAACCGGACGATGATTCACATATAACTTGAGAAAACCGTCAATGCCGTTGTTGCGCTCAACCGGAATCGCCTCAAGAGTCTTCAGTATCGCTCGTTCATAATCTGATTTTTCGAGATAGCTTTCTTCGCCCACTGTCAAAAGATGCGACTCTGTTTTAATCGGTTCCAGCAGTCTTCGCTCTGCCAACTGCACGGCTTCGGCTGATATATCAAACCCTAAATAATTTCGCTCAAGCAATTTTGCGGCAATCAGCGTAGTGCCGCTGCCGCAAAATGGATCAAGCACACAGTCGCCTTTGTCTGTGGCTATTTCAACGATGCGCTCAAGCAATAAAATAGGCTTCTGCGTTGGGTAGCCAACACGCTCTTTGGCTTTCGGATTCAAGAAAGGGATATTCCAGACATCAGAAAATGGAACGCCTCTCTTTTCTTTGCCGGTCACGGTGTTGCCATCTTCGTCGCGTTGATAAATAGCCTTGCCGGATTCGTTCCGAACTCTGGCTTGCAGAATTTGATCTACATTGGTGGTCGGCGAATAGTCTGTGTACCGTGTGTTGAATTTAAAATTTTCCGTCTTGCTGTAAAAGAAAATCGTTTGATGTGCGTTCAGTAATCCTTTTTTTGCATTAGACCAACGCTTGTATGCCCAAATGATTTCGCTTTGAAAATTCTCGCTGCCAAACACTTCATCCAACAAAACGCGCAAGTGATGCGACGCAGATTTATCGCAGTGTAAAAACAGGCTCCCATCATTTTTGAGAAGCCTACGGCACTCTGTAAGCACTTCACGCAGAAACGCAAGGTAGTCGGTGAGCGAATCCCAACGGTCTGCGAAACTGTACTCTGTGGCATTGTCTCGCGTTCGCAACGAGTGCGACTTTTGCGTAAAGAATGGCGGGTCGAGATAAACAAGCTGCACGCTCGCGTCGTCAAGCTTCGGCAAATTCACCAGACAGTCCCCGTGTAAAATGCTCATTGTTTCCCCTGATTTTTATTGCCTTCAGCTATTTCAAGCAGTATGGCTTTCAGATCAATTTTCGTGCGTTTGCGAAGATAATTCCAAGCTTCGTCACCCGCAAAATATTCTCCACCGACTCCGGCGTAGAGTGTTTTCAGGGTCTCCTGAATCCTACGCGATTGCTCTCGGTTCGGATAGAAAAACATCAGGCGAATCGGTTTGAAGCCGTTTGCTTTGATGGCTTTTATCCGAGTGTGTTCTTTGGTTATGTGGTCTCCATCTGTCGTTGCGTCTCGCCATTTAATTTCAACTGCGTCTTTACCAATCAAGCAATCTATTTCAAATTGCTTTGGCTTTTGTCCCAAGGTGTTTTCAACTTGCGTTCTTCTTGCATCAGGGAATTTTTCTTTGATACACAGCAAAGCTGCATATTCCAAAAACTTCCCTGCATAGTTGTACAGAAATCGTCCTTTGTTTTGATAGCTATCAATGAGTGCGCCTTCTTCATCGGATATGCCCAAAACTTGATAGATGAGATAGTGCGACAGATCATCTTTTTTCATCTCATCAATTCGTAATGCAATCTTTCTCTCAAGTTCATTCGCATACTTATCAGCGAGTCTGCGGATAGATTCTTTGATTGAAATTTCGTTGGTCATCGCAAACCGCCTTTAAACAATCGTTGTGCCGCCATCAACGACTATCGCTTGACCCGTGATGTAGTTTGAAGCGTCGGCAGTTAAAATTTTATAAGCTCGTCCAAGTGCTTTGAACGGCATCTCTCATCGCGACGGTTAAGCCTTGCCATTCGTGTTCTGAAAATTGCTTTATGGCTTGCATAACTCGTGCATGAATCTTTTGTTCATTAGGTTGGCGAAGACGAATAATTAAAATCCCGAAGTGCGATTCATCTCGACGATGAATGAAACCTTTGTCCGTAGTGATAACCATTCGTTGCTCGGCTTGCGCCTTTTGCCACAACAATTCGTCATCCATTCCTTGTTCATCGGTTCCGCGAATATCTAAAACATCGTGTCCGAGAGTCTGCAACTCTGCGACCGTGCGATTCGGAATGTTTTCGTCCACAAAGATTTTCATACCTCACGCGACTTCTTCGATAGGAGTAATTTGTTCTTCAGCAAGCGCCGCAGCGTATTCCAAACAAGCTGAAATATCTTCACGTTCTATCGAAGGGTATGCTCTGAGCAACTCGTCTATCGTGTCGCCGTTCGCCATCATGCCAATGATTTGATAAACCGGGATGCGAGTCCCTTTGATGCAAGCTTGCCCGTGATAAATTTTGGGGTTGATGGAAATTCTGTCGTGCATAATTCAGCCTCCTTTTCATCGTTCGCCTGAGCCATTATCGCCAGTGTTTCTCCATTAAACAATCGTCGTGCCGCCGTCAACGACTATCGCTTGCCCGGTGATGTAGTTTGAAGCGTCTGCCGCTAAGAACACCGCTACGCCTTTCAACTCGCCGGGGTTGCCTATGCGTCCCATCGGCGAAGACGACCTGATTGACGCGCCCGCCCCTTCAATTATTTTGTCCGCCATTCTTGAGGAAAAGAAGCCCGGACAAATGGCGTTGACGCGAATATTGTGGTGCGCCCATTCTGCCGCTAAGGCTCGGGTCAACGACAGCAAGCCGCCTTTGGCAGCGTTGTATGCCGAGGTCTGTTGGATGTCCGGCATGGCGGCGATCAACCCGGCAATCGAAGCGACGTTAATAATGCGCCCGTATTGCTGTTTGATCATCTCGCGGCCTGCGGCCTGGGAAAATAAAAAGGCTCCGGTCAAATCAATATCCAGAACCATCTTCCATTTTTCGAGGGCTAAATTTTCTGCCGCTTCGCCCCACGCAACCCCTGCGTTGTTGACTAAAATATCCACCTTGCCAAAAGCGTCAAGGGTTTGGTTGACGGCGTTTTGTACGTGGTCGGGATTGGCGACATCGCACAACACGCTTGCACAGGGAATGCCACGCGCTTTGAATTCTTCAACCGTAGGCGTCAACCATTGTTCGCGGCGTGCCACCAGCATCAACGAGGCTCCCGCTTCGCCCAAGCCTTCGGCCATCTCCTGTCCCAAGCCACGCGAGCCGCCGGTTACCAACGCGACTTTGCCGCTTAAATCAAAAAGTTGTTTGATGTCTGCCATGTGTTTTCCCTTTGTCGTTGAATTTGTGCTGCGAAATTGCCGTGTAAATTTACAGGAAAGAAATTCTTTGCGCTATGTTTCGAGGCGATATTTTGTCAGCCATAATAATGTACAGCAGACTGTCTTGTCTGCTGTAGTCTTGGTTTACAAGCCTTCTGGTGTTCCGCAAAAACTCGGTTGCCCAGAACAGCCGCAGGTTAGACAACCTGCGGTACATCAATGCCCCAGTCCTACCGAAAGAACGGTTTCACAATTTCATTTACCATCTCATAAAAATTACTTAATTGACCGCTCCCGTTTCTTATGTTACCAATTCATACGACACTGGTGTGAGTAAACTGGCTATGCAGAATTTTCCATTCATGACTTCGCCTAGACAACAACCCGACAACGGGGCTGCGCGTCGCCGTGTATCCAACCAGAGTGCTATGCAGATCGCAGGGATTATTATCGTTATTATCAGCATTATGATTATCACCTGACGGCCTGCGAGCTTGCTATCATAAGAGACTACGCACAAGGCCGTCACCAATCAAAAAGGGTGACGGCCTTATCGCTTTTCCGGGAGAAAAAATTTGACGACCACGAGAAAACACTATCCGCTGGCACTGGCCGCTACCGCTGTACTCGAAGACCCTTTGCCCACCGCACCCCCGCAGATGATGCGCGGTGCCAAGATTCTCTGCGAAGCTTTATTGCAGGAAGGCGTTGATACTATCTTCGGCTACCCCGGCGGCGCGGTGCTGCACATTTACGATGAATTGTACAACTACCGCGACCAACTGCATCACGTATTGGTGCGGCACGAACAAGGTGCGGTTCACATGGCGGAAGGCTATGCCAAAGCCACCGGCAGAGTCGGCGTCGCTTTAGTCACCTCCGGCCCCGGCGCGACCAACGCCATCACCGGCATCGCCGATGCCGCGCTCGATTCCGTGCCGCTCGTTGTCATCTCCGGCAATGTGCCTAGCAAGCTGATCGGCACAGACGCTTTTCAAGAAGTGGATACCGTCGGCCTTACCCGCCAATGCACCAAGTATAATTATCTGGTCAGAGACGTGAACGACCTCGCGGAAGTCGTCAAAGAAGCCTTTCACATCGCCAGCAGCGGTCGCCCCGGCCCGGTTTTAATAGATATTCCCAAAGATGTATCGGGCGAACTTGCGCCCTTCGTTTATCCGTCGCACTTGAACCTGCGCGCTTATCAATCGCAAACCTTCGGCGATCCGTTTGCGGTGCGGCAGGCCGTAGAGATGATGTGCAATGCGCGTCAACCGATTCTGTATGTCGGCGGCGGCGTCGTGCATTCGGCAGGCGCTGCGGAATTGCTCGCACTCGCCGAAAGACTTGCGCTGCCGGTGACGCCGACCTTGATGGGCTTGGGATGTTTTCCCTCCGGCCATCCGCTCAGTTTGGGGATGCTGGGAATGCACGGCACCTATTGGGCGAATATGGCGATCTCGTATGCCGATGTCATCGTCGCCATCGGCGTGCGTTTCGATGACCGCGTGACCGGCGCGTTGAATAAATTCGCGCCACACGCCGAGATCATACACGTTGACATAGACCCCTGTTCGATCAATAAAAATCGCGTCGTGCAGGTCGGCATCGAAGGCGACGCCAAAAGCGTCATGGCGCAAATGCTCGAACTGCTGCCCGCCGAAGCCTGCGCGTCAAGCCCCGCACGGCTCGCCGCCTGGTGGCAACAGATTGACGAATGGAAAGCTTACTCGCCGCTTACGTATCAAAATTCCGACAGCGAAATCAAGCCGCAATACCTGGTCGAACAGCTTTATCAATTGACGCACGGCGATGCCATCATCGCTTCCGACGTAGGCCAACATCAGATGTGGGTAGCGCAATACTATCCTTTCAACGGCACGCGTCAATGGTTGACTTCGGGCGGACTCGGCACTATGGGCTTTGGCGTACCGGCGGCCTTGGGCGCGCAAATCGCCTTCCCCGAACGCCAGGTCGTAGCTTTTGTCGGCGACGGTGGTTTTCAAATGACGGCGCAGGAACTTTCCACCGCCGTGCAATATCAGACCAACCTGAAAGTAATCATCATGAACAACGGCTTTTTAGGCATGGTGCGACAATGGCAGGAAATTTTTTATGACAAGACCTATTCGCACGTTGAGATGTTGAGCCAACCCGATTTCGTCAAACTCGCCGAAGCCTACGGCGCGACCGGCCTGCGCGTCGCCGATCCGGCGCAGTTGCGTAGCGTCTTGGCGCAAGGCTTGAACACGCCGGGAGTCGTCGTCATAGATGTCGTGGTCAGCGAAGAAGAGAACGTCTTTCCGATGGTTCCCACCGGCGCTGGCCTGACAGAGATGAAATTGAGTTAAAGAAAAAAATCATGAAACGGAGAATCAATAATGGGATTTGAGCAGACCAAATGGGTTTGGCACAACGGTCAGATGGTCGCCTGGGATGAAGCGACGCTGCACGTTTCGGCGCACGCGCTGCATTACGGAACCGGCATCTTTGAAGGCATACGCTGTTATGAAACGGCGTCGGGTCCGGCGGTCTTTCGCCTGGACGCCCATCTGGATCGCCTGTTGGCGTCGGCGGCGGTTTATGAATTGGAGTTGGGCTATAGCCGCGAAGAATTGACTGAAGTAGTTGGCCAGGTCATCGAACGCAACGGCTTCGCCAGTTGTTACGTGCGCCCGATCTGTTATTTCGGCAGCCACAGTTTAGGGCTGCACGCCAAAGCTTGCCCAGTGGAAGTCGCCGTGCTGGCGTGGCCGTGGGCCCCGCTGTTGGGCGCGCAGGGACAGCAACAAGGCGTCCGCATCACGGTGTCGCCGTGGGTGAAATTTCATTCGCGCATGATGCCTACGACCTCGAAAGCCTGCGGTCAATATCTCAACTCCATACTGGCGGTGCGCGATGCCTACAAACGCGGCTTTGATGAAGCGTTGTTACTAGACAGTGATGGCAACATCGCCGAAGGGCCGGGCGAAAATCTCTTCCTGCTCAAAGACGGCAAACTGTTCACCAATGACGAAAGCTCTTCGATTCTGCTCGGCATCACCAGAGATGCCGTCATGCAGCTTGCCGCCGATTGCGGCTACACGGTTGCGGTTCGCAAATTGCGCCTGGAAGATTTGCTCACTGCCGATGAAGCCTTCTTCACCGGCACCGCCGCCGAGATTACGCCGATACGCGAAGTGGACGGAACCCCGCTCAGTCAAGGACGCTGTGGCGCAGTCACCCGAAAACTTCAAGAGCATTTTAACGCCGTCGTGCATGGCAAAAATCCGCGCTATCATCACTGGCTGCATTTTGTCAGCGCGCCGGTAGAGAAATTGGCAAACGCCGCAGATTAACACGGTTTTCACTATTGTCTGGGCAACCCTGCGGTGGTCGCCCCTACAGGTGGTTTGAAAAGCTCGGCTTCGTAGATTCGTTTTCATTTCGTTTTTTCAGAAGGATTCGCGATATGGAGTTCATGCAATTGGAAATGTTCGTCACCGTGGTGGAAGAATCAAGTGTCGGGCGCGCCGCAGCGCGTGTGCATCGCACTCAACCGGCGGTCAGCATCGCCATGAAGAAACTCGAAGACGAAATCGGCACGCCGCTCTTCGATAAATCGAACCGCCAAGACATCAAACTCACACAGGCTGGCGAGATGCTTTTTGAGTACGCCTTGCGCCTGCTGCAACTGCGTAGCGAAGCCTTCACCGCCGTAGATGATTTGAATAATTTACGCCTGGGCAAACTACGGGTCGGCGCGAACGAAAGCGTCAGCCTTTATTTATTGCCCACCATCACCTCCTGTTTTCAGAAAAATTTTCCCAACGTAAAGATCGAAGTGAAGTGCAACAACTCCGACCATCTGTTGCACGATCTGCAAGAGCGCAAACTCGACATCGCCTTGCTGTCGCATCTGCCCGAAGACAATGAATACGACGCCACCCCGATCATGCACGACGAGTTGGTGTTGATTACCAGCCCGGCGCATTCTTTGACTCAACGTCAAAGCGTCAGCATCAAAGACCTCGGTTATGAATCCTTCATCGCCGAAGATGTCGGCTCGCCGTGGCGGAAAAAATTTGTCGAAGCTTTCAAGAAGCGCCAGACGCCGCTCAACATCATCGTGGATAACGCGCCCATCGAAACCATCAAGAAGATGGTCGAGATGAATCTAGGCGTCGGCTTTGTGCCTTTGATGTGCGTTCGCGAAGAGGTCGAACGCGGCAAACTCGCCATCGTGGCGGTGAAAGATTTTCATCAGGAGCGCACCCTGTGGGCGGTGCAACGCAAACGTGCGCTGCATTCGTTCGCCGCCAAAACTTTCATGCGGGTGGTGACCTCTTTAACCGACGAGTTGCCAAACCAAGCGCTGGCCACGACGTCGAATCTCTTATCATTACCTCGCAATTCAACCAGCAAAAAGGAAAAACTTCGCACATGATGCAGCCGACTTCCGTTAACTCCTTGACCGCTTGTCCGTCGTTGACGCTTGCCGATGTAGAGCAGGCGGCGCAGCGCATCAAACCTTACGTGCGCCGCACCCCGCTGTCGCGCAATCACACTTTGAGCGAGCAATTGCACACCAATCTCTATTGCAAGTTTGAACTCTTTCAAAAGACCGGCGCGTTCAAATTGCGCGGCGCGTTCAACAAAGCTTTGACCTTGACCAACCGCGACCAACTGAAGGGCGTCGTCGCTGTCAGCGGCGGCAATCACGCTCAAGCGGTTGCTTATGCGGCCAAGTCGCTGGGTTTGCAATCCACCATATTGATGCCGGAATTCACGCCGCAACATTATCTCGAAGCGACCACCAATTATGGCGCGCAGGTGGTGTTGACCGATGATTTATCCAAAGCCTTTCAAGCGATTCCGCAATACGAAGCCGAGGGCTGGGTCTATATACATCCCTACGATGATCCGCAAGTCATCGCCGGACAAGGCACCATCGGTCTGGAAATATTAGAAGACCTGCCCCAAGTCACAGACATTATTTTAAGCGTCGGTGGCGGCGGTCTTGCCGGCGGCGTCGGCACGGCGGTCAAAGCCTTAAAGCCCTCCGTCCGCATCTGGGGCGTAGAGACCTTGGGCGCGCACAGCATGGCGTCAGCCTTAGCGGCCAATCGCGTCGTCGAGTTGCCGCGCATCACTTCGATAGCCAAAACCCTCGGCGCGCAGGCGGTGACCGAGCGCACCTTGGCTTTAGCGAAACAATATCTCGAAGGGGTAACGGTAGTTGATGATGAAGAAGCGGTGCGAGCCTTGCGGTTTTTATTAGAGCGCGTCAAGGTGTTGACCGAACCGGCGGCTTCCTGCACCTTGGCGGCAGCCGAACGCCTGCGCGACAACTTTTCCCCAGACAGCCATGTGGTGTTGATTTTATGCGGCGGCAACTTCGCTCTGGATGCGCTGCTACAATATCAATTCAGCGTCGCCCATTCGCCGACCAGCGCCTTGCAGGTCGCTTGAATCCCTCCAACGGAGAGCCGAGGCAGTTAGGCAATTCATCTGAATCCCTCCAACGGAGAGCCGAGGCAGTTAGGCAATTCATCTGAATCCCTCCAACGGAGAGCCGAGGCAGTTAGGCAATTCGTCTAAATCCCCCCAACGGTAGTTGGGGGATGCTTAAAGTCCAGCCTACACACCCAGCCAGCAAAGTTTTTTGCAATCCCCCCGATGGAAATCGGGGGATGGTTAAAGTCCAGCCTTGAGCCTCGGGCAAGGTTGGACTTTAACCTTCCCCCGATTTCCATCGGGGGGATTCGTTTCTCGTTGGCAGCGTTGTCGTAGGTTGGACTTTAACCTTCCCCCGATTGCCATAGGGGGAATTAGCAAGGTTGGTTCGCCTCTGCAAGAAGGTACTCAGTCGAGCAGGAACTTCATGCTCTAGCTCTTTCTCTGACCGCGATTCTCCACAGTAAAATCCGCTTGATTTCTTCACCCATTTGACTACAATTGAAACCGGCTAATCTAACACTTGTTCTCCACCTTTTATATCTCTCATACGACTCATAGGCTTAATCCAATTTTCTCGCTCGTTGTTTGTTAAGATGCTCAGGTGATTTTGTCTCGTTCCCAATAACGGGCATTTCTATTCCATTGAAAATCACCATGCGCCTTATTCGAACTGCTGAGAAGAGGTGAATTCCCCGGCACAAGCTAACTCCAAGCACACCGAATCCGTTTTGGGAAAATGCTTTTCGCCTTGTCCAAGCCTTCGGGTTTTCAATCCGGTTAGCCGTAGAGGAGTCTTTCCATGCATAAAAAACTGTTTGATAAATCCCTCGTCTCAAGCGCTCAGGAAGCGGTTGATTTCATCACCAGCATCCTCCAAGCCTCCACCGAATATTCGGTCATCGGCAAAGGTCTAGATGGCACTATACTGCTGTGGAACGAAGGGGCGCGCCGCCTCTACGGCTACGAGCCGGAAGAGGTCGTCGGCAAAGCCAATGCCGCGATCCTGCACACCCCCGAAGATATTGCTTCCGGCAAATCTCAAGCGGTGCTGAACACCGCCCTCAGCGACGGCAAATGGGAAGGCACTATCATACGGGTTCGCAAAAACGGCGAACCTTTCACCGCTCGCGTCGTCATCACGCCGCGCTTCGATTCGTTTGGCAAACCCATAGGCTTTCTGCTGATCTCCAAAGACATCTCCGATGAAATTCGCCTCACCGATGAATTGCAGGACACTCAGTTTTACACGCGCTCGTTGATCGAATCCAACATTGACGCGTTGATGACCACCGACCCTTTGGGCATCATCTCCGATGTCAACAAACAGATGGAAGCGCTCACCGGCTTCAGCCGCGACGACTTGATCGGCTCGCCCTTCAAACAATATTTCACCGACCCCGAACGCGCCGAACAAGGCATACGTCAGGTCTTGATCGAAGGCAAAGTCACCAATTACGAATTGACGGCGCGCAATCAGGACGGCAGCGCCACCGTGGTGTCCTACAACGCCTCGACCTTTCGCGACAAGTCAGGCCGGTTGCAGGGCGTCTTTGCGGCGGCGCGTGACATCACCGAACAGAAAGACCTCGAACGCCAACTGCGCGAATCCGAATCCTATAATCGCGGCTTGATCGAAGCCTCTGTGGACGGTTTGATTACGGTTGACCCGACCGGCATCATCTCTGATGTCAACGACACCATGTGCCGTATGTCCGGCTACCACCGCGAAGAATTGATCGGCACGCCGTTCAGCGATTATTTTGTGGACAGCGACCGCGCTACCGAAGGCGTCAATGAAACCTTCGACAAAGGCATCGTCAAAGAGTACGTCTTGACGCTGGCGACTCGCGGCGGCAGAAAATTGCAGGTGTCGTTCAATGCCTCGGTGTTTAGCGAAGCCGATGGCAGCGTGCGCGGCATCTTCGCTTCGGCACGCGACATCACCGACCAGGCGCAACTGCAAGCGCAACTCGCCGATGAACGCGCTTACAATCGCGGCCTTATCGAAGCCTCGCTCGATGGCTTGATTACCGTTGATCCACACATACAGATTTCCGATGTCAACGACACCATGTGCCGTATGTCGGGTTACCGCCGCGAAGAATTATTAGGCACACCGTTCCAGAATTATTTCACCGACCCGCATCGCGCCGCCGAGGGCGTGCGCTTGACCCTGGATAAAGGCGCGGTCACCAATTATGAATTGCGGCTGCGAAAAAAAGACGGCCATGAAATTCTGGTCTCCTTCAATGCCGCCATCTTTAAAGACCAGAATGAAGAGGTGCGCGGCATCTTCGCCTCGGCACGCGACATCACCGACCAGGCGCGTTTGCAGGAACAACTGGCCGAAGAACGCGCTTACAATCGCGGCCTCATCGAAGCGTCTGTAGATGGTTTGGTGACAGTCAACGATGCCATGACGATTACCGATGTCAACGACACCATGTGCCGCATGGTCGGTCGCCGCCGCAATCAGTTGATTGGTTCGGCCTTCTCCGATTACTTCATCGAACACGAACGCGCCGCCGAAGGAGTGCGCCTGACTTTTGAAAAAGGACTGGTCACCAATTATGTGTTGACGCTGCTTTCCGCCGATGGCATACCGATTCCGGTTTCGTTTAACGCCGCCATCTTCAAAGATTCGACCGGCGAAGTGCGCGGCATCTTCGCCTCGGCGCGCAACATCACCGATCAAAAAGAACTCGAACAACAACTGCGCGATTCCCAACTCTACACCCGCTCGTTGATTGAATCGAACATTGACGCGCTGATGACCACCGACCCTCTGGGCATCATCTCTGATGTCAACAAACAGATGGAAGCGCTCACCGGCTTCAACCGCGACGACTTGATCGGCTCGCCCTTCAAACAATATTTCACCGACCCCGAACGCGCCGAACAAGGCATACGCTTGGTGTTGCGCGAAGGCAAGGTCACCAACTATGAATTGACGGCGCGCAACAAAGCCGGTATCGAAACCGTGGTGTCGTACAACGCCGCGACTTTTTATGACCGCGAAGGCAAATTGCAAGGCGTCTTTGCAGCGGCTCGCAATGTCACCGAACAGAAAAAACTTGAACAGCAATTGCGCGAACAACAAACCTATCTGCGCGGCTTGATTGAATCGTCGGTGGACGGTTTGATTACCGTTGACCCGTCGGGAACGATCACCGATGTCAACGACCGTATGTGCTTGATGTCTGGCTATTCCCGCGCCGAATTGATTGGTACGCCGTTCGCCGATTATTTCACCGAACCCGACCGCGCCCGCTCCGGCGTCCAACAAACCTTTGATGAAGAGTTCGTCACCGAATACGCTTTGACGCTGGTATCGCGGACGCGGCGCTTGTTACAAGTGTCGTTCAATGCTTCGGTGTTCCGCGAATCGGATGGCAGCGTGCGCGGCATCTTCGCTTCGGCACGCGACATCACCGACCGTCTGCGCCTCGAAGAACAGTTGCGCGAAAATCAGGCGTACAATCGCGGCCTCATCGAATCGTCGGTGGACGGTTTGATTACGGTTGACCCCGACGGCTTCATCACCGATGTCAACGAACAGATGTGCCGCATGACCGATTACAGCCGCGATCAACTGATCGGCTCGCCCTTCAAGCAATACTTCACCGAACCGGAACGCGCCGACCGTGGCGTTAAACAGACTTTCGCTCTGGGCGTCGTCACCAATTACGATCTGGTGTTGCGAACCCGCACCGGACGCAAAGCCACGGTGTCGTTCAACGCTTCGGTGTTTCGCGGCACCGATGGTCATGTGCAAGGCATCTTCGCTTCGGCGCGTGACATTTCCGAACAGGCGCGCTTGCAATCGCAGTTGGCCGAACAGCAAGCTTATAACCGCTCCCTGATCGAAGCCTCTGCCGACGCGTTGTTTGCCATCGCCCCGGACGGCATCATCACCGATGTCAACGAAGAAGCGACGCGCTTGACCGGCTATTCGCGCAAACACCTAATCAATTCGCGCTTTTCCGAATACTTCACCTCGCCGGAAGAGGCGCGCATAGGCGTCTTGAAAACCCTTGCCGAAGGCCGCGTGCTGGCTTATGAACTGGTGTTGATTACGCGCCACGGGCGGCGCATCGCCGTAGGCTTTAACGCAGGCATCTTCAAAGATGCAGGCGGCAATCCGTTAGGCATACTGGCGGGAGCGCGTGACATCACGGCGCAAAAAGAACTGGAATTGCAACTGCGCGACCAACAATTTTACACCCGCTCGTTGATTGAATCGAACATTGATGCGCTGATGACCACCGACCCTTTGGGCATCATCTCTGATGTCAACAAACAGATGGAAGCGCTCACCGGCTTCAACCGCGACGACTTGATCGGCTCGCCCTTCAAACAATATTTCACCGATCCGCAACGCGCCGAACAAGGCATACGCTTGGTGTTGCAGGAGAGCAATGTCACCAACTATGAATTGACGGCGAGCAGCAAAGCCGGTGTCGAAACCGTGGTGTCGTACAACGCCGCGACTTTTTATGACCGCGAAGGCAAATTGCAAGGCGTCTTTGCCGCCGCCCGCGATGTCACCGAACGCAAACGCTTCGAGCAGACCTTGCAGGAGAAGAACCTCGAATTGGAAAACGCCAACTTTGCCAAAGACCGTTTTCTCGCCAGCATGAGTCATGAACTTCGCACGCCCTTGAACGCCATCATAGGCTTTACCGGAACCCTGTTGATGAAATTGCCGGGGCCGCTGACCGGCGATCAGGACAAGCAGTTGCGTACCATTCAAACCAGCGCTCGGCATCTGTTGTCGCTGATTAATGACCTGCTCGATCTGGCCAAGATTGAATCCGGCAAAGTCGAAATTCAACGCGAGCCGGTGAATTGTCAAAGCGTCTTGGAAGAGGTGTCGTCGGCCTTGCGCCCCTTGGTCGAGAGCAAAGGACTGGCTTTTGAAATCAACCCGCTGCTGGAGGATATGGTGGTCGAGACCGACCGCCGGGCGCTCAGTCAAATCCTCATCAATTTGACCAACAACGCCATCAAGTTCACCGATGCCGGAACCATTACCTTACAAGTGCAGCAATACGCCGGTAACGGTTCTTCGCACATTAATTTTATCGTTGCCGACACCGGCATAGGCATCAAGCCCGAAGACCAATTGCGCCTGTTTCAAGCTTTCGAGCAGGTGCGCGAGCCCTCAAGCCGTCGTCACGAAGGCACCGGTTTAGGTTTGCATCTCAGTCAAAAATTGGCCGACCTGTTGGGCGGTCAAATTACGTTTACCAGTGAGTATGGCAAAGGCAGCACCTTCAAGCTGGCCTTACCTGGGAGGTAATGTTTATGGCCGCACGAATCGTCATCATCGAAGACAACGAGACCAATATGGAATTGATGCTTTATCTATTGCAAGCCTTCGGCCATCAACCGATGAAAGCCATGAGGGGCGGCGACGGCATCGCCTTAACCATCAAAGAGCAGCCCGATCTGGTGATCTGCGATATTCAGTTGCCCGATATAGACGGCTATGAAGTGGTGCGGCAATTGAAGGCCAATCCGACGACCCGCAAGATTCCCATTGTCGCGGTGACGGCACTGGCGATGGTCGGCGACCGCGACAATATTTTGGCTGCGGGGTTTGATGGCTATCTGTCCAAACCCATCATGCCGGAACAGTTCGTCCAACAGGTGGAGGAATATATTCATCTTTCGGCGCGTTCGCTTCCACCAATCAACAGCAATGGCTTGACGCCTTCGCCGTTGAATCCGCCGACGCGAGCGCGCATACTGATTGTGGATGACCGCGAGGTGAATATCGCCGTAGGACGCGGCATACTCGAACCCAATGGCATTGAAATTGAGAGCGCCTCTTCCGTACAACAGGGCTTGGCAAAAGCGCGGGCGCAGCCGCCGGATTTGATTCTGACCGATCTGCATATGCCGGATACCGATGGTTTTGAATTTATCAAAGCCTTGCGCGCTGACCCGCAATTGCAAGCCATTCCGGTCGTCATCATCTCGTCAACGATTTGGAATGTCTCGGACAAGATCAAGGGCCTCAGTTTGGGAGCCAAAAAATTTCTCGTCCGTCCCATTGAAGCCGAACAGTTCCTTGCCGAAATTCTGGAATGTTTGTCGCTATAGCCGTAGGAGTTTTTTCATGAAGACCATATTGATCGTAGATGATCACCCCATCAATCGCGAGTTTCTGGCGACGCTCTTACGCTATAACAAAAACTATCATCTGCTTGAAGCCCGCGATGGCCAGGAAGCCTTGTCATTCGCCAATAAAGAGCGCCCCGATCTGGTAATCAGCGATGTTTTGATGCCGCACATGGACGGCTACGAGTTGGTCAAGAATCTGCGTATGAACCCGGCGATGGCGACCACCCCGGTTATCTTTTTCACTGCCCAATTCGATGAACGGGAAGCCCGCGCCCTGGCCGCAAGTTGCGGCGTGGCCACCCTCTTATCCAAAGGGAGCGATCCTCAAGTGGTGCTGGATGCGGTGGAAGCGGCGCTCAAGATCGGCGCGCCTCTGCCGGTTACCACTTCGTTAGAAGATTTCGATCAGCGCCACCTGAATTTAATCACCAACAAACTGTCGCAAAAGGATGCTGAAGTCTTCATCAGCAATTTGCGTTTGCAGGCGTTGATAGACATCACCCAGCGCTTGAATGCCGAGCATAATCCGTTTCGTTTGATGGACGATTACGCTCAGGAATCGCGCACGATTTTGGCCGCGAGTTGGTCGGCCATCGGCCTGCTCAACGATAGCGCCGAGAGCTTTCAGTATTTTATTACCAGCGGTTTGAAGGGCGGCTTTCGCAGAAGTTTCCCCGCCCCTCGGCTTAATCAAAGCGTCTTTGGCGAATTGCTTGGCGAACGCGGCTGGCGGTTGATTCAAAGTCCCAACGGCGAGCCTCTGGACTTGGGCTTTCCGACGGATTATCCGCCCTTTCAGGCGTTTCTGGGCGCGGCAATCTTCACGCCGTCAAAGGTCTATGGCTGTTTCTGTTTGCTAGATAAACTCGGCGGCGCGGGTTTCAGCGACGAAGACGCGCAGTTGGCTTTAACTCTGGCGGCGCAACTGGGCATCGCTTATGAAAACAGCTTGCGTTATGAAGCCATCGAACAAAAGATGACAGAATTGAAGAAGGAAGTGCAGGTGCGACAACAGGCCGAAGCGGCTTTGCAACTGGCGCATTTGGAATTGGAGAACAAAGTCCACGACCGCACCCGCGAACTGGCCACCGTGAATGTCGCCTTGTCACAGGAGATTGACGAACGCAAGCAAGCGCAGGAAGAGCGCGAAGATTTGATTGTCGAATTGCAGGAAGCGCTGACGCAGGTGAAAACCTTGAGCGCGTTGTTGCCTATCTGTTCGCATTGTAAAAATATCCGCGACGACGGGGGTTATTGGCATCAGGTGGAAAATTACATCAGCCAACACACCGACACCCACTTCAGTCACGGGTTGTGTCCCGACTGTGCGTTGAAACATTACCCGGAGTTTTTTCAAGCCAAGCCGCCGGTCTAGCGCCACGGACGCGGCAGCATAAGCAGGTGCTCCAGGCTTGCAGCAAGGAATGAACCCGGTAACTTTTTAGCGCCGCCAGAGTCACCATGAAATACGGCTGGACAAGTCCGCCCCCCGGACGAAGGAAAATCGTATGAAGACCATATTGATCGTAGATGACCGCCCCATTAATCGAGAATATCTCATGACGTTGCTGGGCTATCGCCCGGAGTTTCGCCTGTTGGAAGCACGCGGTGGCGCTGAAGCCTTGCAAGTCGCTCGCACCGGCCCTCTCGATCTGGTGATTACCGATATTCTGATGCCCAACATGGATGGCTACGAATTCGTCCATCAACTGCGCGCTGATTCGATGCTCCAACATATTCCCGTGGTTTTTTGCACGGCGCATTATTTGGAACGCGAAGCGCTGGCGCTGGCGCACTCCTGTGGCGTCGCCCATTTCCTCTTTAAGCCTATCGAACCGCAAACCGTCTATGACATCGTGGATGCCGCCTTGTCTATGTCGGTGATTCCGGCAATGCCCGAAGCCCAAGACAGCAAGGAATTCGACCGCGAACATCTGCGCCTGGTAACCGACAAACTGGCGGACAAATCGGATGCTCTGCGTGCGGTCAATCAAAAATTGAATGCCATGATTGACCTCAATCTACAATTGGAAATCGAAGCTGACTTGAAAAAATTACTCGCCCGATTTTGCGAAGCAGCCCGCGACATCATTGGTGCGAAATCGTCAGTGCTTGGCATTCTGCACCCGGAAGAAAATCAACTCCTGCACTTTTACACGACCGGCTTGAGCGCCGCCGAAGCCGCACAGGTGAAACCGCTAGCGCCCGATGGCGGCGCGTTGGGGCGCTTGCTGGCGCAACGCCATTGCGTGCGCTTTATGGAGTTAAAAAAACAGCCGCAGCATATCGGCCTCGATTTACGACAACTGCCGGTCACTTCGTTGTTGGGAACTTCGATTGCCACGCCCCAGACAATTTACGGTTGGCTCTGTCTGCTCGATAAAATCGGCGGTTCCGAATTCAGCGATGACGATGAACGTCTGGCCAACATACTGGCTTCGCAACTCGGACGCATCTATGAAAACCATCGCCTGCTTGCCGAAGCGCGTGACTATTCGACGGCCTTGGAGCGAGAGATCGTCGAGCGCCTGCACATCGGCGTGCGCTTGCAGGAAAGCGAGACGCAATTGACAGGCATCATCGCTTCGGCAATGGATGCGATTATTTCCGTTGATGAAAATCAACGCATCATTCTGTTCAATCACGCTGCCGAAACGATCTTTGGCTGTCCGCCAGCAACCGCCATCGGTCAGCCGCTGGATATTTTCATCCCGAAAAAATATCATCAGGCGCATCGTCAGCACATTGAAAAATTCCGCCAGTCTCAAGTCACCAAGCGCGTCATGAATAATCTCGGCGAGATTTATGGACTGCGCTATGACGGCGAAGAGTTTCCCGTTGAAGCTTCGATTTCGCAGAGCGGTCTCCACGGCAAAAAAATCTTCACCGTCATCCTGCGCGACATCAGCGCACGCCAGAAAGCTGAAAAAGCCCTGCAATTGAGCGAATCGCGGTCACGCCAGATTATCGAATCCGACATGATGGGCATCATCTTCTGCAACAAAGAGGAAACCATAGTGGATGCCAATCAGGAGTTTCTCAACATGATTGGGTTTGAGCGCGAAGCCTTGAGCGCCGGCCTATTGAATTGGGAGCGTTTGACGCCGCCGCAATTTCGGCACTTGGACCAACAGGCGTTTCACGATTTGGCCGCCAATGGCAAATGCGCTCCTTATGAAAAAGAGATTTATCGCAAAGACGGCTCGCGGCTTCCCATCCTCATCGGCGGCACCATTCTGGAAAATTATAATGATGTGAAGATCGCTTTTGTGTTGGACATTTCCAAACTCAAATCGCTGGAACAGCAGTTGAATCAGGCGCAGAAGATGGAAGCCGTAGGCCGTTTGGCTGGCGGCGTGGCGCACGACTTCAACAATCTGTTGACCGCCATCATCGGCTACAGTCAGATTGTCTTGCTGCGTACCGACAAGCAAGACCCCCGCCGCCCGGAGATTCAAGAAGTCCTCAAGGCCGGCGAACGCGCCGCCGATTTAACCAAACAATTGTTGGCCTTCAGCCGTCACCAGGTTTTGCAGCCACGGGTGTTGAATCTCAATCAGGTGGTCAGCGATACCGAAAAGTTGTTGCAACGAATACTGGGCGAAGATATAGACATCAAGGTTTCTCTCAAAGCCGACTTGCCCAACATCAAAGCCGACCCCGGCCAGATGTCACAGGTGATTATCAATCTGTGTGTCAATGCCCGTGACGCCATGCCCGATGGCGGCAAGTTGATTCTTGAAACCGATACGATGGAGGTCAATGAAGCGTATATTTCCGCGCATCAGCAATTGCCGCCGGGTGATTATGTGGTGCTGATGATCAGCGATAACGGTTGTGGCATGGATAAGGAAACCATCTCGCATATCTTCGAGCTGTTCTTCACCACCAAAGGGCCGGATCAAGGCACAGGGCTGGGGTTGGCAACCGTTTACGGCATCGTCAAACAGAGCGGCGGTCATCTGTGGGTGTACAGCGAACCCAATTACGGCACTACCTTCAAGATTTTCCTGCCCATCATTTTTGAAGGGGTAGAAATCGAAACCACCTCGCAGATGTCAGAGCAGGAGTTGAAGGGCAGCGAAACCCTGTTGCTGGTCGAAGATGAAGAGATGCTGCGAGTGTTGGCCTGTAAAATTTTGGAGACCTGCGGCTACACGGTGTTGGTAGCGACCAATGGGCAAGAGGCTTGGGAGATTCATCAACGCTACAGCGAGCCGATTGACCTATTGTTGACCGACGTGATTATGCCGCAGATGAATGGCCGCGAGTTGGTGGCAGCGTTAGGGATCGAACGCCCGACGATGAAAATTATCTATATGTCTGGCTACACCGACAATACCAACATCGCCCAGGATTTATTGAAGGAGAATGTGAAGTTTATTCAGAAGCCGTTTCAGCCGGAAAACCTGGCACGCCTGGTGCGCCAGTCGTTGAACGAACCACAGCGCAGCGCGGTCGTCCATTAGCGCGTGTCGCATCGTAACGACCCAGCCGGTTTGAACATTGCCGGTCGCTTCGTTGTTGCGCCATCGGCGCACCAGAGAGCCAAGCCAGCGGTCAGAGACCGCTGCTCAACAGGGATCATGGGATTATATTTTCTACCCCGCCTTACCAGCGGTCAGAGACCGCTGCTCAACAGGGATCATGGGATTATATTTTCTACCCCGCCTTAGTCAGAGACCGCTGCTCAACGGGAATGATGGAATTATCTTTTCTCCCCCCTCCCTTAGTTTTGC
>JACQDB010000042.1 GCA_016201275.1 Acidobacteriota bacterium
CAACGTCAATTACAGCTTCGACAATCTCGGCCAGACGACCTCGAAGACCGATGCGAGTGGAACGACGAGCTACAATTGGGATGCGCGAGGGCGGATGACGAGCGCCAGTTTGCCTAACGGTCAGAGCGTGAGTTATGGCTATGACGCACTTGGGCGCAGAGCCAGTCGCACCGCCAATGGCGCGACCACCAGCTTCTTGTACGATGGTGCGGATGTGGTGCTGGACAGAGCGAGCGATGGCAGCACAGTGGATTATCTCAATGGTGGCGGCATTGATAACAAGCTGCGCCAAACCTCATCAAGCGCACCCTCCTCACCTGCCTACTTTTTGCAAGACCATCTGGGTTCGACTTCGGCATTGACCGATGCCAGTGGCGCAGTGATGGAGCGGCAGCAGTATGAGCCATTCGGAGCGACGAGCGGCAGCAGCAACACGCGCTATGGCTACACTGGCAGAGAGCGTGATTCAGCCACCGGCCTGATGTACTACCGCGCTCGTTGGTACGACGCGCAGCAGGGACGGTTTTTGTCGCAAGACCCGCTGGGCTTTCGCGGCGGCTTGAATTTGTACGCCTATGTGGGCAACGACCCGGTGAATATAGTGGACCCGTAAAATCGGACAAAAAATGTGCTAGTTTTAAGGTGGGTCGGAACCACCATGAAAAAGCACTACACGGCAGCCTTCAAAGCCAAATTGGTCGTAGAACTTCTCAAAGAAGAGAAAACGCTTTCGCAACTGGCTTCTGAACATCAAGTCCATCCGAATCAGCTCCGTCAATGGCGCGATCGGGTTCTCAAGGAGATGGCCTCGCTCTTTGACAAGAAAAGTCAAACCGCCGATTTGCTCACGGCTCACGAAGAGCAGATCGAGGAACTTTATGCTGAGATTGGCAAGCTGACAGCACAACTCAGTTGGCTAAAAAAAAAATCTGGTCTCGATCCTGCGGCGCGATGAGCGGGTGGCGCTGGTTGAATGGCAAGAATCAGCGTTTGCCATCAAAACGCAGGCCGAGTTGCTAGGGCTCAACCGCACAAGCCTCTATTACCAGCCGGTTGAGCCAACCGCCGAGGAGGTCGCCGTGAAGCACCGCATTGACGAACTTTATACCGCCAGTCCGTTCTATGGCTCACGGCGCATTACCGCCTGCCTGAGACGCGAAGGGCAATTGGTCAATCGCAAACAGGTGCAGCGGCAGATGCGCGAGATGGGCATCGAAGGCATCGCCCCCAAGCCCAACTTGAGCCTCGCCAAGCCTGGCCATCAAGTCTTCCCGTACTTGCTCAAGGGGCTGGTGATCGACAAACCCAATCAGGTTTGGGGCATCGAAATAGTCTGAACGCAAATGCATAAAACGCACCTGCTCACTTTGGGGACTGGTCGGAATGACGTAACGGATCTCCACTTCATCATTTGTCACAACAACCCGATCTATCAGCAGTTCAACCAGTTTTCGCTTTTCCTCGAAAGTCGCTCTCGCCAAACCCTGTTGCACTCGACGGCAAAATCCTCAACTGAAGTTGACAGTCCTGCCACCTCTGCCTGACTCGCTACCTGATCTTGTAATCTTTCCTGTTGCTGCTCAAGTGCCTGACGATTTTGTTCCAGTTCACTTCGACGCCGTTGATATTCATTCAGGGGAATGATGCCACTCAAGTAGGCTTCTGTTAGCCGCTCAATCTGATTTTGCAGATGGTTCTGCCCTTTACGTAGATTCTCGCGTCGCGCTTGCAACTCTTGTGGCAACCACTGACCTCCATGAGCACGAGCCAACCCTTGGGCGATAATTTCCGGATGAGTGAGCAGGTTACAGAGATCTTGCCACACTATCTCATCCAATTGTCCTGCCGGGATGAAGCGTGACAGGCATTTTTCTTCCAGGCGGCTCTGGATGCTTCGCGACTTGCCCGTGCAGATGTAATAGCGATTATCAGGCTGAACTTTGCGCGCCTGACAAGCCAGCTTACCTCGTCCACAACTGACTAACGCCCGTAACAGATATTGACTTGTCTTGTTGTTACGGCGAGCAAATGACTGATTCGTCGCCAGTTTTTCGCGCACCAGAGCAAACTCCTGCTCGGTAACGATAGCTGGAATAGTGGTGACTGCAATCCACTCCTCTTCTGGCACCGGCACAGCACTGTTATGGGGATGCCCAATTGGATGAGTTGATGAGCGTCGCACCTTGGGCTGACGATACTGATAGCGTCCTGCATAGACTCGTCCGATATAGGCTGGGTTGGTTAGAATGGCTCTCAAGGTAGCCAGCCCCCGACGTTTCTTACCCTTAGGCGAGCAGATATTGAGATCCAACAGGTGTTTGGCTACCGAAAACAGAGAGTTGCCTTGCTGTAAATACCAGGAAAAAATCTCGGCAACTACGGCTGCCTGTGCCTGGTCAAGGCGAACGCCTGCTGGATCACGAGGTCGTTCAGGGTTGAGTTGATAGCCATAAGGAGCCCTGGTCCAGGGTAAAAGCAAACCAGCTCGCAGTTTCATCAGTCTGCCTCTGCACATGCGTTCAGTAATCAGGCTACGCTCATATTCGGCCACCGCGCCACGAATTTGTAAGAGCAGTTGATCGTGAGGATCGGTGCTCATGGGACGATCAAGAAACTTGATCTGACAGCCAAAGCGTTGCATCTCTTCAAGCAAGATCACCTGATGAACATAGTTGCGAGCCAGCCGATCCGGGTCGCTAATCAAGACAACATCCAACTCGGCAGCCGCAGCTTTTTCTCGTAGACGGTCGAGACCAGGTCGGCGAAGGATAGCTCCACTATAGCCATCATCGCGAAAAATGTTCTCCTGAGGGAGATTCCAACCTTTGGTTTGCAGGTGAATCTGAAGGCGTTGAAGTTGTTGCTCGGAGGTCTGAGCCTGAACTTGTCGCAGGGTCGAGACCCGAAGATAGACTGCTACTCTCATGGTTTGTCTCCTTTTCGGTTAAAGATGAGATTGGCAGAAGGAGTTGAAAGGCAGCATCCCACCGACGTTGAGCATCTGAGTGTTGAAGAAAAATGCGAGAAAGCTGCCATTGATGTTTCATAAATCCCTCCGCAATGAAAAATCTCATCAGGAGGGTAAAGGATTTAGTCTTGATAAAACGGCTTCAATATTGGTGAGCAAAGCTTGCTCAATTTGAGCCGCGCCGTGCGTATCAGGCAAAACTTGTCATTTGCGACCATACCATCGACATTACCTACATCCGGTTGCTCACTGGCTGGATGTATCTGGTGGCGATCATCGACTGGTATTCGCGTTATGTCGTCAGTTGGGAGTTGGATCAAAGTTGTAGGCAACACTATTACTGCGTGCTGCCCTGTCTAATTTTCAACAACTTATCTGCTATGGTTTCCATTGTGTGTTACTGACTTCTACCCCGTTTGCTGTCAAGGTTGCTGTCAAATTTTTGCTCAAATATCCATCAATGCTTCAGGATGTTTTTCGGCTATCGCCAATAATTTCAAGGTCACACCGCTTGGGCTTCTCAAGCCCTGCTCCCAAGCCTGTACGGTCTTCGGGCTGACATTTAAGACGCGGGCAAAGGCGCTTTGCGAATAATTCAGTTTTTGCCTGAGCGCCACGATGCTGGCTTTTGAGCGCGGCTTGGGCGGAGCAGGTAGAGCGATAGTCGTGGTGCGAAGATCGTTTCTTTTGCCCTCAACGTGTTCCAGCACTTCCTGAAAAGACTGTTGCAACAGAGCAAAGTTTTCATTGCTCATATAACGCTTCCTGCCGGTTTTTTTGACTGCCTTCTTCTTACTCATTTTCTTTACTCTTGATTAAGTCAACCATCTCAGCCACCCACTTCGTCTGGTCAGGCGACAAATTGCTCTGTTCATTTTTGGCGAATAAGTAGAGCAAATAAATTTGCCCGCTATTGGTTCGGTAGTAGTACAAATAGCGATAGCTGCCGCGCTTGCCGCGAGAGTCATGGGGATCGGCGATTCTGGCTTTCCTTGCCCCGTGTGAGCCTTTCACCACATCACCACGCTCAGGATTCTTTAACAAGTCATTTTGAATCGCTATCAAAAGGTCAATCGAACCCGCATCCGTCACTTGTCTGGTGAGGACGGTGGTTTCAATGAAGCTATATAATTTTTGCTCTTCTGCCAAAGCCCTATTGTCCTACTACGTAGGAGTGCTGTCAATCAGCCTTGCCGCTTCTTCGATTGAACGGGTGTAATTAAAAGTGGGACTTGAAATCAGGCAGCGGCTTGACGCCGACTGTCCCAATATGATTGCCATCCCCCATTGGCTCTCAGCACTCTCAACGCCAGCATCTTCTCGGCGTTATCAATCTTCCACCACGCGCCACTGATCTTTAAGCGCTTTTGAATCACACTTCGATGTCCGCTCTCCACCTCTCCTGAACCAATTGGCAGTCCCGCTTTGATCGCCGCTGCATAATCCAAATACTTCAGCCGATTGCTCAGGTATCTCTCACACGCCAAGATGGACTCTTGCTTTTGCGGCTCACTTTCCTGTTCCCGCCGCCTCCTCAACTCCTCGATCACCTCAGCCACTCGACTCTGCTTCATCTTCTCTTGCTGCCTTGCCAGCCAGTCCTTTTTATGGATTCCGGCGATGGCCTCAGCGGCAGACGCCAGATACTGGCTGAGGTGATAAAAATCAATCAAGAAACCGCCGCGCTCAGCAAACTGCTCTTCGATCTGTGCAACGATCCAAGGGGCACCATCGCCCAGACCATGCACTTGGGTGGTTTGCCCGCCGCCAGCGCCAATGGCAGCGTCGAGAAGTTGTTCGCCCACCGCCTGCGCCGACCCCAGGGTGGCATTGTAGAGTTTCGTCACGGCGCTGGCTTTTCTGACTACCAAGAGTCGTGCTTGTTTCCATTCGGTCTTCCACCCTTTGCGCTTATCCTTTGTTGTTTCAGGGGTTGTGGCTTCTGCAAGGGTTACGATGGGAACCATCGAGCCGTCCATTTCGGCGATCAGTTGGGCGACCCCCATCGGCGGCAACTGCTCCTCCAGGGGGCGCTCGCTCATCTCCTGGGCGTGCGCGAGAGTAAGCACTCTTACGGCACTGGCAGGCACCACCAGGCCATAATGTTCTTGCACTTTCTCGACCGCCGCGGCGAAGGATTCATCGGCAGCGAAATCCGTCATTACCCGCTGTAAGCCTTGCGAGTAGCCTCTGGAATGCACCCCGGCAGCCGCCGAAAAGGGACGAATTTGTGCGCCGTCTAGCTGGCGGCGATAAACTTGTTCTTCTACTTTGATAGTTCCCAAGCGGCTGTACCAGGAGAGCTTTTTTTTTCCTTGCGCGATAAATCAGAGCGGGCGTCAACCTCGGCTTGCACTTTGGCGTGCTTACGATTGGCCCAGGCTTGCATCGCTTCTTGCCCGATCTTACGAAGTTCTTCAATCAAGCGTTGTTCGGCTTCATCGGCTTTGCTGACATCGCCCGCGGCGTTTTCGACGACCTCCAACATCGCTTCAATGCGAGTTTGGAGTTGTGGATGCTTTTCGAGTCGCTCCAGCAAATTCGGTGTGCGTCGGTTCTCAACTCTGTGTGCGTCTTGCATCAACGGCTCCTTAAAATTGATTTGTCGGCGGGAGGAAGATTGATTATGCCTAAGTCCCACTTTTTATTACACCCGTCATCACCGGGTATAAAAACGGCAAGCTGCAAAGAAAGACGGTCTATGGTAAGACTCGCGCAGCGGTTGCCGATAAAGTGACTACGGAATTGAACCATCAGAAACAGGGTTTACCGGCAATCAATGACCGGCAAACGATTGTTCAGTTTTTAAGGACTGGCTCACCAACACCGCGAAGCCTCGCGTCAGTCCCAAGACCTTCAAGACCTATTCCGACTTCGTTGATCTGCATATCATCCCGGCGCTCGGCAAAAAAGTTCTGTCAAAACTTTCGCCTCAAGATGTCCAAGCCTTCCTGAATGAAAAAGCAAAATCCGTCATCAGGACTAAAACCAAAGATGGCTTTACCGAAAGGCAGATGTCTGCCAAGACCGTAAAGCACATTCATGCCTGTCTGCGTTGCGGTCTGAATGACGCCATGAAGTTTGGCCTGATTCATCGCAACGTGGCGGCTCTGGTCAGCCCGCCGAAAATTGTTAAGAAAGAGATTCAGGTTTTAACCGTTGAACAAGCCGACAAGTTTTTAGAATCCATCGAAGATAACCGACTGGCGGCGCTTTATTGGACGGCGATTTATTTAGGACTGCGCCGGGGAGAGTTACTTGGTCTGCGCTGGCAAGACATAGACTTTGAGTCAAAGATATTGCGGGTCAGCGGCTCTCTACAGGAACTAGACGGCAAGCTCACCCTGACGGAAACCAAAACGGAAACCTCGCGGCGTTCGCTGCCAATCCCCGATATGGTACTGGCAAAATTGAAGGCGCACCGCAGCAAACAACTTGAGAAAAAACTCAAGCGCGGTTCACTGTGGCAGGAAACCGGATTGGCGTTTGTCACCGGTTACGGCACGCCAATCAGCCCGCGCAACCTTGTGCGGGATTTCCACGCGGCGCTTGAGGCCGTTGAGATACCCAGGATGCCTTTTCATGCGCTCAGGCATAGCTGTGCGACGTTTTTACTCTCTAAGGGTATGCCAATGCGCTTTATTATGAATATCCTCGGACATTCACAAATCAGCCTCACCGCCAATACCTATAGCCATGTGACGCCCGAAATGCTTGGCGATACTCTCGACATAATGAATTCCATACTGGCAAAACGGCAGTAGTTTTATGCGGGTTGCTGTCAAGGTTGCTGTCAAACGCCTAAAAACAGGAAAGGCTACCAGTCACGGTAGCCTTAACTTATTGATTCTAAAAATGAGCCGTGTTGGACTCGAACCAACGACCCTCTGGTTAAAAGCCAGATGCTCTACCAACTGAGCTAACGGCCCTTCACTTGACCCCTCTGTGACGAATCTTGTGATCAGGTGAAAGGAAGATAATAACCGTCGAGTTTTCACTCGTCAACCGCTCTTTTACGCAAACCATTTTTCAATATTCGCGCCACGGTTCACAGACCTCTGAGCAGTCGGCGCGCAACCATAGACGTCCGCAAGCACAGCGATAAACGTGCTGCGCCTGCGCTACTGGCAACACCTTGCCGCATTCGCAACGCTGTGGTTGGTCGCTGGGACTGGTTGCTTTCATAATTTCGCGCCTTGAATATTAGACATTATCGGGAATAAGATTTCTGCCATTACCTTTCAGGCATTTACAGACGCAATTTGCCAATTCCCGATAATGTCTATTATTGGCAATAACTCAAGAAGCAACGAGGAGTCTTTTTGTGACGGGTGCGGATGAACCACGAAGAGCCTTCCTTCTGCTGGTCGCCTGTAAGCCTGAAATCGCTCAAGCCTGAGACTGCCAAAGTCATGAGGCATAACCACAGGATTCTGCTCCACGCCTTGGGAAAATCTCAGTTACTTCAATGGCCTTGCGCGGCAGCGGCGGCTTTCGCATCCGTGGTTTTGCGTTTGTGCGAATCAAAAAAATCATACACATCTTTGAAGGTGCGCCCGGCGACGCTGCCATGATCGCCGTTGGGAATTTCCAGGTATTTCACCTCTGCACCGACTTTCTTTGCCGCTTCCACCATCACCCGCGAACGCTCTACGGCAACCGTTTTATCGTTGTCGCCGTGCACCACCAGTTGCGGAATATGAGCAATCTTTGCCAGCGCCGCAGGGTTGCCGCCGCCAGCGACCGGCGCGAGCGCCGCAAATAAATCTGGGTGATTGATGGCAATTGACCAAGTGCCGAAGCCGCCCATCGAATGCCCGGTCATATAAATGCGCTCGGCATCAATGCGATAAGCGCGTCGTACCTCTTCCAACACATCCAGAACATCGCGTTCTGCCGCTCCGGTGTACATAGAAGCCGGTTCGCGGCCTTTCGGACAGGCGACGATATAACCGCGTTTTTCGGCTTCAACCTTGAAAGCTCCTTGCAGATATAGATCGAAGTAGCTGTTTTCGTCGCCGCCCATACCGTGCAATGCAATGATCAGCGGATAGGCTTTCGTGCTATCGTAATTCGTCGGTACAAACAAGCGATAGGGTTGCAAGGTATTATCAACTTTCGACCAATAGGCTTTGCGAAAATCCCCGCGCCGCGCCGCCAACGGATCGCGCTTGGCTTCCAGTTCATCGAGCAAGGCTGTGGCTTCTTTCAACTCGTCGTTGAAATTGAGACGGACAAAATTGATCGCCGAAGCCGATGCCATATCAAACAAGCGCAAGCGATATTGCGCCGTCGGCAAGACCGCAAGCAGCGTCTCTTTTTTGTCGGCGCGCAAGCGGGCTTCGAGTTGGGCGGCACGCGCTTGGGCGGCGGCGAACCTGGCCGCCAGTCCGCGCTCGATGTGAAGGGTTGCGGTTTTGGTAATCGGCTCTGCCGCGCCTTCATATTTGAAGGTTAGCGAAAGCCGATAATTGCCCGCCGGAACCTCTGGAACGGTGACCTCAATGACCGTGGCTTGGGTTGCGAAATCGGCGTTGAGACCGTCCATCGTCTTGAGGATTTTCAAGGCTTCATTGCTCGTCATCGGCAACAGTTCAATGGTGCCGCTCAACTTCGCGGTAAACTTTTCATCGAGCGAAAAAATCTGCCCCAGACGCAGGCGTACAAGATCATCAGGCTCGACGATGGCGCGTTCCGGCTTAACCGTCAACGCCGCATTTAAGGCACGCGCCGGCGTCCACGGCTGACCGCGCAGAATCGTCATGGCGTGAGTCAGATGTTTGAGAGCATCTCCATAACGATGCGCCGCATTGGCTTCCCGTGCCAATTTTTCCAGCCCTTCCACGGCCTCGCGCAACTCTTTGGTCAAGCTGGTCGAGTTCTTCAAAGTGTTATAGCGCACGGAAGCCCCCAACACCTGCCCGGCGTCCTGCGCCCAAGTCGCCAAGCCGCACAAGCTGACAATGATTAGGGAGAAAACAAAACATCGAATGATTTTCAACATCGGGTGAGCCTCCTGATTTTATTCCGTGCAATCATACTGGACTTCTTAGAGATAGGGGAAGCAAAGCAAAGGCTTTTCGAGAGTGTGGCTGAAGATATAGCGGCTTGCAGATGTATGCGATGGGTTGAGAGGCGGTCACAGACCGCCTCTCAACCCAGTGTCAGGATCGTGGGCAAATGAAAGTCGCTATAAGGTCATAAAACACCGGCAGCCTGCACCTCGCAAAGTCGTAAGTTTTGGTTTTCATCTTTTCGTCGTTTCCGATAAAATCTCCGGCCAAGAGATTCGATTATGAGTAATGAATTACTCCCAAAAGACCTAGAGCAATTCCTTCTCAAGCATATTGATTCAATAGCCCAACTGGAAGGGTTGTTACTTCTGCGCGAGGCGGCTGAGGAAGAATGGAGCATTCAGAAGTTAGCCAGTCGCTTGTATATCAAGGAGGCGGAAACGGCTGAACTTGTCCGGACGCTGTGGCGCAGTCATTATAAACTGTTGCTCTGGGGCGGCCTCTGTTTTCTAGGATTGACTGTAAGTAACGCATTACTGGTTATTGATAAACTGGCGCTGCCTTTGATTGATTTGAGCGCCTGGCGATTGGTCGCCAGTCTCCTGGCTCTCTTGATAATGTTATACGGCATGATCTGGGATACGGAGTGAACGGAGTGAGGTGAAGAGATGAATCAAATGCTGTTGGGAGCGATTGCCATATCGTCTTTAATTATCGGCCTGTTTTTTCTGCATTCCTGGAAGATAACCAGAGACCGCTTTTTTTTGTTCTTCGCGCTCTCGTTTTTTATCGAAGGCGTCAATCGCATCATCCTGGGATTGTCGCACTACAGCGAAGAGACCGAACCCTTTTTTTACCTGGTGCGCTTTCTGTCATTCGTCATTATTTTAATCGCCATCTTGGATAAAAACCGCAAACCAACTCCGCCGCCCGATACGGAATCGGCGCTCTCTACAAGTGCACCACCGCACGCCAAAGCCACGAACGAATAACCCCCCAAGTCGCGGCTCCCGGCAGGGACGAAACAGGTTTCGAGAAAAATCACAAATACTCCTTATTTTTTTGGGCTTTTTGATAAGCATTTTTCATCAGACCGACTCATACCTACTTCGTTTTTGCAGTGGTCTTGCCTTCTCTTTTAGATGAACCGAAAATTGTTTAGGATGGTGGAGGAAACAAAGTGCAACCTTGTACGGGCGATCCTGCGGTGGTCGCCACTCCTTGAAAGCTAATGGATTTCAAAAAGGGGCGACCCTCTGTGATCGCCCGTACAGGGCATGGGAAAATCGCTCAAGTCTTGCACTTTATTTCCTCCACCATCCTTAGCTCAAATCCTGATGTTGCCATCTGCTTGATTGCATCGCGGCCTCATTCATGAAATCCTCATCGAGGAATTTCTCCTCACGCGCATCGCCGATTCCTTCTACATAGCCAATGGTTTTCAAAAGAGATTGGCTTCTTCGTTTTACGTTGCGGCCTCGGCATCAAGCCGTTGATAGGCTTTAACCTGCGCCGCCGGATCGCCGGTTGCAAACAGATCGGCGATGACCGCGAGGCTATCGGCTCCTGCCGCCAACACCACAGCCGCCTGTGACAAGGTGATGCCGCCGATGGCCACCAGCGGTTTCGCCAGTTGGGATTTCACCTGCGCTAATTTCTCCAGGCCGATTACCGGATCGGGGTTTACTTTCGTCGCAGTCTGAAAAATTGGCCCTATGGCGATATAGTCCACTGGCATAGAATCGGCTACCATAGCCTGTTTCAAGTCATGTGTTGAATAACCGAGGATTTTTTTTTCGCCCAGCAAAGCTCTGGCTTGTGATGGCGGCAAATCGTCCTGCCCCAGATGCACGCCGTCTGCATCCACGGCGAGCGCTATATCTACACGGTCGTTGATGATGATTTTTACCTTCAGCGAACGCGCCAACTGCATCGCTTCGAGCGCCGCTTCATAAAAGGCTTTCGGCGTAGCCCACTTGTCGCGCAGTTGAATGAAGTTGGCACCGCCTTCGGCAAAACGCCTGACCTGTTGGGCGTGTGACAGACCGCTGAGGCGGGGGTCGGTGATGGGATAGAGTCTCGGAAGCCGCATGAGGAATCGCTTATCGTTCAATCGCCTATGGTGGCTGCTTCGTGTTGTTTCGGACGATGACCACGCGGACTGTCGCTCAAAAATCGCTCCATAAATTTGGTCGAGATATTGCCCGCCTTAAAGTCCGCATCAGCGAGAATCTTTTGATGCAGAGACACCGTGGTATCTACGCCTTCGACAATCATCGCTTCCAGAGCGCGCTGCATACGCGCTATGGCCATCTCTCTGGTGCGGTGATGGACAATCAACTTGGCAATCAGCGAATCGTAATGCGGCGGCACAAACCAGCCGGGATAGGCCGCCGTGTCAACCCGCACGCCCGGCCCACCGGGAATATTCAAAGCCGTTATCAAACCCGGTGACGGCGTAAAGGTTCGCGGATTTTCGGCGTTGATGCGGCATTCAATCGAATGTCCGCTGAACACAATGTCCTGCTGAGTAAACTCCAACTCTTCACCGGCGGCAATCAAAATCTGTTCGCGCACCAAATCGGTATTGGTCACCAGTTCAGTCACCGGATGCTCGACTTGTATGCGCGTGTTCATCTCCATGAAATAAAAATTGTCATTTTCATCGAGCAAAAATTCCATCGTACCAGCGCTGACATAGCCAATCTCCCGGCACGCCTTCACGGCTATGTCGCCCATCGCACGGCGCATCTCCGAGGTGATGGCTGGCGATGGCGTCTCTTCAATCAATTTCTGATGACGACGCTGCACCGAGCATTCGCGCTCGCCCAGATGGACGACGTTGCCGTGTTGATCGCCAAGAACTTGTATTTCGATATGGCGGGCGACTTCGATATATTTTTCTATATAAACCGCAGGATTGTTGAATGCCGCTTGCGCTTCCTGTTGCGCGGCAGTAATCGCCGACAACAATTCTTCGCGGCTGCGAACGATACGCATACCGCGCCCACCGCCACCGGCAGAAGCTTTGATGATGACCGGGTAGCCAATCTTTTCGGCGATGTTCAAGGCTTCATGCTCATCATCAATGATGCCGTCAAAGCCCGGTGTTATCGGCACTCCTGCCGCTTTCATGGTCGAGCGCGCTGTCGCTTTGTCGCCCATCAAGCGTATGGATTCCGGCGACGGGCCGATGAATTTGATGTTGCAGGCTTCGCAGACTTCGGCGAAGTAAGCGTTTTCAGCCAGAAACCCATAGCCCGGATGAATCGCATCCACGTTGGCGATTTCGGCGGCAGAAATAACCGCAGGAATGTTCAAATAACTTTTCGAAGAGGGCGCGGGGCCTACGCAAATCGCTTCATCGGCAAAGCGCACATGCAGCGAATCGCGGTCGGCTTCCGAATGAATGGCGACAGTGGGAATGCCCAACTCTTTGCAAGCCCAGATAATTCGCGTGGCGATTTCTCCACGATTGGCGATAAGAATTTTTTTAAACATAAGCTTCAGACGACAGCCGCTGTCCGCTCTTGTGCAAATCAAGCGCTCGATTTTTCGCGCTCACTGCTTGGTTGTCAAACATTTTCTCAAACGCTACGAAACCGCTTGCAACGCCAGAATGATTGCCGTGAAATGCAGCGCGGGGAGAGGCAAAATATAAAATCTCATAAGTATCGTTTAGCAGCGGTCGCTGACCGCGAATCTGACGGTCAGCGACCGTTACTAAACGGCGCGATATTTTTTCTGCTTCCCTTCGCAACTCAGCCTTCACAAATATCGTTCACGCAAAATATTGAGGTGATGAAGCTCGTGACCGGCGATGATGTAAGCCAGCGCACGCACACTCACAGAGTTATTGCTGGCAACGCCGCTTCGCGTCCACGCCGCCTCCGGCAGATGGCGCAACAGATAAATCGTGGCCTGTCGCACCGCGACAAATTCTTTCACCAACGCGCTCAAGGACTGGTTATCGAAGTCGGCGTTGGCGATGTAATCATCCTGCTCAAAGCCTTCTATGGGCTGCGCGTCATTGCGTCCGAAACGCAACACGCGAAAGGCGAAGACGCGCTCGCTGTCGGTGAGGTGTCCCAGCAACTCCTTGATGCTCCACTTGTCCGGCGCATAACGATAACCGCCCTGCTCTGCGGCAATGGTTTGCCAGAGAGCCAGCGAAGCTTCAAGCTGTTGTTCAAGAATTTCTACGATCTTGCCTTCGGGTACGAGCGCAACGTACTGGCCATAATAAGGCGCGTACTCGCTCTCAAGTGGTTTGGCGATTGCAGATTGACTCATAGTTGTCCTTTCTATCGGCCTGCGGAATCCACAGGAGGAAATCGTTTTGCCGCAGTTGCAAAACCTTGAAGCGATCATCAGGAGCGTATGCCGAAAAGCGGTTGCCCGTATTCAACCGGCTGGCCGTTTTCGACATAAATCTTGGCGACTATGCCGCTCATTTCGGCCTGAATTTCATTCATCAACTTCATCGCTTCGATGATGCAGACCACTGTATCATTTTCAACGCGGTCGCCGACTTTCACAAAGACTTCGGCCTGCGGCGAAGGCGCACGATAAAACGTGCCAACGATGGGCGATTTGATGATGTTCAGGGGTTCTTCAACCGGCACGGCGATGGCGGGCGCGACCGGCGCAAGGGGCGCAACCGGCGCGGGAGTGGGCGTGGCGGCCAATACGGCTAGGTCTTGAGGAAGCGGCGCATGAGCCTGCACAAGGAGCGGCGCGACCGGCTGTTCACTGGGTTTGTTGCGACAGATGCGTAGGCGGAAGCCTTGGCGCTCCATCTCAAATTCCGCTATGCCCTTTTCACTGACCAACTCAATTAATTCCCGCAATTCTTTTAAGTTCATGTTCCCCTCATCGGCTGGAAAATCGGTTTCGGCGTTCGCAGCGCCCAGACACTATACGAGGTAAAATGACAATTCACAAACCGAATAAAAGAAGCCTCAACCGTAGGCGGCTGAGGCTTCTGAAAAGCTGTGAAGCGCGACAAGGTGCCGATGCTTCGCGTGAAAATTTAGTAACCGGACGTTGGGACTGGCCTCATCGCTGGAATCGCTTTCACCCAGAAAACCCGGCGCTATTCGGATTTCTTGCCGAAGCCGAACAAGCCGCGTTTCTTCTTCTGCTCTTTCGGCTGTTCGACAACTTCGGTTTCGTTGGTGCGATCTACGAGTTCGATAATCGCCATCTCTGCGCCATCGCCTTTGCGCGAACCGAGTTTGAGAATGCGCGTGTAACCACCGGGTCTTTCGGCATAGCGTTCAGCGAGTTCGCCAAACACTTTATCAACCGCCTGGACGCCAGCAGTGCGCGGCGCGGGCTTGCGTTTGTAGGTGCCATCGGGAAAGCGATTGGTATTACCAGCGTGAAAATAGCCGGAGGCCAGACGCCGCGCATGAACGCTGGATTCGTCCGCGCCTTTCAGATGAGCGCGTTTGCCCAAGGTGATGACGCGCTCGGCAAACGGGCGCAACTCTTTGGCTTTCGGCAGGGTCGTCACCAGATATTCATTCACTATCAAAGAAGTGCAAAGGTTTCGCAGCAGCGAAGTCCGATGTTCCGAGGTGCGCCCTAATTTTCGATGTGCTACTTTGTGTCGCATACGTATATCCTCTGTTGTGCCGCCAGCATCAGCATTCGGCAAACGGCCAATATTTTACTATCGGCATTGCCTCTTGATGGCGGTTTCACCATTTATAAAAAGTCGCTAAATAAAAATCGTCTCCGCTTCCTTTAGCCTTCGGAACCGGCAACCAGACGGCCTTGCTCGTCAAAGCGCATACCGAAATCCAAGCCCATCGCGTGCAGAATGTCTTTAATTTCGTTGAGCGATTTGCGCCCGAAATTTTTGGTCTTGAGCATTTCCGGTTCGCTCTTCTGCACCAGTTCGCGCAGGGTACGAATGTCGGCGTTTTTCAGGCAGTTGTACGAACGCACAGACAGTTCGAGTTCATCAACCGAGCGATCCAGATTGTCAACCGCCGGAAGTTTTTTCACCTCTTCCGATTCGCTCTCGACCAACTCTGGCTCTTCTTCAAAGTTGATGAAAATCTGCATATGGTCTTTGATCAACTTGGCGGCCAGACCGACAGCGTTATCGGGTTTGACCGAACCGTTGGTCCAAACCTCAATCGTCAGTTTGTCATAATCGGTGTCCTGTCCCAGACGCGCCGATTCCACCGTGTAGTTGACTTTTTTAACCGGCGAATGCACCGAGTCAATCGGTATGTAGCCAACCGCCAAGTCTTCGTCAAAATTGCGTTCGGCAGAGATATAGCCGCGCCCGCGTTTGAGGCGCATTTCAATGGACAGCGAGCCGCCTTCGGAAATCGTGGCGACGTGTACATTAGGGTCGAGAATTTCCACATCGGCATCGGTTTCGATTTCGCCAGACAACAGTTCGCCGGACACCGTGCGCTCGACGCGCAAGGTTTTCGGCCCCGCGCCATGCAGTTTGAAGGGAATGCGTTTGAGATTCAGTATGATGTCCGTCGCATCTTCGACCACCCCGGGTATGGACGAAAATTCGTGCAGCACGCCTTCGATTTTGATGGCGGTGATAGCCGCGCCCTCTATGGACGAGAGCAAGGCGCGGCGCAGACAGTTGCCGATGGTGGTTCCGAATCCACGCTCAAAGGGGTGGGCAAAAAATTTGCCATAGCGATGGGTAAAGGTCTCGGTTTCGCTCGCCAGACGCTTCGGCCTCTGAAAGCCTACCATGAATTGAGTTTCAGTTCCTTCCATTGATCCCTCTCATCTAAAAATCAGATGCCTGATTATAGCGACAACGCATCGCTTAATTATTTGGAATACAGTTCAACGATCAGTTGTTCGTTGATATTCTGAGCGATCTCTTCGCGCATCGGCAGCGCCACAACGCGCCCGCGCATCTCTTCGACCGAGGCTATATCAAGCCAACTCGGACGGCCACGACCGGAAGCCGTTTGAAAGGCGCTCTGAATATGGATGTTGGTGCGACTGCCTTCCCGTATGGCGACCTCATCGCCAACTTTCACCTGAAAACTAGGGATGTTCACTTTCCGACCATTGACGGTGATGTGACCGTGGTTGACAAGTTGTCGCGCCTGGGCGCGCGAGGTAGAGAAGCCCAAACGATAAACGGTGTTGTCGAGGCGGCGTTCGAGCAAGGCTAACAGGTTTTCACCGGTCACCCCTTTCATGCGCACGGCGCGTTCAAAGTAGAGCCGGAATTGACGCTCCAACATTCCGTAAATGCGTTTGACCTTTTGCTTTTCGCGCAACTGCTCGCCGTAGCCGATCAATTTACCGCGTCGCGCATTGCGACCGTGTTGACCGGGAGGTTGCGGACCGCGTTTTTCAACCGGACAAGTGGGCTTGTAGCAACGCTCGCCCTTCAAAAACAACTTCATTCCTTCGCGGCGGCACAAACGGCACACCGGACCTCTGTATCTAGCCAAAGTTATTCCTCCATCTACTGTCCCTCGCGGGGGAAGTGAAAAAGTTTACAAGCGAGGCGTTGGCATCGCTCTTCATCCTTTAAAACGCTCCATCGAGCGTTTGACGAATTTGCAAAGCAGGGCGAGACGCTCCTTTTTAGCAGCAGCGTTTCACCCCAAAACGAAAAGCTTGTTTACACTCTGCGGCGTTTAGACGGGCGGCAACCATTATGCGGAATGGGCGTCACGTCGCGAATGATGCGGACTTCGATACCGGCAGACTGTATGGCGCGCACCGCCGATTCGCGGCCTGAACCGGGACCCTTGACGCGCACTTCACAGGAATTCATGCCGACATCTTTGGCGGCCTGCGCGGCGCGTGCGGCGGCCTGCTGGGCGGCAAAGGGCGTGCCTTTGCGCGACCCGTGAAAGCCCAGCGCGCCTGATGACGACTGGCTTACCAGATTGCCCTGCAAATCGGTGATCGAAACCAGAGTGTTATTGAAGCTTGCCTGTATATGGACAATCCCCTGGGGGATAAACTTCTTTTCTTTCTTCTTAAAAGTTTTTTTCTTGCCGCCTTTGGTTTGTGCTTTTGCCATAATGGTTCTATGTTCTCGATTATTGGGTACTGGTTATCGGCCAAACAAGCCCGATAACCAGTGCCCAAAAACAAAATTTATTTCTTACCCGGAGCTTTCTTCTTGGCCACGGTCATGCGACGCGGGCCTTTACGAGTGCGAGCGTTGGTCTGGGTGCGTTGGCCGCGAACCGGCAAGCCGCGACGGTGACGCAGACCGCGATAACAGCCGATGTCCATCAAGCGTTTGATGTCCATCTGCACCTGTTTTCGCAAATCGCCTTCGACCATGCCCTGCTGGTCAATGATGGTGCGTATGCGGTTGACTTCTTCTTCGCTCAACTCGCGTATGCGCTTGTTGACATCAATGTCAGCCTCGCGCAAGATTTTGTTCGAGCGGGTTCGCCCAATGCCGTAAATATAGGTGAGACCGATTTCGGCTCGTTTGTTAGCTGGTAAATCTACGCCTGCGATGCGTGCCATATTCCTCCGTAAAAACTGTAATCAAGCAGCCTGTTAGCACGCGCTATCCTTGACGCTGCTTATGTTTGGGGTTGGTGCAGATCACCCGCACCACGCCACGGCGGTGAATGACCTTGCAGTTGTCACATATTTTTTTTACTGATGCTCTGACTTTCATGTTCTTAACCCTTCTTGTGCAGTAGGCGCGTAAACAGGAAACTCCTGCGCGCAAGAAACGGATACTATACCATCTGCCCGTTGAACCTGGCAACCTGACTTTGAAATCCAGCCGCCGTTCTTGAATTATGCAGCATCCGGCAAGGTTAAAATCTGCGGCCCTGCTTCGGTGATTGCTACGGTGTGTTCAAAATGCGCCGACGGGCGACCATCCACCGTTATTACCGTCCAGCCGTCCTTCAACTGTTTGGTATGATGCCGCCCCAAATTAATCATCGGTTCGATGGCCAGCACCAAGCCTTCGCGCAGCACCGTGCCTTTGCCGGGTTCGCCGTAATTGGGAACCTGCGGGTCTTCGTGCATGGCGCGGCCTATGCCGTGGCCACAATAATTCTGCACAATCGAATAGCCACGCGGCTCGACGTAGGCTTGCACGGCGTGGCAGACATCGCCGAGGCGATTGCCGACCTGACATTTGGCAATCGCTTCAAAAAGCGATTGCCGCGTCACCTCTAATAATTTTTCAACCTCAGCGCTGATCTTGCCAACCGGCACGGTGACTGCCGCATCGCCCACATACCCATGCAGCGTCGCGCCGCAATCCAGGCCAATGATGTCGCCTTCTTTTAACTTGCGATTGCCCGGTATGCCATGCACAACTTCTTCATTGATCGAAGCGCAGATGGAAGCAGGAAAGCCGTGGTAGCCTTTGAAGGTTGGATAAGCTCCGGCGGCGCGTATGATGCGTTCGGCTTCACGGTCCAAGTCGCCGGTCGTGATACCCGGTTCCACCATCGCCGCAAGCCTTGCTAAAACCGCTGCGACGATCTTTCCAGCAGCGCGCATCTTATCAATTTCAATTTTGGACTTCCTGATAATCATAAAACCACAACCACAACAAACCAGCGAGCCTTGGCTCTCCGTCGTCCAACTGATTTCTCTTAGTGGCTTTGTGCCGCCTGCTCGACAATCTTGCACATAGCCGCAAAAACTTCTTCGGGAGTGCCCAGTCCGCTCACCTCTTTCATGCGCCCGGTTTGCGCGTAGTATTGCACCAGCGGCTTGGTCTTTTTGGTGTATTCCGACAACCGCCGACGAATAGCGTCCTCTTTATCATCCGAGCGCGTGAACAATTCGCCGCCGCAAACATCGCATACGCCTTCCTGTTTGCTAGGCTTGAAATAAATGTTATAGATATGTCCGCACAGACTGCAAGTTCGTCGTCCGGCCAAGCGCTTGTAAAGAAATTCATGCGGAATTTTAATCTTGATGACGGTGATGTTATGGCCTTGTTTGGCGGCAATCTGCTCCAATAGTTCGGTCTGCGGAGCGGTGCGCGGAAAGCCATCCAGCACATAGCCGCGTTTGCAATCTTCTTGACTGGTGCGATGGCTGATGACCTCTGCGAGAATGTCGTCCGAGACCAGATTACCGGATTCCTGAAACTCTTTCACCCGATGACCAAGCGGCGAATCGCTTTTTGCCACCTCGCGCAACATCTCCCCTGTAGCAACAATTGGCAGAGAAAATTTCTCTGCCAACATCTGCGCTTGAGTTCCCTTGCCTGCGCCTTGCGGTCCCATCAGGATAATGATTTCAGCCATATTATTCGCGAATTAGAAACTGCGGCGACCGCGTAAGCGCCGACCACGCGGGCCTAAGAAGCCATCATAATGACGCATGATAAGTTGCGATTCGATTTGGTTCATGGTGTCCATCGCTACGCCTATGACAATCAGCAGACTGGTGCCGCCAAAATAAAATTGTAGCCCGACGCCGGTCGTCAACCACGAAGTCACAGGGGTCTGCCGTAACACCGAATCAATCGTTTCGCCGATATAAGGGATCGCGCTGAATTGCACGCCCTGTAACAAAATGCCCGGCAGCAAAGCGACTAAGGCCAGGTACACCGCGCCCACCGTGGTCAGGCGCGTCAGAATATCGCTCAAATAATCCGAGGTGCTTTTGCCCGGACGTATGCCCGGAATGAAGGCTCCGCTCTTGCGTAAGTTGGTTGATACTTCATCGGTGTTGAAGATAATCGAAACATAAAAAAACGTGAAGAAGATAATCGCCGTCGCATAAATAAACATATGCAGCGGGTGACTGGTCTGCCCCAACTCTTGCGCGAAACGGATGAACCAGGCTTTCACAGGTCCCGCGTTGGCCGCATTCGCGCCGCCAAAAAATCCCAGTATGGTTTGCGGAAAAGCCAGGATCGAAGACGCGAAGATGACCGGAATAACGCCGCCCATATTGACCTTTAAAGGCATATGAGTCTGCTGTTGCGGAATGGATTGACTGCCAACCATGCGCCGCGCATGATTGATCGCAATTTTGCGAAAACCCCGCTCGACAAATACTATGGCCGCGATGACAAAGACCATAGCGATAAGCAAGGCGATGACGCCCAACGCCGCCCCTGTGCTGCCTTCAATCAATTTGTCATACACCGCTTTTGACGCCGATGGCAGACGCAAAACGATACCGGCAAAAATAATCAAGCTGATGCCGTTGCCGATGCCGCGTTCAGTGATCTGTTCGCCCAGCCACATAATAAAAGTGGTGCCGGTAGCCAACGTCAACATCGTCATAGGAATAAACGACCACCCGGCATCGGGAACCAGTGGGCCTAAGCCAGTTGCTTGACTCTTCAACCAAGCGGCGATGCCGAAAGATTGCACAGCGCACAAAACGACCGTCAAATAGCGCGTGTATTGCGTGATTTTTCGCCGCCCCAGTTCGCCTTCTTCCTGCAAAGCTTTCAAGCGTCCCCACACCACGGTCATCAATTGCAGGATGATAGATGCGGTAATATAAGGGGTGATGCCGAGCGCAAAAATGGATACGACTTTGAAATTACCGCCGGAAAACAGGTCGAGAACGCCGACCAGGCTGCGCTGCAATTCGCCGGTCTCCCAAAGCTGTTTCAAGGCGTCCGGGTCAATGCCCGGGGTGCGAACGTGGGAACCGATGCGATAAACGGCTAACATCGCCAGCGTGAACATAACGCGCCGACGAAGTTCGGGTACGATAAAAATATTTCTTACGCTGTTTATGAAATTCTCAAGCATTAGATTGAACCCTCTGAAGCGATGACAAGCGATTCGCGACGCGCCGGTTTTTGCCCAATTGCGCGCCGCTCTTTGTCACGACTACTCGGCCTGTGCGTCTGTCGCTTTTACCAGCGCTTGGACAACCGAGGCAGTCCCACCGGCGGCCTCGATTTTTTCTCTGGCGCTTTTGCTGAAGCGGTGCGCCGTGATCGTCAAGGCTTTGGTGACATCACCGCCGCCCAACACCACCACACCGTGAGCGCGCGCCAGCACTCCTTTTTTCACCAGCCCACGTTCCGCCATCAAGTCGGGCGTGATGGCTTCGCCAGCTTCAAATTTATTGTCGAGGTCAGATAGTTTAACCTCTAGCCACTCTTTTTTGAAAGTATTTGTGAAGCCGCGTTTGGGCAAGCGGCGCTGTAAAGGCATCTGTCCGCCTTCAAAGCCCGGACGACCGGAATATCCCGAACGCGATTTCTGCCCTTTGTGACCACGCCCCGCCGTCTTGCCAGTGCCCGAACCGGGGCCGCGCCCGACGCGCTTTTTATTTTTGTTTGCGCCTTTCGGCGCGCCTATATTGTGTATGCCTAGTGCCATCTTAAAAACTCCAAGAGTCAAAAGCTGGTTGAGATGTCAAACAATAATTCCGTCAGGAAAATCGTCACTCACGTTTTCCATAATTTCAAACTCAATGGTTGAATCAACGGATTTGCCAAACGGCTCAACTGCTTCTGTCATTATTCAACGATTCGCAACAGGTGCGGAACCTTCAAGACCATGCCGCGTGTGGCAGCATTGTCGGGACGCTCTACGACTTGATTCAAATAGGTCAGCCCCAGACTGCGAACCAGTGTCTTATGGTTTTTATTGCAGCAAATGGTCGAGCGATACCATTGAATTCTGATCTTGCCGCCTTCTTTTTTTTCTCTGGCTTCTGTCATTGCTTGAACTCCTACGAAATAATTTCGTCTGCGGTGCAAGGTCGGCGGAAGTGATCCAACCAACCTGCGACCGCCTATGCAGGCAAAGCAAACTCCGCGAAGCAATCAATGATAACCAACTATGCTACGCTGCTGCCGCCTGCTCAACTCCAAAGCTGCTTACAAATCTTCGAGTCCTTGTTTTCTCAAACGCACCACCGCTTTCGGGTCTTTGAGAGAACGCAAGCCTTCAAAGGTAGCGCGCACGACATTGTGCGGATTGGACGAGCCGATGGATTTGGTCACCACATCGCGTACTCCGACCAACTGCATAATGGCACGCACAGGGCCACCGGCAATCACGCCTTTGCCTTCGGGCGCGGGTTTAAGCAAGACGCGGCCTGCGCCATACACGCCGGTCACTTGATGCGGAACCGTGTTGCCATTGAGCGCCACGCGAATCAAATTCTTCTTGGCCGCTTCGAGTCCTTTTTTAATCGCCAGCGGAACTTCGCGGGCTTTGCCGGAACCGAAACCGACGATGCCGTTTTCGTTGCCAACCACGACCAGCGCCGCAAACGACAGATTCTTGCCGCCCTTGACCACTTTGGTTACGCGATTGATTGACAGAACCTGATCTTTTAAATCCAAACCTGATGCGTCTATTCTATCCATAAATTCCCTTTTCAATTGCGGAAGGCGGATTGCAGCTTGCGGCTTTCACCATCGCCATGAACCTTGCTTGCTAACGACTGATTCAATCTGCCGTCCGCATTCGGCAATCTTAAAACTCCAAACCGGCTTCGCGTGCGGCTTCGGCCAAACTCTTGACGCGCCCGTGAAAAATATAGCCGCCGCGATCAAAGACTACGCGAGTGACGCCTTTTTCTTTGGCGCGTTCGGCAATCAACTTGCCAATCTCTTTTGCCGCTTCGACGTTGCCGCCCGATTTTTCACCGAAGCCTTTTTCGGTGGTCGAAGCCGCCGCTAAGGTCTGCCCGTTGGCGTCGTCTATGACCTGGGCGTAAATGTGATTGAGGCTGCGAAACACCGCTAAACGCGGACGTTCACCGCTGCCGGAAATCTTTTTGCGGATTCTGGTATGCACCGAACGTCGCACTTCATTCTTATCTTTTTTCGCCATCGTCTTATCCTTCGTCGCTGATTGCGCGGTTCAGCGCGTCACTTCAGCAACTCCAAAAGTAATGAGGGCTGCCGACAGCGGAAGAGCTTTCCTGTCTCTCCGTCCGCAGTCCTTATCCCTCAGTCCTGTTATTTGCCGGTCTTGCCGGGTTTCAATTTCAACGCCACACCGGCATAGCGCACGCCTTTGCCTTTGTACGGATCGGGCTTGCGTAAGGTGTGCATATCGGCGGCAATTTGGCCGACCTGCTGTTTGTCTATGCCGCTGATGGTCAAGGTCGTTTGGTATTGCGTAATCTGTTTGTTGATGCGCTCCACCTTGACCTCTACGCCTTTGGGCAGCGGAAATTCAATCGGGTGCGAATAGCCGAGATTGAAGATGACACGATTTTTCTGTGCTTCGACTTTGTACCCGACGCCGACGATATCCAGTTGCTTGGTAAAGCCTGTGGTCACGCCGGTCACGGCATTGGCGACCAGCGCTCGTGCCAGTCCATGCACGGCGGCTTTGTCATCGCCAGAGCGTTCGGCAATCAATTGCTCGCCATCAACTTTCAGCGTGATGCCTTCGGGCAAAGCGGTACTGAGCGTACCTTTCGGCCCCGTCACTTCAATCATGCCGTCCGTGATATTCACCTTGACGCCTTTCGGCAAAGGGATCGGCTTTTTTCCTATTCTAGACATTGCAATAAAATCCTTTCGCGATTGTATGGTCGTCTCAACGCTCAACCAGCGTCCACGCCAGTCATCACGGTGTTAATAAATGCGGCACAGAATCTCGCCGCCGACCTTGTCGCGGCGTGCCTGACGGTCGGTCTTGAGTCCCTGCGAGGTCGAAAGAATATTGATGCCGAGGCCGCCCAAGACCTTCGGTATGTTCTGGCTGTCCACATAAACGCGGCAGCCTGGACTGGAGATGCGCTCCAACTTCGACATCAACGCTTCGCCCTTTGCGCCATAGCGCAAGTAGATGCGGATGTTCTGGCGCGAACCTTCGCCGGTGGTTTTGAAACTGCTAATAAAACCTTCTTGTTTGAGGATGCGAGCAATCTCCAATTTCAACTTGGAAGCCGGCACATCAACCTTTTGATGTTTCGCGCCGAGCGCATTTCGCATCCGCGTTAGCATATCAGCTATTGGGTCTGTCATTACCTAACTCCTAAAAACTGTGATGAGTGATGAGCGATGAGCGATGAGTACAGAAATGTTACTCATCACTCATCACTCATTACGCATCACGCAAAGATTACCAACTCGACTTGGTGACGCCGGGGACTTGCCCATCCAGCGAGAGCTGACGGAAGCAGATACGGCAGATTGCGAATTTCCGCATATAGGCTCTGCCGCGTCCGCATCGCTGACAGCGATTATGCACCCGCGAAGTGAAGACGTTGAGATGAAACCCTTCGGTCTTCGCTTTGCGAATCGTTTTCTTTTTGCTATTGCCGTATTGCTCTTTGACACGGGTCTTAGCATTGGCCAGCGCGCGTTTCAGCTCGTTGGCTTTAAACATTGAAGATTCTCTTGCCATCTTTCCTCATCAATTCGTCCCTAGTCCCTAGTCCCTAGTCCCTAGTCCTTAGTAATAACGAGCTTTCAGTATCCGCTTTCACTAATGACCAATGACTAATGACCAATGACTAATGACTATTTCGCAAACGGCATCCCGAATTGTTTGAGCAGGGCGCGTCCCTCCTCGTCCGTGCGAGCCGTAGTAACGATTGAAATATTCATTCCGCGAGTTCGATCCACTTTATTGAAATCAATCTCAGGGAAAATCAACTGATCTTTAATCCCCAGCGTATAATTGCCGCGACCATCAAAGGCGCGTGGGCTGATGCCGCGAAAATCGCGCACACGCGGCAACACCGCGTTCACCAAGCGATCCAGAAATTCATACATACGGTCGCCGCGCAGCGTCACCGACACGCCTATCGGCATACCGGTTCTGAGCTTGAAGGCGGCGATGGATTTTTTAGCTTTGGTGATGACCGGCTTCTGTCCGGCCACTGTCGTCATTTCCATAGTCGCCTGGTCAAAGACTTTCGGGTTGTTCTGCGCTTCTCGACCGACGCCCATGTTCAAGACAATCTTTTCAATTTTCGGCACGGCCATGACGTTCGAGTAGCTGAACTCTTTCATCAACGCCTGCACGATTTCACTGGTATATTTCTCTTTTAATCTAGCTGCCATTTTCAAAATTCCTTTCACTGATGCTTCGCAGGCGGCCAGGCTCTGCTCTTGCCTTCAGCAAAATCTGCGGTCCCAAGACCGCTGCAAAAATTCGTTTTACTCAACCACTGCGCCCGACACTTTGGCGATGCGGGTGCGAGTGCCATCGGCGAGGACTTGTCTGCCAACGCGGGTTGGCTGACCGCTCTGCGGATCAATCAACATCACGTTCGATATATCCACAGGCGCTTCGCGTTCGATGATGCCGCCCTGCTGCCCGGTGCGGTTGTTGGCCTTCGAGTGGCGCTTCAAAACATTGACGCCCTCGACGATCACCTTGCGCTTGCGAGGCAGAACTTCGATGACGCGACCGGTTTTGCCTTTGGCTTTTCCGGCAATCACCACCACGCGGTCATTCTTCTTGATGTGCAATTTTGCGCTCATAACTCTCCCCAATCAGGCAAAAGGAAAAAGTGAAAAGTAAGCTGGCACTCCTGCCCTTGCAAGTAAACTCGCCTACAGGCTTTCACTTTTACCTTTTTACTTAATCAAATAACTTCCGGCGCGAGGCTGACGATTTTCATAAAGCGACGGTCGCGCAACTCTCTCGCCACTGGCCCGAACACGCGTGTGCCAACTGGTTCGTTATCGGGTTTGATAATCACCGCAGCGTTCTGGTCAAAGCGTATATAGGTGCCATCTTTGCGGCGCGTCTCTTTGCGCGTGCGAACAATAACGGCGCGCACCACCTGACCTTTTTTCACCGCCCCGTCGGGCGAAGCTTCTTTGACAGCGGCAGTAATCACATCGCCCAATCCGGCGCGTGAGCCGGTGTGGCCGCCGACCGGCAAAATCATCGAAATGCGCTTGGCCCCGGAATTGTCCGCGACTTCAAGCATTGATCTCATCTGAACCATTGGTCATTCCTCCAATTGCCGATTGCCGATTGCGGATCGCGGATTTTTCTACTCAGGTTCCGCTTATGAATTCATGATTGCTACCGGCAAAATGCTGATAAAGGCTCCCCTAATCCGCATTCCACAATCCGCAATTGCATCAGCTTGCTTTTTGCACTACTTCAACCACGCGCCAACGCTTGCGTGCCGACAGTGGGCGAGTCTCAATAATTCTCACGATGTCGCCAACATTGACGCCCAGTTCATCGTGCGCCATGAATTTCTTACGGCGGCGAATATAGCGTTTGTATTTCGGATGGCGCACTTGACGTTCGACGCGCACGATCACGGTCTTGGTCATTTTGTTGCTGGTCACCAAGCCGATTTTTTCCTGCCGTCTGCCTTGTGCAGTCGCTGCGCTCTTCTCATTGGGGGCAGCCGCAACGCTTTCTTCTGCGCTTTCAGGAGCAAGCGTTGTCGCTGCCGCTTCATCGGCAACCGCTTCATTCACCGTCTCGACCGCATCTTCGCCGGTGGCTTCATTCGCAAGCGTATTTTCGTTTTCTGACATACTCTTCCTTCACTCTTCCTATTTGCCGACCGCAATTTCGCGTTGCCGCAAAAGGGTTTTCACACGCGCCAGGTCTTTGCGATGGGCGCGAATCTGCTTCACCGTATCTATGTTGCCCAGAGCCAGTTTGAAGCGCAGGCGAAACGACTGTTCTTTCAACTCGTCCACTTTGGCGTGCAAGTCTTCATCCGATAGCTCTCTTAATTCGCTGGCCTTCATACGATGCCACCTCCCTCTTGATCTCTGCGGGTGACGAATTTAGTTTTGATGGGCAACTTCATTGCCGCAAGCCGGATGGCTTCGCGTGCCGTTGCTTCATCAACGCCTTCCATCTCAAACAAAATGCGCCCCGGCTTCACCACGCAAACGAAGCCTTCCGGCGCGCCTTTGCCTTTGCCCATACGGGTTTCCGCAGGCTTTTTGGTAATCGGTTTATCGGGGAAAACGCGAATCCAGATTTTGCCGCCGCGTTTGATGAAACGGGTCATCGCAATACGCGAGGCTTCGATCTGGCGACCCGTAATCCACGCCGGTTCCATCGCCTTCAAGCCGAATTCACCGAACGATATTTCCGCGCCGCGCGTCGCCGTACCGTTCATACGTCCGCGCTGTTGTCTGCGGTACTTCATTCTTTTTGGAATTTTATATTCAGCCATATTAAAAGTCCTTAGTCCTTAGTCCCTAGTCCTTAGTCATTTTCAGTCCAGTTAAAAACGAAGGACTCATGACTAATGACGAAGGGCTAATTCTGTGGTTTTGGCGCTCGACGCCGAGCGGTCAATTCATCGCCGCGATAAATCCACACCTTGATGCCGATGACGCCGAAGGTCGTATGCGCTTCGGCAAAACCGTAATCAATATCGGCTCTCAGGGTGTGCAACGGCAGGCGACCTTGCAAGTACCATTCCGAACGTGCGATTTCCGCGCCGTTCAACCGCCCCGAAACGCGAACCTTGATGCCCTGCGCCCCGAAGCGTTGAGCATTCTCAACGGCGCGACGCATAGCGCGCCGGAAAGCGATGCGTTTCTCTAACTGCTGGGCGATCTGTTCGGCCTGCAACTGAGCATTCAATTCAGGCTTATGAATCTCCTGAATATTGACATAGACTTCGCGGCCTGTGCGGTCTTTGATCTCCTGCTTGAGTTTATCAATCTCCGCGCCTTTGCGACCGATGATGATGCCCGGACGCGAGGTGTGAATGATGATCTTCAATTTGTTGGCGGCGCGCTCAACGTCTATGTGCGAAACCCCTGCTCCGGCAAAGCGTTTCTTCAATTCGGTTTTTAATTTCAGGTCTTCGTGCAACAGTTCTGCGTAATCGCGTTTGGCAATCCAGTTTGAATGCCAACCGCGATTCACTCCCAACCTGAATCCATACGGATGAACTTTCTGACCCACAAATCCTCCAAACTTGAGAAGGGGAGATAGGGAGTAGGGGAGAAGGGGAAAGGTCGAATGCTTTATCTTCCTTTCTCCCTTCCTCCCTTTCTCCCCCTCTACTCTTCAGTCTTCGATTCCACCTCAATGGTGATATGGCTCTGCCAGCGGCGTTCGCGATAGGCGCGACCCATCGGCGCGGGGCGCACGCGACGGCGAAACTTCGTCGGCCCCAAATCCACGCTGGCTTTTGACACCACCAAGCTATCAACATCAACGCTGATGTTGATTTGATCGGCTTTCTGTTCGGCGTTAGCAATGGCCGAACGCAGCGTCGTTTCAATCGGCTTGGCGGCGCGTTTACGCGACACCGCCAGAATCTGTAGAGCTTCGCTGGCATTGCGTCCGCGAATCAGGTCAACGACGAGGCGGGCTTTTTGCGGCGAACCCTTGATGTATTTGGCTACGGCTACAGCTTTCATCGCTTACCTGCCTCCCTTCTTCACAGCCTTGTCGCTTTTTTCAGGATGGCTTTTGAAATTGCGCGTCGGCGAAAATTCGCCGAGCTTGTGACCCACCATGTTTTCCTGAATATAGACCGGAATAAATTTTTTGCCGTTGTGTACCGCAATCGTGTGGCCAACCATTTCTGGTATGATGGTCGAGCGGCGAGACCACGTTTTATGCACCCGTTTCTCGTTCGCCTGATTCATTCTGGTGATGGCCTTGTCTAAGTGAAGATCTACAAACGGCCCTTTTTTAATTGATCTTGCCATAACTCATTAGTCCTTAGTTCCTAGTCCTCAGTCCCTAGTCCTGGTTGCTTGTAACAACGAATGACTAGAGACTAATGACTAATGACTAAAATTATTTCTTAGCCCTACGCACGATGAATTTATCGGTGCGCTTGTTATTTCTGGTCTTGTAACCGCGAGTTGGCTGTCCCCAAGGAGTCACCGGATTGCGACCGCCTGAAGTTTTGCCTTCGCCGCCGCCATGCGGATGGTCAACCGGGTTCATCGCCACGCCGCGAACTTTCGGACGCCGACCGAGCCAGCGCGTGCGCCCCGCTTTACCTAAACTGACGTTGCTGTGTTCGATATTGCCAATCTGGCCAACCGTCGCATAACAGGCAATGTTGACGCGACGAATTTCGCCCGAAGGCAAACGCAACTGCGCCCAGTCGCCTTCTTTGGCAACCAACTGCGCTGCGCCGCCAGCGGCTCTGACCATCTGCGCGCCTTTGCCGGGACGCAATTCAACATTATGAATCGTTGTGCCGAGCGGGATATTGCGAAGCGGCAAGGCATTGCCAGCGATGATGTCGGCGGCGGGGCCGGAAAGAATTTCCTGCCCGACTTTCAAACCGACCGGCGCGATGATGTAGCGCTTTTCGCCATCCGCATAATTGAGCAGAGCGATGTGCGCCGAACGATTCGGATCGTATTCAATGGTCGCCACTTTGGCGGGAACACCTACTTTGTCGCGTTTGAAATCAATGATTCGATATTGACGTTTGACGCCGCCGCCGCGCCGCCGTACCGTAATGTGGCCGTCATTATTGCGACCGGAAATGCGCGTCTTCGGCGACAACAAAGGCTTGTACGGTTTATCGGTGGTCAACTCGTCTCGGGTCAGATACGTTTGATAGCGCCGCGCTGCCGATGTTGGTTTTAATTTCTTGATACCCATCTCTTCTCCATTGCGGATTGCGGATTGCGGATTGCGGAATCTTGATCCGGCTCTCCAGTTTCAGATTGATGATGGCAGAACACGATTGACTATTGGTGAAGCCGCCTTCTGCAATCCGCAATCCGCAATTGATTAAATCGCGTCTTCGTAAATGATAGTCTTCTCGCCACTCTTGAGCGTCACAAAAGCCTTCTTCCAATCCGGTCGTCGTCCACCTTCGCGTTGCTTTGGTGTGCGTTTGACTTTGCCCAGATAATTGATGATGCGAACGCCCTCAACTTTTACGCCGAAGATTTTTTCGACAGCGTTTTTGATCTCCGGCTTCGTCGCGTTACCGGCAACCTTGAGCGTCAGCAACTGGCGAGTGTTGCCATCGCGCCCCATAGACTCCAACTCTTCCTTCATGGTCAAAGCCTTTTCGGTGATCACAGGACCTTTGATTACATCCCAGATAGTCTTCATAAAATCTCCCTGCACCGGCAAACTCAGTTTGCCGCAAGCGCCTCGGTTACTGATTCAACTGTTTGTCCAACTGGCTCACCGCCGCTTTGGTAAACGCCACATACTCGTGCGTGAGCAGCGCATAGACATTGACGCCGTTGGGCGAAATGTAGGTGACGTTCGGCAGGTTGCGCGATGACAACGCCAGATTATCGTTATCCATCTCGGCAACAATCAGTATGCGTTTGTCAAAGCCGAAGGTCGCCAGCGTGGCGGCGAAATCTTTGGTCTTGTGCGATTGCAATTCAAAGTTTTCCAGCACCAACAAACCACCTTCGCGCAGGCGTTCCGACAGCACCGAGCGAATCGCCCCACGGCGCATTTTTTTCGGCAACTCGTAAGACCAGTCGCGTGGTTGCGGGCCGTGAACATTGCCGCCGCCTTTCCACAGCGGACTACGTAGCGAGGCGATACGGGCGCGGCCTGTGCCTTTTTGCTTCCACAACTTTTTGCCGGAGCCGCGCACATCGCCGCGTGTTTTGGTCGCCGAGGTTCCGGCTCGTTGATTCGCCAAATAGCCTTTGACAGCTTCGTAAATCAACGACTTATTCAGCGCCGCACCGAACACCTTATCGGACAATTCGACTTCGCCGACTTCTTCGTTCTTTAAATTTTTAACCTTCACAACAGGCATTGTTATGCTCCATTACATTTGCGCTTTTTTAATCAGCACATAAGCGCCGTTGGGTCCCGGCACCGCGCCGTGAATCATCAGCAAATTGTTTTCGGTATCTACTGCCACGACGCGAAGATTTTTAATCGTCTTCTGCGCGTCGCCCATGTGACCGGCCATCTTGGTGCCTTTATAAACCCGCGAAGGGTAGGCCGATGCACCGATGCCGCCCGGCGCACGGTGAAACATGGAACCGTGCGTCGCACGACCGCCAGCAAATCCGTGGCGCTTCATGAAGCCCGCGAAACCACGGCCTTTCGATTTGCCGATAATCTCTACAAGGTCGTCCTGGGTGAAAATATCCACCAAAACCTTGTCGCCCACGTTGGTCGAATCTTCGCTGGCTTCGACGCGCACTTCACGCAAAATGCGTGTCGGCGGAATGCCCGCTTTCTTGAAGTGACCTTCGGTTGGCTTGTTGACTTTTCGTGGCGGACGCTCTTCGACCATACCGAGTTGCACGGCGTCATAACCATCAGTATTGACGGTCTTTTTCTGCACCACCACGCAGGGACCGGCTTTGATTACCGTCACCGGTGTTACTGTGCCATCCGGCGCAAACACCTGCGTCATCCCTACTTTTTTACCAATTATTCCTTTGACCATAACTAATAGTCCTTAGTCCCTAGTCCTTAGTCCTTAGTTCACCGTCCTCAGATTTCGCCAAACCGACGAAACCACTAAGGACTAGGGACTAAGGACTAAGGGCTAATTTATTTGTGGTCCTTGCCGAAAGCTTTAATCTCAACATCCACGCCAGCGGGCAAGTCGAGTTTCATCAACGCATCAACCGTCTGCGGTGTCGGGTCGAGAATATCCATCAACCGCTTGTGGGTGCGAATCTCGAATTGCTCACGCGATTTTTTATCAACGTGAGGGCTGCGATTCACCGTGTACTTATTCTTCACGGTGGGCAGCGGAATCGGCCCCGCCACTCGCGCCCCTGTGCGCTTGGCCGTGTCAACGATCTCAGCCGTTGACTGATCCAAGACGCGATAATCATAAGCCTTCAGTCGGATTCTAATTTTTTCGTTCAGCATAACTTTTCAGTCCTTAGTCTCTAGTCCTTAGTCTCTAGTCCTTAGTCCTTCATCAGGTGTCAGCAACACCGAATCCGCTAAGGACGAAGGGCTAGGGACTAAATCCCTATTCGAGAATTTCCGAGACCGTGCCTGCGCCCACCGTTCTGCCGCCTTCGCGGATCGCAAAACGCAAGCCTTTCTCCATCGCTATCGGCGCGATCAACTCGATCTCCAATTGCGAATTGTCGCC
>JACQDB010000039.1 GCA_016201275.1 Acidobacteriota bacterium
ACCGCACCACCAGCCACGCGTGTACCGAGTGGTATGACGCCGATTGAATAAGTTAGGAACGAGAAAAAACAGACAGACAAATGGGGAAGCCTTCCAGGGGCTTCCCCATTTGTGCTATAGTCCCTTCATCAGTTCAAATTTTAGCGGAACTACACTCCATCCCCGGCGTTGGATTCCGTAAGCAAGCACCTTGACCTTCCCGCAATCGGGAAGATGATTTTGAGAACTGAGGAGATGACTATGAGACGGAAAGAGCAGAGAGGTTTTTCGCTGATTGAGTTGCTGATCGTGGTAGCAATCATCGGCATTATCGCGGCTATCGCGATCCCGAATTTGTTGAAATCGCAGCAGGCGGCCCGGGAAACGGCAGCCTTACGAGAAGTGCAGGGCATTGGCACGGCACAATTGCAATATTCTATAACCAAAGGTCGCGGCAAATATGGCAGCCTGCAAGAATTGGGTGTTGGGTCGTTTGTGGATGCCAATATCGCTGCCGGAGTTAAAGGCGGATATTTGTTTGTCTCCGAACCGGTGGTTTCCGATAAGCCGCCCTTTATGTATGACACCACCGCCAAGCCCAGTTCCACTGGAGCTTTTGGCATTGGCAATCGGTCTTACTATTCCAACGAATCGAATACGGTTTATGATACCGATGGTGGCGAACCACCAACCGCTACGCCACAAGATCGCATACCGAAAAATGGCAAGACGCTTGCTCAATAACGAAGCCCGGAAGATAGAAAACCTGCAGACCGCTTATGACTGTGGGTTTTCTATCCGGCAATTTGCCCCTGCAAAAAATTCTCGCCCTCAAACTATGGCACCCTGTACTCACGCCAACCCTTCCCCCTTTACCTGAAAATAGCAGCGCCCCGAAGCTTGAAAGACTATGGCTAAAACAAAGATGGCGAGAAAAAGCGCCGACCCATCAGACGCCAAGATGGCAATCTCAACATCGAAAAGTCTGGTGCAGCAGAAAACCAATCGCTGGTTTGGGCTGCTGGAGGGACTGGATACCTCGCGCGTTGTTCTATTGATTATTCTGGTATGTGGGCTGGCCTATGCCAATGCGTTGGGCGGCGACTTTGTTTTTGATGACACCGATCAGATTGTCGAGAATAAAGATATACGCTCGTGGGAAAATCTGGAACGCGCTTTTACGACGCACGTATGGGCTTTTCGGGAACGCCCGGAAGCGATGCGCGTGCCAATCCCGCCACCTTATTATCGCCCTTTGTTTACGGTGCTGTTTACGGTCGAGTACCATCTCTTTGGCTTGCAGCCGCAGGGCTGGCATTTGGTGAGTTTGCTGCTGCACATTCTGTGTTCAATAGGCGTCTATTATGTTTTGCTGTTGCTGGCCAAGCGCCAGGCAGTAGCCGTATTGGCCGCGCTGTTTTTTGCAGTTTATTCTATTCACGTCGAGTCGGTCAGTTGGATCAGCGGCGTCACCGACCCTTTGTTCAGCGTGTTCTTTCTTGCTTCCTTCTATTTTTATTTGCGTTATCGCAGTGAAAAAAAACGCGCCTTACGGATTGCGTCGTTGATCTTGTTCGGGCTTTCCACCTTGTCAAAAGAGACTGCATTGAGTCTGGTACTGTTGATCTTTTGTGCCGAGTGGATTGAGGCATCCACAGCAAATGACGCGGCCACAGGAAGGTCTGCGTCATTACGTTTCGGCGCAAAATTGAGCAATGCTAGCTGGATGACCTTGCCGTATGTCGGCGTAGCGGTGTTGTATCTGATCCCGCGTTACTTGGTGATAGGCGGTTTGGGTTGGGATAATCCACACACCTATCACGGCCCTTTTTTCAATATCCTGCTGACGCTTCCTTATGTTGTATGTGTCTATTTTCTGCATCTTCTATGGCCTGTGAATCTGAGTATCGCCTATTTCACCCGTATTGAGATCAATCCTATATCGGCTAGGGTGCTGCTGCCGGTGCTGATTTTGTTTGGGATAGGTGCTGGGCTATTTGTGTATCGCAAAACAATCAGCAAAGAGATTTACTACGCGCTGATCTTGCTGCTCATTCCTTTACTGCCGGTGCTGGATTTGCGAAATCTCTCTGTCGAGTATTTAATATTTGACCGTTATCTATATCTATCGGTAATGGGTTGGGCGTGGCTGCTGGCGCTCGGACTTGTCAAACTTGCAGAGTGGGAAGAGCCGCGAGCCAATCAATCAGCAACCCAACTTGCGCCTTACCGACGATTCGGGTTTAGCTCCGTCACAGCGCTGGTTCTGGTCGTAATGTTGACTGTCGCCACGGCAAAAGAGAATGCCAGTTGGGCTGACGCGCAGGCTTTATGGTCGCAGGCGGCTCGCATACGCCCGAACTTTTGGGTCACGCATTACAACGCCGGACTGGCGCTCTATGATGATACGCGCCAGCGTGAACGGCGCGCTGTCTTGACCGCTGAGGAAGCGAAGTCGCGTTATAGCAAAGCCCGTGAGTTGTTGACCAAAGCGGTTGCGCTTGCGCCGGATGAGCCATCCATTTTTAACGCCCTCGGTCAAACCGACGTAGCGCTTGGTGAGACCTCACGGGCGATTGAAAATTATCGGCAAGCGGTCGCCATAGACCCGCAGATGTTTGAAGCCATCAACAATCTGGGAGCCATATATTTCAACACTGGCGATTACCGCGCCGCCGAGTCGTATTTCAAAACGGCGTTGGCGTTGCGTCCACAAGCCACCGATTTTCATTACAATCTGGGTTTGTGTTACAGCCGTCAAGGGCGCTTTGCCGAAGCTGTGCCGGAGCTAGAAAAAGCCCTGCAATACGCGCAAAATGATGTTGCCACCCTCTATGAACTGGGCTTGGTTTACGAACAGGTCGGCAGAAAAGACGCAGCGTTAAACATATGGCAACGCGGTCTGGCCATCTGTCAGGCGCAGTCGCTCAATGAACTGGCGGAAAAACTTTCCGCGAACTTGAGCCGTCTGACAAAGCACGGAAGCACGCCTGACTGGTAGAAAAGAATCCCGCGTTGCGGTGGATTTCTGCCCCAGGTGGTTGCTGGTTAAAGCCGAATAAAGCTTTTGACCGAGGCACCAAGACGAGCCGGAAAAGACTTGCATCAAGGCATTGTTATGCTATGCTTGCAAACGAGTTTTTAACTTTTTCAGGCCTCCGAAAACCGCAATGTGATTCGCAATCTGTGGCTCTTCAACAGGTTGTTTTGGGCAGTCCCCAGCAAATAAGAGAGCCTTTGTAAGCTTTCCGCTTACCCAGAGAAATGATGATGAGAAGCGTCAAATCCTTACTGTATCAACTGCCGGTTTATGACGGCATCGCTCCGACCACGTTCAGTGTAAGCGTGCTGGTGCCGGTTTATAATGAGCGCCATGTTGTCGAAGCCAGCCTGCGCCGCGTGCTGGCGCTCAGTGATGAATTAATTAATCGGCTGGAGATCATCGTCGTAGATGATTGCAGCAGCGATGGCAGTTGGGAAATATTGCAGCGCCTTGCCGAAGAAGATGAGCGCGTTACCCTGCTGCGTCACCAACGCAATCAAGGCAAAGGTGCAGCCATTCGCACAGCGATTGCCCGCGCCACAGGCGACATCAGCGTGGTTCACGATGCCGACCTGGAATACAACCCCGCCGACATTCCCGCTTTGCTGGTGCCGTTTGCCAGAGAAGGCGCTGACGCGGTGTTCGGCTCGCGCTATCTTTCTGCGCCGTATCGCCGCGCCTTGATGCACAGGCATACTAAAATTAATCGCTTTCTGACTTCCTGTAGCAACTGGCTGACCGACCTCAGCCTGACCGATATGGAGACTTGTTACAAAGCCATCAACACGACGTTGCTGAAATCCATACCGCTACGCAGCAATGATTTTCGCTTTGAAGTGGAGATCGTTTTCAAACTTGCCAAACGGCGCGCCCGCGTCTTTGAAGTGCCGGTGCGGTATCTGCCGCGCACGCAGGAAGAGGGCAAAAAGATTAAAGCGCGTGACGGCTTGTATGCGCTGTTGGCGATGCTGCGCTTCTGGCTCATAGATGACCTCTACAAAAAAGATGAGTACGGCTCGCGTATGTTGGTGGAGTTGGAACGCACGCGGCGCTTTAACCTGTGGCTGGGGCAGACGCTGCGCCCGTTTATCGGCAATCGGGTTTTGGAAATCGGTGCCGGCGTTGCCACCATGACCAGTCAATTTATTCCCCGCGATGTTTATGTTGTTGCCGATACCAGCGCGCATTATTTGCACTATCTGAAATCCTACTCGTTCGGCAAACCTTACTTGCGCGTGGTGCCTGCAGACCCTGACAAGGAGAGTGATTTTCAGGAACTCGAAGGTGCCTTCGATACCGTTATGGCCATCAATATGCTGGAACACGCGGCGGATGAAAAGCAGGCGCTACAGAATATTCGTGCTACGCTTGAACCCGGTGGGCGTTTGATACTGGTTGCGCCATTGCACCCGGCTTTGCATGGTTCGTTGGATCGTTTTCTCGAAAGACGCCAACGCTACACCATGAACGAAGTCGAAAAGTTGATGACGGAAGCGGGCTTCCAGGTAGAAAAAATATTTGATTTCAATCGCAGTTCGGTTCCCGGTTGGTGGTTGAATGGCAAACTGCTCAAGCGCAATAAATTCTCGCGCCTGCAATTGAAAGTGCTGGATATGCTGACGCCGGTGCTGAAAAAACTAGACCGCCTGTTGCCGTGGCGCGGCTTGAGCGTTATCGCTGTCGGCACAAGAACGCCAGATTAAAAGTTACAGGGAAACCGGGCGCAGGGGGAATTCCTAACGCCGCTCCGTCCGGTTCATTACAAGCATTACTATTTCAGGCGAAAGACAAAATAGCCGTACTGGTCTTGATAAATGCTTTCCAAAAAACTCCCGCGAAAGAGGTCAAAAGTCGCCCACGTTCTGAGTTGCGTAAAGTAATCCGGCCTGTTTGTTGCCGGTCTCGTTTTGCCAATAAAACCGCTGTCTCTCGGCCCCACCCGCGCCGCATATTCGAACAGCCCAGGAGCAAACAAAATGTGGGTAATCCCTCTTTGCTTGAGTTCTGCGGCGACTTGATCGAGCGAATCATTGCGACTTAAAAGCCGCTTCCACTCGGTCGTTTCCCAGCTTACATCGGCGATAAACGGTCGCTCGACATCATAGCTCATCTGCGCTCCGAGCATCATCACAGTCGCATTGTCCGGTAGTTGCCGATTGATAAAATCTATCGCGGGGAAGTAGAACATCTGGTGCATGAACTCGCGCCGCGAGAGCTGTCCGCTCAAATATGGTAAGTGACCGGTGTTCCAGGTCTGCCTACTACAGGTGAGCAGCGGAGGGATGAGCGCCACCGCCACCGCCAGTGTCGGCAGCCACGCCGCCAGTGCCGTGTAGGGGCGGAACCAACTGGTCAGTCGGGCTAAAATCGCAGCGACGATTATCGTCAACAGGGGATAGATAGGCAGCAAATATCGGGCAACCCACGAAGACAGCGCCATCGCAAAATAGAAGGCCACAGCGATCAGTGCAAACCAGACCAGCCATCGGTTCGACGAAGAAAATGGCTTCAAGAAAAACAGCAGAGGAACTAGCAGCGGCACCAGCAGAAACAGGCTGTTTGGCTCGTGGCCGCGCTCGGCGGTCGTGGAATAGAGATCAGGCTTGATGAAATATTCCCAGATACGAAGCGGGTTTGGTTGTTTGCGAGCCCTGGCCTGAATGTCCAAAACCTCTTGAATGGCCGCTACGGTTTTCGGTATCTTCTCCTCTGCCGCTTTGAAGTGCTGGTTCAGTTTTACCGTGTCATCAGGCGTGAAGTAGCGCAGTTCGCCCGGCGCGGAGACCGCCACTTCGCCGGTCAGGAAAGGGTAAACCGGGTTGTGAAACCAGACGAGATTCTTCAAGTACCACGGCGATGCCACCGCTATGAAGAGAATGACAAACACGATGCCACGCTTGAGCATCAAGCCGATTGAGACCGTAGCCGTACCGCTGTCTGGCGCTTTGCGGCGGCTTCGCCACCAGCCTTCGACCAGATACATGACGCCCAATAACAATAGCCAGAAGGCGGCAGTGTATTTGACACTAAGCCCGAACCCGGCAAAGAGCGCCGAAGCATATAGCCAGCCAGGTTGTACCGTTTCCAGATACACGATCATGGCGTAGGTGGTGAGAAACAGAATCAAGGTCAAGGCCAAGTCTATGCGCGCCGTAACCGCCACTTGAATGACCATGCCCGCCGCGAAGAAAGCAAACAAGGCAATCACGGCGGCCTGGCGATCCAGATAGCGAGTGCAAAATCCATAGACCGCAAACCCGCACGTCACTGCCAGAATCAGGCTGAATAATTTGGCCGCGATGTCGGCTTTGACCAGTAGGCAGATGGTGTAAATCATCTGAATGAGCAAAGGAAAATCTCCGGCAGAGTTATCATACATCGGATAGACGCGGCCTTGTTTAACGAATTGTTTGGCGACCGATAAATGATAAATGGCTTCGTCGAAGTCGTGCGGCGGCGTCGCGGCATTCAAAATCAGTAGCCCGATCATCACCCCAAAAAGCAGCGCCAGTACACGAGTTTGAGTTGTCGCATTGGCCGCCTTAAAACCGTTGCCGATTAGCGCAATCAATACCGGGAATTCGCGCCACGCGATAGCCACAAACAGCACCAGAGTGATAGCGACCGGAATTAATTTCAACAGCCCCAACAAGCCCAATCCCAGCATGGCGAGGCCAATCGCTCCGCTGCCAGCTACCAACGAAAAGGCTGCTTCTTCCGGCAGGCTGTAGAATTCAAGCGCCAGAGTTCGCAGGATGCGGCGACCGATTAGAAAGGCAATGCTGGCCAGGACGAAGGCGAAACCTAGATCAAAAATTCTATCGAAAATCGCCAGACTGCCTTTGTAATTATCGTCGGCCCCGGAAAGCTTGAGGTGGGCAAGTATGGCGGTCAGGGCCACGGTCAGCGCCGCTACCTGGAAAATCTTGCTCCACCGGATCGTGTTGTTCATAGCACTTCCTCAACTAGGATTCAAAATATATATCTGAAGCGGGAGGCGTTTTGCCATTGCGGGGGGCGAAGTGAAAATTCAGGAGCGACTATCATAACATAAGCCGAATGCTGTTCAAGCCATCGAACCACGCACCAAGATGGGTACAAGTAAAAGTGAGACGCCAGCCAAAAGAAGTTTCCTGTTCGCCGCCCTGAAAGGGCGCAATGCAATAGCCTATAGCGGCTTGTCGAGGTGTACGATGGGTTGAGAGGCGGTCTGTGACCGCCGTGCTTGCAGAGGTGTACGATGGGTTGAGAGGCGGTCTGTGACCGCCGTGCTTGTCGAGGTGTGCGATGGGTTGAGAGGCGGTCACAGACCGCCTCTCAACCAGGTGTCATGGTCGTGAGCAAATGAACTTCGCTATAGTGCAGCGCGCTAGGAAAGAGACCGCCCCCACGACTAGCTCTGCAAGGGCGCAACAATTTTTTCACGCGGTCAACGATTGCGCCCTTGCGGGGCGGCGAACACGCACCGATGAAAACGGCTGGTCAAACCAAGGTCCGCAACCGAGTCTCACTTTTAGGATGGTGGAGGAAATCAAGTGCAACCCTGTACGGGCGACCACCGCAGGGTCGCCCGTACAGGGCATGGGAAAATCACTCAAGGCTTGCACTTGATTTCCTCCACCATTCTTACTTGCACCCCACCAAGACCTGTAAGGAAACTGTCTGGCTTGGCGGCGCTTTCGGCGTGGAATTCGCTAACTTGACAAGCCCTGCTCAATGGTCTAGTCTGAGCGCCGTTGCCCTCTTTTTTCAGCCTCTTTACTTCATGATTTTTGAGTCGAGATTATAATGGAACTATGGCGACGAACGAATTATTAACCTCACAACCCATCAATCTTGCGGCGCTCATCAAACCCAGCGGCTGGCAGCGAATACGTGCTATTGCCGTCAATACGTTTCGGGAATCGGTGCGCGACCGCGTACTCTATAACTTGATACTCTTTGTGCTGCTGCTGGTCGGCGCGTCGGTGTTCATCAGCGAATTATCGGTTGATCAGGAAGCGAAATTCATTGCCGATCTGGGACTCAGCGCTATGGTTGTCTTCGGGGCTTTGATCGCCATCTTCATAGGTGTTGGACTGGTTTTCAAAGAGATAGACAAACGCACGATTTACACTTTGTTATCCAAGCCGGTGAAGCGTCACGAATTCATCATCGGCAAATATCTTGGCCTCTGTCTGACGCTGCTGGTGAACTCCGTGGTAATGGTCGTCGGCACTGAATTGGCGCTGCTCTATGTGAATGGCAGCTTGACGCCTTTGAGCCTAGCCATACTGCCTGCGGCCTATTTAATTTTTTTAGAGTTGATGTTGATTGTCGCTATGGCCTTGATGTTTTCCAGTTTTTCGACGCCCCTGCTGTCGGCGCTGCTGTCGTTTGCTTTTTACATCATCGGCCATTTCTCGAACGATTTGAAACTCGCGGCGCAGCTTACCCAATCGGTGGTGACGCGCACGGTCTTAACGGCGCTCTATTATGTGCTGCCGAATCTCTCCAACTTCAGCTTCATCACGCCAGCTTCGCATAACGTCATCGCGCCAGCCAACGTCATGCTTGGCGCAACGATTTACGCGCTGGTCTATATCAGCATACTGCTTGCCGCTGCCATCCTGATTTTTCAGAAACGCAATTTCAAATGATGAAACGCCTACTGCTTATCTCTATCATAGTGGTCGGTGTCGCGGCGCTCTATCCCTTGCAACGCTGGATGGACGCCACCGCGCCCCACGAAGTCATCAGCGAAGAGTCGCTCTATTTTTCTTCCGGTCAAACCATCAAACGAATGAGTCTGGGGCTGGACGCTATCGTTGCCGATATTTATTGGATTCGCGCCGTGCAGTATTTCGGCAACAAAGTTCTGGATAGCGGGCAATCGGCAGCCATGAACAACACCGGCAAACTCAAGATGCAATTGCTTGCGCCGTTGCTTGACATCATCGTAGAACTCGACCCGCAGCACATTTCGGCTTATCGCTTCGGCGCGATTTTTCTGCCCGAAAGAGATTTACCGGCGGCGATTGCGTTGCTGGAACGCGGCATCAAGGCGAATCCCAATCAATGGCGTTTGTATCAAGACCTGGGTTATATCTACTGGCAGTCGGACGATTATGCCAAAGCCGCCGAGTGGTATGAACGCGGCAGTGCAATTCCCGGCGTGCCGTACTGGATGCATGATATGGTCGGCTTTATGCAAATCAAAGGCGGCAGCCGCGAAACCGCGTGGGCGATTTATTCGCAATATGCCGAAAGCGAAGACCCTAAAATTCGCGCTCAGGCCATAGGGCGTTTGCAACAACTGCGCGCCCTCAACGACTTGGATATCATCAACGCGCTGCTCGCCGAGTATAAAAAAGAGACCGGGCGTTGTGCGGAAAATCTGCGACACTTGGCCGTCCGCTTGCACGCCGCGAAACTGGATCTCAATAAAGATGGCTTGCCGGTTGACCCCGAAGGCTTCGCTTACGTTCTTGATCCGACCATCTGCAAAGCGGATATTTCGCGGGAGTCACCCATTCCTAGATGATGAAAAAAAGCCCGTAAAATCAAGCTTTTTTGTGACGACCCAGCCTGCTTTGCCCCGCAGGAGTGTAGGAAATTAGCCAGTGCTGTAGGCACTGGAACCACAGGCACTGGAATCAAGTTGAGCAAATTCTTCGCGCCCTGAAAGGGTGCAGGAGATGAATTGCCGCCAGCCTCCGGCGCTCTGGAAGAGCGCGACCGCCAAGCTGCCTGCGCCTTCCCGTGGCTTCACCACGGGCTATTCTACGGTGCGCCGACGACGCAAAAACGAAGCGACCGGCAATTTTCACACCGGCTGGATAGTTACCTTTTTTTACCACCTATATGTGCGGCACACCAAGATTCGGTATGAGCGCCGCGACGAGAGGAACATTCATGCGGTGCGCCAAGTTTCATCTCCCGAATCTTGGGGGGCCGCGCATATAGAGCGATTTTCGTTTGAAATTACTGAACCCCCAAACCCGTTGAGCGGCGGCCTCTGACCGGCACACGGTCAAAGACCGCTGCTCAACGATAGGGCGTTTAGCACACGCTTATGCAAACCGCTCTAGAACCTTTGCCGAATGGCAAAAACCAGTCGCGCCCGCTTCTAAACGCATGGGGTTTGAATCTGCACTGCGCGGTGATCCGGCCATCAGAGGCCGCCGCTCAACATCTTCTTCAACTCGATGTTGAGGGTAGTGCCGGAAAGTTTGATTCTGGCTTTGACGGGCAAGCGGCGAGCGTCGTCAGAAAACCATAAGAATAATTCGCCGCTTTTTTTGATCAGCTTGCCGCCGAAAGCTTTGGTTTCGACTTTTATAGTGGTGAATTTTCCGGCGTCAACTTTTACTTCTTCGCGTTTGCCGATGACCGCTTCGACGGTGTAATTCTGGCCGTAATCGGTAATCGGAAGCGCTATCACCGCACCTTCTTTCAGTTCCTGGGTTCGCAAAAAATAGATCGCCGAAATAATGTCCTGCACCCAATACGGGCAAGCGGTTTCCAGCACTCGCGCTGGCACCGAGGGGTTCGCAAGGTCGCGCCGGATGTAGGTGACTCGGCCTTCATCGCGCAGGACATAATTTTTCTCTTCGGTGTTGACCTTGCCTTCTTGACGCCGTGTTGTCGAATTAATTAAGCCGAAATCTGCGGCGCTGACCAGCGCGCTGAACTGATTGTGAACCTTGATGCCGAACAGCGCAGGAAAAAAACCTTTGGAAATCAACTCGACTTTGAGCCATAACAAAGGCGCTGGTGTGGCAGTGGGTTGGCTGACAGAAAATTTCATGTCGCCGATGGAGCCGGAAAAAATCAAGCGCTCGAAACGGACATCGTATAACAAGGTCTCGCCGATTTTGAACGGCAGCGGCTGCGAGAGTTTCGGCGCAAAGGGTTTCGCCTTTTCACCTTGAGCAGATTTTTCCGGCGCGTTTTCGGAAGCCGGTTTTTCAACCACCTTCTCTTTATTCTCCTGCTGCGCTGGTTGAACAAAAGCGGGGACGAATGACCAAACCGGCAATTGCGCCAGCAATAAAATCGCACTCAAAAAAAACTTCATCATAAATTTATTGCAACAAGAAAAACTTGGCTACGAGAATCGCATACCCCAACAGCAAGCCCAGCGCTGCTTGATACTCGCGGTGTTTTAGATATTGCGACAAGGCAAAGCGTCGTTCGCTAGTTTGTGCAGGTAATTTTTTTTCATCACGGTAGGGCGCAAGGCGCGGCACAAACATCGGCACGCGCTGGCTGTACAAAGCGAATTCATGGGGGAAAAGTTTCGCTAAAGTCGCCGCTTCGGCCTGCATCACCGGCACATAAATCAGTAAGTAGAGCGCCATAAACAACGCTACAAACCACCAGGCATCGGTGCTGATGGCAATGCCCGCAGCCATAATGAAAGTGCCAAAGTAAAGCGGATTGCGAGTGTGCGCGTAAGGGCCTGTGGTGGTCAACTCCTGATTCTTTTTCAAATAGCCCGAAGCCCAGGCGCGAAGAAGAAGACCTATCAAGGACAGCGCCGCGCCGATGAGAAGGGAGCGCGGCGTCGGCTGTGCCGCCAGAATCAACAGCGGCGCTAACAAAAAGCCCACCGGCACGCGTATGCGTTGCGCCAGTTTGCGAAAGGTCAAAGATGTTTCGGTCTGTGTTGGTTGCATAAAAACATCGCGCTCTGCGAATCACTTTGCGAGTGCTGGTACGGGCGACCCTGTGGTGATCGCTCCGCCATCAAGGAGCGCTTGCTACGGAAACTCGCCCGTATCTTCGTATGCAATGCCCTCTGCTGAAGTTGCCATCAACGATGAGCGATCACGGCTTGCGAGAACGCCAAAGCTGCAATCGGCTTTTCGCCTAATCTTTCGGCGATGGCCTGCGTCACTTCCTCGACTGAAATTTCCATACATTCCCAATGCCAGCATTTTCTTTTGTGGCAATTGGTGCGACACCACAAATCGCGGCCTACGGTAATATCGCTTGTATCAAACGGGCCGTTGCGTGCGGGCGCGGTCGGCCCGTAAAGCCCAACGACAGGCGTGCCGCAAGCCGCAGCGATATGCAGCGGCCCGGTGTCGCCGCCGACAAAAAGTTTGGCCCGTCGCGCCAAAGCGACGAATTGTTTGAGCGTCGCAGGGATGGGAAGCGCGGTGTTGTGGCGCGAGTTTGATTGCACGGCTTGCGCCAACTTTTCTTCGCCGGGGCCAAAGGTGACCAACGAAGTGAAGCGCATCTCTTGCCATAACCAATCGGCGATGGCGGCAAAGCGTTCCACCGACCACAGCTTGGTCGCCCAGCCGCCGCCGGGATTGAGGATGGCGAATTTTTCATAACGCTGACTCACGGCTTCTTCAATGTACTGCTCGTCGGCTGAGGAAACCGTGATGGGAAACTCATAGGCACTCAGCGATGGCGGCTTCGCTTCGACTGATTTTGCCTCTGACTTTTGCGTGGCGCTTGAATTGATTACGGCGCGAGCGAGCGCCAGATTTTTTTCGATGACGTGATGATGAGAAGATGTGGAAACCTGTTCGGTGAGAAAAATGCGGCTGAATTTTTCGCGCAGTTCATCGCTGGCAAAACCTATGCGGCGCGGCGCGTTGGCGGCACGCATCACGACGCCCGATTTCACCAAGCCTTGAAAATCTATGGCGACATCGAAACCGTTGCCTTGATCTTTGCCGGAAAGATTGCCGAGTTGAGCGCGTAAGGCTTCAAGCGTGGTGCTGCGAAAAATATTTTTTCGCAAGGCGCGTGTGTCAATCTCAAGCAAGTTGTCTATGACGGGCGAGCCTTGTAAAAGCGCAGCAGCGCGGCGCTCGACCGCCCAACTGATATGCGCGTCAGGCAGCGAGCGTTTTAGAAAAGCGACAGCGGGCAAGGTGTGAACGACATCGCCAATCGCTGAAAGTTTGACTATGAGAATTCGCATCGTCATTGAAGAATGAAGACGCATTATAGCATGGGCATTTGCACTTTAAGGCAAAAGCGCAGGTAGCTTGTTAGGCAGCGATGGAAGACAGCCTCATAACGTCCAACGACAGTGCAAAAAAAATCGTAACTGATTAGGTCTGAAATAGAACAAAAGGTTTTCCTACTATCACCGACCGCAGTTCTTGAAATACTTGGCGCTGCATTTTTCGCATCATCGAAATAAAACGTAACTACCCGTAACTTCTCAGCCGCAAGATATTGATTTTGGCAAAACACCGCAGTATCTTGTGGGCCGAGAGCAATTTTTGCTTGAGTTTTCAAAATTCCAACATTCAAAGATCAATTGGCGAATGAACCACAATTGGCGAATGAACCACAAAATGCTGTAGGGTACTTGCTCGAAAAGCACTATATATAAGCTGAGTCGTTACTTTTTAACCTAATCCGTTAAAAATTTCTTGACAAGCCCTATGTCAATTTCATACTCTATGCCCTGCCAGTTCGGGTCAAGTTTTAAATATCTATACCGGTGAATGTCTCTTTTTTCTTCACCGGAATCCTCAATTCTATTCACCAGCGAGTGACAGTCGTACCAGTTGACGCTCAGGAGATTACTATGAACATGAATCGCTCCCGCCGTTGTTTATCTTTCATTA
>JACQDB010000040.1 GCA_016201275.1 Acidobacteriota bacterium
AGTCAAAGAGCGAAGTGAAAAAGCAGTTAAAATCAACTGGCAGTTTTCAATCAAAACAGCCAGAACTAAACTAAATAGGCATTATACAAAGGTAAATTCTGAAAATATGAAATACCTAGAAATTTAGGTTCCGGTGTACTAGCGAATACAGGCAGACCAACCGTCCTCATCTAGGCATCCGGCAAATCGGCTGGGAATTTCTATGATGATGGCGAATCTTGAACTTTCGTCAATCAATCGCGCCGCCTGGTCGCCGCCCGGAAAGGTGCAGCTATATTTTTATCATCAGGATTGCTCTCAAGGTTTTTTGGGCTGGTCTGGCGGCAGTGAAGAAGATGGCGCGGCTGCGCCCAAAGGGCGACACGCGGCGTTTTCAAAATGCGGCAAATCCGCTTTCAGTTGGCGCGCCAGCGTCGCATTGCCCTGGCGTTCGGCCTCGGCAATCAGTTGGCGCTGCCACTCGGCGGCTTGCTGGCAACGCCCCAACTCCGCCAACGCCAACGCCACAACCGCGCCATGATTGATGGAGCCGGTCGCTTGATAAACACTCTCGGCCAAGGCCAGGGCGCGGTTGCCGTCGCGTAAATCGTAAGGCGTGAGAGTCGCTAGAAAATAGGCTAGAGCAATCGTCGTGCGTCCTTTCTGAGGAAATTGCGCGTGGCTTTTTTCAAGCTCTTGCAAAACCTTTTTAGCTTCCCGCTGCTGCCATAACAACTTCACCATTTCAAGCAAAGCATCTTCATGGTCGGCATTCAAGGCAACCGCTTTTGCCAAAGCTGGCAACGCCTCGTCCGGCAATTTTATCTTGAGCAATTCCTCTGCCAACAGATAATACGCCTGCGCGTCTTGCGGAGTCTGCTCAAGCAGTGCACGCAGATGCGCGATGGCTTGCTGGTGTTGCTGTTGTTGAGAAAGTAGCACGCCCAAATTAAAATGCGCCGCCGGGTTTTCAGGACTAATTTTCAAGGCTTGTTGAAATTGCTCTACGGCCTCTTGAGTCTCCCCTGACTGCGCTAAAGCTGCGCCGAGATTCACCCGCGCCGTCACACTTTCAGGATTGGCAGCAATGGCTTTGCGAAACGCGGCTATGGCTTCAGCAAAGCGTTGCGCCGCAAACGCCAGACGCCCTCTGAGCAGATGTATGCGCTCGCCGCGCAGCAGTTCCGCAAGCCCGTCAACGAGCGGGTCAACCACGCGGACGCCCACCACGCCCTGTTGCTGCAAGTGCCATTGCGCCTGCTCCAAATTTCCCAAACCTCTGTAAGCCATCGCCAGCGCGTAATGCAGGCGCGTGGCTTCGGGGGCGAGTGCCAGCGCCTGTTCAAAATACTTTGCGGCTTGGGCAAACCGCCGTGTTGACAATGTTATTTGCCCAAGTCCATAGTGCGCCGCCGCGCATTGCGGGTTGAGTTTTAACGCCTCTGTGAAACTCGCTTCGGCTTCCGCTAAACGATTCTGCTCGACATATAGATTGCCCAGTTGAAGCGCCGCCGCCAGATAATCCGGGCGCAGTTGGCGTGCGCGCTGGTAATACTTGAGGGCTTCATCGAGTCGGCCTTCCTGTTGATGAATCGTCGCCAACAGATAGGTCCAGCGAAAATCGTTTGCCGCCAGTCGCAGCGCATTCGTATAACATTGGGCGGCGGCAGTCGTCAGCGCATACGCCTGATAAACCTGCCCCATCAAACCATAAGCTTCGCTGAGTTTGGTGTCATCGGTTGAATGATCTTGGGCTAGCGTCAACAAAGTATTTCGCAAGTCAATCAGTTGTTCACCAATCGCGGGTTCCAGTTTTTGCAAATCGGGTTCGTGTACGGGCAGCAGTCCGGCTTTCGGCGGCGGCAAAACCCTGCCTTGCGCTGCCGCATTGGAAGTTTGCGGCTTGGCCTGAATCGCAAAAAAAGCCAATAAAATCAAGCTCAAAACCACACAGCGAATATTTTTAGAGCGTACAGGAAAAAATTTTCCTGTCGAAAAATTCAGCAACCTGGTACGGGCGACCCGCTGTGGTCGCCCCTTCTCAAAATGCTTATGAATTTTGAGAAGGGGCGACCACAGCGGGCTGCCCGTACAAGAGAGCAAAATAATCTTGTTCCTCTCACTTCTTTCTTTTCGCTTCACATTCCACATCGCCATGCTCTTTACAATTTTGACCGGCAACTACTTTTTTTCCGTTGATGCACCTTCTTTGAAAATCATGTAGCGCTCAAGCGGCGGACTTTTCCATTCTTCAATTTTGCCTGACGGCCAGTAAACGCGCAGCGTTTCTATGCGCTCAACCGCGCCCAGCCCGAACAACACTCTGGCATCATGCGCCGAACAATAGCCACCATCAGTGTGGGCGCGTCGTCGCAAAGTCTGCTTTTTTACCGTCATCACTTCGACGCGAACGCCCAGCATATCGCGATTTTCTTTTGCGCCAATCAAACGCACTCCCAACCAGTGCTGGCGGTTGCCGACCTGGTTCAACAGCAAACGGGCTTTGCCATTATTGTTGGTGATGACCACATCGGTGTCGCCGTCATTGTCTATGTCACCGAAGGCCGCGCCGCGTGAAACTTCCAGTAATTGAAAAGCCGCGCCCGCTGCCTCAGAGGTTTCCGTGAACTCGCCTTTGCCGGTGTTGTGGAATAATTGATTCGGTTGGCCGAACGGGTACGGGTCGCCTTGACGCACCCATTCCGGCAAAGTTTGCACCGCGCCATTTGCCGACAATAAATCCAACCAGCCATCGTTATCATAATCAAACCACAGCGTCCCGAATCCTGTGTAACGCCGCGTCTGCAAACCGAGGCGCGCCGCAATCGTGCGGTCTTCAAACAAAGCTTTGCCGACATTGACAAACAGCGTGTTGGTCTCTTCCATCAGGTGCGTGATAAAAATGTCTTCGTCGCCGTCGCCGTTGAAATCTCCAGCGTCCACGCCCATACCGGCTTCGGCTTTGCCATCGCGATTGACTGCCGCGCCGCCCAACAGCGCCTGATTCGTAAACTTGCCGTTCTGCTGATTAATCCACAGTTGATTCGGATTGCCATCGTTCGCCACATAAATATCCGGCCAACCATCATCATTGAAATCGTCAGTCACCACGCCCAAGCCGGAACCATATTCTTTGCTGATGCCAGAAACAACACTGACATCTTCAAACGTACCGTCGCCTTGATTATGAAACAAGCGATCCGGCAGCGGACGAAAAGCGCTGGGGCTGCAATAATCAATGGCGCTGGTTTTGGCGTAACAGACCGGGCTGTTGGTCAGCGAAAAGTCCACATAGTTGCACACAAAAAGGTCTAGCCAGCCATCTTTGTCATAATCGAAAAACGCGGCGCTTGTACTCCATCGCGCCGCCTCTGTGTTGGTTTGTCGGGTGATGTCCTGAAACGTCCCGTCACCTTTATTCAAAAACATTTGATTCGACTTCAGATTGCAGACATACAAATCAATCCAGCCGTCGTTATTGATGTCGCCTACGGCTGCGCCCATGCCGTAGCCGTTCGCATGGATGCGGCTCTGTTCGGTAACGTCGGTAAAGCGCAAGGTGCGATGGCCGGTTTTGTCTATCAGCAAATCGTTGCGATACAGTTTGCCTTTTGGTGCTGAAGCCTCGCGCCACGGCGAAAGCGTTTTCTCCGGCTTGTCGTTTGGTTCCAGCACCGCGCCCTGCACGAAAAAAACATCGAGGTCGCCGTCGTTATCATAATCGAACAGGGCTGCGCCTGCGCCCATAATTTCGGGCAGATAAAACTTGCCGTTCATGCCGTTGTAGTGTTGAAACTCAAGCCCTACAGCGCTGGTCGCATCTGCAAAGATAGACTGCGGAGGCGTAGCTTTTTTGATTGGCGCGGTCGTCTTTTTTTGCGTGGCCAAGGCGTAAGCGTGCGTTCCTGCCGCCAGCAAAAACAATATCTGGGCAGCAACACGCAACCATAACAATGCAGCACGAAGCATGGAGCCTCTCGATTCTTCTCTGAAAATGTACAGCGGGTCTGCGCGCTACTTAGGCGCGTCCAACCGCTGGATGACCATAGCGGTGAGGTCTATCGCTTCATCGGCGTAGATCAGTCCGCTCTCGAACTTGCGGAAGATGACGGTGTAGCCCATCTCTTTGCCGATTTGGTTGATCACCGGCATCACCTTCGTATCAATCTCCGCAAGCATATCGTCCCGCTTTTTGTTCAGGTCGCGGGTGGCGTTGTCCTGATAGCGGCGCAGGGCTGTCACTTTGTCCTCTAGCTGTTTGGAAAGTTGGGCAAACTGGTCTTGAGGCAGTGATGGTCTGCCGTCGTTGATCCTGGTCTGTAAATCCTTTACCTCCTGCTGCATCCTTCCGACCTCGGCCTCGGCGGTTTCCTGGAGTTTCTTTAGACTGGCTAAGGCATTTTTGCCCGATGCCGAAGTCAACAAGATCTTCTCGGTATCAATTACGCCGATCTTGGCGGCGCTATCAGGAGCGACGGGTGACGCTGCCTTAGTCGTGAACAAGGCGGTCAAGACTAGAGCGATGAGGCTGGCGGCGGCGACGTGAGACAATCGAATTCGGTATGACATTGCGGTACTCTCCTTACAGGTTGATTCGTGATTGATTCCGAGGCAGCCTCGGAGGTTTTGCGAACGGCCTGGCCGCAGCAGTTCGAGATTGAAGTGAGCGGTGCGAAATTCAAGGACGTGCGCCGCCCAGTGGTCGGGATTCCAGCAACCAAATTTCCGTCGTTCACTGATTTCACTGGCAGACGTGAAACTGGCTCTGGTAGCCACTTTCGTGTCACCGCGTGTTTTTCTCGCAAGCCTGCGGCTGACTTGATAAAGCGGGTATTTGGGGAGACCCGCAGCAAATTAGACGACTGGCACGGCATCGCGCCGCTGGCCGTCAAACCGCACAGCACGATGCTAACTGCCACCACGACGTGTTGCATGAAGAAGACCAGTTTATAGCAACGCACCCGGCAACCTCCTTTTCAACCGTCTGTCGTTTATTCAAATACTGTCGAATCCACCTCTGCGAAAAACTCTTGGTGCAGTTGGCGCACGACCTTTTCCACGTCGCGGTTTTCGACCACAAAGGTCAAATTAATTTCCGAAGCGCCTTGACTGATCATGTGTATATTGAAATTGCTGATGGCCTGAAACAATCGCGCTGCTACGCCCGGTGTGAATTTCAAATTGTCGCCGACCACACAGACAATTGCTTTTTCATTTTCGCTATTCACTTCGCCTATCGCGCTCAAATCGCGCTTGATGGCGGCGAGTCTGTCGGTGCTGTCGAGGGTCATGGAAACCGAAACTTCCGAAGTCGTCACCACGTCAACGGAGGTTTGATGTTTGGCGAAAACATCAAAAATTCCCCGCAAAAAGCCGTGCGCCAGCAGCATCCGCGTCGAGTTGACATTGACCACCGTGACGCCACGTTTGAAGGCTATAGCCTTGATCAGATTACGCGATGGCGGCGCTTCGGCAAGAATCAAGGTGCCTTCGCTGGCCGGATTTTTGGTGTTGAAGATCTGCACCGGAATCTTTTTTTCAACCGCCGGTAAGACGGTGCTGGGATGCAGAACCTTCGCGCCGAAAAACGATAACTCGGCGGCTTCGGCAAACGAGATGACGCGTATGCGCCGCGCTTCGGGAACCACACGCGGGTCACAGGTGAGCAAGCCGTCCACGTCCGTCCAGATTTCTATGGCGGTGGCATTGAGCGCCGCGCCGATGATGGCCGCCGAATAATCGCTGCCGCCGCGCCCTATGGTGGTTGTCACGCCTTCCAGCGTCGCGCCGATGAAGCCTTGCGCGACCGCCACGCGACCGGCGTTGAGGATCGGCAAAAGCGTCGTGCGGGTGCGCGCTTCGGTAGCGTCCATACGCGGCGCGGCGCAGGTGAAGTGATTATCGGTGATAAGAAAATCACGCGCATCTACCAACTCGGCATTGATGCCTTGAGCCTGAAAAGTAGCGGCAATAATCAACGACGACAGCCGTTCGCCGAAAGACACAATGGCATCTTTGCTGCGCGGTGTCAGTTCGCCCAGCGTCGCTACGGAACGCGCCAGATTGTCGAGGTCGGCAAAATATTGGTGAATCTCCTGTTCGACCTCCTGCAACTTCGTTGGCGCGTTTGGCGCGTTTGCCTGCGCCAGCAGTTCACGCGCCGTCTGCACATGGCGTTCGCATAATTCACGGATGATGCGCTTGGTCTCTTCATAGTCGCGGTCGTGTGCGGTTTGGGCGATGCGAAGCAAAGCGTCTGTGACTTTCGACATCGCCGACACCACAACGACCGGCGATAGCTTGATTTTGCTTTTCACAATCTCTGCAACTTGGTTGATGGCGGTAGCGTCCTGCACGGAGGTGCCGCCGAATTTCATGACGATCATTTTGCTTTGGTTTTCCTGTTCCTAGTCAATATCGTAAACGAGTGCTGATAGCCGCTTGCAGAGGTGTGCGAATGGTTGAGAGGCGGTCACAGACCGCCTCTCAACCAGGTGTCATGGTCGTGGGGCAAATGCAATTCGCTATAAACGACTCCCCATTCTTTCTGGAGAACCGGCGGCTGCGGGTCTTGCCATAACCATTCAACTTGTAACCATAAACCATCAAGCACGCGACTGCGAAAGATACCGTTTTCATTAATTGGCATGACTTCCTATCTGCCAGCTTCGCCGAGGTGATCCAACGCTGTCTTCTTTCGCAAAGAGTCAAGCAGCCCCTATTCTGGCACACCGCCTTCTTCGTCTTCGTAATAGTTTTCGCCTCGGTCGCGGGCGCGACTTTCAGGGCTGATAATTTCAACTCTGTGATTGCGCTGCCGCGAAAAGTCTTTGCCATTGTAGCACAAGGTAGCCGCGCCATTGGTCAACTTCAACGGCCTTGTCTGTGCGATTAAATCGCCAACCGACAGACGCAGGCAGCGCTTTTCAGCGCCGCGAAAAAGCCGTATCCGCAGGCCGCCAGCCGCCAGCCGCCAGCAGAACCTTTTGCCTTTCGCGGCGCTTTTTGGTAGATTCGCCTTTCAGTAGGACTAGCGCGCAAGCCTTTCATGACGGTTACGTTTTATGAAAAAAAAAGACCTCTACTTTCTTCTAGGCGCTCTCGTGGTCATAGGCATTTTCGTTGTTTTATCGGTCATCGGCAGAAAGCCCAAACCGTTGAGCAACATTGCGGAACACGCCGGAGTCACCAGTAAAACCGAACCGGCAACCTGCCTTGCTTGTCACGCGCCGGATTCCAGCGTCAAGCCTATGCCGGAGCATCATCCGAAAAAAGGCCGACCTCCTGATAAATCCAGTTGCTTTATCTGTCACCAGGCACCGACTACAGCAAGCGCGTTTTTTACATTTCATCAATTCATGACGGAGGACAAATTTGTATGGCGAAACCAGCCGCAAAAATAAAAGCGAAACTTACCGAGTGCAATTTTATCAATGGCGAATGGCGCTCTCCCTTGTCGGGCGAGTACCTGGAAAATCACAACCCCGCCGATGCCCGCGAACTCATAGGGCGCTTCCCGGCCTCGAACGCCGAAGACGTTGACCTTGCCGTGCAAGCCGCCAAAGCGGCTTTTCAAATTTGGCGCAAAGTTCCCGCGCCGCGCCGTGCGGAAATCCTGTTCAAAGCCGGAGAAATTCTGCTACGCCGCAAAGACGAATTCGCCCAGGCCATGACCCGCGAAATGGGTAAGGTTTTGAAAGAGACCAGCGGCGATGTGCAGGAAGCCATAGACATGACTTACTTCATCGCCGGTGAAGGGCGTCGGCTGCACGGCTTCACAACGAAAGCCGAATTACCGAATAAAACAGCGATGTGTACACGCGAACCGATAGGCGTATGCGGACTCATCACGCCGTGGAATTTTCCTATGGCGATTCCTTCTTGGAAAATTTTACCGGCCTTGATTTGCGGCAACACCGTGGTCATCAAACCCGCCGAAGACACGCCGCATTCGACTTATAATTTTGTCGAAGCCTTGATCGAAGCAGGCGTACCGGCAGGCGTCGTCAACATCGTTTGCGGTTACGGCGAAACGGCAGGCGCGGCCTTAACCAATCACCCAGACGTGCGTTTAATTTCTTTCACAGGCTCTACCGACACCGGGCGCATTGTGGCAACAGCGGCGGCGCAACACGACAAGATGTGTTCGCTGGAGATGGGCGGCAAAAACGTCGTGATGATTATGGAAGACGCTGATCTTGAACTCGCCGTTGAAGGCGTGTTGTGGGGCGCGTTCGGAACTTCTGGGCAACGCTGCACGGCGGCCTCTCGCGTCGTTGTGCATAAAAAAGTGGCCAAAAAATTCACCGCCATGTTGGTTGAAGGGGCAAGCCAGTTGCGTCTGGGCAACGGCCTCAGCAATCGCACAGACGTAGGGCCGGTCATCAATCAGGATGCCGTTAATAAAATTTTGGGCTACATCGAAATCGGCAAGAACGAAGACAAAGCGAAATTGCTGTGCGGCGGCAAGCGCGCTACCAAAGGCGATTTAAAACACGGCTACTTCATCGAGCCAACTATCTTTGCTGGCGTCAAACCCAATATGCGAATCGCGCAGGAAGAAATTTTTGGCCCGGTGCTTTCGATTATCGAGTGCCACGACCTCGAAGACGCGGTTGCTATTGCCAACAGCGTGAAGTACGGCTTGTCGGCTTCGATTTACACCAAGGATGTGAACCGCGCTTATCGCGCTATGGAAGACGTGCAGACCGGCATCTTTTACATCAACGCTTCAACGATTGGCGCAGAGGTTCACCTGCCGTTTGGCGGCACCAAAGCAACCGGCAACGGCCATCGTGAAGGCGGCACGCAGGTCTTGGACATTTTCTCCGAATGGAAAGCCGTTTACGTTGACTATTCGGGCAAACTCCAACGCGCACAGATTGATAATCAATAGAGAAGTCCTTAGTCCTTGGTCATTAGTCCTTAGTCGCTGGCCATTCAGTCCGCGTTGTTCGACAAACATAGACAACGTGAAATAGGCTACAGGAGCCAGTTTCACGTTAAGTCTATGCGAAAACTAGGGACTAAGGACTAGGGACTTGATGATGATTCAACTCACCAAATACCGAAGCGGTCTGACGGACGAAGAGGTACAGCGCACCATGAAGGAACGTGCGCCGCGTTTTCGCGAGGTCGCCGGACTGCTGCAAAAATATTATTTCAAAGACGAGAAGACCGGCGAGTATGGCGCGGTTTATGTGTGGGAATCGGCAGCGGCGATGCTGGCGTTTCGTCAGACCGATCTGGCGCAGAGCATGAATGCGGCGTATAAAATCGTCGGTGACAAGCGCGTTGAAATTTTCGACGTGACAATGGTTCTGCGTGATGAAGAATAGTTGATCGCTATGGGTTTGCCTTTTTCAGCAGTGAAATTTTTGCGCCCTTAAAGTTCCATTCAATCCCGCCAACTGCGTTCCTCTGGCTTCTTTGATTGCGTAGAGAAATCCGCGCTTGCTATTCTTTTCATGCTTCCGGCACAGCGTAAAGGAGGGTGTGATGAGCTATTCCTTGTTAAACGAGTCGGGAGATTTATTGACCTATCCGAGTAACAGTTTGATCGGCATCATTGATGACTATGCGGACGCCAAAGCGGCGCTCAGAGATTTAACCAATGCCGGATTTGCTGAAGAGGAACTCGGCATACTGTGCTGCGCCGAAGGTCAGAAGCAGATTGATGCAGATGGCAACGAGCATGGGCTGCTGGGCAAAATTGCTGCCGTAGTGCGCGAGTTCGGCGATGTGGATAACGAACAGAAACGCCTGCACGAAAAAGCCCTGCGCGAAGGCCATTTTCTGCTTGCGGTGCGCGCCTCTGAAGAGACCAAACGCGACAAGGCAACAGAGATTTTGCAAGCCCACGGCGGTCACTTCATCAATTTCTACAGCCCTTGGGTGGTCGAAGGTGTCGCGCCATAGACGGGTTTGTAGAAGCGCCCGTTGACCGACCACAAGGCGATGACCAATCCCTGATCGCTGCAAGCGCCGGGAATAGATTCGGCAGTAAGCGGATATTTCCTGTTGATGAAGCGGCGGTCAAGAATTTCAACATCAATCCGCCGCTAAATTTTGCTTGATGAATCGAGGAATATTTTTTATGCGGAAACTCATGGTCACGTTGTTGTTGTCATCGTTGCTGGTATTTTCTATCTCGGCACAGCCGATGAATCCTGCGGCAGAGAAGATGAGCGATAAAGAAGTGGCGACGCTTGCAGGCGGCTGTTTCTGGTGTACCGAAGCGGTCTTTAAGGAATTGCGCGGCGTCGAAAAAGTTGAGTCCGGTTATACCGGCGGCACGGTTGAACAGCCTACTTACGAACAGGTTTCCACCGGCACCACCGGCCACGCCGAAAGCATTCAAATCACCTTTGACCCCAAAGTGATTTCTTTTCATGACCTGTTGGAAGTCTTTTTTGTGGTTCACGACCCGACGACCTTGAACCGGCAAGGCGCGGATGTCGGCACGCAATATCGCTCGGCGATTTTTTATCACTCACCGGAACAACGCAAAATTGCCGAACAGGTCATCAAGGATTTTACGGCGAAGAAGATTTATCAAAACCCTCTGGTGACGCAGCTTGAACCCTTCACTAAATTTTATCTGGCCGAGGACTATCACCAGAATTATTTCGAGCGCAATCCCGACAAAGCCTATTGCCGCATCGTCATCGAACCCAAAGTCCTGAAATTTCGCAAAGAGTTTTTGCAGAAGTTGAAAAAGGGATAAAGCCCCTACCGGCTATTGATGGCGCGCAAGGCAAACTTTTAGGCTTTCCACTCACGTCAATGAATCGCAAGCGTAGAGCAACGGCAAAGTCGAGTTGCACAAAACCATAGTGGTGAATTCGTGGTGTGAAGGCCCTGTAGGTTTGGTGGCGGACAGAGAACCGGCGCAATTCTGTGGCATCCGGGTGAATGCTGGGAATGCCAGTTGGCTTGGCGTCATTTAACCAGAGACACTCTTGACCTTTAACCAGAGACACTCTTGACCTTGAACCTTCAAGACGAAACCGTGCGTCGGTGTCAGCAACATGGCTGAACAACTTTATGAAACCTTATCGCTCTTTCCAAGTTTAATAGCGCAATAAGCAGATGGAACAACTTTAATGGAAGTGGAAAGAGGATACTGTTCATGATCACTACAACGGGAAAGTTTTTTGCCATCGCGGGGTTTGCTTTTGCGCTGCTTTTGTTGTCACAAGCGCGTGTGCTTGCCCAGGTCGAAAAAGGAACAAAGGAGATTTTAGTCTTTTCAAGCAGTTTCACAGTGGTTGTCAAAGAGCCGGAATTGAAGGTGTCCGAATCGGATGGAACGGTTGGCTCAGGCAGTACCAGCAACTTCCGAAATTTCAATATCGGCGGCAAGTTCGGTTATTTCCTGTCGCAGAGAAACGAAGTCGGCGGCGGCGCTAATCTCAATGTGTCACATTTCAAATTCTGTAGCAGGCTGTTCCAGGGTGGCAAGTTGGTCAGTGAAAGCTGCGATAGCAATACCCACTTTAGCATGGGCGTCAGCGGGTTTTATCGCTACAACTTTGCCGACAAAGATGACAAGCGTTTTCCCTTTATCGGCACCGAGCTACAGGTGCTGGACGTGGCCAATAATTTTACCGGCAATTTCCGTTTGCGTCCGCAAGTTGGCTACAAATATTTTTTGAATCGGAATGTCGCTTTAGATTTCAGTCTAGGCTACACCATAGACGTGAACGAGAAGAAAGACCATCGCAGTAGTTTTAACTTCGAACAAGGGCGACGAGGCACCATTGACGGCCAACTGGGATTAACCTTCGTTTTTTAATTTCACTGGTTATGTAGAAATCGCACAGCGACGCTCACCGTTGCAGCACGGTCGCGTCGCCGTGCGATTTCAGTCCGGTTTTATTGGGTATTTTGCATCTCTTTCTTCACGCCGCGATTTTCGTATCTCGCCAACCTGACCCGCAGTGGAATCTTTGTTATACTGACACCCTTATGTACACGGAATTATTTGAGACCCTCTATCCGATCAACTCGCTCAAGAAAGAGAAAGGCGTGGTGGTGTCAGGCGTGGATGCTTTGGCGCTCGGCAGTGAAGTCGGCCTCGAGGTCGGCGATAAAATCCTCAAGGTCAACCGCAAAGACATTCGCGACTTTCTCGATTTTCAATACTATACCGGCTCCGAAGAATTCGTCACTCTTGAAGTCCTCAAAAAAGCCGGTGAGGTGGTCAAACTCGAAGTGGAAATCGGCGAGGGCGAAATCTGGGGATTGGATTTTGAATACTTCACACCACGTCAATGCGCCAACGATTGCATCTTCTGCTTCTGCAATCAAAACCCTGTGGGTTCGCGGGAATCGCTCTTTTTCAAAGATGAAGACACCCGTTTGTCGTTTCTGCACGGCAACTACACCACCATGTCTTCGATCTCGAAGATGGAACTTGATCGCATCGTTGAGCAACGCCTATCGCCGCAATACATTTCCGTTCACGCGACCGACCCGGAGGTACGGCGCTATCTGCTGGGACGCAAACGCGCCGACGATATTCTGGGCAAGATGCGCTATTTGAACGAGCAGGGCATACAACTTCATGCTCAGATTGTGCTGTGTCCGACTATCAATGACGGCGAAGTATTGCGGCGCACGATTATGGATTTGGCGCAACTGCATAGGGGTTTGACCTCGGTGGCGGTAGTGCCTGTGGTGTTCACCAAACTGCATAATTATGCAGACCGTATGACGGCGGTGAGCGACGACTATGCGCGGCAGTTGATTCAAGAGCTGCGCCCTTTGCAGCGCGAGTTTCGCAAACAATTGGGCAATACCTTTGTCTTTCTGGCGGATGAATTTTATCTGCGCGCCGGTGTAGCGCTGCCGCCGCGTTCGCATTACGGCGACTATCCGCAGATCGAAGATGGCGTTGGCATGGTCAGGCGTTTTGTGATGGAGGCGAAGCGGACTTTGAAAAACAGCGCACCGGAATTTATACGGCGCGGCAAACTGCACGGCACGGTGGTGACGGGCGAATTGTTCGCGCCGATTCTGGCAGAATTCGTCAGCGCCATGAATGAAAACTGGGGAACCCGTTTAACCGTGGCCAGCGTCAGGAATCAATTTTTCGGCCCCGAAATTACCGTAGCCGGATTGCTCACCGGCGGCGATATAGTAGCAGCGCGTCAGGCCTTCGCCGGCAACTTCCTGATTGTTCCCGAACAGGCTTGTTTGAAATCGGGCAATATTTTTCTGGATGATTCCAGTTTGGAAGATGTAGAGCGTCAGTTGGAATTGCCTGTGGCTCACGGCGGCGCGTCGCTGTTAAATCTGTTGCAACAGGCGCATCACTTGGAAATGCAGCGCTGAAGTTTTTCGCTGCGCTGGCACGGTCAGCGAAAGTTGGCAAACCAAGTTCGGTTGCTCTATCGCCGAAGTGAGTTGGCGGTTGAAAGACCGTATCAGCAACATAAAAATTATCAGTGAGGTTTTCGGGTCGGCTATTGGTTGCCCGGTTTCTTCTGGCGTTATGCCAAACCGCTTCTCAAGCCTTCATCCTATCTGACCGATTTGCGTCGTTACTCGAGCAAACCGGCGCGGATATTTTTCTTGCGAGGTCTCCGCATTTCGCGCCACACGATTTTGGGTTTCCAATTTTTCGTAGAAAAATCCATCTTTTTGTAGCGTACTGAAACAAAAGCGCCACCCGGTTGATCGGCTAGTCTAATGAAGGCAAGGTTTTACTTTCTGGTGATTGGTTGGCATACCTATTGCAAATCTCTCTCTTCTTGCATTCATAGGTGCAGTTCGGGATTCGCATCAACCATTCTCAATCATCAGCACAAAGGCTACGGTATCATCATCAACTTCGTTTGATTCGTTCACTACTTTTTGGCGCAATGCCAATGGAGGGGATAAAAAACCATGATCGTAACTGTAAGAAAAAGTCTGTTAGCAACTCTGCTTTCGCTTTTGCTGGCGTTGGCAGTGCTGGCGCAAACTGCAACCACCACTTCGATCTCCGGTCTGGTCGCTGACCCACAAGGCGCTATTGTTGCTGGCGCGACCGTGAGTCTCAAAGATAAAGCGACCAATCAGGAACGCACCGCCATCACCAACGACGAAGGCAAATATATCTTCTCGAATCTGGGCGCGGGCGTCTATGACCTAACCATCAGCGCTCAGGGTTTCAAGAAAGCCGTGATCACAGACCTGAAAGCTGACGTGACCAAAGCCGTGACTCAGGATGTGCGCCTAGAAGCCGGAGGCCTTACCGAAGAGGTAACGATTGCTGCCGGCACCGAAGCGCAATTGCAAAAGCAGGATGCTGCACTGGGCAACACCTTCGAGAACAAGCGCGTGGCGTTGCTGCCCAACATCAGCCGCGATGCCACACCGTTGTTGTCGCTGCAACCCGGCACGACGCCAACGGGAGAAATCACCGGTGCGCGTGCCGATCAATCAACCTTTTCGCTCGACGGCATAGATGTGTCGGACAATGTCATAGGGCAAACCTTTCGCACCGTGATTCCGACGCCGACCGAAGCGGTCGAAGAGTTCCGCGTTACGGTCGCTAATCCCAACGCCACCTTTGGTCGTTCATCGGGGGCGCAGGTTACGTTTGTCACCAAGCGCGGCACCAATCAATTTCACGGCTCGGCTTATGAGTATCTGCAAAACGATAAGCTCAACGCCAACTCGTGGACCAGCAATCGGCTGGGACTGTCTCGACCCGTCCTGCGCGACAATCGCTTTGGCGGCAGCGTCGGCGGCCCGATTTTCAAAGACAAAACATTTTTCTTTCTGCTCTATGAAGGGCGGCGCAATTCGGGCGCAACAACTGTCATGCGTATAGTTCCGACCTCAACTTTGAAGCAAGGTTTATTACGATTTAATGAGGTGATCAGTAAAAACCCTGATGGGACACCTAAAGAAATTGTTACGCGGACGATCAACCCGCGATCCTTCGACCCGCGTAATTTGGGCGCGAACCCACTCATTCTATCTATGCTTGCGCTCTATCCTGATGCTAACGATTTCACCGTCGGCGATGGTTTGAACACCGCCAGTTTTACCGCGAACCTGCCGACGAACTTGCGCGGCGATCAAAGCATTTTGCGCCTAGATCATGCGTTCAATGACAAGTGGAAATTCGATGGCGCGTTCAATGCGTTCCGGCAATTGCAGATCGGCATCGGACAGGTGGACATTGTCAATCGCAAAGGCACGGCGAGCACGCCTTCCCGACCGCGCTCCTTATCGGCAGGATTAACCGGAATTCTGACCCAACACCTGACCAATGAATTTCGCTTTGGCTGGGTGCATGATCGTCTGGCCTTCGACCGCATCTCGCCGGTTCCGCAAGTCAGTGGCCTGAATATCGCTATTGATCTAGCCGGTACGTTGCTTGATGAACCTGTTGATGTGGATACGCAAAGGGCGCGAAAACAAGCGCGCACCGTTAATGTCTATCAGTTCATAGACAACCTGAACTGGTTGAAGGACACCCATACCATTCAAGCTGGCTTCAATGTTCGCCACATCACCTCATTTGATTTCCGCGACGATAAAGTGATTGGCTCGATCAGCACTCCGGTAGGTCAGATAGGATCGTTGGCTTTTAATGCTCTCCCTTCTTCTCAACGTCCGGACTTTATTCAAACCGCCGACTTAGGCCGTTACAATCAACTCTACGCAGCGCTTTTAGGGCAAGTGGAAAACGTCACCTATCTGGCGACCCGCGACGGGCAATTGCAGCCCAACCCTATCGGCACTGGACTGGTCGCCAATTCAAAACTCAACGCCTATGAAATGTATGCCGCCGATACTTGGCGCGTAAAGCCCTCGCTGACGTTCAGTTATGGATTGATGTACACTTGGCAGGTGCCGCCAACCGAAGCGGGCGGCAAGCAAACGGTGGTCGTGCGTCAGGACACCGGCGAATTGGTGAACTCCAAAACTTATCTACAACAGAAACTCGCAGCGGCGCAGATCGGCTTGATTTTCAATCCGACGCTGGCTTACCTGCCCATCAAAGAATCGGGGCGCAAGTATGCCTTCAACACCGACCGGAAAAACTTTTCGCCGCGCCTTGCTGTAGCTTGGACGCCTTCTTACAGAGGAGGACTATTGGGCGCTTTGCTGGGCGACAATAAGACCGTCATTCGCGGCGGTTATTCTTTGCTCTATGACCGCATCAACACGGTGCAGACCATTATCATTCCAACTCTTGGCGTCGGCTTTGCTCAAACGCTGGAAACCCGCACTACGTTGAACGGCAGCGGTCAACCGTTCCGTGTTGGCATAGATGGAGCGTTACCGGTTCCGGTTCCGACTGCCGCAAAATCGCCAATCGTACCAGGCGTGGGCGGGGTGCCAAGTGAAGTGCTGTCGTTTGTGGTCAACCCGTTCATCAAAGTGCCGCGCAATCACACCATAGATTTTACCATTCAGCGTGAACTGCCGGGCGGCATGATTTTTGAAGTGGGTTATGTGGGTCGTCTGGCACGCGACCTTTATCAAAGCGTCAATCTCAATCAAGTGCCATATCAATTCAAGGACACGCGGTCGGGGCAGACTTTCGCACAGGCGTTTGACGCTCTGGCAAACGAACTTCGCAATGGTGTGTCATCAGCGGCGGTCACTCCACAACCGTGGTTTGAAAATCTGTTGGTCAACCTAGCTCCACTTTCCGGAAGTCGTACCAGAGCTTTTGCAGCGCGACAAACAGCCAACCTCATCAATGGCAATTTGAGTAATCTGTTCTTAGGCAGTAATGGGGTGAATGCTCGTTCCGGCTTGTCTTTTGTCAATCCGCAAGCGACCGAGTTATTTTTCCGCGACTCGAACGGGCGCTCGAATTACCACGCCTTGACGACGACGGTAAGAAAGCGTTTTTCCAACGGCCTGTCCTTCGATGCCAACTACACCTTCTCGCGCTCGTTGGATCAATTGGGCGCAGTGCAAAATAGCGCCGGTCTGGCACCTAACTCTTTCGACCTTGATTCGGAGTATGGATTTTCACCCTTTGACATCACCCACATTTTCAACAGCAACTTTGTCTATGAGTTGCCCTTTGGACAAGGCCGACGCTATGCAAACTTCTCCAACGGCATTCTCAGCAGACTGGTTTCGGGCTGGTACACGGCGGGCATCTATCGCGCCGCGACCGGCTCTCCGCTGACCATCGTGCAAGGATCGCAAGTCTGGGGTGGCAGTGCGTTACTAGGAAATAACTCAGGCGCAATCGGACTTGGCGGCGCTGATTTTAGCCCCGCCGTTCGCAATGGTGTTAAAGGTTCCGGCGGCATCGGCACGGCTGGCGATCCGGCCAATCGCGGCTCAGGGATAAACATTTTCTCTGACCCGCAGAAGGTCTATAGCTCGGTTCGCAGGGTGTTGTTGAGTCAGGATACTCGCAGTGGTCGCTCGGCACTGCGCGGTCTCGGCTACTGGCAATACGATATGACTTTGGGCAAGACCACGCGCATCACCGAGAAAGTGACTTTCCGCTTCTCGGCTGACTTCATCAACCTTTTCAATCACGTCAACTTCGCCGACCCGGCAACTTCGCTACAGGGGCCGACAACTTTCGGCGTTATCAATTCTCAGGCCATCAACGACCTGGCAAATATCTTCCCGCGCCGCATTCAATTCGGGGCGCGCATCGAATTCTGATTGGTTCAACTATCAGCAAAACTTCTGCGGCGAGTCGCTTTCGGACTCGCCGCTTTTTTTTGTATCGCTGCGATGATGCAGATTACTTGACAGTACCTTGATAAAAAAATAGTGCTGACCTTACACGCAATTTGCTTCGTTACAATCACCACATAGCGAAGTCATTTGTCCGCCATCTACAACACCGCGTTGAGAGGGGATCTTTGAGCGCTGAAATTCGCGGTCAGAGATCACTTCTCAACGCCTCTCATTTTATTCTGCCATTCGTTATAAGTTTTCTCTGCAAGCTGCCGCTGGCGGCTTCAACGAAGATTTTTTTTCACGAGACTCTGCCCATCTGAATTTTGCTGGTGAGAAGCTTGGCCGCGTATAGATTTTCTCGTGCCTCAGCAACGGCAATTTCCAATTTTTCGTAAAACCTTCCAGAAACATGGAAAGTTTGTCGTCGGAAGAAACTTCGTGATTTCAGGTAAAAGCTTTTTTGACTATGACTTGAGTGAGTTGGCACGTTGCGGTACTGCGATTGCTTATGTAAAAGCCGCACATCCTTAGAATCTCTACCATTCTGTTCTGAACTTGGAGAGGGGTCGCCACCCGGGCACGGTAGCGACCTCTTATTTTTTTGGTTTTCACCTCTCTACATAACTTCATGAAATTTTTGTAACCCCGTTGCGCGCACTACACCGCTTTGCCGCGCCTGAGCAAATTTTCATGCCTTCACGAAGTTGCGTTTTGGTTATCGGCGAAACTTTCTAAACGCGAATTACTCATTCACCATAAGACGCACCCCACTTACCGGCAAAAGCAATTTCGCTGACCGGCTTGCGTGACCGCTCGGCCAATTCTCTGGCGCGTGTCTTTTCATCCAGGTCGCGCAAATCATCATGGCGCGGATAGCCTACAGCAATCATTGCCATCGGGGTGTAGCCTTCGGGTATGGCAAATTCACGGCGCGCTTTTTCGGCATCATAACCGGCCATCTGATGCGCCACTAAGCCTTCTTCTACGGCTTGCAGTACCAAATCTTCGCTCGCCGCGCCAACATCGTGTTGGGCGTGACGATTGGGGCTGCCGTTATAGGCGAAGTTTTCTCGTGCGACCGACAACAGCAACACCGGAGCCTGACGCGCCCAACGGTTGCCTTCCACCAAACATTGGCGCGCTTTCTCTAACGCCTCGGCGTCCGTGCCATCAAAGACCAGATAACTCCACGGCTGATCGTTGAAACAGGACGGTGCCCAGCGCGCGGCTTCCAACAAAGACAAAATTTTTTCGCGCTCAACTTTGCGGTCTTCAAAAACTATCGGACTCCAGCGGCGCGCGATCAATTCATCTATCGGATGCGCCGTGAGCGCTTCCTTTTCGGGATACTGTGAAAGGTCTTTTTCCTGGGTGTCCTTCATGCTTTCCTCCTGATTTCGACTGAGTACAAAAATGGGTGGTGAAAAGAAGAAGGCGACGATCCGTTGTTACGATGATAGTGACAAAAACCTCGTCTTACACGGAGGTCAACGATAGCCTTTTCACCAGAGATTGTAGCTGTTTTGGCGATCTTTCAAAGTGCTTTTACCTGTCCGACTTGGCATCAAGTCCAAGTACGAATTCCCGGCAACCAGCTGGCTTGCGGTCGGTACAAGGTCGCGGCAGCGGTGGTAAAAATAGGGTTGTAACAAGCCGGTTCCACCAAGGCGGCGCGCTATGCGCCTAAAATACTTCGAGAAGTTTACCAAACCGTTGACCAAGCAATTACTCCCTACTCCGCAAACGACCATTGAAGAGACTCAAGGTTGCTTCAAAAAGCCTTCGGCCTCTTTCAACCAGCGGCGTTCGCGGCGTTGTTTGTAAGATGGCGAAGTGCTGACGGCTTCGATGACGGCGCGCATCTGGGCGGCGGCGCGTTCGTTTTGGCCAAGTTTGGCAAGCGTCAGGCCGTAATGATAGAGCGCTTCGGCATCCGAAGGGCGCTTTTCCAAAAACTGTTCAAAGGCAAAACGCGCATCGTCCAATTGATTGGCCTGCAAATAAGCGCGCCCAATTTCGCGCCACACTTCGTGCAAACTATGTTGTGGATTGCGCGTGACAACCGCATCGAAATGTTTGATGGCCTCTGCCAATTGCAACTCCTGACGGGCGATGCGTCCGAGTTGATAATGCGCGTCTATTTCATCATCATCAATTTCGATGGCGCGTTGAAAACGGGCTTTCGCCTCTTCGTATTGTCCGCGCTGTTGATGAATCAAGCCGAGATTGTAATGCGCCGAAGCATCTGCCGGATTCAACGTCGCGGCGTGCAGATTCTGTTGGAAATTTTCCCGCGCTCGTTGTGTAGTGATGATGTCGTTGAAAAAATTTCGCAGGATGAAAAAGACGATGATCAACAGAAACGGCGACGTAAGCCAGGGCAGCAAACGCGGGATCAGCGGCAGCAGAATGAACGAGGCACAGGCCATCATCATCACCGCTATGGCGCGCCCGTAAGTCAAGCGCAAGATCACACGCAGAGCGATGAGGAAAAGCAATACGAACAACAGCAGCGGCGCAAATCGTAATCCCAGCAGCACCCCTCGCGCCGGTGCAGAGTTGAGTTGCATCACCACAAGCGCCGGTATCAGCATCAGCAGATGAGCCATCGCCCAACCGTAGAGCGCGCCACTGGCAAACGGCGCGTATTCTTGACTGAGCAGCACGCTGAAACTGGCACGTCGGTCAATCAAATTGGCGGCCAGCAAACAGGCGGGAATAAAAATCGCGGCCAGAAAAATAATCGGCGTGACGCTTTGCGAAATCAGGCCGAAGAAATGGAACATCAGCATAGGCGTATTCGCACGCCCCGAGGTCTGCGTCAGCGCATACAAAAGCGAGCCGATCCAGCCATTCAAAAGGCCGTAATAAAGAAAGGTTGTCGCAAGTGCCAGTAACGCGCCGACCAGATAAGGCGCAGAGGCTTGCACTTCCGCCATCGCCTCGAAAGGTCTGTATAAGAGTTTGAAAAACGCTGTGAACTTTGCACGCATGGTCGAAAATAATAACAGCGGAAGGATGCGGAAACCCTTCCACCAAGCTATAAAAAACAACGATAGCGAACTTCACATTAAGAAGAGAACGCTGGAAAAATCCTGCCTGATTTGACGCTCAGGTTGGCTCTCCCTATCTTCCGTGCGACGCATCAACATATTGCGTTGTACATCGTAATGACATACAACATCTAGAGGAACCTTCACGCCAAGTACCAGAGAGTCATGAGGTTTTATTATGCGCCATCATAAAAGTTTATTGTTCATCATTTATCGTTGCTCAATCCAGCGTTCCGGCGCGACCCAGTGGCCAATAGCGAAACAGGGCTTTGCCGTAGATATATTTTTCCGGCACCAACCCCCAGGAGCGGCTGTCGTTTGAAGCATCGCGGTTGTCACCCATGACAAAATAATAGTGCGGCTTGATGTAGGTTTCGGGAATCATGCGCGGCGAGCGATTGCGCTCCGGCGACAGATACGGCTCTTCGACAGGGCGATTGTCTATAAACAACTGACCGCGATGATCCATGCGAATGGTTTCACCAGGCAAGCCAATGACACGCTTGATAAACGATTGCGAAGGATTATCGGGATACCAGAAGACGACGATTTCCCCGCGTGCAACCGGCTTATAATCGTCGTCGCGTATAGCTTGTTCTAAAAACGGAATCTTGTTGACGAAGATGCGTTCTTCCGATTCCAGTCGCGGCAACATCGAAGTGCCTTCAACTTTCACCGGCTGCACGATAAAGACGACGATCAAAATCGCCAACACGGCGGCAAAAATTATATCGCGTGAAATGGATTTCACTTCCGCCCATATACTGGCTGCCGTGGAAAGTTCTTCAGGATACGTGACCTCTATATCGGGATCGTCTTTGAGGTCTATGCCGGGATATTCATCTGATTTCATCATGGTTTGCAAACGCCTATAGAAAATCAAAAGTTCAAAAACAAGGTTACGGTCGCGCCAATCGGGTTGTCAACAGCAGCGCTTCATCGGCATTTGACTTATTAAAGCGCGATGAATAGCGTTATAGCTTTGATGAAACAATCTGAACCAATAGAGACGCTCAAGGCAAAGCCGACTAATCATCCCCCGTCTGAAGCGAGTGCGGCGTTGCAGCATAGCGCTTCATCAATGGCAGCGGCAGGTTCACCAACAGAGCCGACCCCAGAGGGCGCAAAACGTCGGCGTGTGGGCGCGAAGTATGCTGCCAGCCTCGATCAGTTGCGCCATCGCATTTATGATTTTGCCGACCTTTCGGCTTATGCCTGGCGCGACCGTTTGAGCATACAATTGGGCGATCTCTTTTTCTATACCTTGATTCGTCTCATCTGCCTCACGATACGCTGGGAAACCCGTCATCCCGAACACCTCGAAGCAATTTACAACAGCGACCATCGCGCCATCTTCACCTTCTGGCATAGCTGCATCTTCACGGCAACCTATTTCTGGCGCAAGCGCGGCATCGTAGTGATGAGCAGCCAAAGCAAAGACGGCGAAATGACTTCGCGCTTCGTGAAACGATTTGGCTACGGCACGGCGCGCGGTTCTTCGACACGCGGTGCGGGTCGCGCTCTGGCAGAAATGGCCGAATGTTTAGCCAGTGGCATAGACGTAGCTTTTACTATAGACGGACCGAAAGGGCCGGTTTATATAGCCAAGCCCGGCGCAGTCACTTTGGCGCGGCATTCGGGACAGGCCATCTTTCCTTTTCACGTCGCGGTGCAGCGTTATGTGGAACTTCCGAGTTGGGATCGCTTGAAAATTCCGCTGCCTTTTACGCGAGCCATCACCTTGATGGGCGAACCGCTCTATGTGCCGCGCAACGCGACGCTCGAAGAAGTCGAAACCATCCAACAGGCGGTGCAAAAAGCGCTCGATGACTTACGACTGGCGGGCGAACATTGGCGCGAAAGGTTATAGACAATTGTCGGGCGCAAGCGGCAAAGGCATCTCCACAGTGCCTGATTAGGTCTTGATGCGAGGAATGAAATATCGAAAACTGCTCCGGCGACAGTTCACTATTAGTCTTCGAAAAAGTGAAAAACCTCAATAAAACCGGGCTATTTTTTCGCTGCTTTGACTTTGCGCCGGTCATCCTTTGGGGTGCTTGTCACCGGCGGACTGGATTGCTCTATAGCGGCGCGTATGGCTTCCCACTCTTGAGCGTTGCCGCCTGGACCGCGCCGCGTCCGTACATTGCGAAGTGTGATGGTGCCACCGCATTTCGAGCAGGCAACGATAGGCGTGGTCACCTTGCCGCAATCTTTATGCACCAGCGTCGCCGGTTCGCCTTCCTCCGCGTGCAGCCATTTGTCTCCCCAGGCGATGACCGCCGCAAAGATGGGAAACAGATCCACGCCGCGTTCGGTCAACCAATACTCGTAGCGTTCGGGGTTTTCTTGATAGCGACGGCGCTCCAGAATGTCGTTGTCCACCAGGGTCTGCAAACGGTCAGTGAGAATGTTACGCGAGATGCCCAGATGATTGAGCAGAATCTCGAAGCGACGTATCCCCAAAAAGATGTCGCGTAGAATCAACGGTGTCCACCACTCGCCAATCAAATCCAGCGTCCGCGCTATCGAACAACTCATATCGGTAAAACTGGTTCTTTTCATGATCTCTCCATTTTATCAGTTGCATAACAGGACTGACCTATGGTAACTTGAGTCCGTCCCATTATGCAACTGACTAAGTGAAAAAAGCGTAAAAAGAATTTTGAGGATGCCATGAAAGAGAAGAATCGAAATGTCACGCTTACAACCGCGACTTGCCAATCTACGCTTATTTCCATTGACGTTTTTCCTGTTGTTGCTGCTGGTCTCGTTTGTGCGAGCGCAAGCCTCTACAGCAGCGCAAGCCTATAACCAGCGCGCCAATAAATATCTAGCCACAGGAGAACCCGATAAAGCTTTGGCCGATTATGATATTGCCCTCACCTTTGATCCTATGTATGCAGTGGCCTATTATAATCGCGGCAAAGCACGTCAGGAAAAGGGCGATATGGAAGGAGCGTTGGCGGATTACAACAAGGCGCTTGAACTGAATGCTCGGTTGGCGGAAGCTTACAACAATCGCGGCAACATCGAAAAAGAGTGGCGTCAGTATGACGAAGCAATTGCTGATTACAGCAAAGCCCTTGCCCTCAATCCGAAATTCGCTATTGCCTACAGCAATCGTGGCAGCGTCTATTATCGAAAGCGGCTTTTGCCGCAGGCCCTAGAGGATTACAACCGCGCCATTTTGCTTGCGCCAAAGAAGGCTCTAGCGTACTGGAATCGTGGCCTGACCTTCTTCGTGCAAGGCAAAACGGCGGCGGCGAAAAAAGATTTTGAGCGCTATGTAAAACTGCAAAAAGACCGCACCGCATCAAGCGAAGAGATTATCAAAGAGTTGGAAAAAGAACTGCATCAGAAACGCAATGGAGCATAAGAAAGAAGGTTATCCGACTAAACCTGAATTGAGGTAATCATATGAGAAGTACATCTGCGCGAAAACAAAATGGCACACGCACACGCACGATTAGCTGGCAAGACCCGATGACGACAGCAATAGCCAGCGCGGAATTGAGCGGTATGGAGTGTCTGCAAAAAATGATGTCGGGCGAATTGCCGCCGCCGCCGATTATGATTTTAATGAACGGGAAGTTTGCGAAAGTGAGCGAAGGGCGCGTCGTATTTGTTGCCGAACCTAGCGAATATCATTTCAATCCGCTTGGCAGCGTACACGGCGGATTTGCCGCAACCTTGCTCGATACAGCGATGGCCTGCTCGATCCATTCATGTTTGTCCGCAGGCATCAGCTATGCAACGCTGGAAATCAAAATCAATTATGTGCGACCACTGACTGATAAAACCGGCCCCGTGCATTGTGAAGGCACAGCAGTTCACATTGGCGGCAAGATTGCTACTGCTGAAGGCCGCATCATTGACCGCGATGGCAATCTCTACGCACATGGGACAACGACTTGTTTATTGATGCGCCGTCATTGAAAAGACTTGGTGGTATTTCGACATTGAGGATAAGGTGCATTGAAGTTTGCCCAGTTTTATTGAGGATTTTTCATCGCCTTGGCATTTTGAAATCGTGCTGGACAAACCTTTGAAGAGAGCGCCGGAAAAAGAAGAGAGCGCCAGATTGAGCGCTCTCTTCTTTAAATCATCACGGCATCTGCTAAGTTCGACTTTGTACATTTTTCAGAGGCAAAATAAGGCTTATTGAATAAGCTCTTTACTTTCAACACCTGGAATTATTGAAGATCAGTCTTTTGACGTGAGGTCCAATAATTCTAGGCGCGAACCGCAAAGTAAACTCTGGTAGTCATCAAAAAGTAATGCTGAGTGCAAGTACCTGATCGTAATGACAGATGAAGTAATTGATTGCACCAATTATGATGGCTCAAGCTCTTTTGAAAAACACAACGTCTCGCGCACCAAGCGCGACACCCGTTGTCGCAAGCTACAGGTGAAGCGCTCAATATTGTTGCTTCGCCCACTGCTCTTGGCACAGACCTGATGTTGGGCTTTTGGGATCACTCCCTTGTAGGCTTCCCCATCCTCAGTGTCGAAGTTGGCAAGCTGGCGGTACACTGTCGGAATGCGCTTCCATAATTGGCGCGCACTCTGGCGATTACGGTCGCCAACATAGAACGCCAAGACTTGGCGACTCTCGACATCAATAGCCATCCACACCCCTTGCTGATTGGTTTTGCGCGCCACAAAACTCCACAGTTCATCGGCTTCGGCCTGCAAACGCAAGAGTTTAATGTGGCGCTTGACAGTGCCAAGCAAGCGCACATTGAGATCATCAGGCAAGTCGGCATAGAGGTCAGCAAGGAAGGTGAGCAGCCAGCGCAGGCTGATGTTCATCACCCGCTAGATGGCGAGTAACGAGAGACGTTCGAGCAGCAAGCTTTTGATCCAGGACTTTCGCTCAAACACCTTGAAAGACCGGGATTCGCGGATTTCTGAGTTCTGCGCGCAGATAGTCTCGAAACAAATCTGTGCGAACTTGATAGAGCGTTTTGCCCAACTCCTTCGCTTTTACTTTTAAGGACA
>JACQDB010000041.1 GCA_016201275.1 Acidobacteriota bacterium
AGTGTGTTTGCGCTCAAGCAACAATTTACGATGGAGGTTGTCAAAGAACAGCTGGAGCGTTCGGAAACCAGATGGCGGAAAAAGTTCGATAAACTGCGGGCGGCAGCCTAGTAAGGCTGCTGCTACCTGTCACTTTTCAGTCATTAGATTTCGATTCCAATGTGCCACAAACATTAGTGCAATTGAATTTTCCATTACGATAAAAGACTGTACCGGCATAAGCTCCATCAGTTGTCCACGTCACATATTCGCCATCGAATTCATAAGAGTCGAGCCTTCCCATTTCCCCTTTATTGTAAGATTGTGAAGAATATACAGGGTATTCACCGGGATAAGAGTTTATTTCTTCTGCACTAATTACCCGACCGCGCCCAATCTCGCACAATTCTTTGATTTTCTTTTTCTGCCACATTTTCATCATTCATAAATCCCAATTGCGTCAAAAACCGATTCAACTCTTTCATCGTTATCTCGCGCTGCCCTTCAAGCTCTCGCGCAGAGACTGCATACTTATCCCAAAGCTTTTCAAACACTGCAATCAACGAGCGTTTCTCGGCGTTCAAATACCGCAGTAATTCGTTGTTAATCAAATCATGGAGCTTTTTCAAAATCAGCCGCTTCGCTTCATCCGCAGCAATCACGCCGCCAATCGCCGCAAGCTCTGCGTCCAAGCCTACAAGTTTTGCCTCTAAGGTCTTGCGGTCTTTTGCCAGCCTTTCGAGTTTCGCCTTTCGCTGCTTTGCCGCCTTGCCATCTTTCGCCGGTGTCGCTTCAAGCTGTGTCGCTTCGCGCTCATTGCCATCAATCAAACTTTGCAAATCCTCTTTTTCGTCTTCAACGCCATCACGCTTGAATCTGAGCTTGCGCTCTAAAGCTTCCTTTTGCTGTTTCAGTTTTCGCTTCAATTCGCCGATGCGATCTTCGCGCTCTTTGATGGCATCAAGTTGCGCCTCTAACTTTTCGCGCTCTTTCGTGGCGGTCTCAGAATCGGACTCCTGCAAATCTTGGATAGCTGCTTTCAGATAATCTTTGATCTGTTTGGCGGAAAGCTCTGCTGCTTCATCTTCGCTTTCATCGGCTTCATACTCTACGGCTCCGACTGCTTCACCCAGCAAACTTTCGGCTTCGCCTATCTCTGCTTCTGTTGCTTCGATGGTTTGCACATCGCCCTGAAAGAAAGCCTCAATCAAATATGAATCGGGAATCAGGCTCGGATTCCAGCCTGTGCTGATGATGGTCTTCAAATCATATTTGATGGTTTGCCACCAGTTCACAAACACCCCAGCAGTTTGAAATTCATCAAGCACGCCTACAGGAATCAACTTCTCTTTGATTGGCGCAAGCAGTTCAGCGCGGACTTGGGAAAGGATGTTATTGCCTTCGAGCTTGGCGAAATCGTCACGCGCCAGATTCCACCAATCGGCTATCTCTGCATTCATCGTTTGATAGGTCTTGAGCAAATTTCCATCCGCTTCGATGATGCCTTTGATTGCTTGCTTGGCTTCGATTGCCGCTTTGAAATTCAGATAATTTGCCGTTCTCGGCTCGAATATGCGGTTCGGCTCAAAGCTGAATTTCTCGAATGTCTGCGCGTAAAGATTGACTTCGTATTCAGGGATGCCGCCGGTCAGATGCGCCCTCACGTCTTCCGGCTCTGGCTCCGGCGTATTGTCAACGTAGCGGCGAATGTTCAAATTAAAATCGTTTCCGACAATCTCGCTTTTCTCAACCAGCCGCGAATACTTGGGGATTTCCAGCTTGTGAGTAAAGACATAATCAATCTTTTCGATGTCTTCGGGGCGCAGCTTGTTTTGATTCTTGCCTTCGGCATATTCGCGGTCTGCATTGATGAAAAGAATCTGGTCGCGTAAATCGTCGGGCTTGTTTTTATTGATGACAAGAACACAAGCGGGAATGCCTGTGCCATAAAAGAGTGCAGGCGGCAAACTGATAATTGCTTCGATGATATTGTCATTTATGATTCCTGCGCGAATGACTTTTTCTTGTCCGCCACGAAACAAAACACCATGCGGCATAATCGTTGCCATCATGCCTTGCGGGTCTAGGCTGGCAATCATGTGTTGCACGAACATCAAATCGGCTTTCTTTCCGGTTTCCGGCGCAAAGCCGTATTTGAAGCGATTCTTAAAATTCATACTGGCTTTGCTATAGTTTTGCGAGAATGGCGGATTCGCCAGAACGCGGGAAAATTTGCGAATGGTGCCGAGATGTAGATGTTGAGGATTTTCGAGCGTGTCATCATTCTCGATGTGGGCAGTCGTGATGTTATGCAAAATCATGTTCATCTGACAGATTGCCCAAACTGTACCGCTCGACTCTTGCCCGTAGAGTTGTAGATGACGCGGGTTCTGTCCCTGCTCTTCAACGTACTGAAAAGATTGAATGAGCATACCGCCCGAACCGACGGTCGGATCGTAAATGGACATGGTTTCTTGGGGCTTGAGAATTTGCACTAGCAAACGCACGACTTCGCTAGGCGTATAAAATTCGCCGCCCTTTTTGCCTGCGCTATCGGCAAAGAATTTAATCAGGTATTCGTAAGCCGCGCCGAGCAAATCGGGAAACTCGAAGTTCTCGTTTGTGAGAACAAGGGTATTAAAATGCGCGAGCAAATCTATCCATCGTTGGTCAGAAATCTTGCTCTTGCCTTTGACTTCGTTGAAATCAATGTTGTTCTTTAAAACGCCTTCCAGCACATCGTTATGATCTTCTATGGCGTGAATTGCTTGATTTAGGCGCTGCCCGACATCCTTCTTGACATCTTTCAAAGCTGGAACTTCTTTCCCGTCTTCATCCAAGTAAGCATCGTTCCATCTGGCATTCTTAGGAACAAAGAAGGTTTCGCCGTAAGAAGTCTTGTCTTCGAGCAATTCATCTATGACATCAGGCGGCAAATGGGAATAAACATATTTTCTCAAGCGTTCGCGCTCGACTTCAAAGTTGTCAGACATTCTTTTGATGAAGAGCATTCCGAAGATGAACTCTTTGAACTCGGAAGCATCCATTTTGCCGCGCAAAATATCCGCCGCTTTCAAAAGGAAACTCTCTAATTGAGACAGGGTTATTTTCTGCTTTTTCATGTAACGACAGCCAAAATCACAAATATATTTTACAAAATCCTTGTAGGAATCACGATTTTCAATCGCGCTTATGCCTGAGAATTTTCCATTGCTTTTTCAAAATGAAGCGAGCATATCGCGCCAAAGTCTATCACGCCAAGCTATTTTGGAGTAAAGGAAATCGAAGACCTTTTGCAAAACAAGGCCAATTACGGTTTGCCAATAGTTACTTTGACTGTAGCAAGCACATTGCCTTTTCTTGTGGCCTGTAAGTTCTCAATCTCATGCATCGCTTTGTAAAGACTGCGTTCAAGATGTGACTCGTAGCGATAGAGCTTGTCCAGAGTATCGGTATTGGGAAGAAGATTTTTTCGCCGCTTTCGATCTATTTCTACCGCTGCTTTTTCAAATTCAATCCTTGCTTTCGCCTCGCTTGAGATAATGCTTAATTGCGCGGAGTGCAGCATCTCATCGAAAGGCTTGGCTTCGGATTCGGCTATCGCTTTTATTGCGTCTAAAAGAAGCTTTGCTGTCCAGTCGTCAAACGTATCAAGATATTGATCCTCTGGAAAGCCGGGGATTTCTAATTCATCTATGTCTGTGTTTTCAGCCAAGTTTGCAACCACATCGAAAATTGAAACGGCCTCATAGGTTCGGATAGGTTGACTATCTTTCATCTCTGGAAGCTTGGTTATCAAAACGCGAAGGCGTTTATAATCTGTTGCCAAGTCCTGCACATCCTCAAGGGTCTTATGCTCTTTGTGTTCAAAATGCTTTTCTTCCATTCTCTCTTGCTCGATAGCGGCAAGCTCGCGCTCATAACGGTTGGCTCTGCCTAATCGCCAGATCAACATGGCTATGCGCTCCGTCAAGATGGTTTCCAGATGCCCAACCGGGGAAAGGCTTCCAATGATGCCTTGACGGTGGGCTTCCCAATCTTCGGGATTCTCGACAAAAGGAATCACTGCGGCTTCGGATGTCAATCCATGTGTGACCGCGTTGAATCGCACAATTGCTTTGCCTTCGGGCGTTGTCGCTCCTGTGGATTTCAAAGCGTTTTTTCGGTTTGCTTCTATCTGTTTTTGACTTGCCATTGCTAAACCTCCGGTTTTTTATTGCATCGCTTTTAGCGCGAGTATCAAGTTTGATGTGCTGACATTTTTGCCTCGTACATCATCCAGCATTGCGCCAAGAGCCGCTGGATTCTTGCGAAGCCAATTCACCCGCTTATCGTTTTCCTGGCAGCTTGTATAGGTCAAATCATGGCAATGGCGGCAGCCAAAATAACGACCGGTTGGCGGAGAATAAATTTTCGAAACCCGGCGATTGCACGTCTTGCCGTTGACGATCAAAGGACAAATGAACCACCAGCGCAGACCGCCGAAATTCGGGCGTGTCGTCGTGAGGCGAACCTTGAAATCAATTCTCTCTTGAGTGCTTTTCAAGGTGTAATGAAGTCGAAGCCAACAGTAATGCGGACTCGTGGTGTCCAGTTCATAGCCCTAAGACTGTCTCCAGTCAACGCATCGCCGCATAAATAGCACTCGCCCTTCGTTGTCTTGACGCCTTCACGCGCTACAAGAAGCGGATAGGGCGGCTTTGCAGGCATCTGCTTTTTCATTGCCTCTAAGCGCCAAGCTATTGCTTCATCTTCTTCAATCCGCCTCTCACGCAAAGCACCTTTTCGGATCGGCAGAATCTCTAAAATTGCCGCCTTATGTCCGGCGAGGGCTTCGAGCCTTTCCGTCGTAAGCCAGTCTTCGGGCGCATCAACAATTAAATCATTGCCATCAACTTCAAGCCGGACGCCTGCCGCTTCCAGATTTTTTATCAATTCAATTGCCGTCATAGTCGCACCTGTTTGCGCTTCGGCTCTTGAGGGGTTTCGGCTTGTTTGACATCGCACACCCTCATAAGCTTCTCAACGCTTAGTACAGGGCGCGACAACTTCACCGCTGGTTAGAAAATACTGATTTGCTGCAAAAAGCCTATGTTTATTGGCTTATTTGAAAAATCATGGCGTTGCTAACTAGCGGCCTATTTACTGTGCCTTGTACTTAGTTACTTTCCAACTCATCTGCGGCGCAGTATGGTGCAATCGAAAAAATCGTAGCTGCCAACGGGGTGGTGGGGCCAAATGAGATGATCAAAAGGGGCCAAATCAGGTTGTCAAAACTAGATATGGCTTCGGGTCGGTGATTTATCTGGCGGGTTGTTGTTGTGTCAGGCAATGCAACGTGCCGAGTCCCCAGACTAAATCTACGGCGTGAATGCCAATAACCGGGCGGTCTGTGAAAGCTTCAGCAAGGATGCCTAATGCTTTGCGGTCGTTTTCATCGTTGAATGTCGGAACCAGCACCGCCGCGTTGGTGATGTAAAAATTGGCGTAACTTGCGGGTAGTCTCCGACCTGCAAAATAGAGCGGCGCAGGCATCGGCAACGTAACAACTTTTAGCTTCGAGCCATCTTCGAGTCTGGCGCTTTTTAGGCGCTCAAAATTTTCTTCCAGCACCGCGTGGTTGTAATCCGCAGGATTTTTTTCTCTACACAAGACCACCGTGTTGTGATTGACGAAGCGGCAAAGGTCATCAACGTGACCGTGAGTGTCGTCGCCTTCGATGCCTTTGCCGAGCCACACGATATTGCTCACGCCTAAAAATTGACGCATGGCTTCTGCAATCTCTTCTCTGCTCAAGTTTGGATTACGCGCTTGCGTCTGTTGATCGAGCAAGCATTCTTCCGTAGTAATCAAAGTGCCGCGCCCATTCACCTCAATTGCACCGCCTTCTAAAACGACATGAGTATTTTTGTATTCGGCTTTGAAGATTTTTAACTTGAGTGCCTCTGCCGCCAGTTCCGGCACTAGATTATCTTTCTCGAAATCTTTGTACTTTGCCCAAGCATTAAATTTAAAATTGGCAATCGCTACTTCCGAACGTCGCCCTGTGCGTTTCACAAAAAGAGGTCCGAAGTCTCGCGTCCAACCGCGATTAGTCGGAAAACGGAAGAACTCTAGGCGAGAAAAATCCGCGCCGACTTTATCAAGTACGCGACGAGCTAAGGTTTCGTGCGTTTCGTTGTTGACGATGATGCGAGCGATTTCGCCTTGCGCGAGTTTGCGGGTGATCTCGCCATAGACCCAATGAATCGGGGCGATTTTTCCGGGCCAATCAGTTTTATTGTGCGGCCAGCCAAGCCAAGTAGCTTCGTGCTTCTCCCATTCGGCGGACATCGCAAAGCCCTTTGCGGCAGGTGTGTTTTTCATCAGTAGTCAGTAGTCAGTAGTCAGTAGTCAGTAGTCAGTAGTCAGTAGTCAGTAAACTTCTACTGACTACTGACTACTGGCTACGGGCAATTGTTTTATTCATCTATGAAGCGGCGGTCTATGCCTGTGTAGGCGTCAATTCTTCTATCGCGCAAAAAGGGCCAGTTGCGGCGCACTTCTTCCATTCGCGCTGAGTCAATTTCGCCAATTAAAATTTCTTCTTTATCGGTTGAAGCTTCGGCGATGACAACGCCAAACGGGTCGCACAAAAACGAACTTCCCCAGAACTCTATGCCCGCTTCTGTCTCTTTCCATTTCTCGTGACCGACGCGATTAACCGCCGCGACATACACTCCATTCGCTATAGCGTGGCTACGTTGAATGGTGCGCCAGGCATCGCGTTGCTGTGCGCCGTACTGCTCTTTTTCATGCGGATGCCAACCGATAGCCGTCGGATAAAACAAGACATTCGCGCCGCGCAACGCGGTCAATCTTGCGCCTTCCGGGTACCATTGATCCCAACAAATCAGAGTGCCTATGCGACCGGCTTGCGTATCAAAAGCTTTGAAACCCAAATCGCCCGGCGTGAAATAAAACTTCTCGTAGTAGGCGGGGTCATCGGGTATGTGCATCTTGCGATAGAGGTTTGCGACTTCGCCATCTGCGTCAATATAAGCAACGGTGTTGTGATAAAGCCCTATGGCGCGACGCTCGAACAGAGAAGCAACAATGGTGATTTTTTTAGCTTTAGCGATTTTGCCTAAAGCCTCTGTTGAAGCGCCGGGGATTGCTTCGGCGAGGTCGAACAAGTCGGCGTCTTCGCGCTGACAGAAATATTGCGAGCGAAAAAGCTCCGGCAGACAGACGACCTCTGCGCCAAGCCGCGCCGCTTCCTCGACCTTTGAGACAGCACGATGGAGATTCTCATCAGCGTCTGTCGTCATCCGCATCTGTACCAAACCGACGGTGAATTTCTTTGCCTCTTGCATAACCAAATCAGCATACACAAAACCTCAAAAAGCTGCCAATTGCTGGCTCATCAAAAAACGCGAATTCAGGCAGAGAAACTTGCTTCACACGCTGCATTAAAACGCCGGGACAAGATCAATGACGGTGACTTCCGGGGTCGCGCAAAAACGGACTCGCGGCGCATTGCCGCCTTCCATTCCTATGCCTCTGTTGACGTAGAGCGAGGTTTGTTTGACTTGGTACAAACCCGCTTCATACTGTTTGCCGAATTTCGACAAGGTGATTAACGCGCCGTAAAAAGGCAACGCAATTTGTCCGCCGTGCGTGTGTCCGGCGCAATAGAGGTCTATGTTTTGCTCGGCGATTTCCGCGATCAAATCGGGGTAATGATAAAGAAAAATCGAAAACTCATTGGGTGGAATCGAAGCCAGCGCCTGTTTCATTTGCCCTTCGTTGCCAACCGCAATTCCGGCAATATGCAAAGCCGTTCCCTTCACCTTGAGGGACGCCGCTTTGCCGTTCAATTCGATAGCGTCCGTGCCTTCAAACAAATTCAAGCGGCTCCAAAAAGCCGTGTCCCAATTGCCTTTGACAACATAGGTCGGAGCGACTGTCGCAAGGCTTGCAAGACACTCGCGAAAGACCTGCAAGCCTGCGGACGAGTTGATGCTGTCGCCGGTAAAAAATATCAAATCCGGTTTTTCATTTTTGATAATCTCTGGCAGTTGTTTTTCCAGTCGCGCTTTTGCATCGCTGTGCAAATCCGAGATGTGAACAAGGCGAATCGGGCTTGCGCCGCTGGCAAGTTTGTCGCTTTTGATCTCTACGCGGGTGATGGAGATTCGATAGGGTTCGATGAAATAGCCATAGCCGATGCAGAGCAATCCTATGAGACTCAGGCTGAAAATAATGCGGCGAAACCACACCTGGCTTTTGTGTTGTGAAAGCGCGGCGATGCCGAATTTGTGCAAGAGCCATTTGATAACCAGGATTGCCGCAAAGGCGTAAATGGCGACCACCAAGCTGAAAAAAATAGTGACGCGAAGGTATTCAGCGTTTTGCATTCGTAGGTTTTTCCGTCTATTCGCCGATGATTTTCACGAGTACGCGCTTGCGCCGTTTGCCGTCAAACTCGCCGTAAAAAATCTGCTCCCACGTGCCAAAATCCAAACGCCCGTTGGTGATGGCTACAACCACTTCGCGCCCCATGATTTGCCGCTTGATATGAGCATCGGCGTTGTCTTCGCCGGTGTCGTTGTGCCGGTAATCGCCGACCGGTTCATGCGGCGCAAGCTTTTCTAAAAACACTTCGTAATCGTGATGCAAGCCGCGCTCGTCATCGTTAATAAAAACCGAAGCCGTGATGTGCATGGCGTTGACCAAGACCAAGCCTTCTTTGATACCGCTTTCGCGCAGGCAATCTTCAACTTGCGGCGTGATGTTGAGGAAGGCTCGGCGCGTCGGAATGTTGAACCACAACTCTTTTCGATAACTTTTCATTGCTGTTTTCCCAACTGAGTTGCAAGGTAGAAGCCGAATTCGGGAGGCTATGAAGTGGTAAAACCCAAACCGCGAATCCCGAACTTTGAACCCTGATCCAGTTTATCTCATCGCTCTGGTGATGGGGAGCCGCAGCGCAGGAAGGCCGTCAAACAGCGTACTTGACGAATGAGGCTCTCTGGTCTGGCGTGTGAAGGCTCACAAGATATTGTATGCGGTCGTCGTAGAGACCCCAATATGTTGAGTGCCTTCACGGAAGCCCTCAGATCACCGCGACTGAAGGCGTATCGGGGCTTGGCTATTCGTTGCGAATCTCTATGGTCAACGTGCTAGAGGACAGTCCGCCGTTACGCACTTCAACGGTCATCATTCCCGGTGCGGGGACTCGACCGGGAAGAAGCTTGGCGCTCATCTGGCTGGCGCTGACCAAGGAAGCCTGCACTTCTGTCGAGTTCAGCAAAACTTTCGAGTTGGCATTGAAGCCGCTGCCCGTCAGTGTAATTTGGTAGCGCTTCGCTTTCGCTCCCGCTACCAGATAATCTACCGGCTTACCTTTTTTGAGAATCTGCACAGCGACAAGCGCCGGAGGCACCGAAGGAACTGGCGCAGCGTTGTTGATCTCACGCATCAAGGGTTCCAGTGCGCTGTTCAAAATATCACTGTTCCAAACCTCCTGATATTGCACGCCTGTATCCAAGGCAAGTTCGGCGGCCTTAAAAATGCCGCCATCGCCGAAGTCATCCGGGGTCTGGGTGTGACTGGCCACCATTTGAATGGCAGAGAAACTCTGCGTCGCGGCTGCCTGTATCAAGCGGAACATCCCCGGATAAACACTCGCCGCATTTTTCTGACTCCACCATCCGGCAAAAACTCCGAACCGCGTTCCCCATTGCGCCTGCCCGTAGGTCACCACCCCTTGCGCCACCAGGTCGCTGCCCAGAACCGGATGGACTTCCACATCGAGCGGACTGGCAGGAAAGGCCGAGGCAAAAGCGTCAACCACGGTTTTCCACGAATCAATCAAGCGCTGCTCGGTGTAACCGATTTGTTGCCAGGCTTGCTGATCAATGGGAGAAAACGGCAGTTGCATCTCGAAACCATTGCTGGTCGAGTGGGTGATATGGACGAGCGTGATGTTTGCGTTGTTCTGGTATCGCGCCCCTAGTCGAGCCACAAAACTTGTCCAGGCGGAGAGATAAATTTCATCCCAAGGAACCGGCAGCGCCGTCGCTCCGCCTCGGAAGGTGTACGAAAACATCTTCGCCCCTTTGGTCGTCAACCACGCAGGCGCGGCTGGTCCGTTGACCACTGCTAGAGTAACTTTCTTTCCTGCCTGCCGAGCCAGTTCTAACTCGTTATCGAGTAACGTCCAGGTAGGTGAACCTTCAACGGGTTCCAGGTCGCTCCATCCGATGCGTATCAGTATGCCGTCAACAAAATCTTTAGCCGCCACCTCCGGCAGCACGGAATGGCTGCGCGTACTGGTGGGCGGACAACTGCAATAAAGCCCCTTGGGCGGCGTGATGGCGGCATCGCCGGTTTGCGCTTGGCGGCTCGCCGTTTCACCGATAGAAGTCGGCAAAATCGGCGTCATCAAGATCAGGGCGAACATCAACAACAGACTCAAAGCGAAACGAGTAAGGCAATTCATCAAGCTGTCTTTCCGGTTTTTCATAGGCGTTATCTTGTCTCCTTTTCCGCATGAGTGAGCAACTCACAAGGAAATGAAAAGCTTGAAATGTTGGGAAGAGATTTGTTGCAAAGCCAGGATTGTAGCCTGAACTTTGCAGCGATTATACCAACGCAGAGTGATTTGTGCATATCTATTTTGACGATGATAGACGCAAAACTAAAATAGCCTCCCACTCTCTCTGTAGAGCGAATTTCATTTGCCTTCAAGCTGCACTCGAATAAAAATCTCTGTCGTCAAAGCGTGGTTACGTCGGTATGGAAAACGCCGCCTACTTGACCTCCTGTCGTAAGATTCGGCAATCAGACAATGAACTACACGCCACGCTTTGCCAGCAGCGCACAAACATTTTCGCCCACCTCAACCAAGGCTTTTGTGTGAGCCATTTTTTCTCACCTGATGATGTGTCGTACAATGCAGACAGCCAGATGGAAGGCTCAGATATTCTTTGAGGGCAACGATATGATGGAAAACAATCTTTTGCAACGCATCACCATAGACCCGGAAATTTGTCACGGCAAACCCTCTATCAGAGGTCTGCGCTATCCTGTGGAGATGATTCTGGACTTACTTGGTTCGGGAATGACCAATGAAGAGATTCTTGCCGATTACGAAGATTTAGAGCGTGAAGACATTTTGGCGGCTCTGCGTTTCGCTGCAAAACTGAGTAAAGGTGAGCGAGTCTAATCAGCAACAATCAGACGGCGCGATTTTTTTTCTGATACATCTTCAAACCATCGCGGAATTTATGAGGCCATCGCCGATGAAAAGCGAATGAGCCGGTGATGAAGTCGAGTGAAGCGCACGGGACGGCAACCGTAGTGTGAAGCGTTAGATTGTGCTTCCGTACCTCAAATATCGCTTTTGCTATAATGAAACTGTAGGAAATAGTTTTAATTTTGGCGGTTATTTATCTATATAAAATTTCTCGTTGATGCTCAACTGCCGCGCCGACTTGCAAACAAGTTGCGCGAGTTCGGACATGAGAGTTTACATACTCTCGACTTACCAAACGGCAATATCAGAAATGCTGAACTGGAAGCCCTATTTCTGACCAAGCTGCAACAACTCGAGGCGAACTTCGCAAACTGCGACTTTATCGAGATTGACTTGTTGAATGTTATCGTCCACATTTAATGCGTTCTTTGCGGAAAGCCGAATCTTGACCCATAAACGATGGAGCATAGACTTCTGAAAACATTTAAAGCGGTAGCCGAAGCCGGTTCCTTTACGCACGCCGCCGTCCGCATCCATTTGACCCAGGCCGCCGTCAGCGTTCACATCAAACAACTCGAAGAAGAGATCGGCACGCCGTTGTTTCTGCGCGTCAATAAAAAATTATTCCTGACCGATGCCGGTCGTTTGCTGCTGTCGCACACCGAAAAAATTTTGCGCGCTCACGACGCCGCGCAAAACGATTTGGCGGCCATTACCGAAGCCTCGCGGGCGCGGCTGCATCTGGGGGTGTCGTCAACTTCGTTTACGCTCAACCCGCTGCCGGAAATTCTCAGCGAACTCAAACGCCTGCATACGCTGTTGGATTTATCCGTGGTCGGCGGCACCAGCGAATGGATTATCGAACAAATCGTCGCCAACAAAATGGACGCCGGTGTGGTGTCGCTGCCGGTCGAAGCCTCGGACGTGACGACCGAGATGTTGAAGAGCGACAAGCTGGCGGCGGTTATGAGTCCACAACATAGATTCGCCAATCTGCGCGTCATCACTGCCGAACAACTCGCCGGTGAACCATTGATACTCGGCGAAAAAGGCGGCAACACACGGCGTTTGATTGATCTGTTTTTTGAAAAGAGCGGCTTGTCGCCGGTCATCGTCATGGAATTGCAGCGCACCGAAGCCATCATCAAAATGGTCGAGTTGGATTTCGGCGTCACCATATTGCCGCAAGCGCCTTTGCAACGCGATGTGGCGCGTGGTCGCTTGCGCGCCGTGCGCGTCAAAGAGTTGAACTTGAAATGGCAGTTTGGCATAGCGTACTTGAAAAGCGATTATGTGCCTCCGGCGGTGCGCTCGTTTTTGAAATTGTGCCGCGCTTACGTGGGCGAAAGCGGTAATGTCGCTGCCGAATAAGGAAAATAAACGTCAGGCAAAAACCGGCGCTTCCGGTTTTTTTCAACGTCTGGTCTCGGCTTTGAAATTTCCTTGACGAGAAATTGCCATTTCATTGTATAGCTACTTTCCACTTGCGGTACTTTCTTCCCGTTCTACTTGCAACCTAAGTTCCCACTCATAAAACGTAAAAGCCTTCGTCAAGTTTGCGTTTTATCTGGCTAAGGCTTGTCTGGCATAACACTTAAACGCTTTTCAAGCGTGTAAAGCGGGAAGGTTTTCGCCGTGGCACAATGTGTGCAAAACCTAACGTCAAGCGTTCACTGGCAAGAATCAGGAATGAAAAGGTGAATTATGATGGCGTTCAGATTGAATCGTGCAGGACGTTTGACAGCCGTTCTTGCAAGCCTGATCGCTTTATTGGTTGGTTCAAGGATGCCGCCCGTGACGGCAGTTTCAGCACACGTTACGCCGGGTCAGGCTTCGCGGCCTGAAGCGAGAGGTGAGTCGAAAGCTTCCCTCGATCAATTACCGACCAGGCGACGGCCAGTTGCTTTCGGGCAATTGAGTTTTGGGTTTGAGCAAAATATCGGGCAGTTTGATCACGCCATCCAGTTCTTGGGTCGCGGCAGCGGTTATCAACTGGCGCTGACCGGGAATGAGATCGTCTTGCAGCTTGAGAAGGCGAAAGAAAGAAAGCGGAATGGTTGCGAAGAAGTTGTGGGAGATTGTGAGCGCTTGAAGCTTCCTCCTTCCGCTTTCTGTCTTGCGCCTTCCTCAAGCGCCGGATCACCGATCCGCAATTCGCAACAATCGAAATCGCAGAACCGCGCCGAACTCTCATCACCGGCACGCCTCTCTTCACCCCAAGCCGTATCACAGAGGGAACGCTCCGACCGTGACTTCACCCGTTCATCGGAGCGTTCCATAATTCTTGATGCCGCGTCCGTCCGTCAAGCGGCCACCGTGAAGATGAAGTTTATCGGCGCAAACGCTGCGTCGCATCCTGTCGGCGTGGATGTGCTTCCGAGCAAAAGCAATTACTTCATAGGCAACGACGCGAAGCAGTGGCGCACCAATATTTCCACCTTCGCTAAAGTCAACTACGCGAATCTCTATCGCGGCGTTGATCTGCTGGTTTATCAACAGCAGGGAACTTTCGAGTATGACTTGAAACTGGCTGTGGGAGCCGATTTCAAGGCGATAGCAATTTCCATCGAAGGCGCGCAGGCGCTCCGCATAGACGAGCAGGGCGATTTAATTTTCACCACTTCAGCAGGCGAATTGCGCCAGCAAAAGCCGGTTGCTTATCAAGAGGTCAACGGCGAGCGCCAAGCCGTTACTTGCAACTACAAACTCCTCAATGCGCCAGTGCAGCAAGCTGCAAAACGAAAAATCCGCAAGCTGCAAGCCGCAATCCGCAATCAAATCGTTGCCTTTGAACTCGATGAACATGACAAACGCTTGCCGCTGGTCATTGACCCTGTGTTGGATTTTTCCACACACTTTGGCAGCGCACCGAGTCCTGCGACGTTCAACGCAACGGATGTGGCGCTCGATCAGGAAGGCAATATGTACGTGGTCGGCAATGAGTTGTTCGCGCCCATCCCGCAAGCGGTGGAAAGCGCGCAGGCGGTAGCAAATCGCAATAGCGTCTTTGTGGCAAAACTGGATGCCGCAAGCCAAAGTCTTGTCTATGCCACTTTTTTTGGCAGTGACGCTTTTGCTGATCGAACCTCCACATACTTCGGTGCCAGCATCGCTGTAGATTTCGAAGGCAAGGTTTACATGACGGGCTATACAAGCGCCAGCGCCTTCCCCACAACGCCAGGAGCTTTTCAGACTTCGTTAAAAGGGGCGGAAAATGCTTTCGTAAGCAAGTTGAATCGCGACGGCAACGCGCTGATTTATTCCACCTATCTGGGAGCCGCAGACACCACCCCCGCTGGCAATACCTGCGCGATTGGCACGCGCTGTTCAACGAAAGGTTTTGCCATCAAGGTAGATTCCTTCGGCAATGCCTACCTCACGGGGCAAACCAATGTCCGAAGTTTTCCGACCACCGCAAATGCGTTTAAACCCGTCAAGAGCAATGATGTCTGCTCTTCGGTTGGCGGTGATGCCATAACCCTGTTTCCCTGTACGGAAGCCTTCGTAAGCAAATTGAACCCTTCAGGCAATGCTCTGGTTTATTCAACTTTTCTCGGCGGCAATGGCAACGACTCAGGCAACGGTATAGCGGTTGACGATTCCGGCAATGCCTATATTGTTGGGACTACAGAAGCGCAGAATTTCCCTATAAAAGATGCGCTCTATGCCAATTTCATTGGCGGCAAAAACGATGCTTTTGTCACGAAGCTTAATGCAGCCGGTTCGGCTCTGATTTATTCCACGTATCTTGGTGGTAAAAGTGACGACGCGGGCAAATCCATCGCCGTTGATGTCGCAGGCAGCGCTTATGTCTGTGGCGATACGTTCTCCGCAGACCTTCCGGTTACCGCAAATGTCTTGCAGAGGGAGATCGGCAATGCGCCGTTTTTCAAGACCACCGATGGTGGCCTTCACTGGCAGCCGGTTCGCCGAGGACTAAGCAGTAATCTGCTTATGCAGCTTCTGGCGGTTGACCCGAATGTTTCTTCAACCATTTATGCTGGAACCAACAGCGGCGTTTTCAAAAGCACCGATAGCGGCAACAGTTGGAGCGGGGCTCTGCCAGTAGGCTTCCCCTTCAGGCAAATCCTGGCGTTTGCGCCGCAGAATCCCTCTGTAGTTTTCGCCAGCACAATTGGCGCGTTCCCGTTGGATATTCTGTTAAAAAGCACGGACGGGGGAAATACCTGGATCAGGATTAACTCACCGTCTCCGGCAGGTGTACTGGTTCATTCGATCATTCAAGTGACGATTGATCCAACAGACTTATCAACATTTTATGTGGCAGCAAGAACTCTTCAGCCTACCGTCACATTATTCAAAACTACAGATGGCGGCACCTCCTGGCAAGCCATCAATAAAGGCTTGCCACAGGCGGACGCAGCGATTCTGGGGATTGATCCAAAGAATCCGTCAACCCTGTACGCTCAATCTATCCACCTCTTCAAAAGCGCCTCTGGCGGGAAGAAATGGCAGCCAACCAGTATCATCGACATCGCGCTTGCGGATGTTGCCTTTGACCCTGCCAAGTCCTCTCAGATTTATGCGAGCGGCAACGGTTTATTCAAAAGCTCGGATGGTGGAGAAAGCTGGAGTGAAATCGAAAATAATTTATACAGCCTCGGAGAACTACTGATTGACCCGACAAACTCAGCCATTCTCTACACGATTTCATCAGGCAAAATCTATAAAAGTATGGATGGCGGCACAGTCTGGAAAGCGATCAATCTCAATCCAGCTGCTGTGAGCATCTCTCTGGCAATGGATCCGAAAACTCCCTCGACGCTTTACACGGGCACCAATAACATCGGCACAGACGCTTTTGTAATGAAGTTGAACGCGCAAGGTTCGGCGCTTGACTATTGCACCTATCTTGGCGGCTACGATTCCGATAGCAGCGCCAGCATAGCGGTGGACTCATCATTCAATGCTTACCTGACAGGCACCACCAACTCGGATGATTTTCCAACACGAAATGCTTTTCAACCCGACAAACGCAATGAAAAGGATGCTTTCAATGCCAATGAGGCTTTTGTGGTGAAGCTGAACCCTTTGGCAACCGCAGCAATCTACTCTTCTTATCTGGGCGGCAATAATTCCGATTCCGGCAATGGCATTGCGATAGATAAATCGGGCAGAGTTTATGTGGTCGGAAGCACACGCTCGACAAACTTTCCGACCATCAATTCGCTTCAACCGTTCCACCGACCTGGCGATGCGTTCATCTCAAGACTCGTTGACCTCAATAATACCAATCCTGCGCCGACGGTTTCCAGCGTGATGCCAAACTCCGGCTCCGCATCAGGTCAAACCGCCATCACCATCAACGGCACGAATTTTCTATCGGGCGCAGCAGTGAGCATAGGAGGCGTGTTGGCGACAGAGGTTGTCGTGGTGAATAGCAATACGATTCGCGCCAGGACTGACACGGCGTTTTCAGCCGGCGTGAAGAACCTATTCGTCATCAACTCTGATGGGCAAAGCGGCGCGCTGAACAACGGGTTTTCTTATCTTCTGACCCCCACAATTCTCGGTGCAGCCATAAATAACAACAGGCTAGGGGTTGATGGGATAGGTTTCAATGGATACGGATTTGATAAAGGCGCGGTCATACTGATTGATGGCAATGCGGTGCCGACGCTCAATGATAGAAATTTTCCTCAAGTCATTTTGCTGAGTAAAAAAGCGCTCAAGAAAATTAACCCCGGTCAAAGGGTCGTACTACAGGTGCGAAATGTTAATGGGCTGGTCTCGGAGCCATTTGCTTTTACACGACCATGACGCAACCTACAATAGGACGGTTACGAAAGCCCTGTGCGATGCAGCAAATCTTGAAAGCGCGGTGTGGTTCGCACCGCATCCCACAACGGGTCAACCTTGAGCCAGACGACGTAATAAGATTTTTCCTCGGCTACTTTGTCAAGCCACACAAACGCTTGCTCTTTATCGCCCAATGCCGCGTAGCCTATGGCAATCATGTACGGCGAAACATATTGCTGCTTTGACAGCGCTTTTAATTCATTCAGTATCCGGCGCGCTTCCTGCTGTTTTCCGGCAATCGCGTATTCGCGGGCGATCCAGCCTTTCATGGTCGGGTCGTCAAACAATTCCACAGACTTTTGAAACGCCGCCGCCGCTTCGTTATAACGGCCTTTGCCTTCGTAAGCCAACGCCATTTGAAAATGCGCTTCGGCAAAATTCGGCTCAATCTCCAGCGTCTTTTTCAGTTGCTCTATGGCTTCGTCATAGCGTCGCGCTCCGCAATACATACGCCCCAAACCGGTGTTGATAATCAAAGACAACGGGTCAAGCTCAAGCGCCTTTCTGAGTTGTAGCTCGGCTTCGGCAAAACGCGCCATGCTGCTCAAATAAATTCCAAACCAATGATGTGCGGTCGCATAATTGGGATTGATCTTGATGGCCAACTGATATTCGCTTTCAGCCCCCTGCCAATCCCACTCGTATTCGTGAACCGCCGCCAGCGAGGTGTGCGCTTCGGCCAAAGCGTCATCGAGCGCTATGGCTTTTTGCGCCGCGTCTTTGGCCAAGGGCAAGGCTTCCCGCATAGGCAATCTGCCGTATTCACCCAACAGCGCGTAACAATCGGCAAGTCCCGCATCAGCCAGCGCGTACTGCGAATCTTTTTCCAGCGCCTGCTTGAAATATTCTATGCCGCGCATCATCGCCTCCGCCGTGCGTTTGTTCCAGTGATAGCGCCCGCGCAGATAGAGTTGATAAGCTTCGGCGTTGTCGGTATTGGGTTTCGTCATGCGCTGTTTTTCGGCGCTGCTCAATTGCGGCTGCAAATGCGCCGATAATTGATTGGCGATTTCCTGTTGCACAATGGCCAGATCGCTCATGCGGCGGGCATAGCGTTCGCCCCAAATCTGTGTGTCGTCCCGCGCATCAATCAATTCCAGATTAATCAACAAGCCGTCCGGCGTTTGCGTCAAGCGCCCGGTCAACACGGCGCTGACGCTCAAAGTTTTGCCGACCTCTCTGGCGTTCAACTCTTTGCCTTTGTATTGAAAGACTGAATTGCGCGACATCACTTTCAGGTTCGGCAAACGCGACAGCGAGTTGATTAAACTTTCGGTCAAGCCGTCCGACAAATAATCCGTGTTGGCATCGCCGTTGACATTGAGAAAAGGCAACACAGCGATTGAATCTATGCCGCGTGGTTTGCTTCGCCGCAGGTAAATCGCCGTCGCTGCCGCCATCACCAGCATCAACGAAACCAAAGCCAACAACACCAATCGTTGCTGTTTTCGATTATCGCCCAGAGTGTGCAAATCCATCCGCGTGGTCTGGCCGCCCGCCGTGATTTTGGTCGCGGTCAATTCAACGGTTTTTTTCTTACCGTCCGCTGCGGTCGCCTCGTCGTCTTGATTCGGCGCGTTGCTCGATTCGGGCGGCGTTGACACTTCAAAGCCCGCGTCAAATTCGATGCGCCGTTTGACGCGCTGCAAATCCCGCAGCATCTCTTTGACGTTTTGATAACGCTCGCTGACATTTTTCGCCAACGCTTGTTGAATAATCCGGTCGAGTTTTTCCGGCGTATCGGGCAAGCTTGCTAAAATCGTTTTCGGCTCCTGCGTTAAAATTGCTACGATCAAATCGCTGATCGTAGCGCCTTCAAAAGGGCGTCGGCCTGCGACCATTTCGTAAAGCATCACGCCGAGGCTGAAAATATCGGAGCGCTCATCAACCGCCAGACCTCTGGCCTGTTCGGGCGACATATAATTCGGGCTGCCGATGATGATGCCGGGTTCGGTCTTCACCGGCGTTCGCAGCGTCGCGGTTTCCGTTCCGCCTTCAAACTCGCCGTCAAAATTCGCCGGTTGCGAAAAGGTCTCTTTCAATTTGGCGATGCCGAAATCCAAAACTTTCACATAGCCATCCGGTCGCAGCATCAAGTTATCGGGTTTGATGTCACGATGAATGATGCCGGCCTGATGCGCCGCTACCAACGCATTCGCCGTTTGAATGGCAATATCCAAAACCTCCAACAACTCCAAGGGCTGGCGCGCCAGACGTTGGCGCAGGGTTTCACCTTCGATGAATTCGGTGACGATGAAATGCGCCACGTCGGTCTGGCCGATTTCATGTAGGGTGATGATGTTGGGATGATTGAGGGCGGAAACGGCGCGCGCTTCCTGCTCGAAACGCAGCACGCGGCGGTCGTCTTTGACCAGTTCGGCGGGCATGATTTTCAAGGCGACTTTGCGTTCCAGGCGGGAGTCTTCGGCCAGATAAACTTCACCCATACCGCCATTGCCTATCGAGTGCAGGAGTTTGTAATGCCCAAGATATGTGCCAGAGGTGAACGCCATGTTTTAAGAGAAAAGGAGTGAGGGAGATGGGGAGATGGGGAGAAAGGGAGAAAGGGAGAATTTGAATATCTCGAATTTTTTGTTATTCAAATTTTTCGCTATCTTGATGCCGTTGGTTTCATGCAAAAACGAGACAAACTTTATCCCCTGTCTCCCTGTCTCCCCGTCTCCCTATCTCCCTCACTCGCCTTCCGGTTTTTGATAGTAGCCATGTGAAGCGATGCGTTTGCCGGACATTTCATAAGCAAAGGCCGGCATATCGGGTGTGCCCATCGCATCGTTCCAACGATTGTAGAAATTGAACAGGCTGCAAACCGTCACGGCATCGTAAATCGCTTCGTCCGACCAGCCGAATTTTTTCAACTCATCTATGTCGCTTTGGCGGATTTGATTGGCCGCAGAGTTTACTTTTTCGAGAAAGGCGAACAACGCTTTTTCAGCATCCGCAAGGCGCGACGAACGAAAATCGTCCAGCACCTGGCGCACCAGTTCTTCATCTTCTAAGGTCGCCACAGCGCCCGCTGTGTGAGACCCTACTCAGAAGGGACAGGCGTTTTGGCGCGAGGTGAAGGCGGCAATCAATTCGCGCATTCCGTGCGACAGCGGCGAAGGCCCGCGCATCGCCATATCGGTGAACTTCGATAGATGCTCGGTCATCTCCGGTTTGAAAGCGAACAGATGCCAGATTTCCGGAACCGGTAAATCGTGCGCCTGCATCTGCGCGATTTTGTTATCGAAAGGGCCGTTGCTTTTTTTCTGCTGCACGTCTTTCAGAAACATCGGTAGCTGCTCCTTGTCGGTAGTCTTTGCGGTTACTTGGTGGCTTGGCGGCTTGGCGCGAACCGAATTCTTTCACGCCGAGACGCCAAGGAGACGCAAAGAATTTCAGTTGAATAAAAATTTATCGCGCATACAAATCCACGACGCGCTCGATGGCGCGTTGGCAAACTTTGCAAAACTCTTTGCTGCGCGTGAACATAATACAATCCACTTCGGGGCGATAATAACCTTTCGCTTCATAATTCGCACCCTCGAACGCGCCGACTTTACCAAAGTATTTTTCCTTTGCAAACAGTTGCACTTCAAATTCGCGGTTCTCGCGGAACAACGCCTCCATCTCTTCTTCGGGGCGATTTTGGGCGCGAATCTGCGCCCGTCGTTTGCCGTATTCCAGAGCGTGTTTATCAAACTCCTCTTTCTGCCAAGGCGTCGGAACCGGCGTATCTTTCGCCACCAGGTCTTGCCATTTCAATTTCGTCGGGTCAAGCAAGGCCGTGACGTTCGGCTCCCACGGCTCCATACGTTCGGCAGGCTGCGTATAAGCCACCGGTGAAGTGTAATATTCATCGGCAAGTCCGGCGAAGTGATGGCCGAATTCATGAACGAAAATATAGGGAGCCTGTTCGCTGGCCGCAGCGACTGTGCTGTAGAGATTGAAAATTCCGCCGCCGCCATAGGTGCGCGAGTTGGTGATGATTTCGATGAACTCATAAGGCGCAAATTGCGCCACTTGCCGAAGCGCCCGATTGTCGAAGGTCAACACATAACGCTCCGACCCAAAGGCATCATAAGTCGCGCCCAAAGGCGATTGCCGATGAAGGCCAGTCGAAGGCCGCGAGATGCCGGATTCCTGCGCCGGTGGACACATCGCCCAGACGTTGAAATCGTTGCGGCGCTCTTTGAAGGGCGAAGTCGCAAATAATAATTCCGTCAAACGGCGCGCCTCGCTTTCAAATTTCTTCAACTCGCTGGCGGTGTAGCCATCGCCTAAAATCAGAAAATCTACTTTGGTTGCCGGGTCGCCGCTCTTTTGAATTTCGATGAGCGGCGCAGGCGCTTTCGCAGTGGAGGTGTCAACGAACATATCTTTCGGATCAACCAGGACCGACCACACCTGTTGAAAAGCGTTGTTGGCGTCGCGCTTTTTCAACACGATTTGCACGGGCGCGGCGGGCGTGGGAAAGCGCAACGATTCATGAAAGGTGCGATTGATTTTTTTCGCTTCGTCGGTGGTCTCCCATTCGCCGTACATGGAAGCGAAGCCGCGTGAATAAACGACGCGATTGCTGTTGCGGTCAAGCACTTCAAAAAAGTATTTGCCGAGATTGGTGTCATCAATGGCGCGTTGCGGATTGCCCGCCCACGCTAAAGGTTCAACGACAACCTTATCCACGCTGAATAATTCCTGCGCGGCGTTGCCGGTGTGATAATAATCAAGCCGCATGGTGCGCGGCGCGGCGGCGTTGGTGTTTGCAGGTATCGAAATCATAGCCAGTAAAATTGCAGCAACAAACAAGAACCGATTTTTCATAGGCGAGATTGTAGCAACACTATGAGAATCCGGCTATTCGCCTTTGACCGCAAACGGCGCAGTCCAGAAGTCGGCTGGCGATGCCGGTTATTATAGTTTCTGGTTTATCGTTTGCACTTCAGGTATCATGCAACATTACGATTCTCATAAAAAGGTCAACTGGATAATCGAAGCAAAAACCATGTCGGAACTTGCACACATACGAAATTTTTCAATCATTGCTCACATAGATCATGGCAAAAGCACGCTTGCAGACCGTTTGCTGGAAGCGACTGGCGCGCTGACCCAACGCGAGATGAGCGAACAGGTGTTGGACGCTATGGATTTGGAACGCGAACGCGGCATCACCATCAAAGCTCACGCCGTGCGCCTCAATTATAAAGCGCTGGATGGCAAAGATTATTTACTCAACTTGATAGACACCCCCGGCCACGTAGATTTTTCTTACGAAGTATCGCGCTCGATGTCGGCCTGTGAAGGCGCGCTGCTGGTGGTTGATGCGTCGCAGGGCGTTGAAGCGCAGACTTTGGCAAACACTTATCTGGCGCTGGATCACAAACTCCATCTCATTCCGGTGATTAATAAAATTGACCTTCCCGGCGCGGAACCAGAGCGCGTCAAAGAAGAGATCGAACACACCATCGGCTTGGAGACCGACAACGCCTTAATGATTTCTGCGAAGATGGGTTTAGGCATAGACGATGTGTTAGAAGCCATTGTGCGCGAAGTGCCGCATCCGACCGGCGACATCAAAGCACCGCTTAAAGCCTTGATTTTCGATTCGTGGTTCGACAGTTATCGCGGCGTGGTGGTGTTGATGCGCGTCATTGACGGGGTGATGCGAACCGGTATGCGTGTGCGTTTGATGAACACCGGCAAGGATTATCAAATTGATGCGCTGGGCGTTCTGACCCCGAAACCGCGAGAGATTGATCAACTGAGCGCCGGTGAAGTCGGCTTCTTCACGGCGGCTATTAAAACCGTTGCCGACGTGGAAATCGGCGATACCGTAACCGAAACGGCGCGCCCTGCGATCACGCCGTTTCCAGGCTTCAAGCGCATCAAGCCGATGGTTTTTTCGGGACTCTATCCGGTCGAGTCGAACAAGTACGAAGAGTTGCGCGACGCCCTCGATAAATTGCGTTTGAACGATTCATCGTTCTTTTACGAGCCGGAATCGTCGGCGGCCTTGGGCTTCGGCTTTCGCTGCGGCTTTCTCGGCTTGCTGCACATGGAGATTGTGCAGGAACGCCTCGAACGCGAATTCGATTTAGAGTTAATCACCACAGCGCCCAACGTGCGCTATCAAGTGACGACGACTGCCGGTGAAGTGTTGGAGGTGGACAGCCCGTCGCGGCTGCCCGACCCGGTGAAGATTGAAACTATCGAAGAGCCGTTTATACGCGCCATGATTATGTGCAACGACGAATTCGTAGGGCCTTTGTTCGCGCTGTTGGAAGAGAAGCGCGGCGTGCAAGTCGGCTTCGAGTATCCCGCGCCCAAGCGCGTCTTGTTGACTTATGAAATTCCGTTGGCGGAAATCATGCTCGATTTTTATGACCGCTTGAAATCGGTGTCGCGTGGCTATGCGTCGTTCGATTACGACTTCATAGGTTATCGCGCCGGTGACATGGTGAAGCTGGATATTCTGGTAGCGGGCGAACAGGTTGACGCGCTGTCGTTGATTGTTCATCGGGATTTCGCTTATTCCAGAGGCCGCGCCTTGGTTGAAAAGATGCGCCAGTTGATACCGCGTCAGATGTTTGAAGTAGCGATTCAAGCCGCCGTCGGCAATAAAATCATCGCCCGCGAAACCGTCAAAGCGGTCGGCAAAAACGTCTTGGCGAAATGTTACGGCGGCGACATCACGCGCAAACGCAAGCTGCTCGAAAAACAGAAAGAAGGCAAGAAACGCATGAAGCGCGTCGGCAAAGTTGAAATCCCACAAGAAGCCTTCCTTGCCGTGTTGAAGATGAATGAATAAACCTCAGACAGTCTTTTCTCCGCTGTCCGGCGTCCGTCCGACCGAGTCGCTTTCATTAAGCACTGCGTCGGCTGCGACCATCAAACCGCCTCACGAGAAGCCAACCTATTCGCGCAACAGGACGCCGGACAGCGGACGATAAACGGCCTGCCTGCCGCTTAATCCAATTTGAAATTGAAGGTAATCACCCCGGTCACGCGAACCGCTGTGCCGTTTAATAAAGTTGGTTGAAAGCGCCAGCCCCGTGCCGCTTCCGCCGCCGCACTCATCAACAAAGGATGTCCGCCCAAAGCTCTTGCCGATTCGACTCGACCATCCGCCGAGATAAAAATTTCAACCGTGATCGCGCCTTGTGCATGAACCTGTTTGGCGAGCGGCGGATAGACCGGCGTTTTGCGTTCGATGGCTCTGCCGGTCAACACCGTTGAGGTTAATTTGACCAGAGGTTTTTCCACCGGCGGTTGCAACTTTTCCACCGGCTTTTGCACCGGCGGCGGCAGTTCACCGCCCGGATTGGGATTACCCGCCAGTATGCCATTACCTCCTATGGGGCCAATTCCATTGCGTACTTCGTTCGGGTCGCCAACGGGTACAGTGCCATCAGGATTGCCGATTAAATCGAAAGAGGGCGGTATCGGAACATTGGGTATTGGCTTGATAGCGGCTCGACTTACGAGATCGTCGAGTCTTTCAGGATGATAGATGTCTGGTCGTGGAACTGCTTGAGGTTTTGCAGAGCCTTGTGATGGCGTGCGCTTACCCAGCGGTGGCGGCAGCATAGGCGGCACGGCAACGATTCGCGTGACATCCACTTTTTCATAAAGCGCCGGGCTGGCGGCGACTACGGACACGACGAGCGCCGAGGCGATAGCCAGTGAATAAAACAGCGAAGTCACGAAGAAAATTTTTCCCGTTCTTCCCTGACGACGGTCTGCACTTGATAAAACCAGTTTGTCAAACATTGTTCTCTTCTCCTTGGTCGTCAACACACGTCTGCCCTTGCGCCGCGATGATCGCAGCGTGCAGGCAACAACGAGGTTGCGTTCAGGCGCTCTGAGGTTATGGATTCCGTTTCCGCGAAAGCGGCACGGGACGGCTTGAAACTCGAACGACGGCAGGCGCTCTACGAAAAAAATTTTTGGACAAGTGAGGGAATTTCAAAACGGCTTAGAACAACTCCAGTGCCTATCGCTTTGAAATATCGTGGTCAATCGCCTACTGAAACGGGACGATAAACGGTGGGCAAGGAGCGCTTCTTGAGGAAAAGAGGGAGCGCAGGGTTGGCGCGTCGCTGCCCTCTTTTCCATAACTTCACTTAACCGCCCACATCCATCTTTTCTACTAACATGACAATTTGAGTAGCCACCGGCTCACCGTTAATGGTCGCCGGTTTGAACGTCGGATTCATCAAGGCAAACCAGAACTGTTCTACCACCATAGGGTCTTTCGGATCGTCCAGCACATCCACTATGCGGGCGCGGCCATCTACGCCAATCTGTACCAATGCCGCCATCCCTTCATCACCCGGTTTTTGATAAGCCAGATTACTGAAACTCACCATCGAGCTACTGTTCATCTGTGGCAATTCATATTCTTCGTTGCTGGACGAAGCCTTAGTGGCTGGCAGATTGTTGTATAAATTATATTCGACCAGCGAACTCGGCACCTGCGGAACCGACGTGAGCGGCGGCGTCGTCAACTTCGAGGTATCAACCGGAAGCGGTCGGAAACCGGATAGCGTGGCGGCGAAAAGAATTACCGAAACCACCGCGCCGGTCGCAAAAGAGAACGGACGCGGATTCAATTTCATCATCCACTCGATAGCGCGTTGCCGCAAACTGATCTCGCCTTTCACGCGGCGTTCGATGGCTACCATTACATAGCTGTGCAGTTCACGCGGCGCTTCCGGTCGCGGTATCTCTTTAAAGCAAGCCGATGTGTTCTGCAACTCTTGCAGGTAGTTGCGGCACAGCGGACAAATCGCCAGATGCGAACGAGACGCTTGCAACTCGTGCGCGTTCAACTCCTCGTCTAAATAGGCCGAAGCCATAGTTTCAAAAGTTTCACATCTCATAACAGTCTCAATTTCGCGTCTTTCGTTTTCTACTCGAAAACGGCAAAACGGCTGGGTTACAACACCGCCTTCATGCGCCGCCGCAATTCTTCGCGGCCACGCGCAATTCGTGACTTCACCGTACCAATCGAAATTTCCAGAGTGGCGGCAATCTCGTCGTAAGAAAGTTCTTCAATCTCTCGCAGCATCAAGGCCACACGATATTCGGTCTTGATTTCGGCCAGGGCGTGCAGCAAACGTCTTTCGCGTTCGTTGTCAATCGCCAGCGTTTCGGGGGACGCGCCCGTGCCTTCCAGCGTATGTCCAAGCGTCAACTCGGAGTCGTGGCGTTTCAAATCAAGCGATAGCGTTTCTTCGCGGCGGCGGCGTTTCCACCAGCGCTGTTGATTCATCGCTTGATTGATGGCGATGCGATAAATCCAGGTCTTCAAACCTGACTCGCCGCGAAAGTGCGCCAGGCCGCGATAAATTTTCAAGAAGGTCTCTTGCGCGGCATCCCGCGCATCTTCCGCGTCGTTCAACAAGCGATAACAGATGGAAAAAACCGGACGCTCGAAATGCGCTACCAGTTCATCAAAGGCCGCCAGATCATGCGCCTGCAAGCGAGCCAGCAACCCGACTTCGTAGAGATTTTCGACCGGCCTGAAATCTGCCTCGACCTCGGCCAGTGCCGTTTGCTCGATTGCAATCATGTCTCTAGCCGACATAAAGGCGCTCCTTAAAATCATGACGGGCTTGAGTGGGTCATCGCTCGCTGCCTACCGGAAGCCGAGCGCCGTTTGTTAGCTCCAAGCGGAACGGGCAATGACCCTCACCTCACTTGTCGCTAGGGTTAGACACCCCTTGCCTTCAAAAAGTTCCAACGACTTCCAATCTATCACACAAACCCAAAACCGAAAACAGATTCATTCCTGACCAAAGCCCGCGCTGCGCTTGAAGCGGGAAGACAAAACTTCTCGCCTCCTTAGCTCGACTTTGTACATTTTTCAGAGGCGAACCGAGCTTGCCAATCCCCCCAACGGCAGTCGGGGGATAGTTAAAGTTCAGCCTACGAAACGCTGCCAACGAGAAAAGAATCCCCCCGATGGCAATCGGTGGATACTTAAAGTCCAACCTTGCCCGATGCTCTGTAGGTTGGGCTTTAACCATCCCCCGATTGCCATCGGGGGGATTGCAAAAAAACTTTGCTTGCCTGTGGTGTAGGTTGGACTTTAACCATCCCCCAACTGCCGTTGGGGGGATTCAGATGAATGGCCTCACTGCCTCAGCTCTCCGTTGAGGGATTCAGACGAATGGCCTAACTGCCTCGGCTCCCGTTGGGGGAATTCAGATGAATTGCCTCACTGCCTCGGTTCTCCGTTACTAGATTTTTTAGAGGCGAAGCAGCCCGATTTCATTGGCTTTTTCAACCCTTGGAATGATTGAACCTCAGCTTGTTGAGGTGAGGTTCAATCATTCCAAGCGCAAACCGCAACGTCAGCGCTTGATTGGTGTGGTTCAATTTGAAATTGTACAAAGTCGAGCTTAGACTCGCTAGTAAAGTTTGAAGCGCCGCTTCTGTCTGGCGAATAAATCCGTGCCGCCATTTTGTCGGACGACCAAGACCATGCGACTATCTTGACAAGGCGCGCTCCGGGTCGGTATTTTGAAGGTTCGTCCAGACCGCGAAATAGATAACCGCAGCGCGCCTTGCACGTTGTCGCATTTTCAGGAGGCTTACAGTTTTGGCAAATACAGCTAGGAAAAAACGGATCGCTACGAAGGATTTGAAATTCAAGAACGATCCGATGGTTCGATTTTACGACCGCACGCAGGAATGGCTACAGGATAAAACGCGCCCCGTCTTGCTCGGTCTCGGTGTGGTGGCGGGCGTGGTGGCGCTTTACTTTCTGGGAACCTGGTTCTTCTCGCAACGCGAAGCCAAAGCGGCGGTGGCTTTCGCTCAGGCGTTTGAAAAATACAAAGCGCCGGTGCTGGAACCCGGTGCTGTCGCCAATCCACAGCAAACCGGCACGTTTTATACCGACGCCAATCAGAAGTGGCAAGAGACCGCGCAGGCTTTTGAGCAACTGGCCAATGAATATCCGGGATATTACGGCGCTATCGGCAACTACTATGCAGGCGTCGCCTATCTGCGGGTTGACCGCGACAAGGGCTTGCAACTGCTCAAAAAAGTGGCGGCTAAAAATGAACAACCGGCAAGCGACCTGGCACAACTGGCGCTTGCCGAAAACGATGTGGTGAACGGCGAAGCGCCAAACGCCATACCGCTTTACGAGAAATTGTTGAAGTCAACGGCGGTTCCCAATCAAGTCGTACAGACCGGATTAGGCCGCGCTTACGAAAAGACCGGTGACACGGAAAAGGCTGTGGCAGCCTATTTCGAGGCGGCGCGCTTGGCACGCGCGACGACGGCGACTTCGGACGCCGAAAAACGCTTGGCGGCGCTCGCCCCGGATAAAGTCAAAGACCTTCCGGCTTATGACCCGCTCGCCAACGCCACGCCCTAAGTGACGGAAAGCGTCGGCGACTGGTCTGCTTCGGCAAAGGTGATGGGAATGCGCCGACCGAGCTTTGACACAAAAAATGGCCTCCTGATGTTGCTCCAATCATCCGCCGCTTCCCGTTTTGGGAAGTAAGGGAAGGGGAAAAATATAATTCCATCATTCCCGTTGAGAAGCAGTCTCTGACCGCCAGTCCAGCAGTCAGAGACTGCTTCTCAACGGGATGCTATTTCTTTCCGCTTCCCTAACGCTTCGTCCATCGAATTTGGCGGCGTCCCGGAAATCGGTGTGCCGCTTCCTGATCCGCCGACGGGCGACCATCACCGCGTCGTCCGTATCCGCAAACGCAATTTGTTGGAAGGATGCCACGCTTGCTCAAGCTTGCCACGCCGCTTTATGAACTTCACCTGCACGAGATTCCGCGTGTCGCCACCAAGACCGCGCAGAAAATCGCCGCAGGGGTGGCGGCGACAATTGGCGAACCCAACGCCCTGTTGGTGACGGTTGACGATCTGCTCAATAACCTGCCGATGCGTTATGAAGACCGCTCGAACCTGACCAAAATCCGCCAACTGCAACACAACGAATTCGCTACTATCGAAGTCGAAGTCCGCATCGCCGGAACCTACGCGGTCAAAGGCGGCAAACTTCGCATCTTTGAATTTTCGGCAGTGGATGAAAGCGGCCAGATTCGCGCTTACTGGTGGAATCAGGCGTACCTGCAACAAGCGTTTCCGCGTGGTCGAAAAGTCTTGCTCTACGGGCAATGGCGACGCGGCAAGCGCGGTTTCTTTGAAGTCGAAAATCCTGATTATGAATTTCTCAGCGACGACGAAGACAATGCCGAACCGATTCACACGGGTCGTCGCGTGCCGGTCTATCGCAAACTCGGCGAACTGCGCTCGAAACCATTGCGCTCGATTATGCACTACGTTTTGGAGCGCATGGATTGGGCGGAATTCACCGAAACCTTGCCGCAAGAGATGCTGTCTCGCACGCAGTTGATTTCCCGCATAGACGCTTTCAAACAGATTCATTTTCCGGCTGACGATGCACCGCTGGCGCTTTATAACGCTTGCAAATCGCCCGCGCATCAGCGGCTGATTTTTGAAGAGTTCTTCTGGCTGGCGCTGGCTATGGGCATTCGCCGACAAGGGCGCGAAGCCTCGCCCAAAGGCACGCTCATCGAAATCAACGACCGCGTGCGCGAAGCCGTGCGCTCGATTCTGCCGTTCAAACCGACCAACGCGCAGAAGCGCGTCTTGAAAGAGATCGTTGACGATATGGCCAGCACCAAGCCCATGAATCGCTTGCTGCAAGGCGACGTAGGATCGGGCAAAACCATCATCGCCATACAAGCGGCGGTCGTTGCCATAGAGAGCGGTTATCAATCTGCGTTGATGGTGCCGACCGAAATTCTCGCCGAACAACACGCCAAAAATACCAAGCGCATATTGGCGCAATCGCCCTATCGCGTAGAGCTTTTGACCGGCTCGCTGACGGCAGCAAAAAAGCGCGATATTCATAACGCCATCGAAGCCGGCGAAGTTGATTTCGTCATCGGCACACACGCTTTGATTCAAGAAGGCGTGAAGTTTTCCAAACTCGGTTTCGTGGTCATAGACGAACAACATCGCTTCGGCGTTTTGCAACGCGCCGAGTTGATGAAGCGCGGCTACAATCCCGATACGCTGGTGATGACGGCAACGCCGATTCCGCGCAGCTTGACGATGACGCTGTACGGCGATTTGGATTTGTCCATCATTGATGAAATGCCGCCAGGCCGCAAACCGATTATCACCAAAGTGCGCGGCGAAGATGCGCGCAACAAGATTTATCACTTCCTCGATGGCATCATACGACAAGGGCAACAAGTCTATATCGTGTATCCGTTGGTTGAAGAATCGGAAAAGTTGGATTTGTTGAACGCCACACAGATGGCCGAACATTTGCGAACCGCCGTCTTTCCGCAATTCCGCATCGGCTTGGTTCACGGCAAAATGAAGCAGGAAGAAAAGGACGCGGTGATGGACGAATTTCGGCGCGGTGCAAGTCAAATTCTAGTAGCGACCACCGTGATTGAAGTCGGTGTTGACGTACCAAATGCCAGCGTCATGCTGGTCGAACACGCCGAACGCTTTGGCCTTTCGCAACTGCATCAACTGCGCGGCAGAGTCGGTCGCGGCGACGCGCAGGCCTATTGCATATTGCTTGCCGGTGACAAACGCACAAGTGAAGCACGCGAGCGCTTGACGATTATGGAGCAGACTAACGACGGCTTCAAAGTTTCGGAAAAAGATTTAGAGATACGCGGCCCCGGCGAAGTGATGGGGACGCGGCAATCCGGCATACCGACCTTTCGCGTCGGCAATATCGTGCGCGACCGCGAGTTGGTCGAAATCGCCAAACGCGAAGCCGATTATATGTTGACCGAGCGGCGCAACTCCCGCGACACCGCCAAACTCGTAGAGCTTATCAAAAAACAAACCAAGTACGGATTGGCTTCGATTGGCTGAAATGATTTTGCGTTCGCAATTCACGATTCCCTGAATAGAGCTTGGCGCTTTGTACGTTTCCTTCCTCTTCGCCAATTCAGAACTTGGCCAAGCTGTGACCTTTTTTTCCAGGGCGATTTTTTTGTGGAACTATTTGTCGGCCTCAAGAACATAACCGTTGACGACGATTTTGATAGAGCGGCCTCAATATTTTTTGAGATGCGGATTCACGGGAGCGACAAGAATGTTTGTTGTACCGCTATCTTTATGAGCCGCTCTATCCGTCGAAAAATTTTTCCGAACCTAATGGAGTCAATATGAGAAGCATCTTTAACAAAATCACTGCCAGCCTGTTGTTGGCCCTGCTCTTTACGTTTGCGACCACCATCTCAACCTTCGCGCAGCGCCCCGAAGGGCCGCCGCCTGACCCAGACCATCACGCTGGCGGCAAAGTCACCGCCGTTGGCAGCAATTCTCTAACCGTCACCAGGCGCGATGGCGAAACCCAAACTATCACCATTACCGCCGACACCAAACTGCTACGCAACGGCGAAGCGGCAACCTTGGCGGCATTCCAAGTCAATGATTTTGTCCACGCCATGGGCGCAAAAGATACCGCCGGACAATTTGTCGCCGAGCGTGTGATGGGCGGCGATAAACCACCGCGTGGTCACGCTGGCGGCGGTCGTGGACCGCACGGCCCGCGTGACGGCATCTTTGGCGAATATGTTTCGGCCAATCCCTCTACAGGAACCCTCACCATCAAAATGCCCGATGGCAAAGAGCAGACCGTTTATACCACGGCAACCACCGAGATTTCGCGCAACCGTCAAGCCGCAACCTTGAGCGATTTCAAAGCCGGTGACCACGTTGGCGCGATTGGCAAAGCCGATGCCGAAGGCAAATACATCGCGGCGCGCATCATCGGAGGCGATCAACCACCGCCGCGCCGAAATTAAATCACGGGCAGACCAAACCCACACCAATAACTCAAGCTGGTTCGTACTGCTTATTACCGGGCGGCCTTTACGGGTCGCCCACGTTTTGGTTCTTTGCGATAATTTGGCGAAGCTTTGTGGAACTATTTGCGCTTGCGGCGTACATCCATTAAGACAGCCGCTGGGTTCGGGCTTGGGTTGACGAATGATAAAACTAATCGCAAATCAAGGGGATGACGAACTGCTGCGGCTGATGTTGGCAGGCGATGCCGAGTCCTTTGAAACGCTTTATGAAAGACGACAGGCAGGCGTTTATCGTTTCGCTTTGCGGATGAGCGGTTCCGAATCCATCGCCGAAGATGTGACGCAAGATGTCTTCATCGCCTTGCTGCGCGACGGTGGACAATACGATTCATCACGCGGTTCGTTGGCCGCTTATCTGTACGGCATGGCGCGCCATCGCGTGTTGCGAAGATTGGAACGCGACCGTAGTTTCGTTTCCATCAGCGACGAGGTTGAAGAAGATGATCCAACGATGAGCGAAAAATTTATCAACCGTCAAGACCCGCTGGCTGAATTGACGCGCAATGAAATCATTGATTCGGTGCGTCAGGCGATACTGGCTTTACCGGCGCATTATCGCGAGGTCGTGGTGTTGTGCAATCTACAGGAACTCAATTATGAAGACGCGGCCAACATCATCGGTTGTCCGGTCGGCACTGTGCGTTCGCGCCTGCATCGCGCTCGCACCATGCTGATTGAAAAATTGCAGACCATCAAAAAAGCGGAAGCGCCGCCGCGAAATCTGCTCTCTGCGAGGTGTGTGTGATGAATTGTCATGAATTTGAAAAGCTGATTAATGACCTCGCCTGCGATCATTTGATGAGCGTCGCCAAACGAGCGCAGGCGTGGGCGCATCAAGAAACCTGTGCGGCGTGCGCGGCGCGCCTCGGCGAAGAGAAATTGCTGACCGAGCGCTTGCGTATGGTCGCCAACGCCGATGTCGAGCAAACTCCGGCGCACGTCAAAACCGCTTTGCTGGCGGCCTTCGCCCAACACGCGGCAAGCGTCGGCAACGCTTCCGTGAAGACCGCAAAACCTGCAACGCCTGCGCTCAACGCGCCCAAAAAACTTACGCCATCGTCAAGCCTCGCAGCGCAGCGGTCGCGTTGGTTGTGGGCGGCAGCGGCGGCGGCAGTAATTTTGATTGCCGCCATCGTGACCTGGCGTTTGTGGAATGTGTCCGGCGCAATTGCCTTTCCTTCTAACACCACAACGATGGCTACTGATTCACGATCCGTAGAAGCCCCGTCGCAAAATCACCAGGCTGAGGTCACGAACTCGCCGCAGGAAAATCCGTCTGAGCATCCTATCACCACAACGACGCCTGAACCCAAAGACACAGCGACAACGAGACCTCACGCGGTCACGGGAAAACCGCAAAGCGGTGGGCGCGGCGCAAACTCTTACCAGCCCCACACAACGCAGCAAACTATGGCAACTTCAAATCAAAATGAAGTGGTCACCGATTACATACCGTTGACGTATCTGAGCATCGCCACGGCGCTCGACAGCGGCCTAGTGGTGCGCGTGCAAGTGCCGCGCTCGACCTTGATTTCGATGGGCTTGCCGATGAATGTCGAAAGCTCGAAGGAACTCATCAAAGCCGACGTAGTGGTGGGCGACGATGGTGTGGCGCGGGCTATACGCTTCGTCCATGATTTGTCTGCCAAACCTGATGGCAAGCTAATGAAGTGATTCACCACTGACTAACAACAAGAGGTTCGCAACATGACTTCTCATAAAACAAACTGCTTCCTGACTCTTGCTCTGGCGCTGCTCCTCACCGGCAGCGCCTTGGCGCAAGGTCGTGCGCCGCGTGTCGGTGGGCTGTGGAGGCCGCCGCAAGGCTTGCCCGGACGCGATGGGCGTTTACAGGATCACGACAGAAGACCAGGCCCCGGCAGAGACCGACCGCCGCACGGCGGCCCACCGGGCTTCAATCTGCTCTCTTCGGAAATGCGCTTCGACAGCAAAGTGGTCAAAGGCGCGCCATACTCGGCTCAAGCGATCAGCGAAAACACCCAAGTTCTCGCCGATGGTACGCGCATCACGCGCAAAAGTACGGCCTCGATTTATCGTGACAACGAAGGCCGCACGCGCCGCGACTTGTCGCTCGATGCCATAGGCCCGATTGCCAACTCCGGCGACGCGCAACAACTCATCTTCATCAACGACCCGGTGACGGGCAATCATTATGTTCTCTATCCGCAGAATCACAGCGGACGCAAAATGAAGATGTCCGCCAAAGAGCCGCCGCCGTTTGCCGAGTTATTGCCCATGACCGAAGGCAAAACCGAAGCCCTCGGCAAACAGATGATTGAAGGCGTCGAAGCCGAAGGCACACGCTCGACGATTACCATTCCGGCTGGCCAGATTGGTAACGACCGCCCGATTGTCATCGTTTCCGAGCGCTGGTATTCCGACGCGCTACAGGCCGTGGTGTTGAGCAAACACAGCGACCCGCGAGTCGGCGAAAATGTTTATCGTTTGCAAAACATCAATCGCCAGGAGCCTGCCAAAGCGCTCTTTGAAGTGCCAGCGGATTTTCACATCGAAGAAGATTCGCAGCGTCCGCCGCATCGAGGCCGCAGGCCGGATGAATTTTAAGCGCCGTTGGTAAACTCGACGGCAAGTTGTCGTGGACAGGCGATGATGAAGCATCGAGTCGGCGCTTCATCATCATCGCCGCGCAACGCTAACAGTTTTTCTTTATCATTTCAGCGACCCATATCGGCAAAGGTTTTTCGCCAGTCATTTTTTCATAACCCCTGTAACGCAATCGCATTCATGATTTTCGCTGCCATAGCGATGGCGTCAGCAGTGCACTGCAAATATAAAAAAGCCGGTTCCTCACACGGTATTTTTTAACCGCTCCCAATCCAGTAACGACTGAATTATCCACTAGAGCGGTTTTCATATGGGTGTACGGAACCCCTTATGGTTGAGCAGCGGTCTTCGACCGCACGAAGGTCTTCGACCGCCGCTCAACGGGTTTGAGGTTTCCGTAATCTCAAACAAAAGCCGCTCCAAGACTAAAGAGGACAAAAAGGTGAAAACCCTGAAACGAGGCGTGTGTTTATTGGGCGTTTTGTGGTTTGCGGCTGCGCTGACGACGACCAACGCCTTGCGAAATCGCCAGCGCGATCAGTTGATTAAATTTCTCAACACGCGGTAATCACGCCGGAGCCGCAAACCAAGCGTTGTAATCAGAGTGTATCGCAAAATCTCCGAAGTCTCCCAGATATTGTGGATGATTACACCATCACCTACAATATCTGGATAAACAATCCATTGCTGCGACACGCTCTAACTAGAGCCTGTCGCAGAATTCCAGAAACCACCTATATGTTGTAGATAGTCAAACCATCATCTACAAGATATGGACAGAAAAACCCATTTCTGCGACACCCTCTATATGCGCGGCACACCAAGATTCGGGAGATGAAACTTGGCGCACCGCATGAATGTTCATCGCGTCGCGGCGCTCATACCGAATCTTGGTGTGCCGCCTCTATAGTTACTTTGGCGAGCGCTTTTGTTGGTGGAGTCGGCGAAGTCGGACGACCGCACAAAGCGCTGTGCGTAAGCGCAGGGTAGCGCCGCGTCCTGAACTCCGCAAGCCCGTGAAACCGGCTACAGGAGCCAGTTTCGTGTCTTTTATCGTCTGCCGTGCGGAATCGAACCTGTGTTGCCACTCCTTTCTCCGTGCTGACGCACAGGGCTTTACGCGGTCACTCGCTGCGCGGACTTTTGCGCTTCCTCAGCAATTTTGAAAGCGGACAATTTTTTTCTGAATACGAATACCGTGACTCATCAAGGTGGCTTTTATCAGAGTCATTCCGTGTTCGCCAATGAAGCGGCAGGTCTCTGGCTTTTGCCTTTTGCCTTTTTACTTGTGCCTTATCTTTATGTTGCCCGTCCGCGCATTCGCCCATAGAATGTTTATTTAATGAACCGTAAAATCCTCATTCGACCGGGCTATTTGCCGTATTTGCTGACGGGCGCGGTAGCATTGACCGCCGGTTCGACGCTGCTTGGCAATGGCTTATTTCATCAAGCGTTCATTTGCTGGTCGCTGTTATTGCCCATCGCCGCCGCTGCTTTCTTAGATCGCATCGAACTGGACGAGCACTTCATCACTCACAAAGGGCCATTGGCGGTGCTGTTGTCGTTGGCCTTTGACACGCGGCGACGCCTCGCCATTGCCGACATCGAAACCATCACCACCGAAACCCTCAGTTTCAGTTTTGCCAACGGCGACACGCGCATTAACTATCACACACGCATCAGCGGCGCGGGCTTTGAAGTCCTCATTCGCTCGCATCGCAAATCCTATATCGCTTTTATTAAAACGCTGTTTCGTCTCGCTGGAACGCATAAACTAGACCCGCGCTCGCACGAGCTTTTTGAATACTTCGATTCCGGCAAAGCGGTGAAACATTTTCCTCTGCTCAAAGATGAAATCGAAGAAATGCCTATCTCGCTGCTGCGACGCATAGGCAATGCCTTGCGACTGGCAGGTCGGCTGTCGCAAGCTTCCAGCTATTTTCGCATCGCTTACGAAAAAGAGCCGCGCAATCCCGAACTGCTTTATGAGATGTCGCGCTTCCTGCGTTCGTCGGCACAGACCGCAGACCCGCGTATGCTGCAACGCTCGGACGCCTGTTTGCGACTGGCTTCCAGGTTGGCGCGAGAAGCGCCCGATTTGCTGGAACGCATCGGCGAAGTTTTTTTCGAGCGCCTCGATTACAAACGCGCCGCCGATTGTTTTCGCCGGGTGCTGGAATTCGATGCGTCGCGCTTTCGCAGCAACGCCGGACTTGCTGAAATCGCTTTGCGTGATGGCAAGTTGGCGCACGTCGCGCATTTTTACAACGCCGCTTCAGCCAGTCCGGACGCCGCGCTGGCGAAACTGGCCAGACGCGAAGCCGGATATTATCAACGGCTGATGGGCGATGATGAATTTCTCGAAGCCGAGTTGCGTCGCATACGCGCCGTCAATCAAATTCGTTGGGCGCGCCGACTTTCGGCCTTTATCTTTTTAAGTGCCTGGCTGGTTGCCAGCCTTCTCGGACGTTTCGTGACGCCTGTGCAAACTTATGGCTGGGCGTTGATGGCAACCTCCGGCATGGTGTGGTGCGTCGGCGCTATCGCTCTGCAATACTTTCGCAACCGCCGCGCCCAGCCGGAAAATTAAGCCGTTCCAATCCACCTTACAAACTGGAAAAGCTATGCCTTCAGCTCCCGTCATCGGCATCACCGTCAGCCTCGACCACGGCAAACTCATACGCCAATCGCACGACTATTTATATGTCAAACGCGCTTACGCACAGGCCATCAAGCGCGTCGGTGGGCAACCAATTTTGATTTCTCCAGACCTTGCGCCATCAACCGTTGCCGCTCTCTGCGATGCTCTAGTCATTTCAGGAGGCGACGATTTAGCGCCCGAACTCTACGGCGAAGCCACTGGCGTCGGCCTCCATCTTGAATCCGCCGAACGGGTCGCCTGGGAACGGCAACTGCTCGATTTATTTGCCGAGACCGCAACGCCAGTCTTGGGCGTCTGCTACGGAATGCAGTTGATGAATGTGCATTTCGGTGGCTCTCTGCATCAAGACCTCGCGGCGCGTTGCGCCGAAGCGCTCGACCACGGCGGTTTTGGCCGACTCACCGCGCACCCTATATTAATCGAGGAAACCTCGCGCCTGTTTCCGGCGCTTGGTGGGCGCGCTATGGTTTCGTCGCTTCATCATCAGGCCATCAAAAATCTCGCGCCCGGTTTTCGCATCGCCGCCAGCGCCGAAGATGGCGTTATCGAAGCCATCGAATGCCAAAATTTTCTCGGCGTTGAATGGCACCCCGAAGCCGACGCAACTAGCGACGCCATCTATTCCCTCTTGCTACAAAAGCCCATTTGACCACGACCGCCTCTCAACCCATCGCACCTCTGCAACCTGCTATATCTGGGTTTATCCGTGTTCATCTGTGGTTTCTTCGCGCTCTCTGAAAACGACGTGACCTTGCCTTTGAAGGAATCATTCGAGGAATTTTTTCGCCAACTTGACAGAACTTCGATCTGTAACTATCGTAGTTACAGATCGAGAAAGGAGCAGCGCAATGCCAACCAGCAGCCGATTTGCCATCGCGGTTCATATGTTGACCCTGATGGCGCGCACCGATGAAGAGTGCATCAAATCGGAAGACATCGCCCGCAGCGTCAACACCAACGCCGTGGTTATACGGCGACTGATGTGCGCGTTGTCGGAAGCCGAATTGCTGGTTTCGCAGACCGGTCCTTGCGGCGGCTCGAAACTAGCCCGTGCGCCGCAGGCGATTACCTTGCTGGATATTTATCGAGCCGTTGAAGGCGGCTCGCTCTTTGCCCTGCATCGCCAAAAACCCAATCGTCATTGTACGGTCGGCAGAAATATCGAAAGCGTTCTCGAAGAGGTGCAGGCGCAGATGGATGAAGCCGTCGAAGGCGTACTGGAAACCATCACGCTGGAAAAGGTTCTGCAAACGGTTGACCCCAAAGCCAGCCGACGCAAGCGTAAAACCTACGCTTAAAAATTTTTAATCGGGTTTGTATCAGCGACTGTTACAAATCGTTTACCAAGATTTCAACTTCATAAAACGCGGAGGAAAAAAACAAAGATGAGCAAAAAACTGGAAGGAAAAGTGGTACTGGTAACCGGTGCATCGTCGGGAATCGGCGAGGCTACGGCGCTGGCGCTGGCGGCAGAGGGCGCACGGGTGGCGCTGTTGGCGCGGCGCGCTGACCGCTTGGAAGCTTTGGCGGCGCGTATTCGAGAAGCCGGTGGCGAAGCCTTGCCGCTGATTACAGACCTTGCCGACGAAGCGCAGGCGCGCAGCGCGGTGTTGCAAACTCACCAGGCCTTTGGGCGTTTGGATATTTTGATTAACAATGCCGGAATCATGCTGTTGGGCTTCATTGACGGCGCAGATACCGAAGAATGGCGGCGCATGATTGACGTGAATGTGCTGGGGCTTTTTTATGCGACGCACGCGGCTTTGCCGTTGATGAAAGCGCAGGGCGGCGGCCACATCGTCAATGTTTCGTCGGTTGCCGGGCGCAAGGCGCGTGCCGGGTCGGGCGTTTATAGCGCGACGAAATGGGCGGTCGGGGCGTTTACTGAATCCTTGCGAGTCGAGGTCTTTCGTCACAACATACGCGTGAGTTTGATTGAGCCGGGAGCCGTAGATACGGAATTGCGAGAGCATATCAGCGACGCGAAAATCCGCGAGCAATCCGACGCTTTCTTTAAGAGCATCACGCCATTGCAAAGCCCGGACATCGCGGCGGGCATTTTGTATGCCATCACGCAAGCGCCGCACGTCAATGTCAACGAAGTGTTGATTCGCCCTGTCGAACAGGAATATTAAAGCGCTTTGCACCTGAATGTACGGGCGACCACAGAGGGTCGCCCGTACAAGCAAGCGGCAACTGATCTAAGCGAATCAGCAGCCGACCACAGTAATTTCGCGGCGGCACGAAGCAGGCGCGCAAGGTTGGGTCAAGCCCAGCAGGGTGGTGAAAAATTTACGAAAGGATTTTTGAGCATGGAAAAACGGCAGTTAGGAAAAACCGATATGCAGGTGAGCGTACTCGGATTCGGCGGCGCAGAGATCGGCTTTGAAGGCGCGACCGCCGACACCGTGGGCGAGTTGTTAAACAGCGCTCTGGATGCTGGCTTGAATGTCATTGATTCGGCGGCGGCGTATCTGGAAAGCGAAAAGCTGATTGGGCAGACGGTGGCCGGACGGCGCAAAGATTTTTATCTGTTCACCAAGTGCGGCGCAACCGATGGTTTTTCGACCAGTGATTGGAGCGAATCGGGAATCCTCATTCACATTCAAACCAGTTTGCAAAATTTGCAGACCGATTATCTGGACTTGATTCAACTGCACAGTTGCGGCGTGGACGAATTGCAGAAAGGCGAAGTGATTGCGGCTCTACAGAAGGCGCGCGACAAAGGCTATGCGCGATACATAGGCTACAGCGGTGACGGGGAAGCGGCGCGTTATGCGATTGAAACCGGAGCCTTTGACACCTTGCAGACTTCCATCAGCATCGCCGATCAGCAGGCCCTTGAGTTGACCTTGCCGCTGGCACGCGAACGCGGCTTAGGCGTGATTGCCAAACGCCCTGTAGCCAATGCCGCCTGGCGCACCGGGCAAAAACCCGTGAACTCGTATCATCACGCCTATTGGGAGCGCCTGCAAAAACTCGACTACGATTTTCTGCATGGTGATTTGGCGCAAGCCATCGCCATCGCTTTGCGCTTTACCTTGAGCCAGGCGGGAGTGCATACGGCGATAGTCGGCACCACCAAGCCGGGACGCTGGCGCGAAAACGCTCAGATGCTGGAAGCCGGAGCCTTGCCGCAAAGCGACATAGACAAGATTCGCGCCCGTTGGCACGCCGTCGCCGAGCCATCGTGGGGCGGCGAAATTTGATGGCGCACAGATTTTGATGGCGCATAGATAGAGGGTGTCGCAGAAATGAATTTTCTGTCCAGATATTGTGGGTGATGGTTTATCCATCTACAACATATAGACGGTTGCTGGAATTCTGCGACACGCGCTAGATAAAGCCAGAGTGGTTGGCAAAGTCGTGTACGTGCAGCCTCTCGTTGAGCCGCAGTCTTTGACTGCACGCCAGTCAGAGACCCTCGCTCAACGGGTTTGGATTGCCGTACTCGCACACCAAGACCGCTCTGATCAAGTGACGTTTCAAGTGAAAGGAGAGAAGAGAGAAGCTATGAATTCCTCGGAAAACAATTTATTCAGTCGCCTTCGCATAGGCGACATGGAATTGCCGAATCGCATTGTGATGGCTCCCTTAACCCGCAACCGTGCCAGCCGCGACAATGTGCCTACGCCTTTGATGGCCGAGTATTATCGGCAACGCGCCTCTGCGGGATTGATTATCACCGAAGCGACGCAGGTCTCCCCGCAAGGCATAGGCTATCCGCTCACGCCGGGTATTCATTCGTCCGAACAAGTCGCCGCTTGGCGACAGGTAACGGAAGCGGTGCATCAATATGGTGGGCGCATCTTTTTACAACTCTGGCACGTCGGGCGCATTTCGCATCCGTCGCTGCAACCGAACGGCGAATTGCCGATAGCGCCAAGCGCCATTGCGGCGGCGGGCAATGCGACAACGTATGAAGGGGCGAAGCCTTTCGTCACGCCACGCGCTTTGCACACGGCAGAAATCCCCGCACTCATTGAGCAATTTCGCCAAGGCGCAAAGAACGCTTTGGCAGCGGGTTTTGACGGCGTAGAAATTCATGGCGCGAACGGCTATCTGCTGGATCAATTTTTGCGCGATGGCACCAATCAGCGCACCGATGAATATGGCGGCGCGCTTGAAAACCGTGCGCGCTTTCATCTGGAAATCACCGCAGCCGTAGTCAAAGTTTGGGGCGCGCATCGCGTCGGAATGCGGTTGTCGCCAAGCGGCACGTTTAATGACATGAAAGATACCAATCCCCAAGCGACTTTTGGTTATTTGATAGAGGCGCTCAATCATTTCGATCTGGCCTATCTGCATTTGATTGAGCCTGACGAAGCCGACCTGCGACACGGCGGCACAGCCTTTTCGACCAGTTATTTTCGCCCGATTTATAAGGGATTTTTGATGGTCAACGGCAATTATGATGTGGACAGAGGCAATGCCGCCATTCACAGTGGTATGGCGGACATGGTGTCATTCGGCGTGAAGTTTTTAGCCAATCCCGATTTGCCCGAACGCTTCAAATTGCGTGCGGAATTGAATCCGCCGGACGTTGCGACCTTTTACGGCGGCGACGCCAGAGGCTATACGGATTATCCGGCGCTGACCAACCCTCAAGCGGTCAGTTAAACAGAATACCAAAGGAGTAGTGATGCAATTGGAGGAAAAAGAAAAAGCTTCGTCGTTCCGCTTGCAGGCGGGATGACGAAACTTTCCTACTTATTGACTCACCATCTTTTTTTTAGAGGAGAATCGTTATGTCAACAATGAAAGCAATGCGTATTCACGAATACGGCGGCATTGATGCGCTCAAACAGGAAGAGATTGCCAAACCGCAACCGGCGGCGGATGAAGTATTGGTCAAGGTGCAGGCGGCGAGCGTCAATCCGGTGGACTGGAAAATCAGCGAAGGTTTTGGTGAAGGCTGGCTCGGTTATACCCTGCCGCACACGCTCGGTTGCGATGTGGCTGGCGTAGTGGAGGCCGTAGGCAGGGCGACGCAAAAACTTCATATCGGTGCGGCGGTTTTCGGTTATACGAACCTGGCACACGAAGGCACTTATGCGGAATATGTGCTTGCCAAAGAATCGGAAGTGACGACAAAACCGGCGGCGCTTGATTTCATTCACGCCGCTGCGGTGCCGGTCTCCAGCTTGACCGCCTGGCAAGCGTTGTTCGATATAGCGGGGCTTGCCGCCGGGCAGAAAGTGCTGATTCATGCAGCGGCAGGCGGGGTCGGTTCGATGGCTGTGCAATTGGCGAAAGTCCGAGGCGCAGTGGTGATTGGCACGGCCTCGGCGCGCAATGCGGATTTTGTCAAAGGACTGGGCGCAGACGAAGTGATTGATTATACGACTACGCGCTTTGAAGATGCGGTGCAGGAGGTTGATGTGGTGTTTGATTTGATTGGTGGCGACACGCAACAGCGTTCTTACGCGGTCTTGAAGCAAGGCGGCATACTGGTTTCTGCGGTGCAGCCGCCCGATGAAGCCGCCTGCAAAGCCGCCAGAGTGCGCGGCGAGATGGTTGGTGTACAGCCCAACGCTTCGCAGCTTGAAGAGATCAAGGCCTTGATTGAAGCCGGCAAAGTCAACGTCTCTGTCGAAAAAGTTTTGCCGCTCGACGACGCGAAACAGGCCTTGACGTTGAGCAAACAAGGCCGCACACGCGGCAAAATTGTGTTGACCGTCGCCTGATCGCTGCGGTCAGAAAAAGTATTTCGGAAAGGAGAACAGATGCGCTACAAATTATTAGGCAAAAGCGGCCTGCGGGTCAGTGAAATCTGCCTGGGCGCGATGACTTTTGGTGATGATTGGGGATGGGGCGCAAGCCCTGAGGAGAGCCGCAAACAATTCGACCTGTATGGCGAAGCAGGTGGCAATTTTCTCGACACGGCGAATCTTTACACCAACGGTTCGAGCGAAAAACTGGTTGGCGAATTCATTGCCGACGAGCGCGATAAATGGGTGTTGGCGACCAAGTACACCTTCAACAATCAAAGTGGTGAAGTCAATCGGAGCGGCAATCATCGCAAGAACATGGTGCAATCGGTGAACGCCAGTTTGAAGCGGCTCAATACCGATTACATAGATTTGCTGTGGCTGCACGGTTGGGATTTCACTACGCCGGTCGAAGAGGTGATGCGCGCCTTCGAGGATCTGGTGCGCGCCGGAAAAATTTTGTACATAGGCGTGTCGGATACGCCTGCATGGATTGTCGCCAAAGCGAACACGCTTGCAGAGTTGCGCGGCTGGTCTGCGTTCATCGCTTTGCAAATTGAATACTCGTTGCGCCAGCGCACCCCCGAACGCGACTTGCTGCCGATGGCTCAACATTTCGATATAGGCGTAACGGCGTGGAGTCCTTTGGGCGGCGGCGTCTTGACCGGCAAGTACAACAAGGGCGGCGAGGCGGACACCGGCGGCAGATTACCGAAAGGCGCAAAGGCGAGTGATTTGAAAATCGCTGCGGTCGTGCTGGAAGTTGCCGAAGAGATTGGGCGACCGGCGTCGCAGGTGGCGCTCAATTGGCTGCGTCAGCAAGACAGTCGTTTTGGCGGCATCATTCCGATAGTCGGCGCGAGAACCGCCGCGCAGTTGGCCGACAATCTCGCCTGCATCGAATTTGCCTTGACGCCAGAGCAGATGGCGCGCCTTGGTGAAGCCAGCAAAATCGAACTGGGTTTCCCGCACGATATGTTGAAGAGCGAGACGGTGCATAAATTCGCGTTGAGCGGGACGCTGGAAAAAATTGATAATCACCGAGCTTGAAAGTTTGGCGTTCCGCCTTCAGGCGGTTGTTGTTGCAGTCCAAACAAACTACTTGAAGGTGGAACGTCAAACTCTTTGTGGGAGATTTTATGAAACAATATGACAACAAAGTAGTCGTCATCACCGGCGGCACAGCGGGCATTGGACGCGCTACGGCATTGGCGTTTGCAGCGGCAGGCGCGAAGGTGGTCATCACCGGTCGGCGCGAAAAAGAAGGGCAAGAGGTGGTGGATGAAATCACCAAAGGGGATGGCGAAGCGCTTTTCATCAAGACCGATGTGGCTCAAGAAGTCGAGGTCAAAGCGATGATTGACCAGACCGTTGCTGCCTATGGAAGATTGGATTTCGCCTTTAATAATGCGGGAGTCGAGCAGGCGTTAAAACCGCTGCCGGAACAGACCGAAGAAGAGTTTGATTTCGTCACCAACATCAACATCAAAGGCGTGTGGCTTTCGATGAAGTACGAAATCCCGGCGCTGTTGCAAAGCGGCGGCGGCGCGATTGTCAATATGTCTTCGATAGGCGGCTTGGTGGCGGCACCGGGTATGGATATTTACGTCGCCAGCAAACACGCGGTCATTGGCTTGACCAAAAGCGCGGCGCTCGCTTATGCCAAGCGGAATATCCGCATCAATGTCGTCAGTCCGGGGGCGATTGCGACGGCGATGTTTCAGCGCATTGAGACAGACAATCCGGCGGCGGGTGCAGCTATTAAAGCGGCTCATCCGATGGGTCGAGCCGGAACCTCGGAAGAGATTGCCAGCGCGGTCTTGTGGCTGTGTTCTGCGGGCGCGTCATTTGTGACCGGACAGACGCTGGCGATTGATGGCGGCTACACCGCGCAATAAGCAGGTGAGCGGCGAGCCGGTATTGGGTGAAATGATTTTGCGTGAGGCAACCAAACTTTGTATGAAGAGAAAGGAAGAACGATGAAAGCATATGAGATTGAGAAATTCGGCTTTGATGGATTGGTCTTGACCGACAGGCCGCAGCCGGAAGCAAAAGCCGGACAAGTGTTGTTGAAGATGAAAGCGGCGTCGTTGAATTACCGCGATTTGATGACGGTGAAGGGACAATACAATCCGCGTTTGCATATGCCGCAGATTCCGCTTTCCGATGGCGTAGGCGAAGTGGTGGCGGTGGGCGAAGGCGTCACGCGCATCAAGGTCGGCGACCGCGTGGCCAACACCTTCTTTGAAAAATGGGTGGCGGGTGAGTTAACCGAAGAGGGCGCGAAGTCGGCTTTAGGCGCGGGGCGTGATGGCGTGCTTGCCGAATATGTGGCGCTCGATGAAGACGGCGTGATTCACGTTCCCGCACACTTGAGCGACGAAGCAGCGGCGACCTTGCCGTGCGCGGCGTTGACCGCTTGGGCGGCGTTGATTACTTATGGCAAGTTGAAAGCGGGCGATACGATATTGGCAATGGGCACGGGCGGCGTTTCAATTTTCGCTTTGCAGTTTGCGGCCCTGTCGGGAGCGCGGGTCATCATCACTTCGAGCAGCGATGCAAAGTTGGAACGGGCGCGCCAGCTTGGCGCAAGCGATGTGATTAATTACCGGACGACGCCCGATTGGGAAAAAGAGGTATTGAAATTGACCGGCGGCAGAGGCGTTGATCACGTCGTCGAAGTCGGCGGTGCTGGTACCTTCGCCAAATCCATACGGGCGGCGCGACGCGGCGGCACCATCAGTTTGATCGGCGTGTTGGCGGGTGGCGGCGAAACTAACTTAATGCCGATTCTGATGAACGGCTTGACGGTGCAAGGCATCTTCGTCGGTTCGCGGCAAATGTTTGAAACCATGAATGCGGCCATCGCGCTGCATCGAATGAAGCCGGTGGTGGATCAAGTGTTTGGGTTCGAGGAAGCGCCAGCGGCTTATCAGATGATGGCAGCCGGAGCGCACTTCGGCAAAATTTGCATACGATTTTGAAGCGTAGTTGGCCTAGAGTTAATTGGTTGACGGAGTTTGAGAAACCCAGTTGTAGCGAATTTCATTCGACCGCTCAACCGATTGGCGCAAAAGCCAACGGCACGGAATTTGTTAGGAATAATTCAGGAGGTAATTTATGAGTGAAAAAGTGAAAAATGTAACAGACAGCAATTTTGAGGCAGAAGTTTTGCACGCCAATCAGCCGGTGCTAGTGGATTTCTGGGCAGCGTGGTGCGGCCCTTGTCTGGCGCTTGCGCCAACAGTTGAAGCCTTGGCCGAACAATACACAGGCCACGCCAAAGTCGTCAAACTCAACGTGGACGAAAACCCACGGGCGGCGGCAAGCTACGGGGTGCGCGGCATACCGACCTTGATACTGTTCAACCAAGGCAGCGAAGTAGAACGCAGCGTCGGCTTCACCTCAAAAGATTCGCTTGTCCGCTTGATTGACAAACACGTTGCCGTCGCAGCGTGAGTCACGAGTTTAATCAAGATGCAATTTTCGATAGTCACCCTTGAAGGAATCGGCGCGGCTGATTCCTTCAAGGATTTTTCAGGAAGGGAGGGTTGCAAAATGTCTCCTTCGCGCTTTGTACTCGGCCCCGCAACCACGTTGAAAAGTATTTGACGGTAAACGACTGAACACCTGCAAGGATTGATAACGCGCTGTACTCAGGTCGCCAGCCACAATCGAATTGATCTTTTCTGTTTGCGCTCAATAGTATCATTGCTCTTCGCTTGATTGACATTGGCATTGGTGACAAGGCCAGGAATCGAATCTTTAACATCATCGAACTCTTCTCTTAAACCCCATCTGCCTGACTCTACTATCGCCGGAATGCCATAGAGAAGACAGCACTCAATTTTATGAAGCATCTCCAAGCGCAAAACTGAACCGGGCGTCGCCAACTTCAAGGTCTGGTAAACATCAATTCGTTTGATTTGCTGCCATCAGGATTTTGCACTTGAATCATCACGGTTTGCCCCGCAGTGATTTTCTTGCCCGCTTTTTTGGCGATCAAAAGCGTTTCCGGATTTTGCGAATCATTGACCGTGCTTTGCGCTTCGCCGTTAAGCAGAATCATCGCGTTGTTGGCAAAACCTTCGCCGTAAACCAGCACCTTCTTTTTGCCCACTTCGGCACGGGCGATCTTCAAAGATTGCGGCGTTGGCGTGGCTGACTTCAAGTGCTGGTCGAAAAAGCCTTCAATCTGTTGCTGACTAGCGCTGCTGGTGAACGCCGCGCCGCCATGTCCGGCGTCTTGCCAATAGGTCAAGGTTGCGGTTACCCCTGAGTTTTTGAGCCGATCAAAAAGCTCCTGACTTTGCAGCGGCGGCACAGAACAATCGCTGGTTCCATGCATCAGCAAAAATGGTGGGTCATCTGCCGTCACATACGATGTGGGGCTGGCGCGTTCTGCTTTTTCGGGACAGCTTTGCACTGTGCAACCGATGAGTCTTGATTCAGGAGAATTCGCCGCGTTGTGATCCAGTATGCTGCAAGGGAGCGCCTGACTCGCTATGCTCAAGAGCCGCGTGGGACCGTACCAATCCACCACTGCCTGCACACGGCTAGAGTATTGCAGATTGCCGCCGACGCTGCCTTCAAGGTCAGCCACATCGCCGGAGGTTCCCAGCAAGGCGACCAAATGCCCACCCGCCGAACTGCCCCACACGCCTATGCGATTGGCGTCAATGTTGTACTGCGCGGCGTTGGCTCGCAGCCAGCGAATTGCCGCTTTGCAATCTTCTATCTGAGCCGGAAAAATTGCCTCGCCACTCAAGCGATAATTGAGGCTGGCCACCGCGTAGCCGCGAGTGGTTTGGCGAACTTGAAGACTGTTGAGGCTCAAAGCTTTGTCGCCGCCGCTCCAACCGCCGCCGTGTATCCATATCACCAGCGGGAAAGGTCCCTGTCCGCCGCTTGGCAAGAACAAATCCAGCAGCAATGCTTTGCTGCCGACACGAGCATATTCGACATTACTCATGACGACGGGTTGCGATTGGGCAAACGCCTCTCTTGGAGCAAGCCATCCAGAGGTGGCAATGAAAGCCACTAATGCGCCTACGGTGACAACCCCACTAATAAAATATTTCCAGCCATAATTACTGCGGTTTCTTCGCATAAAAACTCCTTGTTTTATAGATTGTGGGTATGGGAGGATTACAGCACACACCTTTTAACCGTGATTAAGACAAGGCGGTGGGCAAAAAAGTTGGGAGAATACTCAAAAAAATCATCGCTACGCAAAAGCGGAGGTGGCACAAGTAGATAGAAGGTTGTGGCTGATGTCAAAACCGCGTTGCTTCTCAAGCGCCAACCCAAAAGCAAGGCTAAGTACAAGGCACCGTAAATAGGCCGCTAGTTAGCGACGCCATGATTTTTCAAATGAGCCAATAAACATAGGCTTTTTGCAGCAAATCAGTATTTTCTAACCAGCGGTGAAGTTGTCGCGCCCTGTACTAAGGAAGCGAAACAGGTGGTTGCACCCAAGCTTGACAAGCGCTCTTGCGAGTTGACGCTTGCCCACGACCGACGAAACGTACCGAGCGCAGGAACCAGCAAAATAGCCTATGATGATTGATCGAAATGGCTCTCCTCTTTTTCTCAGCCGTGCCTTTGGGCTTCAGTTCGTTTGAACCTTCTCGCCGTACACACAGGGGAAAATTGAGGCAGACGATCCTTCGTTTGCAGGCACCGCTATGGCGCGAGGCTGCGCTTGCCATCCTCTTCTCACACCTTGATTGTAACCGGCATCACATTGCGTTGTGATAGCCGTCATAGGCCGGTTCTGACCGATGCTCTATCGTGACGATCAGGAAGCAAAGGCATCCGCTGTATAAAACGCCGGACGTTGTTCAGAGGGCGTTGGGGAGGTGTCCGCATGAAATATTATCCGGCATTGCTGGTGCTGGTCGCTGCGCTGATTTTAAGCAGCGCGCCGAGGGCGGCAACGCAAATTCATCACACCCATATTGAAAGAGCCGTCATCAGCTTTGACGAGCCGGTGAAACTCTTGGGCGTAACGCTTCAGGGCGAGTATCTGTTTCTGCATCATTCGGGCATGATGGAAAAACACAAGCCCTGCATTTTTGTTTATGCACACGAGGGCGGCAATTCGGGCAAGCTCATCGTCTCCTATCACTGTCAGGCGGTTCAACGCGACAAAGCCGAGCAATTCAAGGTGCGTATCGTGCGCCACGGTGACGCGGTTGCGCCGGAAATCGAAGAGGTACAATTTGCTGGCAGCACGCAAGGGCATAAAGTTCCGCCTATGGAATAATGCCGGTGCGCGCTTCTCTTCAGACGCGGCAAAACCTCGCCGTATTTCAAACTCAAGGCGATGCCCAACCTTCAGCCAGGCGAAGCGCGGTGTCGCTCTCGCTCAATATGTTTTTTCTCTCTGCTTATCCGCGCTCTGCAAGCGCCGCAGATTAGGTCGCAACCTTTTCAACACGCTTCGATCAGACAGTGACGCATTGCGCGCTAGTGTCAAACTGGTGACCGCCATCACTATGCGCCGTGACCTTCATCATAGCCGCTTGGCAAAAAAGCGCGTAGCGTTTCATCGGAAATCATTTTTGCGAACGCTCAGAAAGCAACTGGTTTTACGAATTTCATGGCAGCCCATAAGGCGCTGCGGAGGAGGAGAAATTATGAAACGCATGATGGTAATCGTCCTGGTGTGCAGTGCGCTGACAATCAGCATGGCGTTTGCACCGTTAGGCGCGGCGCAGACCCAAGGCAAAGAGATCGCTATCGTCGAAATCACTGACAAGGTCGAGTTACAGGGCAAGGTTCTTCAAGGCTCGTACATCTTCGAGCATGACGATGCACGCATGGCCAAAGGCGAGGCTTGTATGTATGTGTACCTCAACAACAAGGGCAAGGCGGGTGAATTGGTGACCTCTTTCCATTGCACTCCCATCGTCCGCGAGGTATCGAAGGTGGTGGTCATCAACGTGGCGATGACGGCTGATCCTTATGTCTGGAAGATGAAAGAAATTCAATTCGCTGGCAGCACCAAAGGTCATCTGGTGCCGTAATCGGCAGAGTGGGAAGGCAAGGGCATTCGGTTTTCGCAGACCGAGAAAAATCCTCAGACGCACACCGATCAACAGCGCTAGGGAAAATCAAGGAAGCCCGGTTTTTTCGGTATCAGGGTTGATCGGTGTGCGTTTGTGATTCCCGTTCCTCGCTCATTCACAAAAACTGAATGCCCTTGTGCAGGGGTCTGGTTTGGTTTATGGAAAGCCGCGCTTTGACGGTGAAAAGCTTATGCGCGTAAAATGATATTTCGGACTTATTGAAAGCGTATGCGCTTCGACTGGCTCACATCAACAATGCACTGGGACCAGCCTGATTCACCATCACCAACAATTTGAGGACTCCATTATGAGATTGAAAAAAATATGGTCGGTACTGCTGGCCATCGTATTCACGACTTCGACTTTTTCCCTTGCCTTCGCCGATGAAGGAATGTGGACCTTTAACAACGTGCCGAAAGCCGAGATCAAAAAACGCTATGGCTTTACCGTCACCGATGAATGGCTGCATAAAGTACAACTCGGTTCCGTGCGTTTCAACAGCGGCGGTTCCGGCTCGTTCATTTCGCCCGATGGATTGGTGCTGACCAATCATCACGTCGCCGCCGAGACGCTGCAAAAAATCAGTACGCCGCAACAGGACTACATCAAAACCGGCTTCTATGCCCACAGCCGCGCCGAAGAGATCAAAGCGCCTGACTTGGAATTGAACGTCCTCGACAGCCTGGAAGATGTGACCGCACGCGTCAATGGTGCTGTCAAAGAGGGGATGGCGGCGGCGGATGCCAATGCCGCACGCCGCGCCGCGATTGCCGGCATTGAAAAAGAATCAACCGAAAAGACCGGCCTACGCAGCGATGTCGTGACGCTGTATCAAGGCGGACAATACCATCTCTATCGCTATAAAAAATATACCGACGTGCGCTTGGTGTTCGCGCCGGAATTCGAGGCGGCCTTTTTCGGCGGCGACCCCGACAACTTCACCTTCCCGCGTTACGATTTGGATATGGCGGTGTTTCGGGTTTACGAAAATGATAAGCCGGTGAAAAGCCCTAGCTATTTCAAATGGTCAACCACTGGCGCAAAGGCCGGAGAGTTGGTGTTCGTTTCCGGTCATCCGGGTTCAACGGCGCGCCTGAACACCGTGGCGCACCTGGAGTTTCTGCGCGATTACGGTTTGCCTTATACGCTCAAACGCTTGCAGGCCATGCGCGAGATGCTGAAGAAATTCGGTTCGCAGGGCGAAGAACAGGCACGCCGCGCACAAGAAGATTTGTTCGGCATCGAAAACGCTCTGAAGGCTTTAGAAGGGCAATACGCGGGCTTGAAAGATCACACCATCATCGCGAAAAAACGCCTGCTCGAAGCGACCCTTCGCAAGCGCGTTGCCGCCGACGCCAAAACCCAAAAAGAGTACGGCGAGGCGTGGGACGCGATTGCCAAAGGCCGACAAGCCTTCGCCGCCTATTTCAAAGAACACTCGCTGATTGCCAACGGTGCGGCCTTTAATTCCACCCTCTTCGGCATTGCCCGTGCGCTGGTTCGCCTGGTTGCCGAAAGCGCCAAACCGAACGCCGAACGCCTGCCCGAATACACCGAGGCACGGCGTCCGTCTTTGGAATTGCAGTTGTTTTCACCCGCGCCGATTTATGCCGATTTTGAAAAGGCGAAGCTCGCCGATTCGCTGGCTTTTATGCGTGACGAATTGGGAGCCAATAACGAGTTGGTGAAAAAAGTGCTGGCTGGCAAGACCCCCGAAGCACGCGCCGCTGAACTCATTGACGGCTCGAAAGTGCAGGATGTTGCCTATCGCAAGCAACTGGTAGCCGGGGGTGCCAAAGCCATCGCCGCATCGAATGACGCCCTGATAGAGCTTGCCCGTATGGTGGACGACCCGGCTCGCGTTTTGCAAAAGCGTTATGAAACCGAGGTGCAGGCCAACGAGCGCGCCAACTATGCGAAGATCGCCCGCGCCAAGTTCGACGCCGAAGGCACCAAAGTTTACCCCGATGCGACCTTTACCTTGCGGCTCTCTTACGGCGCGGTAAAAGGCTATCAGGAGAACGGCAAATTCATTGCGCCGTTTACCGATTTTGCCGGCCTCTTCAAACACGCGGCAGCGCATGGCGATAAGGACCCGTACAAAATCCCCGCAAGCTGGATGGCGAAAAAATCGCAGCTTAACCTGAAGACGCCGTTCAATTTTGTCTCCACCAATGACATCATCGGCGGCAATTCCGGCTCGCCCGTGATTAATAAAAACGGCGAACTGGTGGGCTTGATTTTCGACGGCAACATTCAATCGCTGGTCGGCAATTTCGTCTATGACGAAGCGCAGAATCGCGCCGTCTCTGTGGATGTTCGCGCCATGCTCTATGCCTTGAAAAATATCTATGGCGCAAAAGAGTTGGTAGAAGAATTGACCAGCGAAAAGCCTTAGCCGTGGAGGAGTGCGAAAACAGTAAGACGCGACCGGCAATCAACTGCGCCGGTTTCGCCTTACTGTTTTCGCACGACCGAAATTTGCTTGTCCGCGTGATCCCAAAAATGAGCCGTATATCAATCTCGCCGTTGCCGCAAAGCCGACGACCTCACAGCCGCGATAAAGACTTGTTGGATTTACTGACCGGACACAGCGACCACTACAAAGAGTTTCGCCAACGCTTTCGCTCTCTCAAAATCCTTGCGCCGCAAGCCGCTATAAACCTCTTCGCAACCCCCATTCACAAAACCGCAAACGGCTAGACCGGTTCGTTGACCTAAACGGTAATCTTCGGTCGGCACTTTCATCTGCGGCGCAACGACACGGTTGCCTGGCGAGCGCTCCCTTTCCTCATTTCTGCTTCCTGAAGCCACTGCGGTGAAATAGTTTTTTTAATCTCGCACCATGTGGTGTAGAGTGATGCTATCAATACAAGGGGTTGCTGATGAACTGCCCGAATTGTCAAAATCCATTGCGCGATCAAGCGCGTTTCTGCACCGCCTGCGGGATCGGCATTGCCACAGATGCGCCCACTGTTTTCGATCCCTCGTCAAGCCTTCGCACTCAATATGACGCCGCATCGGAAGCAACCGTGGTGCGACCTGGGCGCATGATTGGTCGGCTGCTCGACGCCAAATATCAGCTTACCGCGCAACTGGGCGAAGGCGGCATGGGGACGGTTTATCGCGCCCGCCGCGTACACATAGGCGATGAGGTCGCCGTCAAAATTCTGCACAGCAAGTATGTCGCCGAAGAAGACGGCATCGAACGCTTTCGCCGAGAAGCGCGTGCGGCTGCCATGCTGCATCATCCCAACGTCGTCACCATTCATGATTATGGCGAATCGGGTGGCGATGCGGCTCCCGCCTACATTGTGATGGAATTGATCTCCGGCCTTTCGCTGCGCGAGGTATTGAAACGCCAAGGTCGCCTCTCCGTAGATTATGCCATCACCTTGATGAGCCACATCTGTGCAGGAGTGGCGGCGGCGCATCGTCAGAACATCATTCACAGAGACTTGAAGCCCGACAATATTTTGATTCCGTCCGCCGCCGAAGAAGGTCACGTCGCCGCCAAAGTGGTGGATTTCGGCATCGCCAAACTGCGCGACTTGAGCGCTACGCAAGCGTTGACCATGACCGGCGGCATGATCGGCACGCCGTATTATATGTCGCCGGAACAGTGTCGCGGCGAAACGCTGGATGGGCGTGCGGATGTCTATAGTCTGGGCGCGATGATGTACGAAATGCTGGTCGGCGTGCGCCCTTTCGCTTCGCCTACACCGACGGCTGTGGTCGCCAAACACTTGGCCGAAACGCCGCCGCCTTTCCCCGCGCCGTTGGGCATTCCTGCAACGATAGAAGCCGTGATTATGCGGGCGCTCGCCAAAGATGCGGCGTCTAGGCAGACGGACGCGGCAGTATTGGCGCGGGAATTACGAGATGCCTTGCAACCCTCTGCGGTCGTTGCGGCAGGGCTGGAGAAAGCGCCTGTCGAACGCCTTGCCGAACGCATTGAAGTGCCCTTGCGGTCGCCACATCATTTTCAGGAGCCGGAACTCTACAGCAAAACGTATGAGCGAATGCCTGAACGCGCCTTGCATGAGCGAATGCCTGAACGCGCTTTGAAGACTTCGCACCTCGTTGTCATTGCTATGCTCTTGCTGCTGTTCGGTGCGGCTGGCACAGCGGCTTTTCTGTTCTTACGCGCCAATCAAACCGCGCCTCCGCAAGACACGACGGTAAACCACAATGTGTCGCCATCAAATAACAACTCGAATCCTACGACCACCTCAACCAACGCCAACCAACCGCCCTTGGTTATTACGACGACGAGAGACTTGCCGGTACGCAATGCGAATCAGAATAAACCGGCAAACAATGAATCGGTCATGGCTTCAACAGTAGATGTGAGCGGCAACTGGCAATCGTTTTACGGCAGCGTGCGGCTCTCGCAAGCGGGTTCCGCCATCAGCGGTTCAATCGTCTATGCCGATGGCAGCGGCACCGGGCGCATCAGTGGCACTCTCAACGGGCGCAAACTCACGTTTACCTGGAAGGACGCCAACTCTACCTACAACGGCGCGGGAACCGTTGCGCTGTCGGCGGATGGGCATTTGTTAAAGGGCAACATTCGATTAAACGGCACCACACAACCACTGGAATTACGCCGCTAACTTTTGTTGAAAATAATTGGCGCGGTTGCAAAATCCCTGACAAACTATAAAAATCCCCAATAAAATCGGCGTTTTTTGCTTGCTGCCACCATTATGAGAACCCTATCTGCACAGACAAACTCGCGGCAATTTCTGAAGGCTTGAATAAATATACTGGAACACCTAATGTGCGACTCTTTTTCCGTGCTTTGTTTTCAGCAGTTTGTGATCGTAATTCTCAGTCAACGTCAAAAAGCCGAAAACACCGACATTGAAAATAAAGGACTTATGAAGCATCAAACCAAAAGAGTCGCACATTGGGAATGATGGTCATCGCCTGCGGCGATTCGGGCAGGGACAAGCCTTGCCCCTACTGATGTCAACAAACTTAGCTCGACTTTGTACAATTTCAAATTGAACCACACCAATCAAGCGCTGACGTTGCGGTTCGCGCTTGAAATTATTGAACCTCATCTCAACAAGCTGAGGTTCAATCATTCCAGGTGCTGAAAAAGCCAATGAAATCAGGCTGCTTCGCCGCTGAAAAATCCAGCAACGCAGAGCCGAGGCCGTGAGGCCATTCATCTGAATTCCCCAACGGGAGCCGAGGCAGTTAGGCAATTCATCTGAATCCCTCAACGGAGAGCCGAAGCGGTTTGGCCATTCGTCTGAATCCCCCCAACGGAGAGCCGAAGCGGTTTGGCCATTCATCGGAATCCCCCCAACGGCAGTTGGGGGATGCTTAAAGTCCAGCCTACACACC
>JACQDB010000015.1 GCA_016201275.1 Acidobacteriota bacterium
AGTTATGGTCACTATCCAATTACAATGTCGTCACTGCCAAAGCAACAATCTGGTTCGCAATGGCTTGGCTCCCAATGGCAAACAAAAATTTCTCTGTAAAGACTGTCGTCGTCAAAGTCGCGAAAACCCCTCCTCGAACGCTTATCCAGAGGCGCGCCGCGAAGAAATCTTGCGCGCCTACGAGGAGCGCAGTTCGTTGCGTGGGCTGACCCGCACCTTCGGGGTGGCACGCAACACCGTTAGCGGCTGGATAAAAAAAAAGTAGCCGTCCTGCCGCCCTTGGAGGCAACTTTGCTGGCGCTAGAACCACAAGCAATGACCTTAGAACTGGATGAATTATGGTCTTTTGTTCTGAAAAAAACTGAGCAAGCTTGGGTGTGGATCGCCTTATGCCGAGCGACGCGGCAAGTCGTTGCTTATGAGGTAGGTGACCGCTCGGAGGCGACTTGTCGAAAGCTTTGGGAGAAGATTCCAGCGTCCTACCGAGCCGCCCATTGTTACACGGATTTCTGGGCAGCCTATCAACAGGTGATCCCGGAGGAGCAACATACGGCGTGTGGCAAAGACAGCGGCGCGACGGCACACGTCGAGCGTTGGAATAATACCTTGCGTCAGCGCTTGGCGCGGTTTGTCCGCAAGAGTTTGTCGTTCTCGAAGTCATGGTTTATGCACGAGGCGTGTCTGAGATTATTCCTTCATCGCTATAATCTCGACCAAGCGCTCATTCTTAGTTGAGCCACTACCTAAAAATCGGGCTTTTTTGAAAATACCTCTTGCGTAAGGCGGTTTTTTTCTCCTATACTGGCGTTCTCGTAAACGCATAATCTCAGCTTCATATTTAACTTGGTCAGCAGGAACTTGAAGAGAAGTTCGCCCCTTTCTGCTTTACGAAGCGTGAAAAGTTGAGCGAGAAACTCATTGCAAGGAAAATTACTATGTCGTTTTTCTGCCGTCTCAGTCGAAAACATTACTGGTGTACCCCGCATCGTTCCGAAGACCACAGATTGATTCAAGTCTGTTATGAGTGTGGCGCTGAACGCCCGGTTCGTGAGCTGCACAGTGAAAGCGTTGAAGAACCGCTGACCGAGGTGCCGCGCTCGAAGCCTCTGGCTTCCGGCAATAATTTTCTGCGAAAACTGGCGGCGATCAAATAATCGCCAGATCAAGAAGTTCCCGGTCCGGGATTTCGTAGTTTGAAACTTCTGCCTTTTGTTTAATCGGCAACGCCTGCTGCCGGTGGTTCGCTCGTTCTGCACCCTGCCGCAAATGACGAACTCCAGATGCCACGCAACCTCTGCATCCCCGTCTTGCTTTTTAATCAAGAGCAATAAAAAAGGCGCAAGCGTTGCGCCTTTCGTTTATCTCTTCACACCTGCTGTTGGCCTGCAAAGTTTCCTCATTGTTCAATTCAAAGAGACTCTTCACCTGCGTGGCTTACAAAATCGCCAGCGGACGAGAGGCTGCCGCCACCACTTTATGAATCGCCTGCACATCGGCGACAAGCTGTTTGAACATCTCCGGCAACAACGCCTGTGGGCCATCCGACCAGGCTTTTTCGGGGTGATTGTGAACCTCGACCATGATGCCGTCCGCACCTGCGGCTGCCGCAGCGCGAGCCATCGGAATCACTTTGTGGCGTTTGCCAGTGCCGTGCGAAGGGTCAACAATGATAGGCAGATGCGAGCGATGCTGCACCGCCGGGACGATGGATAAATCCAAAGTGTTGCGCGTGTGATCGGCAAAAGTGCGGACGCCGCGTTCGCACATGATCACGTTGTAGTTGCCTTCGGCCATGATGTATTCGGCGGCCAGTAAAAATTCTTCCAGCGTGGCCGACATTCCGCGCTTGAGCATGACCGGTTTGCGCGTTTGGCCTATGCGACGCAGCAAGGAGAAGTTCTGCATATTGCGCGCCCCGATTTGCAACACATCGGCGTACTCTTCGACCAGATCGGCGGTCTCGGTGTCCAAGACTTCGGTGACGATTTTCAAACCCGTTGCCGCACGCACGTCGGCGAGAATTTCCAAGCCGCGTTTGCCATGACCTTGAAAGGAATAGGGCGAGGTGCGCGGTTTGAACGCGCCACCGCGAAATAATTTCACGCCGGTGGCGGCGACGATTTCAGCAATCTCCATCGTCTGTTCAGGAGTTTCAACAGCGCAAGGCCCGGCGATGATGGCAAACTCATCGCCGCCGATTTCGACATCGCCGACGCGCACAATGGTGTCATCGTGTTTGAGATCGCGGCTCACCAATTTGTAGGGCTTGGTGACGCGAATGGCTTCGGCGACGCCAGGCAAATCGGCAAAGTGCGTTGGGTCAATCGCGCCGGGATTGCCGGTGATGCCTATAGCGGTGCGCGATTCACCCGGCATCGGGTGCGGCACGAATCCGAGTTCGGTTATCACTTCACAAACTCGCGCCACATCGTTTTCGGTGGCTTCTTGTTTCATTACGATTAGCATTTCATTTCTCCAGTAGCAGGGTTGGAATACGATGGCGAAATTTCAATGTCCGCTATTTCAATATCAATTACCAGCGGATGCGACGGATGCAGCGGATTAGGACGGATGAGGTTCGCCCTTCAACTGTTTGCTCTCATTGGAAAAAAACTTTCGCGTAAACTGCGGAGCAGTGCCGAAATTCAGCAGCAAGCCAACTTCTATTTCCGTCGCACGAAGGTAATTCCTTAACTGCGCGATGTGTGCGCCACAGATCGCCTCAGCTACTTTGAGTTCGATGATGACTTTATTTTCAATAACAAGGTCAGCGAAATAATCGCCCACCAACCGGCCTTGATAATAAACTTTGATGGGCTGTTGTCGGGCGACCTTCAAGCCCGCATCGCTCAGTTCCAACAACATTGCGTTTTCATAGACCTTCTCCAAGAAGCCATAGCCGAGCGCGTTGTAAACTTTATAGAAAGCTTTGAGTATTCTATCCGTCAAATCTTTATGCTTTATCGTGTCCGGCATAAAACCCTCCGTCTGGAAAGCCGCCATCAGAAAAAAATCCGTTTTGTTATCCGCAGCATCCGCTAAATCCGCTGGGAATTCAACTTCAAATGTCGCCAATAAATCCTTCGCCTAAGCCTGCCAACCTAACCTCACATTCGCTCAGGCGCTTCGATGCCGAGCGCGGTCAGCGCGCTGATTAACTGACGACGCACCACACCGGTAATGATAACGAGTAAATCGCGGCGCGCTATGTCTGGTTCTTCCAGTATGCGGTTCCGGTCGTTGTTATAAAACGCATTGAACTGTTGCGCCAGTTGAAATGCCCACTTCGCCACAAACGCCGGTTCCAGAGCATTGGCCGCGCTTTGTATCACATCCTCCATACGCAGGGCGAAATAGAGCAGCCCCCATAACTCATCTTCTTTTGCCAGAATCTCCGGCAAGCGTTCATCTACAGTTTCTTTCTGCGAATCAATTCCAGCTTCTTCGAGCTTTCTGAAAATCGAATTGGCGCGCACCACAGCGTATTGAATATAGGGGCCGGTCTCGCCATCAAACGACAACGCCTCTTTGAAATCGAAAGAGATGATGGAATTGCGCGAATACTTCAACAGGAAATAACGCAGCGCGCCGATAGCGATTTGATGCGCCGTCACTTTTTGTTCGGTTTCGTCGAGTTCAGGATGACGACTGGCGACTTCACTCAAAGCGTTGGCTTCCAACTGCTCAATCAAATCGTCAGCCTTGACGCCCAACCCCTTACGCCCAGACATACTGACCGCGCCGCGCTTCTCGTCTTCTTCGGAAAGTTGTTGCCCAAGTTGTTTGGCGGCGGCAGGCGTCAGCGCCACTTTTTCATAAGCCAGATGCGCGCTGCGTTCGACGCGCCCATCGTGTAGGATTGCCGTCACGCCGATTTTCACATAACGCTGCGGGTACGATTGACCAATGTCTATGACGTTGAAGTAGGCCGCGCCATTGCCGAACGCCGGATGCGTGGCGTCGTTCTCGGCGCGGTTTGCCGTCGTAATCCACACCATGTGACCATCCGGGTAAGTAGTAAATTTCTTGTAGCCGAAATCTATATCAAGCTGTCCCAGTTTCCACAGATGATAAGCGATGTCTTTGCCCGTATAAGTCACCGTGCCATTCGAGCGCACGATGACTTTATCGGCTTCGTGTTCGCTCTCGGCTTCGTCTTTGGCTGGCTCGTCGGCGGAGCGCATCACCCAACAACCGGCGAGTCGTCCTTCACTCTCGAAAGCAATCGCGCCGCGTTCTTTGAGCAGCGCGAACGCCTTGTCCCAGATGTGCAGATGCAGAACATCGGATTCACGCGGCATCACATCGTACTTGATACCGAGTCTTAACATGGTATCGAGATGACAATGCAGAATGCGCGTCGCCACATAATCGGCCAACTCGTAGGTTTCGCCTGTGCCGCTTTCGATGTCGTGCAGCGTTGCAGCGCGCATGGCAAGACGCGATTTGTCTTCTTCGTAAAACTGCCCGACCTTGGCGTACAAATCCCAACACAGATAATCGAAATAATCCGGCTTGGCCTCGGTAGCCGCATGATTATTGGCGTTTTTCGGTATGCGCTTCACCTCGTCGAGAGTCAACTTTTCGATGTGCTTGAAACCGACAACGACATCGGCGACTTGAACGCCGGTGTTATCAATATAATTTTGCACCTCGACGGTTTCGCCCGCTTGGCGCAGTATGCGAACCACGGTGTCGCCTAAAATCGCATTGCGAAGATGACCGATGTGCGCCGCTTTATTCGGATTGACCGAAGTATGTTCGACGATAAGTTTGCCGCCATAAACCGGATGAGCATCTTCATCTTCACGCGCCGCTTCCAGTACGTAATTGGCGCGGTCAAAATAGAGATTCAAATATCCGGCTCCGGCAATCTCGACGCGGACGATACCGGCCATGCCGCGCAACGCTTCTGCGAGTTTGGCGGCGATGTCACGCGGATTCTGCTTCTGTCCGGTAGCGGCTTTCAAGCGTTTCGCCAACTCGAAGGCAACCGGAAAAGCGAGGTCGCCTAATTCCGTGCGCGGCGGAATCTCTGCGGCAAAAGCCGTCAGGTCAAGGGCAAATAAATCTTTGATGGCGGCGGCAAGTTTCTCGCGCACCGCTTGCTGAATCACCATAATAAAAATCGTCTCCGTATCTAAGGCTGAAGGCGAGTCATTTACTCGCCAATCGAATTCGTGATGATAGCAGTTGGCTTGAGCTTTGATAAAGCTTGCCCGACCTTTGATGGCATAATCCAAAGTGGTCTGCTTTTCTCCATCAAGCGCACGTTGGCAGCCCGGAGGATTTTATGAGCGAGCAAGTTTATTCGGAAACTGATGCCGCGCCAAACCCATCACCTAGCGGCGTATTGCCGATGGTGCCGAACGAAAAAGCGTTGAATCTCGAACAGAAGTTCAAGGCGTTTGTAGAGCGTTGGCAAGTTGAAGGCATCTGGCAAGGGTTAAAGGTGTTTGAACAGTCGGATATTGATACAACCAAATTCCGCATCACAAATTTGCAGTAACGACCCAGCCGGTTTGAAAATTGCCAGTCGCTTCATTGTTGCGCTGTAGGCGCACAGCCAAGCCAGAGGTCAGAGAGCGCTGCTCAACAGGAATCATGGGATTATATTTTTCCCCTTTCCCTTGGTTTTTGCGCCAGAGGCGCACAGGAGAGTAGCCCGTAGTGAAGCCACGGGAAGGCGAAGGTGGCATGACGGTCGCGCTCTGGCAGAGCGCCGGAAGCGGACGGCATCGCCTCTCTTGCACTCTTTCAGGGCGCACCGCGTTTGCCCAGCTTGATTCCAGTGCCTACAGCACTGGCAAATCTCCTACACCCCTGCGGGGCAAATATGACTGGGTAGTTACAATTTGCAAGGGCTAAAACGAACGACACGGAGATTCGGTCGCTGTCTGGGACATCGCGCCGGAGTCAAGGGTTTGCAATTGCTTTCTTATCGAGAAGCACGCTTGCAAATTTACCTGCCCGCTTATTTGTGGGTGCTGGAAAATTGTCTGCAACAGGAAATTGCTCAACTCAAAACCTTGAGCCGCGAACAACTCGTCATCCTGCTCGACTACGAAACCAATGAAGATGTAGAAAATTTATCGCGGCCTTTGTCGCACGCTTCGCTGCTCCTCAACTATCTCAACGCAGCGTTTCCAAAAGTTCGCCAACTTCCATCTGCCAACGCCACGTAAAAAACGGATTAGCCAATCGCCACCTGCTCGATGAATTTATCCGCCAACAGGCGTTCGGTGGAACCGTCTTCGCGCCACTGATGAATGCTGCTGCCGTTGGAATAAATGATGGTGCCATCGCGGCAAAGGTCAAAAGCGAGAATGCCTTTTTGTAAAACTTCAAGGCTGCCATTCGGATGCTGGCAAACCAATTCCCAAGATTTCGGCACTAGGTCAGGCGCATCATCTTCATTGTGTCGGGCATCTTTTTGCGCCTGAATCAAATTCCCCCACACCATCATCTGCTGCACATCCATCTCGCGTTGCTTCGCGCCACCTGCCGAGGTCAAAGGCTTGCCGGTGTAGCGGGTGGTGAAGAAATTCAGAAATTGAAAGATGGCATAAAGCAGACGCAACGGCAGCAGCAGCAAATCCAGCATCAGACGCCAAGCATTGAGTTTCACTTCCCGACTGCGGTACGGACGACGAATATAATAAAGAGTACCATCGCCCGTGATGCGCGGCCCCAACAGATCGTATTTTTCGTCTTCGGCAAGACAGGTCATCTCTCCCGTATCAATATTCAGTTTGTAAATGGCAAACGGCGCATAGCCCGAAAAATGGCCGTCTTTGGTGCGCGCCACGCCCGCCGATTGAAAGAGTAAGTGACGCGGCGATCCGGGTATCCAGCTTGGCGCAAGGTCGTAGGAATCGCCTTCGGTCACTTCAAAAAAATCCGTACCATCGGCGCGTATAACCGCTAGGTTCGCTGTCCCCATCTCCTGCAACAAGGCGCAGGTAATCAAGTCGTGTTCGGCGCAGGCGTGCAAATGTCCGACTCGATAATTCGCGTTATGAAACAAGCGGCGCTCGGTTTTGCCGCCCTCCTCCAGCGCAAACACGCCAGCGATTTCATCGGTCTGCAAAGCGTAAATTAAAGTGTCCGAAGAAGCCCACGCCAGCCCTGTGATAGCGATACGCATTGCCACAGGGTCTGCTTCTTTGGCTCCCCATAACAATCCGCCGGACATAAACTGCGCGCCGCGTCCCTGCGATTTCCACGAATGCCTTTGCTGAATCTCCAGAGCGCGCTCTTTCACCGATTGTCCGAACTTGCTTTCAATGATGCGAACCGCGTGGTCGCCATTTTTGAGATGCAGTTTTCCCTGTGCCAGATAAGCGATGTTCACTTTCATGTCTGAAACCTCGAAGTAATCGTTTTGCTGCTTTCCATTGTGGCAGAGAATGACCTACTCAAAATATTTTATCGCGGGATATTCCGCAAGACTTTCTTGTACCGCTGAAGTGGAATCGCTATGCCGCAAAGGTCAGAAGCCTAACACGGAGTGGACAGCGGCGGCGGCTCGTTGCGGATGGAAAAAACGAAAAGCGCGATGGCGCATCAATTGAAAAGTTAAAAGGCCGCGTGCTACACTGCATACACCTTCCGATAAAGAGGTAGATCAGCATGAGAAAGAAAATTAAATTTTCACCAACCACTATGCGGCGCAATCTGTTTGGCGATTAATGCGTTCTCAGCGTTATTCAGCAGTCGTTATTCATCCCTCAATTTACCATCACCATTGCCCGAACTGAATTTTTCAGTTGCTCGAAGGAGGAGCCATGCAAACTCTTACAAAAGTGAATCTGCCGGAAATCAAGACCGCCTTGCCCGGCCCGAAAGCGCAGGAAATTCTAGACCAAGACGCCAAATACATTTCGCCCAGCTACACGCGCAGCTATCCGCTGGTGATGCGACGCGGTTATGGCGCGTTGATCGAAGACCTGGACGGCAACACCTTTTTGGATTTCAACGCCGGGGTCGCGGTCTGCGCCCTCGGTCACGCGCACCCCGAAATCGTCGCCGCCATCACCAAACAGGCGCAGGATTTTATCCACATCTCCGGCACCGATTATTACTATCCGCAAATGACCGCGCTGGCCGAGAAGTTAAACGAATTGACGCCCGGCGCGTTTACCAAGCGCGTGCATTACAGCAACTCCGGCGCGGAAGCCAACGAAGGCGCATTGAAGACCGCTATCTATGCAACCGGTCGTCATAAATTCATTGCCTTTCGCGGCGCGTTTCATGGGCGTACCTTTGGCGCGTTATCCTTGACCGCTTCAAAAGCGGCGCAACGCCGGGGCTTTGGCCCGCAGGCGCTCGATGTGACGCACGTTCCGTATGCCAATCCTATGCGCTTTCCTTTGGAGCGGCGTGCCGGTGAAAGCGTCAGTCAGCGTGTGGCGCGTTATCTGGAAGAGACGATTTTCAAAACCACTGTGCCGCCCGAAGATTGTGCAGGCATCATCGTCGAAGCCGTGCAGGGCGAAGGCGGCTATGTTGTACCGCCGCCGGATTTCCTGCCGGAATTGCGCCGCATCTGTGATGCTCACGGCATCGTGTTGATTCTCGATGAAGTGCAATCCGGTATGGGACGCACCGGCAAGATGTGGGCGTATGAACATTTCGACATCGTGCCAGACATCGTGACGATGGCCAAAGCCATAGGCGGCGGCATCCCTTTAGGCGTCACCGTGGCGCGTGAAGATTTGATGAAGTGGCACGTCGGCGCGCACGCTTCGACTTTTGGCGGCAACCCTGTGGCCATTGCTGCGGCGTTGAAAACCATAGAGATTTTGCAGAACGGCGTGATGGATAACGCGGCACAAATTGGCGCGTATATGCTCGACAAATTGCGCGAGTTGCAAGCCCAACACAACGCCATAGCCGAAGTGCGCGGCCTCGGTTTAATGATCGGCATAGAGTTCGTCAAAGACCGCGAAACACAGGAGCCGTGGCCGGATTTGCGCGACCGCATCGTTTACGAATTGTTCGAGAAAGGCTTGATTGTGCAGGGCGCAGGCGAATCCACCATACGCTTTTCGCCGCCACTGATTATCACCCGCGAACAAGCCGACTTCGCTTTAGAAACCTTTGCCTCGGCAGTGGCGAAACACGCAAAGTAGCCAGCCCATAACCACGAAGAAAACAGGGATGGAGCGACAGCTTCATCCCTGTTTGGCTTCTTTCGGTTGGCTGCCCGTTATGCTATTTTCTCTCGGAGGGCAACTGCTATGGCAAGCATTCAAACCGAAAAATTGCATCTGGATTTTCGCGTCAATCGTGAGGCGAAAGAGTTGATTGAAAAAGCCGCGATTGCAAGCAATCAAACGCTTGATGACTTTGCCTTGACAACGCTTCTGAAAACCTCCGAACCGATTTTAGAGCGTCAGCAGATAACGCAACTTTCCCATAAAGACAGGGAGCGTTTTCTGGCCTTGCTGGATGAAGCGGATGCACTTGAGCCAAATGCCGCATTGCGCCGCGCTGCCCTGCGCTACAAACGGCAAAAGGCGACTTATAAAATTTGAAGAATGATTTTGTGGCTCTGCTTGATGATCCGTTGCATCTGTACCTTCCCATCAACACGATCAAAAAACTCAAGCTTTAACTTGGATGCGCTCAATCCGCACGGCCTTGCCGGTGCGTTCGTCCAATTCGACGACGATGCCATTGACGCGGGCATCATCGGTGGCGGTCTCGAAACGATTGGGCATCCCGCGTAAAAATCTCTGTATGACAATCTGCGAATCCACGCCGATCACTGAATCGTGCGGCCCAGTCATGCCTAAATCGGTGATGTACGCTGTGCCATTAGCAAAGATTTGTTCGTCGGCGGTCTGTACGTGGGTGTGCGTACCGACAACCACCGACACGCGCCCGTCGAGATAACGCCCCAACGCTACTTTTTCCGAAGTCGCTTCGGCGTGATGGTCAACGATGATGATGGCGGCGCGCTTGCCGATCTCGGAAATTAATTTATCGGCAACGCGAAAAGGGCAATCCGTAGGCGGCATAAAAACGCGCCCTTGAACATTGATGACGGCGACTTGAGTGCCGGAATTGGTCGAGCCTAACCATAACCCGCGCCCAGGAGTTTCAGGCGCGTAGTTCGCCGGTCTGAGCAAGCGTGGCTGATTTTCGATGTACTTGATGACATCTTTTTTATCGTATATGTGATTGCCGGAAGTCATCACGTCAACCCCGGCGGCGAGAATCTGCTCACCGATTTGCGCCGTCAGTCCGGCACCATCGGCAGCGTTTTCAACATTGACGACGACGAATTCGGCTTCGTGCTGCGCTTTCAATTTTCCGAGCGACTGGCAAAGCACCTGGATGCCGGGCTTGCCCACCACATCGCCTAAAATAATGACGTTCATGATTGCTCCTTCAAGATGTGAAGAAGTATTAAACCATAAGGGAAGCTCAACAGACGAATGTGATGAGCAGGAATCTTCCGGCGATGAAAGGAAAGGTTGAACCGCCATCTACAAAGTAACTACCCAGTCATATTTGCCCCGCAGGGGTGTAGGAGATTTGCCAGTGCTATAGGCACTGGAATCAAGCTGGGCAAACGCGGTGCGCCCTGAAAGAGTGCAAGAGAGGCGATGCCGTCCGCTTCCGGCGCTCTGCCAGAGCGCGACCGTCAAGCCAACTGCGCCTTCCCGTGGCTTCACTACGAGCTACTCTCCTGTGCGCCTCTGGCGCAAAAACCAAGGGAAAGGGGAAAAAATATAATCCCATGATTCCTGTTGAGCAGCGCTCTCTGACCGCTGGCTTGGCTGTGCGCCTACAGCGCAACAATGAAGCGACCGGCAATTTTCAAACCGGCTGGGTCGTTACTCTATAAAACCAAAAGGGCAAGACAGCCCCCGTTGCCTTACCCTTCAGATTTTGTTTTAACTATCACTTCAGTAGAGTTTTTCTGATGAGCGACGAAGCCCCCGTTCCCCCGTTCATCAACTTCTTTATCAAAGTAACACTGATTATAAGGGCAATCGCTATGCCAATCCGTTCAGCGGTCGTAACTGTTGTGGCTGCGTGAATCCGAATCATTCTCACCCATACAGGTAGCAAAACCTGTCAGAATCAAACTGACAGATTGTGTAATGACAAGAGAATCCCCAAGCACAAAACCTGTAGAAGTGTGTCGCAATTGTTTGCAGTGGAATTGTGAAGGTCAAAAGAAGAGCATAGCGCAGCCATGCAGAAAGAAGCAGAAGAACCGGAGAAGTTTATTCGCGTTGCGGTGAATCATCGCGCCCGGCGATAGGGGCAAGGTCGAGCCTTGCCCTTGCCAAACACAACAGTCAATGCAGCGGTATCGAATTTTTCGTCACCACCATTTCATACGATTCGCAATCTCCGGCTTTGCACATCGCCAGCAAATCTTCGATGCGCTGCAGGAGTTGAGTGCTGTAATGTCCCTTCTCGGTCTGTGGGTGCAGCGGGGCGTAATAGTTAAAATAGCTGCGTATAATCAGGCTGTTTTTATCAATCGGTAGCGCCGCCAGATTTTCCACAAAGCGGTCGTACTGGTTTTGCCTATGCACATAGAATTCGACGTTGGAGCAATAAAACGCCGTGACCCGCTCTTTGATTTCGTTGAGGTACTTGCCGATATTTTTCATCGCCGCCGTACCCGCCAGATCGCCCACCACAGGAATAATCAAATCCTGATCTTCCAGCTTCTTGATGAACTGCCAGTCGTCTTCGGCGGCAAAATAGTTGTGCTGTTCGCCGGCCAAATCTCTTTCCAACAGCAGGTCGCGCATGGACGGATAGATGGAGCGCGGCGGACGATTGTGGCTCGAATAGCGCACGTCAAGTCCGGCTTCATAAAACGCATTTTGAATATTGGCGATGACCTTCAAATCGGCTTCGGAAAGCGCTATGCCAAATTTCGCTATGTCCTTCTTCATCTCGTCAATCGTCCGGGTGAAAAGCTTCGGCTCGGATTTCGTCGTGTCTATGTAATCCACCAGCGCTTTGATATCTTTCGACTCCCAGCCTTTGTCTTTGGGCAAGGGTTTGCCAAAGAGCAGGCACAGATACTCTATGCGATTTTTGGCGCGTTCAAAGAGCGCTTTGTACAACAGGTGTTGCAAGAGATTGTCACGGCGTATATCAATGATGATGGCGCGACTGGGGCGAATCTTGGCAATGTAGGTAAAATTCTGATCCGGCCCGACGCCCAGATAAACGCCGCCGTGAATCTTGAATTCGGTGAGCTTGCCGAAGACGTGCAGATACGACGTTTCGTTCGAGATCAAATTATCCGAATCGAAAAAGCCCGCCTGTTCGGACAAGCGCGCACTTAAAGCAGCAAACTCTTTGTGATCTTTCGCCATCGCCGCTGGCACCGAAGCCAAGGCGAACAGCATGGATAAAACAACAACCTTCCGTTTCATCAAAAACCTCACTGAAAAAAATTTGCAAAAAGAAAATGTCAAGAAGGTAAGAAAAAGAAGTTTGGAGTTCCGCCTGCAAGCGGCAGATTTCGCAACCTAAATCTGCCGCCTGTAGGCTAATGGCATGAAGTTAAGCGGCATAGAGGTAGCGCAGGCGGTCTAGCCGGCGGCGGACTTGGTGGCAGAAGCGCACGAAACCCAAGTCTTAGCTTGCCGCTGTCAGTCGCAGATTAGACCGTCTGCGGTACCGTTTTTCTTAACTTCATGCCATTAGCCTGTAGGCGGAACTCCAAACCCGATTCTCCCTTGCAAAGTATCCTGATCGCCGTTTACGGCTTCGACGATGCCGAACGCGAAGACAAGCGGCGATAATAATCTTCGATCAATTTGCGATAGCGGTCGGGCGCATCGCCATCGCTTAACGAGCCGATGCCGCTGTTGCCCTGTTTGGCCTGTAGGCGTCGCGCCAATTCGACTTCGAGTTGACGCAAAGGGTCTATGACTTCGCTTTTTAAGAGCGCCAACTGCGCCGGGTCCTGAAAGGCATTGGGATTGATGCGCCGCAATTGCTCAATGGCTTGATCCAAATCGCGGGTCAAATCGTTGTTGCCTTTGAGAGCGCGGCGCAGTTCTTGAGCTTCTTCCAAGCGTTGTCGCAATTCGCTATCGCCTTGGCGATTATTGGAACTTGATGAAGGCCGACCGCTGCCCTGCATCTGTTGTTCGCCGCTCTGCTGCAAGCCTTGATTACTTTGTTGTTGTCCGCCTCTGGGCTGTTGGCCGCCCGACTGACCACCTTGCGCTTGTCCGCCCTGCTGCGCTTGTTGGCCTTGTTGTTGACCTTGTTGTGAACCTTGTTGTGAACCTTGTTGGCCTTGTTGTTGACCGCCCTGCTGCTGGCCTCTTTGATTGCCTTGTGATTGACCATTTGATTGCTGGCCTCCGGCTTGTTGACCGGATTGTTGACCACGCGATTGCTGATTGCCTTGCGGTTGACGACCTGGTTGCGAACCTTGTTGATTGCCTTGTTGACGACCTTGTTGCGAACCCTGTTGACGACCTTGTTGCGAACTTTGTTGACGCCCTTGTTGCAAACCTTGTTGACCTTGTTGATTGCCTTGCTGGTTCGCCTGCTGGCCTTGTTGTTGGCCGCTTTGTTGACGCCCTTGTTGCTGGCCTTGTTGGCCGTTTTGATTTTGCTGCGAATCACCGCCGCCCTGCTCCATACGGCGACGCATGGATTCGAGATTATCGGCCAACTCGCGAGCGCGATTCAAAGCCTCTTCCATGCCTTCGCTCTGACGACGATTAGCATTGCTTTCGGCGGCCTGTAAATTCTTGACCACCTCTTCGAGATTATCCTTGATGCCCTTTTCACGTTCGCCAGCTTGAGCGAAATAATTATTATCAATCAATTGATTGTTCTGGCGAATGCGCTCAGGAATACGATTGCGGCGAATCGCATTGGCGGCGTCGCGCAATTTATCGGCGGCCTGTTGTTTGTCCGCTCCCAAACTGCGCGCCGCCTGGTCTATATCTTTTTCCAGTCCGGCAACCTGTTCGGCCAAGGTCTGCTTGCGTTCGCCAAGCTGTTGTTTCTTGTCATCGCCTGCCGCTTGTCCATTTTTTGCCAGTTCCTCAACGCTCTTGGCAATCTCGTGCTGCCGTCGCATAGCGTCTTCGGCGCGCTGGCGCAATTGCTGAACGCTCTGTTGTCCGCCCGCCTGTTGCGATGAATTGAGCATACGCCGCGCCTGTTCCAAGCGTTGCAGAGCGCGTTGCGTTTGCGCGGCGGCTTCCTGTTGCGCGGCCTGCGACAGCGACGCCGAAGACAAAGCCTGCGCCCGCTTCATCTCTTCGGCGGCCTGACGTAATTGCTCTGCCGCCTGCTGCATCTTCGGGTCACGACGATCACGCGACAAACGCTCCAACTCACGCGCCATGCGTTGCGCTTCTTCAATCATCTCCTGCTGCTGGCGTTGCGAACCGCCTTGACCGCCGCCGCCTTGTTGCTGCATCTGCGAGCGCATACGTTGTTCAAGTTCTTTCTGCTGACGCTGCGCCAACTCCTGCAGCTTGCGCGCCACTTCGTCCTCTTGCTGGCTCTGCGCCTGCTGTTGCTGGCGTTGCACACTCTCGTACTGATTTTTCATCTTGTCGAGTTGCAACTCGAATAAGTCGGCAAGCTCGCGCTGCTCCTGTTGCTGACCGCCGCCACCTTGCCCTTGCTGTTGCCCGACTTGAATTTCACGAAACAGGGCTTCGGCTCTGAGCAGTTGTTGCAGAGCGCGTTGTTCCGGCGGCAAGGCTTCGCGAGTGTTTTTGGCGCGCAGTTTATCTTTGGCGGCGGCCATCTCCGTAGAGGCTTGCGTCACGTACTCAACGAGTTTGGAAAATTGCGGATCGGCATTCAAACGGTCGCCCAAGCGACGGCGAATGCGCTCTACAAGAGCGTCGGCTTCGCCTTTTAATTTTTCCTGACTCAAGGCTACCGCGCCGAAATTCTCATCTTTTTCCGGCGGCGCATAAGTCTTCTCTTCGCGCTGCACGCGGAAAGTTGCGGCGATGATCTCGCGCTGTTTACGGGTCAAGGCGTTGGAGTCCTGATCGCCGCCGCCCTCTCCGCTCTGTTGTTGCGACTGGCGAAACTCGCGGTCAAAGGGGCGCACTTCGAGAAAATAAATATCCGAAGTGGATTCCTGTCCGGTCACATCTTTGGCTTTGGCATAATAGGAAATAAAATCGCCGACCTGCAAATTCATCTCTTCAAGAAAAAACGTGTGCGCTCCCGACAGCGTTTTCGGCGCGTCGCGTTGCACATCCTGCAAGGCCACACGTTGTTCTTCGCCGCCGTTGACGGTGTAGAAAAATTCTAGCGCCGCGACGCCGAAATCATCTTCAGCTTTGGCCTGCGTAAAGACCTCTTGAATGTTGGTGACCTTCACATCACGCCCCGGCTTCTCAATCACCACGGTCGGCGGCGCGTCTGCAAGCAAGGTGATGTCGTACTCGTTCGAGCCGTTGTAGCGCTCGCCATCGGCGCTGGTCAATTCGATTTTATAGGTGCCTGCCTGTTTGATGGTGAACTGACCGACGAAATGAAACTCGTTGTCGGCGGTCATCTCCTCGTCGTGAGTCATTTCGATTTTCGTGCCGTCGTTGAATACCAGACGCGCCGCTTTGGCCTGGGCGCTGAGAATGGCAGTGACGCGCACCAACGTGCCTTTGAGCGCCGCTATATCGCCGCCGTTTTCAATGGTCTTGGCCGACAAGCCGGTAAAGGCCGGAAAGGTCAACAGCAAATCAACCTGTTTGACATAGGGCAGGTCAACGACTTCCAACGTCTGTTCGCTGGAACGTATGCCGTTGGCCTCTACGTAATAGACTATCGAATCTTGTATGTTGAAGATCAGGTGTTGAAATTCGCCATGATTTTTCGCCGGTTCCATAGCCGTCGCCAGCCAGTTCGCATCACTGAGTTTGCGTATAAAGATTTGCGCGACGTTGGCATCGAAGCCGTTGAGCGCGGCTTTGATTTTTTGATCCGAACCATGCGGCACACGCGAAGTTGGCGGCGTGACGTTGATGAACAGGGCATTGGCAGAAACCGCTTCATCAAAGGGCGAATAGAGCGCCGCTATGCCGCCTTTAACCGGCGCAAACCACCACAAGGCGGCCATCAAGGAAAGCAAAATCACCAGCGCGCCCGCGCCAAAAGCGTAAGCATTGCGTGGGTCAACCACTTGATCGAGGTCTGTATGAGAGACGCGCTCATCGGCATCTTGAATCAGCCGATTGACGATAGCTGGCGACGCATCACGCGCCTGTTCCTGAAATTCGACGACAGTGGTGAGGCGATCCGCGAGGGCGTACTTCTCTTCTATGAGTCTGGCGATTTGCGAATCCCTAATCTTTTGGCGTCCGGCGCGCAGCACGAACCACCATCCGGCTGCCAGTGTCACCAGCATAGGCAGCACTCGCAAGACCACCAGCAGAGCGCGTCGCTGCGGGAATTGATGAGCGAGAATCGCGGCGGCCAGCACCGCAAGCGCAGCGATGGCCAACGTCACAAAGACGCCTTGCAGCAAGCGACGAGTCAGGATTCGTCGGCGAACCTGTTGAATAACCTCTTGGACGCGAAGACGCTGAGGATTCATGCAACCTATCCCCCTTTGTTGTGGCTGGTGCTTCGAGTATAAACTCGATTCGGGAAACTCACCACTCAAACCATTGACCGGAAGATTATTCCATAATCACGCCAGCGAAGCTACGCACAAATGAATAGAGACAACGTGACCGCCGCGTGGTGAGAAGTCGGTTATGCCAAAGCGCTGCGCCAATGAATGCAGAAGCGCGCACCACAGGTCGCCCGTGCCAGCTATAGAAACTTGATCGAATGACGGCACCTCCGTTTAGCGCCAGAGAAGTTGGTGCGCCGCGCCCGTGCGCTTGATCGTCGAAATTTCCCTGCCCGTGGTCGCCGCGCCCAGCCAATCTCAGCCTTACCGTAATCTACTATTGAGTCCATTCCTTGTCCGTGGTATATTCGCCACTGCCCTCCCGTATGCCTCTATTTCAATCACATCATGTAACCAGTTTTTGCAGCGTTCCGAGATGCTTTCACGGCTCGGCAACTTTCTAAGTGGCAACACTCGGACGCATAAAAGCACATCGTTCGTGCAATTTATGCCGACGCTGTTGTATAGTCATTGCTCTTCTCCGGCAAGGTAGCAGAACTTTTATTGAGAACTCAGTCAAGGCGGTTCCAGCAGGCTTGCGGCTGCGGTTCTCAACTTATGTCGGCTCATGATAAAACCGCAAACCCTCCAAAAGAAACTTCAGTGGTTGCTCGTTTCGCGGCTGATGATTGCCATTATCTTACTGGTGGTCATCGGCGTCATTGAACAGGGCAATGTGTCGCGTCCGTTTGTGCCGATTTTGTTTGCCGTAGCGTCAACCGTGTTGGGGCTTTCGATTCTCTATTATTTCACCTTGAAAAGCCGTCTGCCGCTGGTCTTTCAATGCTACGCGCAATTGTCCCTTGATCTGGGAATTGTCACCTGGCTGGTCTATTCGACAGGCGATATTGAATCGCCCTTTCTGGCGCTGTATCTGGTCATCATCTTTGCTGCCAGCACCCTTTTTGGCAGAAGAGGCGTACTCCTCATCGGGGCCTCAAGCGGCACTCTTTATGGCCTCACCGGTCTGCTCATCTTGGTGGCGGCAATCAGTCGTGCTTCTGGCTGGCCAGCCAATACGGAATCCTCCATCAAATGGGTCGAGTTCATGTTCTCGCTCAATTTGATTGCCATCTTTTTCGTCACTATCTTATCGGGACATCTGGCCGAACGCGCCAGGTTGTCGGAAACCGAACTGGCAACCGCCACCAAAGATTTAGCCGAATATCGCTTGTTCAATGACCGCATTATTGAAAGCGTCCGCAGCGGCTTGATTACGACAGACCTGCGCGGCGACATCATCACCTACAATCGCGCCGCCGAAGAGATTACCGGCTATAAAGCCAACGAGGTGCGCGGCAGAAATATCTACGCGATTTTTGGCGACATCGGCCAACAAATCGAAGTCGGGTTGGAATCCATACGCTCACGCGCACGGTTGCCGCGCTTCGATATAGATTGCCGCACCGCCGAAGGCGCGCCGATTCACTTGGGCTTTTCCGTAGCGCCGCTAGTTGATGATGCCGAAGCCGAACGCGGTTACGTTTTGACCTTTCAAGACCTGACCGAGGTGATGGAACTGGAGCGCGAAGTGCGGCGTCAGGAACGCCTGGCGGCACTGGGCAAAATGGCTGCCGGACTGGCGCACGAAATTCGCAACCCCTTGGCTTCCATGCGCGGCTCGGTGCAGGTCTTGGCCAGCGAACTGAATTTGTCGCCCGAACAACGGCAATTGATGAATATCGTGTTGCGCGAATCGGAACGCTTGAATCGCATCGTCTCGGATTTTTTGACCTATGCCAGACCGCCGAAAACTGATTTCTCGCAGATCGAACTGTCCAGCATACTGGCCGAAGCCGTCGCTTTATTACGCAACAGCCCAGAGCTTGGTCCCAAACATTTACTGACCGAGCAATACCCTTGCGAACCGGTCTTTTATCTTGGCGATGCCAATCAGTTGAAACAAATTTTCTGGAATCTGTCGCGTAATGCCGTACAAGCCATGCCGCATGGCGGCGAGTTAAAAGTGGCGCTGGAAACCCCTGCCAATGGCGATGTGATGATCTCGTTCACCGACACCGGGCAAGGCATGAGCGCCGAACAGAAAGAGCGTTTGTTCGAGCCATTCAATTCTTCCAGCGGCGGCACAGGGCTGGGCATGGCTATCGTTTATCAGTTGGTACACGACCACAATGGCAAGATTCTGGTGGATTCAGAGATGGGCGAAGGCACCACCATTGCTATCAAATTACCGGCTGACGGTTTGGTTTCACCCGATCCCCAAACTTCCCCTACTGCAAATCTGCTCGCGGAGAATCCCCAGACGCCTGCACTGGCAGGCACGGTGAATTAAGGCGGCGACGATTTCCGTTGCTTGCTGATGCACTTGGATATAACATCTGGCATAGCCAAAGATCGGTGGTCTGCCATTATCGGTTTATCTTATTGAAGTGAGGATGTCATGGAAAAAATTCTGGTCGTAGATGATGAACGCAGTATGCGCGAACTCTTGGAACTGGTCTTAAAGCGCAGCGGCTATTCAGTACACACCGCCGAAAACGGCACCACAGCGCTGGATTTAGTGCGCCAAAATGTTTATGACCTGATGATTTCCGATGTCAAGATGCCGGACATCAACGGCATAGATTTGCTGCAAAAGGTCAAGGCGGTGTCGCCGGAAACTCAGGTCATCATGATTACCGCTTTCGCCACCGTGGACACGGCGCGCCGCGCTTGGAAATTCGGCGCGGAAGATTTGTTGATTAAAGATGCCGGGTTCGATGTCGAAGAATTAAAAATTCAAGTCGCCAAGGTGCTAGAGAAAAAACATCTGCGTCAGGAAAACGATCTGCTCAAACGCGAACTGCGACAACGCAATTCGCTCGATAACATCATCGGTAGGTCGCCTCTGATGCAGGCGGTTTATCAAATGATCGAGACGGTCGCGGCAACCACCTCAACGGTGTTGATCACCGGCGAATCGGGAACCGGCAAAGAACTGGCCGCACGCGCCATACACAATATGTCGCCACGCGCCGCCGCGCCTTTCGTTTCGATCAACTGCGGCGCGTTCACCGAAACGCTGTTGGAATCGGAACTCTTCGGTTATATGAAAGGCTCGTTTACCGGCGCGGTAGCCAATCGCAAAGGCTTGTTTGAAGCCGCTGAAGGCGGCACTATCTTCCTTGATGAAATCGGCGAAACCACGCCTTCCATGCAGGTGAAGATGCTGCGCGTGCTACAGGAACGCAGCATACGGCGAGTCGGCGGCATCGAAGAAATCCCCGTAGATTGCCGCGTCGTGGCGGCGACCAACCGCGACCTCACACGCATGGTCGAAGACGGTACATTTCGCAATGACCTGTTTTATCGCATCAGCGTGATTCCCATCGAAATGCCGCCCTTGCGTGCGCGCGGCGTTGACATACCAGATTTGGTTCGTCACTTCCTGGAAAAATACAGCGCTCAGGCAACACGCCCAACGCTCGATATTGCCGAAGAGACCATGCATTATCTGGAATCGTATGACTGGCCGGGCAATGTCCGCGAATTGGAAAACACCATCGAACGTGCGGTGGCGCTCGAACGCACCGTCAGAGTCGAACCGGAGCGCTTGCCGGAACGCATACTGAAATACAAACCGCGCACCATCACCGATGTGGATTTGCCCGAAGAAGGCTTTCATCTGGAAGCGTACTTGTCGCAACTGGAGCGCGATTACATCATTCGCGCCCTGCAAAGAACCGGCGGCAATCAAACCCGCGCCGCCGAGATTTTGAATATGTCGGTGCGAAGTTTGCGCCACCTGCTCGATAAACATAAGATTCGCCAGACCGCCAGTCTGCTGCGCGAAGCCGGGGGCTTGAGCGACACCGTAGCGCATAAATAAATCGGCAATCCGGCCTAGTAAAATTTCGCCAAGACCTGCGCCTCTTGGCAACCCGTTGACGCGGCCTTCGGAAGGCTTTCTTAACCGCCGGTTCTATCTTGAGGTTAGTTTCGTTTCCCTTCACTCTATCAAAGTGAATGAACCGGATGACAATTATTGTGACTGAGACAACCGTATTCTCCCCTTTGCGGGTGATACCACATCAGGATTTTGCCAATCCCGTACCGGAAACCTGCTCTTCCACGATGGCACAAGTCTTGCTCCTTTTTGCCTGTCAATCATTTTCCCAAGGGAAAGAACGCCAGTCTAATTTTGGAGAACAGTTATGAAAAACGAGAGAGGGTTTTCACTTGTCGAATTGCTAATGGTCGTCGTCATTATGGGCGTCATCATGGCATTCGCGGTTCCCGGACTCCGCCGCGCCAGACAAAACGCACAGTCAGGTTCTGCCATTCAATCTATGCGAACCATTACCACCGCGCAATATCTGTATGAGAGAAGATTTCTCACCTATGGGACGTTGGCACAACTGAGTCCTGAAGGCACCATTGACCCGGCTTTAGCCGCTGGGCTGAAAAGCGATTATGTCTTTACCATGACTGTTGATGCCGTCAACAAAAAATTTTCCTGCACCGCCGCACCCTTAGCCGACCCGGCGAATATGGATTATTTCTTTGTAGATGAAACGGGGGTGATCCGCTTCGTGAAAGGCGCTGCGGCGGATGCTACCAGTCCGCCCATTCCCAGATAACTTGCTGCATCTCAGCCCTAAAGCAGAAGGCAAAGCCCGTCGCAAACCACGTTTCGCTTTATTGATATACCAAAAGCTTCTGCTCAACTGTTTGGTTGGCTGTAGCGCTTCATCTATCCATTGCCTGACTCGACTGTTCTGCGTCCGCAGAGCAGTCGTTTTATTTTGCCGCCCACACTAAGGCGGTTTGTGTTTGAGATTACGGAAACTTCAAACCCGTTGAGCGGCGGTCGAAGACCTTCGCACGGTCGAAGACCTTCGCGCGGTCGAAGACCGCTGCTCAACGATAGGGGGTTCCATACACCCATATGAAAACCGCTCTAGCGCCTCGCCACTTCATCATTCAACCACCGGCTTGAGCAGAAAAAGCGCTGCACCTCGTTTTGCGAAAAGCCGCCTGCCTCTTCACCCCTTTTATCGGCCAGTCCTCTACGCGCTGTTGGTTCGAGGTTTCCCACCACCCAAACTATACTGCACTTGCCTTATCTTGTAACAGGTACTATATTGCATATTGTAAATTCGGCGTATCAACCGAACGGCATCGCTTATGGCAATTTCATATGGCAACGGAGAACCCAGCTTGACGATAAATTTTGCAACCTCGCCCGAACAGTATTTCCACTGGAAGTTGACCCTCAACGGCGCAACCGCCACTTTGGCAATGGATGTGCAAGAAGATGAAACCTTGCAGGATGGCTACAAACTCAAGCTCAATTCTTATGATTTGGGCGTTGATATAGAACTCGCAGACGCCGTGCAGCGTTTGCGCTTCGAGCATCCCGAAGTCAAAGTCGTCGTCATTACCAGTCTCAAACCGCGCATCTTCTGCGCCGGGGCGAATATCTATATGCTGGGAACTTCGACGCACGCCTGGAAAGTCAATTTCTGCAAGTTCACCAACGAGACGCGCTGCGCCATAGAAGACGCCTCGCATCATTCGCGACAAAAATATATTGCGGCCTTGAACGGCACGGCTTCCGGCGGCGGCTACGAACTGGCGCTTGCCTGCGAGGAAATCTATCTGGTCGAAGACGGCAATTCGGCGGTCTCTTTGCCGGAAGTCCCACTGCTTGGCGTATTACCCGGAACCGGCGGTCTGACTCGTCTGGTTGACAAACGCAAAGTGCGCCGCGACCGCGCCGATGTTTTTTCCACTCTGGCCGAAGGCTTGAAAGGCAAACGCGCCAAAGAGTGGGGCTTGATTGACGACTACTTCCCGACCACGAAATTTCAGGAAGCCATTGACCGGCGCGTAGAGGAATTGATCGCCGCCAGTCCCAAAGTCGAAGCGACCGGCATCAAGCTTCATCCGTTGAAAATTGAAACTACGGAAAACGGGCGCGACTACCGTTATGTCAGCCTCAGGCTTCATCGTGAAAAACGCTATGGTGATTTGACGATGCGCGCTCCCGCAGGCGATTTACCGACCACGCCGGAAGCGATTCAAGCGCAGGGCGATGCGTATTGGGCGTTGCAGGCGTATAGAGAATTAGATGATGCGTTGTTATATCTGCGCGTCAACGAACCGGAAATTGGCCTCGTCTGTTTGCGAACCGCTGGCGACATCGCCAATCTCCTTGCCGTAGATGAAACCTTGACCACGCACCGAGAGCATTGGTTGATAGGCGAAATCATTTTGCACATGGCTCGCGTATTTCGTCGGCTCGATTTAACCGCCAGAAGTTTTTTTGCCATCATCGAGCCGGGCAGTTGTTTTGCCGGAAATCTTCTCGAACTGGCTTTGGCCGCCGACCGCACCTATATGCTCAACGACCCGGCGCAAAAAATTGAACTGGCGACCAGCGCCCTGAATGCCGGAGCCTTGCCTATGAGTAATGGTTTGACGCGCCTGCACTCACGTTTTCTTGCCAAGCCCGAAACGGTAGAAACCATCCTCGCGCATCAAGGGCGTTTCGATACCGCAGCGGCAGACGCAGCGGGTTTGGTTACCGCTGCGCCGGATGATTTGGATTGGGACGATGAAATTCGCTTGGCCATAGAGGAACGTACTTCGCTTTCGCCGGATGCGCTGACCGGTATGGAAGCGTCGCTGCGATTCGCCGGTCCCGAAACCTTGGACACCAAAATATACGGACGGTTGACGGCTTGGCAGAACTGGATTTTCCAGCGCCCGAACGCCGTCGGCGAACACGGCGCATTGACCAATTACGGCAAACCTACGCAGGCGAAATTTGATTATCGCAGAACCTGATTTCAGCAAGGGAGCGTGGGAGATGGGGAGTAGGGAGTTCTCTGGGAGCTTCCGTGAAGATGCCCAACATATTGGGGTTTCCACAACAACTACGTACAATATTTTGTAGGTCTTCACGTCAATTACCGGAGAGTCGAGTGGGGGAGTGAGAGAAATTTTTTAGCAGTCGAAAAATTCTCCATCGCATCTTTTCCCATCTCCCTTCCTCCCCTTCTTCCTTTCCTTCCACGAAGGGGAGAACTTATGAGTTTATACGACCGCATTCCTAACAATGTGAATTTATCGGAAGACGTGCGACTACAAAGAGCTTTGGAAAAGTGGTTGCCGAATTATCTGGACTGGTGGCGCGAAATGGGGCCGGACGGGTTTCAGGAAAAAGATATTTATTTACGCACCGCCATCAGCGTCGAGCCGAATGGCTGGGCGCATTTCGATTATGTGAAGATGCCCGATTATCGTTGGGGCATCTTTCTGGTGCCGCCCGACCCGGATGCCAAAATTGGTTTTGGTGATAATTACGGCAAGTCCGCTTATCAGGAAGTGCCCGGCGAATTTCGCAACTCGCTGCGTCGCATCATCGTCACGCAGGGCGATACCGAACCGGCCTCGGTTGAGCAGCAACGGCAACTCGGACACACTTGCCCATCGCTTTATGATTTGCGAAATCTCTTTCAAGTGAACGTCGAAGAAGGCCGCCACCTATGGGCGATGGTTTATTTATTGCACGCCTATTTCGGGCGCGACGGGCGCGAAGAAGCCGACGAGTTGTTGCAACGGCGCAGCGGCAATCCTGACAAACCGCGCATCCTGCAAGCCTTCAATCAACCTTGTGACGACTGGTTGAATTTTTATTGCTTCACCATGTTCACAGACCGCGACGGCAAATATCAACTTTCGGCGCTGGCCGAATCGGGCTTTGAACCGCTGGCGCTCACCTGTCAATTCATGCTCACCGAAGAAGCGCATCATATGTTCGTAGGCGAAACCGGCATCGGGCGTGTCGTCAAACGCACGGCGCAGTTGCTGCAAAAGACGGATGACGTTCGCACAGTTAGCGGCATCCCTCTGGAGATTATTCAGAAGTACATCAATTTCTGGTACACCTATTCGCTCGATTTATTCGGCGGCGAAATCAGTTCCAACTCAGCGGATTTTTTTGCGGCGGGTTTGAAGGGACGTTTTCAGGAGCAGAAAAAATACACCGATCACATAGCCGTCGAAGGTGTCGTCAGTATTGAAGCGGTAGAAGGCGAGCGCGTGATTACCCGCGATGTGCCGTTGCGAAACGCGCTCAACGAAGTGCTGCGCGATGAATATGTGAAAGACAGCGAACGAGCCTTGGCGCGTTGGAATAAATATCTCGCCGATGAAGGCATCACGGCGCGTTTATATCTGCCAAGCAGTCGTTTTCATCGTCACGTCGGCGAATACCTGAATCATCATTTCGATGTCGAAGGCAATTTAATCAGCGAAGCCGAATTCCAGCGCCGCGTCGAGGAATGGTTGCCGACGATGGCCGACCGCGAGTATGTGCAAAGCTTGATGGTGGCGGTGACGGAACCGGGCAAGATCGCCAATTGGATCGCGCCGCCTTCAAGCGGCGTCAATAACAAACCTTTCGACTTCGAATATGTGAGATTGTAGAGAGAACTTTCTCTGCACGGTTTCAAAGCCGGGGCATTCGTGAACAGGTCTGCCACAAGGTGCGCGAACTTCCTTGGTGAAACTTGGTGTTCTTGGTGACTTGGTGGCAAAAGAAAATCGCCTTCGCTGCAAGCATGAGTCACGAAGAAGAAAAAAATTTCCTCTTACAGGGACTCGGCGCAAAGGTCAGAGAGTTGCGCGGCGCGGCCAATCTGACGATTAAAGAACTGGCCGGACGCGCCGGACTCTCTTTGCGTTTCGTCAATCAATTGGAAGCCGGGCAAGGTAATATTTCGGTAGCCGGATTGGCGCGTGTCGCCTCTGCATTGGGACGACCGCTGGCCGATTTGTTGCCGCCCAAAAATCATGACCAGTCTTTGCGCGCTCGTTTGTGGCAACTGGTCACGAGCAGCAGCGACGCCGAGTTGCAAGAGTTACAGCGTTGGTTCGAGCAACGCAAGGGTCAAAGCCACAGGCACTTCATTGCGCTCATTGGTTTGCGCGGCGCTGGCAAATCAACCGTCGGCGTAAGGCTGGCAAAAAAACTCAAGACCGAATTCGTTGAACTCGATGCGCGAGTAGAGCAGGCAGCGGGAATGTCTTTGCGCGAAATCTTTTCCATGCACGGCGAAGAATATTATCGGCGATTGGAGCAGAAAGCTTTACTCAAGCTGTTCAATGAATCAAGCGGTTGCGTATTGGCGACTGGCGGTTCGTTGGTAACGGCTACGGAAAGTTGGAGTCTGGTGAAGCGCCATTGTTTTACAGTCTGGTTGCAGGCCAAACCGGAAGATCACATGAATCGCGTCTTGCGACAGGGCGATTTGCGGCCTATGAAAGACAATCCTGCGGCAATGAATGAATTGAAAGCTCTGCTGGCGCGGCGCAATCCGCTTTATGCAGAAGCCGCTATCACCGTGAAAACTTCTACGCGAACGCCCACCGCCATCGTCGAACAAATCGCCAAAGCCCTGCCCTGGCGCAACGATAGAAAAACCTAAGTAGATTTGCGTATATCTTTTGAAAAAAACTAATTAAAAAGCCTGAAAAACAAGGTTTTTTTGTGATTATTTTTCAAAAAACTTTTGCCTACCTACTTAGTAGGGCGAAACAAGTAAGGCGCGACCGGCAATCAACGGCGTCGGTTTCGCTCCTACGGAACTGCTCATCGGTTCAAATTGTTCCCACTTCAGCATTACTTTTTTAGCTCTACCAAAAACTTAAAGTTCTTCTCTCCGACTGATCTTTCCGGTAGCCTGCGCGGCCTCAGTTTTTATCTGCACCTTTGGCGGAAAACCCACAATCAGCGCCGCATAAATCAGCGCGGCAAGCAGCAAATCTATGAGCAACGTAAACATCATCACACGCGGCCCTATGGATTCAAACAACTGCCCAATAATCAGCGGCACGATCATGCCTCCGGCGCTGCCGCCGACCAGAAAAATGCTCATGCCCTGACCGTTGATTTTCATGCGGCGTCCGGCAAAGGTCAACGCCATTGGATAAACCGAAGCCAGCGCCAAACCTATGCAGACCGTCGCTACAGAGATCATCGCAAGATTGCTTGACCAGAAAATCGCCACACCTAAGCTGAGAAAACCGCCGATTAAATCCGCCAGTAAAATGGTGCGTGGCCGCCAGCGCGCCGCCAGCGGTACGCCCAACAAACGGCCTGCCGTCAACGCCCCCCAAAACAGCGAAGTCAAATTTGCCGCTACCGCTTGATCGCCCAAATTCATCTTTAACACATAGGTATGAATCCATCCGCCGTAGCCTACCTCTGCGCCTATATCCAAACCCAGCAACACGGCAATCAAAATAACCAGTTGATAATTGGTCGGTGCGGCGTTGGCTTGTTCTTCGAGAGTTTGAGGATTTTGCGGACTGGGCAAAATCAGCAGCCAAAACGCCGTGGGCAAAACCAGCAGCGCCAGTAAAAAATAAGGCGCAGTCGTGCCGTCTTGAATCTTCACCACCAGTTTAATCAGCAAAGGCGCAAGGACACCGCCAACCCCGTAAAAGAAATGCAGCGCGTTCATAAACGGCGCGACGCGAGTTTGATGCACCCATACGAGCAAGGCATTTCCGCCTACGCCAACAGCGCCTTCAGCGATGCCCAACACCAGCATCACGCTTAACAATAGCATCAACGTCGAAACCATCGGCAGCAACGCCAGCGTCACAGACATGGCCAAAATGGTTACGGCCATCACTTTATGGCCGCTCCTGCGATCATAAAATTTGCCACTGAACAGCGACCCCAGAAGAAAGCCAAAAGACCGCAGGGTGAAGAGAAAGCTGATCTCTTCGATCTTCACATGAGTCTGTTCGGCCAGCCCCGGAATCGTCGGGCCAAGCGCCGCCATCGCCATTCCCAGCCCTACGAAAGCCGCGAAGTAAGCAAAGGTCTGCGTGAGTTTTTGATTGTTCAAGCTGATGGTATCCTTCCCCGCATCGGTGTGAAGACGAAGCCGCAATCGTAACAGAAGCGCCGCCGAGGATGAAATGTTCGACAGTGATTTACCGGGCAATGGCAAACTCAAGCAGCGGAAAATCAACGCAACGACGCCGTGGTTTGACTTCCCTGCCGCTTGAACGGATCAAGCAAATTGTCCGTCCTCATCGGCTGTATCCGCCGAAGCCGCTGGGAATTTTTATTCAGTGGGCGAACATTGAGCCTTCGCACTCGCTTTCGCCTGATGAGCCTTCACGCAAGAGTTGAGCGGGTAAAAATTTCACGCCAAGCAGTAAAAATATTTTGCGGCAAAATTGTCGGGTAGCAAGAGAAGGGTTGCCCCTTCCCCCGCCCCCTAAGAACTGCCCGTGAAAGTTTCCCTTCAGGCAGCTCAAGCATCTCAAAGGCTCCTTGCGAAACCCGGTAGGGATCAATACCACTACCTTCACGATACTCA
>JACQDB010000045.1:2500-43011 GCA_016201275.1 Acidobacteriota bacterium
CGGGTTAAAATTCCCGAACCGCTAACAACCGTTTGAGTGTGGAGGGACGCATCAGGGTAGCTGAGACCGGTGATGGATATCCGGTTGAATACGTATAGGCCGTCAGATAGGCAAATCCGTCTGACACTAGGCTAAAGCGTAGGACGAAGGCAATAGCCGCTAAAGTCAGTGACCCCAGATGCCAAGAAAATCTTCGGGCACGAGGTTGTGATGCGACCGTACCGCAAACCGACACAGGTAGGTGGGGTGAGAATCCTAAGGTCCATGTGAGAATGCTCGTTCAGGAACTCGGCAAATTAGCCCCGTAACTTCGGGAGAAGGGGTGCCACATTAGGGTGAAAGCCCGAAGTGGTCGCAGCGAACAGCGTCAGGCGACTGTTTACTAAAAACACAGGTCTCCGCAAAGTCGTGAAGACGACGTATGGGGGCTGACGCCTGCCCAATGCTGGAAGGTTAAAAGGAGGGGTTAGTCGCAAGGCGAAGCTCTGAATTGAAGCCCCAGTGAATGGCGGCCGTAACTATAACGGTCCTAAGGTTAAACGCAAGGCTAGCCTTAGTAAAACTTGGCTATATGCTGGGAAGTCTGAGTATCCTACATTACTCGTCTTTCAAAGAAAGGCAGTGACAATATGATAGGTGCAGATCATCAGCAGGAAAGACTAAAAACCATCGGATGGATTGTAGGCTTTGTGGATGGGGAAGGGTGTTTTTCGATCACTCTTCAAAAATCCTCATCACTGCTTACCGGCTGGCAGGTTTTCCCCGAGTTTGTCGTAACACAAGGGGCAAAAAGTTTGCAAGCCTTATCTGACCTTCAAAAATTCTTCGGATGCGGAAAGATTTTCTGTAATCGTCGCACGGATAATCACAAAGAGGATTTGTATCGTTTTTGTGTTCGTTCGGTGAGCGATTTACAAGAGAAAATAATTCCTTTCTTTCAAGACAATCCACTTAGAACAGCAAAACAACAAGATTTAGAAAAGTTTGTTCAGGTATTGAGAATGATGAAAGACAGGAAGCATTTGACGTTTGAAGGTTTGAAAGAAATTGCGTTGATTGTCCAAACAATGAATCGCAAGAAGGCATCCAGGTTTTTAGAATCCTCAGAGACTATACGCCAGGCATCTTTTAAAAGATGAAGATATAGTCCGAGCTGCATAGCGATATGCAGAGACTGGCAGAAATGATCAGTCCTTTTAACTTCGGTTGAAAGTAACAAGTCTGAGCGAAATTCCTTGTCGGGTAAGTTCCGACCTGCACGAATGGCGTAACGATCTGACGACTGTCTTAACGAGCAGCACAGCGAATTTGTAGTTCCGGTGAAGATGCCGGGTACCCGCGTCTAGACGGAAAGACCCCGTGGACCTTTACTATAACTTGATAGTGATTTCGGGCGTTGGATGCGTAGGATAGGTGGGAGGCTTTGAGATCGGGCTTTCGGGCTCGGTGGAGCCAACGGTGAAATACCACCCTTCCTGCGCTTGGAATCTAACCTACCTCCGTCATCCGGAGGAGGGACACTATCAGGCGGGTAGTTTGACTGGGGCGGTCGCCTCCTAAAATGTAACGGAGGCGCGCGATGGTTGGCTCAGGGTGTTTGGAAATCACCTGTAGAGTGCAAAGGCATAAGCCAGCCTGACTGTGAGACAAACAAGTCGAGCAGAGACGAAAGTCGGCCTTAGTGATCCGGCGGTTCCGCATGGAAGGGCCGTCGCTCAACGGATAAAAGGTACCCCGGGGATAACAGGCTGATCCTGCCCAAGCGTCCACAGCGACGGCAGGGTTTGGCACCTCGATGTCGGCTCATCACATCCTGGGGGTGCAGAAGCTCCCAAGGGTTCGGCTGTTCGCCGATTAAAGTGGTACGTGAGCTGGGTTTAGAACGTCGTGAGACAGTTAGTGACTTAGCTGTCTGTAAACTTGGCTATATGCTGGAAACTCCGTCCTCAAAGAGAAATTCTGAAGAGGTGTAGAATCTGACACTACTCCAAAAGAGTGAAAATGTGTTCAGTGCGGACAATCAGCAGGGAAGGCTAAACGATGTTGGAGATAGACATTGGAACAGGGAATTATCTAGCTGGTTTTGCCGACGGGGAAGGATGTTTTTATATAGGCATTCATCCAACGTCGAATGTATCGCAAGGCTTGCAAGTGGTTCCAGAGTTTCAGGTCAGCCAAAATGAAGAGAGAATTTCGGTGCTGAAGTTATTTGTTGATGTGCTTGGTTGTGGTTCAATCAAGAAAAACGCACCGGCAGACTCACGCGATAAAACTTATGTTTATGTCGTGAAAAGGCACGATGATTTGTTCGAGAGATTGCTCCCGTTCTTCCGACGCTTTCCTTTGCGTTCGGAAAAACATCAAGAGTTTCTCAAGTTCAGTCAAGTGATTGAGATGATGCACCGCAAAGAGCATCTCGCTGCTGAGAGCTTGAAAAAAATAATTGAGATTGCATTCTCAATGAATGATTCAAAGTATCGCAAGCATAAATTGGCAAATCTTCTACAATGTTTAGAACCCTCAGAGACTATACGCCAAGCATCTTTATGATGAAGATATAGTCCGAACTGCATAGCGATATGCAGAAGCAAGCAGAAATGTCTTGCTCGCTCCGAATTTTCGGAGAGGTAACAGAATGTCGGTCCCTATCTGGCGTGGGCGTAGGAGAATTGATGGAATCTGGCCGTAGTACGAGAGGACCCGGTTGGACCAACCTCTAGTGTACCAGTTATCGTGCCAACGGTAGCGCTGGGTAGCTATGTTGGGCAGGGATAAACGCTGAATGCATCTAAGCGTGAAGCCCGACCAAAGATTAGTTCTCCCTATGAGATCCCTGGAAGACTACCAGGTTGATAGGCTGGGTGTGTAAGTACAGTAATGTATTTAGCTAACCAGTACTAATTCGATCCATCGGCTTGATCATAAAGTTTGCTGTTCACATTCTCATCAGCACACTTGATTTTTACGCACTACAATTGCGATATTTTGCCTGTTCAATTATCTGAGAACACGCTTTTTGTTCTTTACAGTTTTCCGGTGGTTATATCGAAGGGGTCACACCCGTTCCCATCCCGAACACGGAAGTTAAGTCCTTCGGAGCTGATGGTACTGCATGGGTAACTGTGTGGGAGAGTAGGTCGCTGCCGGAATTAAAATTTGAAAAGCTCGCTGGTTTGCATCAGCGGGCTTTTTCAATTTTTACGCGAAGAATTTTCTCAATTGGTTTTCTACTTATTCCAGTTTGTTTTATAATTCCCTCCGTTCGGTTTGCCGGGGTGGCGGAATGGCAGACGCAGAGGACTTAAAATCCTCCGACCCAAAAGGTCGTGCGGGTTCGACTCCCGCCCTCGGCATTTTTCTTAGTAACTACCCAGATTGGTTGAACATTGCCGGTCGCTTCGTTGTTGCGCTGTCGGCGCACGGGAGAGCCAAGCCAGCGGTCAGAGGCCTCTGCTCAACGAGAATCGGGGGATTATATTCTCTTCCCCTCCTCTTAGTTTTTGCGCCAGAGGCGCAGCGGAGATTAGCCCGTGGTAGCGCCACGGGAAGGCACAGGCGGCTTGATGGTCGCGCCCTGAAAGGGTGCAGGAGACTTGTAGCGTCGCATCTCCTGCACCCTTTCAGGGCGCACAGCGTTTGTCCAACTTGATTCCAGTGCCATAGGCACTGACTAATTTCCTACATCCCTGCGGAGCCAATACGGCTGGGTCGTTACTTTTCTTAATGATAGACAGGGAGCGAGGTAAGTTCTCTCCTTGTTTGCACTGCTCGCTCCCGCCCCGACGAATGCTGAACAGAAAATGGCATCTCTTTTTTTACCTGCTGGTCGCAATCCTCATTGCCGGGCTGGGCTTCGTAGCGATTCGGAAGCTGGTGGATTTTCCGGTTTATTACGCCGCCGGGCAATCTCTCTTACACGGCAGAACTGATCTCTATTCTCCTGATTTTGCTCTCGGTCGAGTGATGGACTATCGCTATCCGCCGGTTTTTTTGCTCGCCCTTGTGCCGCTGTGGCTGCTGCCGTATAAACTTGCAGCTTACCTCTGGTATCTGGCCTCTATTTTGGAAATCATCGGGTGCCTGACTGTTCTGAAAAAATTAATTTTCCCTCTGCGAGTTTCAAATATCGCTTGGGTCATGCTCGCCTGCGGCCTGTTGCAGTATTTTATTATCATCCTGCATTATGGCAATGCTCATCTTCTTGCTACCTATTTGCTGTTTGCTGCGCTGTTTTATGGCTTGAAGCATCACGATGGGAAGGCCGCCGTTTTTATGGCTCTGGCGATTTCGATCAAGCTGACTCCAGCCTTTCTGCTGCTCTATTTTGTCCTTCACAAGCGCTGGAAATTCCTGAGTCTGGTGGTAAGCTTCGTCGTCATTATCAATCTTTTGCCGGGGTTGATTCTGGGATTCGCAAAGAACACGCAATTGCTGAACGAGTGGCATAACCATGTGATTGTCAATCAACAATTTCATGAGTTGAATGGGCCCATTAATCTCTCCCTCAAGGGACAGTTGCAACGCTATCTGACCCCGATTGATTATGGGCAGAGAGTGGATGGCGATAGCAATTATCCAGCGGTCAACATCGCTTCCTTTCCACGCCAACCGATTGAGGCGATCTGGTTGTGGTTCAGCGGGTTGCTCATTGCCTTTGCGGCGTGGTTGATTTATCAGGGCGGAAGAGCGAAAGCTGAACGTAGCAGGGAGGAGAATCAAGCGCAGCAAGGACAACTTGCGCCAGAAGCTGTAGCGATCAGCGCTCCGCACGCGCTAGTTGAACTTGGGTTGTTGATTTCGTTGATGCTTTTGGTCGAACCGCTGACCTCAAAAATTTATTTTATTGCGCTGCTGTGGCCGATCTTTGTGCTGGCGGCGCTGACGTTGGCAAAACCAGCGTCGCCAAATCACTTCATCAAAGGCGTCCTGATCGTCATTGCGCTGGTGAATTTTGGCTTACCACTGCTACCCGGACGTTGGCTTCAGCGTTGGCTTCTTGTTCTTGGAGTTGATTTTTATGTGAACCTGTTGGTGTTGGCAGCGCAGTTTTATTATCTGTCTGCTCGGCTCTCTCTTCGTCGTTCAGTTGATGACGAATCGCAAAGACAATCCCCGTCAACAGCCAGAACATCATGACTACCTCGCCATCACCAAAATTGAAATGCACCAGCGAACTGACATTGAAGGCCACCAGCGCGCCCATCACCCCTAGAACAATTCCCCAGTCATTCCAATTTTTGCGCTCTCGAAGACGGCGATTCAAGCGCCAGATTTCTCGAAAGAAAATCGCCATCATCGCCGCGTACATCGCCAGTGCCGGTAGCCCCCACCACGTAGCGATTTGCACAATGGTAGAATGGAAATGTCCGGGAGGTAATTTGCCGCCATTATACAACGCATATTTTTCTCGCAGGTATGCGCCGCCTTCACTGCCTTTGCCGATACCTGTCAAAGGGTGATCACGGATTAGCCAGAAGGCTTCGCGCCAGACTTCCAGGCGATACTGCGCGCTGTCTTCCTGGGGCGTGAAGATCTTGTCACCACGAGAATGCTTGACCACTACATAAGCCAGCGGCGCAAGCAACACGATTCCCAAAATCGCCAGCGCGAAAATCTGTTTGCGCGCACTGGCAAACGCCATCACGGTAATGGCCAGCGCCATGCCGGCCAGCGCTGCTCTCGTTGAAGTCAAAATTAATGCGCCGATGATAAGCAAACCGGATAAGGCCAGCAACAGCGCCTGCCATGATCGCTTGTGGGGAAGGGCCATCAGCAGTCCGCACACCACAGCGGCGATTAATTGCAGCACCTCGGCATAGGTTTCATAGTGACTGTAAAATCCTGAGATGCGAAAACTGCGCCCCGGCGATACCGCTATGCCTAAACGCGCTACGCCTTCTTCAGGGGATTGGCGAATCGCTTTGCGCGAAATGCTGGCTTCTCCCAGCGCTTCATTTCTTTGATAAAGGATGAGCATTCTGCCGCGTTGCGAATCGGCAATGCGCGAGAGCTCGTCGAGGGTTTTCACTTTTTGATCGTCGGCTTCCAATATGACATCGCCCTGCTGCAAGCCTTCTTTATCGAAAGGGCTGCCCGCTTCGATTTGGTCTATATGCAGGCCGCGTCCGATGGCGATTTGTCCGGCGCTATATGCCACGTTGACTAAACAGGAGACAATCAAGGCGAAAATCAGAAACCTGGCGAAGCGCAGCGATTTGATATTGGCGCTGATGAAATAAAAGGCCAGAAAAAAGGCCGGACTTTTCACGCCTTTCAAACTGGTTTGAAACTCATAAGAGAAGAAGGAGGAAAGTATGCACCAAGCAAAAAATCCCAGTATCGCTAAATCTATAGGGGTTCGTCGCTGGCGAAATTTTCGCGTCGCGACCATCTCCACGGTCCATACGAGAAGCCCTAAAACACACGCACCCTGCGTGACGGCTATCGAATGGGGCGCAAACAACACATACATCAACAGCGTGAAAGCGATGATAGGTTGCGTGATTTTTTCAATCCGTTGAGTGCCCGCATCAGGCTGGGTATAAGCGATTTCATTTATCAAATTCAGTATTTCCTTTGCTTTCCCAAAGAGCGCTTGCCTGAGGAGAAATTATTTTAAGTCGCGGAGAGTGGCAAATCAATGCGCCAATGCTTTTTTTGCGATTTGTCGGAAACCGAATCCCGGAGGCCTGCCGTTCTCGTTCAAGTGAGAGAGGAACACCGCCACTGATGAACCCCGATGAACATTGATAAAAGGTACCTCCCCAGTCGGTTTGAAAATTGCGGGTCGCTTCGTTGTTGCGCTGTCGGCGCACTGGAGAGCCAAGCCAGCGGTCACAGACCGCTGCTCAACGGGAATGATGGGATTATATTTTCTTCCCCCTCCCTTAGCCAGCGGTCAGAGACCGCTGCTCAACGGGAATTCGTTTTTGCGCCAGAGGCGCATAGAAGAATAGCTTGTAGGAGCGCCACGGGAATTCGTTTTTGCGCCAGAGGCGCAGCGGAGATTAGCCCGTGATAGCGCCACGGGGAGGCGAAAGCGGCTTGATGGTCGCGCCCTAAAGGGTGCAAGAGGTTTGCAGCCTCGCCTCTCCTGCACCCTTTCAGGGCGCGCAGCGTTTGCCCAACATGATTCCAGTGCCTACAGCACGGGCGAATCTCCTGCACCCCTTGCGGGGCAAAGCAGGCTGGGTAGTTACGATAAAAGCAGAGCGGAGAGTCCCTGAGTTTTTTCCCGTCGGTGCTTATCGAGATTCATCGCTGGTGATTTCTCAATCTCCGCAAACTGCCTGACCTGGATTCAAATCCTCAGCCACGCGGTTTGACAAATCGTCTTACGGACTCATAGAATCGCTTCACCAATGGTCACGATTTCAAAGTTCATGGCGGTGCTGACTCAGGAATTTATGAAAAATTTGGCGAAACCTTTTGTGCCGGTCGTGCTGTTCATCTGCCTCTGTGGGTTCAGTGTCAAGGCGCAGCAAAAGCCCTTGCTCACCGAAGACGTAGAGATCATCAAACCCGGCGTCATCCGCATCGAAACCGGTTTCGAGTTTTTACAAGACCAGCGTTTTCCTTTATCCGGTTTGCGCGGCGATGTGACGAAATTGGCTGATACGCGATTGAGTTTCGGTCTGGCACCCAACGTCGAATTTCAAATCGAATGGACGCTGCAAAACTTTCTTTCGATTAAGAGCCGAACGATGACGCCGCTTGATTTGAAGTTGGGCGCGAACCTTCGCGACACCAATGATGTCGGCGATGCGACGTTATGGATGAAAATCAAATTGAAGAATGAAACCAAACGCCTGCCTGCTGTGGGCGTGCGCTTCGGTATGCAATTGCCAAATTCCAACGAGACCAGAGGCATCGGCACCAACACCACCAATGTGTTTGGCATGATAACCGCTGGCAAACATTTCAACGCTGACCGGCTCAATGTCTTCGGCAATCTTGGCCTGGGCATTTTGCAATCTCCACTCAGCACCTTCTCACAAAACGATGTCTTGCTCTACGGCCTTGCGGGTATTTATAAAGTGTCCGACTCGTTCAATCTGGTCGGTGAAGTCAATGGTCGCCACTCAACCCGCAAACGCGCCCCGCTTGGCACCGAAGATTTTTCCGAAGCCCGCATTGGCGGTCAACTGCGCGCTCTGGGGGTTCGTTGGAACGCTGCTGGAATCTTCGGCTTATCAAAAAACGCCCCGAAAACCGGCCTCGCCATTGGCGTCACCTATGATTGGGACGCGTTTACTCCGATTAAGTAAGCGAGAGGTAGTAAAGACGTGGTGAACCACGCTTCAGAAGAGGAAAATATGGATAAGATATCAACGCTGGATTTATCTAACGATCAGGATAAAGAGATTCAGGATGCTATCAATAAATGTGTCACTGAAGTTCAAAACATCCTTGAGCAAATGGCGAATGGCCAGACAGAAATAGATCGCTTGAAAGCTGAAACACGAGCGATGCTGGCAGAATTGATAGCGGCTTAAATCATACAAAAGGTCTGAACGTCTTGCCCTTGGTCTGCGCTTGCCGGAAAAAACATTTCTCAATGCGGGTAAATAATGATGTGTCGTAAAGGCTCCTGGCCTTTGCTTTTGGAATTGAGGCCGCTGCGCTCTATGTATAGATGTTGCTTGCGGCGTATGTAACTGGGTTGCGCCGACAACTCTACGACGCGACGATTTTCGACTGCTTCAATCACCGCGTCTTCTACCTCTTGCATCGCCGAAGTTTCATCCGCCGTTTGATTGGCCAACCCGAAAGCGGCGCGCAGAAAATTCTCCATCTGCGTCAAGGTATTGCTGCGAACCACATGAACTTCGACATCGCGTCCGCGTGCCTCGCGCAGTTTCTGCGATTGCCGTTTGGCGTGCGATTTCAGCGTCAACATGATATCCGCTTCGTCTATGTCTCTGGCGATGGTTGCCGAAACGCCCAACTCTTCGATAGCGCGTCCCAGGCGCTCGCGGCTTAACGCATAGGGAAAGATTCGCAGGACTTTTTTCTTGCCGCCGTTGCCGCCATTCGACAGCTTTTGAAAAGCGCTGCCGCCCTCGGCTTTGAACACCATTGGCTCATCGCGCTCCAGCAACTCCAGATTTTTGCCGGGTGGGCGTTCCGGTTGGTGTATAGAGACTTCGCCATCTTGGTGTCGTTCGCGTACTTCGATCTGCGGGATGAAGCCGCGTAACATCTGGTCAACCGCTTTGAGAACATCTTTATGCAGGCTCAACGAATCTTTGTTTTGAATCTCGATCAATACATCGAAGGTTGGCGGCGCTTTGCGTTCCAAAACTGTTTTCTGGGTGCCGCGTCGTCGCGCCTCTTCATCCGAAAGCGTCACCGCATGAATGCCGCCCACCAAATCCGAAAGCGTCGGATTGATCATTAAATTTTCCAGCGTATTGCCATGCACAGTGGCGATCAATTGCACGCCGCGTTCGGCGATGGTGCGCGCCGCCAAGGCTTCCTGTGAAGTGCCGATTTCATCTATGACAATCACTTCGGGCATATGATTTTCCACCGCTTCAATCATGATGTCGTGTTGGCGTTCGGGCTGCGGCACCTGCATACGCCGCGCTCGGCCTATGCCGGGATGCGGCACATCGCCATCCCCGGCGATTTCATTTGAAGTGTCCACAACGATGACGCGCTTTTCCAAATCGTCGGCTAACACTCTGGCGGCTTCACGCAAAAGGGTGGTTTTGCCGACCCCAGGTTTACCAAGCAGTAGAATACTCTTGCCAGATTCCACCACATCCCTGATGATGTCAACGGTGCCGAAAATGGCGCGGCCTACGCGACAAGTAAGGCCGACGATTTCGCCGAGCCGGTTGCGTATGGCGGAGATGCGATGCAAAGTGCGCTCGATGCCGGCGCGATTATCGCGCGTGAAATTGCCGACGCGACTGGCGACAAATTTCAAGTCGTCATGATGAATCGGCGATTCGTTCAAATACATGGCGCGATTGGTATAGCGAGCTTCGGGGAAACGGCCTAAATCCAGCACCACTTCGATCAGCGATTCGACATTTCCAGCTTTGAAAATCGCTTCACTGATTGAAGGCGGCAAGACGTTCAGCAGTAAGTCGAGATTGTCTGTTGATATGTACTCTTTCTGAGCCAAGACCGCCTCCACCTCTCACTTGAGCTTCTACATAAAGGGTATGGCTGATTTGAGTGTACTACAAATGGTAGTTCTTTGTCATTCCTTTCTCTCTGTGAAAAAGCATCTGCAGGCTTTCCGTATTGCCCTTGCGTCCCTGTGCTTGAGCCTGGCTTCAACTTTTTCCGCCAACGGAATGTGGTTTGCTCCATAGTGGTTTGGTTCGTTTCAATTTGCCTGAATGCCCCTCTGAATTGATGCCCTCGAACACAGAAATGCCTCTTAAAATATGAGTTTCTCCTTGATCGGCGTAAGCTCAGGCGGCTGCCGTTGATGAGGAAAAGAATACTGTGTTTGTTACGTTATGTTTCGACCTAAGCGCAAAACTCTTGCTAATCAGCCATCTGTAAACTCGCACCGAGGCTTCTCGGTGATCGAGATGACGATAGTTTTACTGATCATCGCCATCGTCTCTGCCATCGTCGTTCCGCAGGTGTTGAATTATCTGCGCCGCTATCGCGTCGGCGTTGCGGCACGCAATATCGCCACCGCCTTGCAGCGCGCCCGCTTTCTGGCGACCTCGAACAACCGCCGTGCCGGCATTAATATCGAGGAATTTCGAAGTATTAAAATTGAAGAGTACGATCCCAATGGTCAATTGGAGCCGCAAATCAAAGGCTCCATCAATATGCCGGAAGGCGTGTTCATCGCTTCCGATGCTCCCAGTCAAGTTGCTTTCGATGGTCGCGGCGTGATTACGCCAGTGCCGAAAGAGAGTCCCAAAATTCGTGTCAATGGTGCCAGCGGATATTTCCATGTCATCACAGTGAATCCAACTGGGCAAGTAACGGTGTCCGCTATCGAACGCGACGAACCTTAAAGCTAAAGCGACTGTGGCATCGCCAGCAGTCGCCAACCGCAGGTGGGAAAGTATGAAGAAAGAAGTAGTCAAAATCACCAACCGGCAGGTCAAACCGGAAGCCGGGTTGACGCTGGTGGAAGCCTTGTTTGCTATGGCAGTGACGGTCATTGGCCTGGTCAGTCTGGCGGGGATTTTCACCATCGCTATGAAGACCAACGCCAGTTCGCGCAATTTCACAACCGCGACCACCTTTGCCCAAGACAAACTCGAACAACTAGGCACCATCGCCTTCACGCGATTGGTTGACCCGGCAAAGATGCACAGCAATCCCAATCAGAAATCGGACAACGAGGCGTTGATTGTCGGCAGTCTGGATGAAGATGTGCGCGGTAAAGATGGCTCGTACTATTCCGATAAAATTATTCTGGCAACCGCCAATGATATTGAGCCGGAAGGCACCATAACGGTTATCAAACCGGATGGCAGCGCCGAAACGCGCAGACCCGATGGCACCATTTCCAACACCAATCCTTTCGGCGCAGACCGCGTCACCTATACGCGCCGTTGGGTCATCATGTCGAGTACGGAAGCGAATCCTGCGAATCGCCGCCTGACCATTGCGGTTCGCGTCAAAAGTGAAAATGCTCCGGTTGGCAAAACGCCGGAACAGGTTGACCTGTTTACTGTCATGACCAATCAATGAAGTCTGCGGTCAAGCGTCCGGTGTTCGGTGTCTTGAAACACCTAATGGAGATTCAATCAATGAAGGCAAACGGCAAAAGGCAAATGGCAAAGGTGCAGGAAGCACCGCACCCCTGGGCAAACGACCACCGGCAAACGACAACGGAAAGCGGCTTTTCGCTGACCGAATTGCTCATTGCTATGATGGTGTTCACCGTTATTATGGGAGCGGTGATGACGCTGGTGCTGAAGAGCCAGCGCATCTTTACGACGGAACAGAATGCTGCGGAGGTCAATCAAAACGGCAGATTGCTGATTGATTTTCTGACCCGCGACATACAGCAATCGAAAGAGAATGGCTTGGGCTTGGGAGCGCGTTTCCGCTCGGTCTATTCCAACAATGGCATCGAAGGCAAGACCGATGAAATCACTATCATCTCGTCCGACACCGAAACCAAAGTTCCCTCCAAAGCCTTGCCGCTGATTCCGGCTTCGACTAGACCTTTCAGCACGGTAGATAAATATGTGGAATTGTTGCCCAACAGCGCCGCCAACATAGAGCCGCGTGAAGTCATAGATAGCTTGAAGCCCAATGAAGAATTCATCGTCAGTTCGGTGCTATCGGACGGTTCCGTGCAATTCGATTTTCTGAAGATCAGCAGCGCCACGCTGACTCAGGAAGGATTAATCGGATTAAGTTTTCAGCCGGTCGAACATCGCGGCATCGAAGCGGAGATTCCGTTTGGGCGAGTTTATGAAGGCGGCGCGTTTACTCTGCGTCCGGTCTTCATCAAACGCTACTATGTGGATAAATCCAACCAAGAGCATCCGTCGCTGTCGCTTTCGATCAACGACAGTGCGCCGATTACCATCGCCAGCAATGTGGTGGCGTTTCAACTGCGTTATTTGCAAACCCGCGCCGGAGCGGTGGATGGCGAATGGGTCAAACAGCAGTACATCTCCAGCCAGTATCGCACAGAGGCCGTGGAAGTGACGATGACGGCCAAGACCAATGTCGCATCAGATAAAGCGGCAGAACGGTTGGTGACGTTGGCTACCGTGATTCGTCCCAGAGACGTGCCTTCGGGGGCCTTCGGTTCTTCCAATGGCACCTCGTCGCCGGGTAATCCTGGGGAAGGCGATAACGGCGGCAACGGCGGCTATGGCCCCGGCGATGGCAATGGTTTTCCCGGTGATGGCAGCGGGTCTGGCGGCAATGGTTCCGGCGGACGCGGCAATGGCAGCGGCAACGGTTTTGACAATGGCAACGGCGGTTTCCAGGGAGGCGGATACAATCACGAAACCCGACGCATCGGCAAACAACCGAAACTGGGCGAGCGTTTGAATGACAATCCTTTCAATAATCGTGAGCGAAAACCATAGTAATTATTGTTTTTGATTTCTTGTGACGACGACAAACGGGTGAAGCGCAAGTCGAAGCGACGACTTCACCAATGATTCAAGGTGAAAACAATGTGTATGAGTGAAGAGAATACAAGCGCAGCAAACGACAATCCGCAAACGGTCAGACGCCACCGAAAGCTCTGGCGGCAGCAACGCCGCCAGCGGCGATTTACTCTCAACCTTAGAGCGGCGAAAGAGCAAGGCATGGCGCTGGTCTCCGTTTTGCTGATTATGTCGTTGATGCTGATGCTAGGGGTTGCCGTCACCTTTACTTCTTTGACCGATAAATCCATCACCGCGAATTTCAAAAATGTAACGAGCGGATTCTATGCTGCCGAAGCTGGCATCAACAGTTTGCACCGCGCCATACGCAGCGAGAAATTCGTCATCAGTTCTCTGCCTGATCCGCCGGTGGTGCGCCAGGGCGAACCGTCTCTCAACGCCAAAGATTTCACCGACACGGCGCAGAAATTGTTATCCACAAAAGAGGAATTTCCCAACAACGCGGCCTACAAAACCAACGTCAAGATCAAAGATATACGCATACCCTATCCGGCCAGCGATACCAATCCGGCGCACGCCAATTTCAAAGTTACCTATATCAGCCCTTTGTATCCGCGTGCCGGACAGGTCGAACCTTATTCCGTGACCTATGAAGTTGACTCGGTAGGCGAAGGGATTTCCGGCTTAAACGGCCTGGTTACTCTGGTCGAAGAGGGCGTCGTCAATTTCAAGTTGATCGCCAAAGCAGAAGGCGGCGGCATTCGCGTAGGCAATTTTTCGGAGTTCGCTTTGTTCATGGATAAATTCAATCCATACAATCCCGAAGGCCCATTCATCTATCAAGGGCTAGGCCCCGGTGATCGTTTCGCCGGTCGCGTGCATACCAACGAACGCTTCGGTTTCTGGTCAACGGCTGGCGGTCTGGATGCGCCAACCTTTCGCGGTCACGTTACCCAATCCTACAAAGAAGCCAGCTACTACAGACACGGCGCAGGCGAGCCGCCGCCACCCATTGATGCCGATTCAGACATCGTGGGCGGGGTGTTGGTCGCGCCAAAATTTTTAGCCGGATTTGAAAGAGGCGTGGAACCGTTTCCGCCACCAACCAATGCTTTCGATCAGGCACGCGCCGTACTCGATGGCGGCAGCGCTTTGTCCGCCGGTGCGCCCACCGATGCCGAGTTGCACACGAATTTGCGTGCCGCTGGCGATTTGAATACGGCTTTGAAGGAATCCAAGAATCCCGATTCTACTACGCCATCGCTGGCCCACGGCGTCTATCTTCCCACTGATGGCGAAACCTTTGTGGGCAGCGGCATCTATGTCATGGGCAACGCCGATCAGGTGCAGTTGAGCGCCGATCCGGCTGGCAATCGCCAAACCATCAAAGTTACACAAGGCGGAAAAACCACCACTGTCGTCATAGACATTGACGCCAACACCACAACGATAGACCCGGGCACCGGGGTGACGCGAACGCTGCGCGGGGTACCGTTGGATCATTCGCTGAATAAAAGTCAGGCGCGTTCGGCGGCCTCGCTCTATGTGTACGGCGACATCAATTCATTAAGAGGGCCGGGGCGGGGTAGCGATGGGCAACCGATACCGGCAATTGATTCCGATTTTTCCATCACCGTAACCGCAGGCGGAGTGGCAACCGGCAACTCGCGCGCTCCGGTTAGCGGCGGCAGCATCACCTTGACTGGCGACTTGACTTATGAAACGCCGGTGGCCGATGCGGCAGGCAATCCGATCAATCAGGACGCGCAAAATGTCTTGGGCATTTTTGCTTCAGGTGGCAACATCAACATTCCCGGCGATGGTCGCGCCCCGGATAATTTAACCGTTCATGCCTCCATAGCCGCTTTTGAATTGCACGATGATAATGGTCGCCCGGTCATGGGGCCAAGCGGCACGCCGTTTGGCGGACGCATTCGCTCCGATGTTTTGAACTATAAGAGCTATCCGAATCGCGGCAGTTTCAATTTAGTCGGCGGCGCGCAATCGAGCAACTACGACAACCTCGGCGTCTATGATGGCCAGTGGCACGGCTATGCTTACAAAGGAAAATGGGACGCCCGTTATGATCGCAATCAATCGCCGCCGTTTTATCCGGGCTACATCGTGGACACGGGTGGGCCGACCGGCGTGCCGATTGTCAAAGCGCAAACCAATTTCCCTCTGGTGACTTCTTACAAGCGGGTTTATTACGGCACTGTGCCGTCAAATTAATTCGCCAACATCAATTGGTGAACAGCAGAGGTCGGAGTCTGGTCTCCGGCCTTTTGCTTGCTGGCTGGCTTATGCAAAGGTGTTGCTTGTGGAATTCAATTCAAGCGGGAAGTCGGTTTGATGGTGTCTTCTTCTTCTTCAATCATGATTTGGCTGATTTCGTAAGGCAAGCGCGGGTCTCTGGGAATGGTCTGTGCGCCCCAGCGATCATGGGGTTCTGCTTTCGAGACCTCATCGCCGCTGGTTAGCGGCTCGGTTTGATTCAAAGGCATGGTTGCCGTGGACAGTCTGCCGCCGGAAAATTGCGCGATGATAATCGTAATGTTATCTTCGCCGCCGCGATGATTGGCTAATTCGATCATCGCGTCACAAGCGTCTTTCAAAGACGGCGCGTCATGAATGATTTGCCGTATCTCTTCCATGCGAACTTTGTTCGACAACCCGTCGCTGCACAACACGACTATATCCATATCGCGCAGGTCTAATTTATCCACCACGATGTTGATATTGGGTGCTGCGCCCAATGCCTGCAAGATGACGTTTTTATAAGTATGACGTTCGGCTTCTTCTTCGGTGATGTGACCGGCTTCGACCAGTTGCCCGACCAACGATTGGTCGCGGGTGACTTGTTGTATGCGGCCTTCGCGTATCAGGTAAGCGCGGCTGTCGCCCACTTGCGCGAAAAAGGCGGTGTTGCCTTGCAAGCCGATGCTGGTAAAAGTCGCGCCCATCCCGGCGTATTCGGGGCGCGATAAACTCTGTTCGTGGATGTGCGTATTGGCCAGTTCCAAGGACAGCCGCAGGCGTTCATGAAAAGGGAATTTGGAATAGCTGGGGCTGGCCTGAATTTCCAACATCCGATCCCGCACAAAATCTACCGCTAGACTGCTGGCCACTTCACCGGCCAACGCGCCACCCATGCCATCGCTAACCGCGAACAGCGAACCGTAATGGCTTTGATTAAAGGTCGTCAGTTGAGCGGCGGGTTCGCCTGTGGTGGCGTGCGGCGTCCAAGTGTCCGCTGTCGAAAGATTGAGAACGAGAAAATTGTCTTCGTTCCCCTGTCGCACTCTGCCCACGTTGGTTTTGGCATACACTGCAATGTTGAAAGCTAAATCGTCTGACATATTTGATTATTAATATCTTCCCAGTTTCTCAATAGCCGATTGAGTCCCTTTATCCATCCCCTAAAGTTTAACTTCAGTGCCGCTGATTATGCTAAATTTCATCCGTCTTCGCAATCATTCTCCTTCGTCTTTGATTGCTTGCCCAGCGAGTTTCCCCGATTTTGCCAATCCATAGCAAAACGAAACCCCTGAGCCTTGGTACACAACTTTGATTTGAGGACGCAGAGTTACGGGTTACAAACTAGGCGATTTTATTGAGCGCCTGGTCGAGGTCTGCAATTAAATCTTCGACATCTTCAATGCCAACCGATAGGCGAACCAGGCCGTCGGTAATGCCCAACCGTGTGCGTTCGCTTGCGGGAACCGAGGCGTGCGTCATGGTTGCCGGATGTGAAATCAAAGTTTCGACGCCGCCCAGCGATTCGCCCAAGGTGCAGAGTTTGACGGCTTCCAGCACCCGCCCGGCGTTTTCCAGCGAACCGGTTTCAAGCGCGAGCATACCGCCAAAACCGCTCATCTGTCGCCGCGCCAACTCGTGCTGCGGATGCGATTTCAAGCCCGGATAATAGACCTTTTTCACCTGGGGATGTTCAGCCAGAAACTGCGCCACCTGTCTGCCGTTGTCATCGTGTTGGCGCATACGCACCGCCAGCGTTTTCGTGCCGCGCATCACCAGCCACGAATCCATAGGCGATAAAATCGCCCCCGCTGCATTTTGAATAAAGGCAAGCTGGCGCGCATCCGCTTCATCATTGAGAAGTACCGCGCCGCCAACGCTGTCGCTATGACCGTTTAAGTATTTGGTGGTCGAGTGCACCACGATGTCCGCGCCCAGTTCGAGAGGGCGTTGAAAATACGGACTCATGAAAGTGTTGTCCACGACCAGGCGCAAGCCTCTGGGTTTGGTGATTGCGGCAACGGCGCGCAAATCGGTCAATGACATCACCGGATTGGTAGGCGTTTCGACAAAGACCATGCGGGTTTCAGGTCGCACGGCGTCTTCAACATTCTGCGGCTCGCGGGTGTCAACGTAAGAAAATTCGAGACCGAATTTTTTTAGCACCTTGTCGAATAAACGAAAGGTGCCGCCGTAGGTGTTATCACTGACGATGACGTGATCGCCTGTTTGTAACAACGTCATCACGGCGTTGATGGCCGCCATTCCAGAGGCGAAGGCGAAGCCGGTCTTACCGTTTTCCAACGCCGCTAAATTTTTTTCCAACGCGAGGCGCGTAGGATTTTGTGTGCGTGCGTATTCAAAGCCTTTGTGCTTGCCTATGCCTTCCTGTGCATAGGTCGAGGTTTGATAAATTGGAATGCTGACCGCGCCTGTCGTTGGGTCGGGGTCTTGCCCCGCGTGGATTGCCAGGGTCGAAAATTTTGCCGGTAAAGTCTTGTCCTTCATCTTTGCTACTGTAGCACAAAAGTCCAGCGCTTGTCCGTAGCGAGGGGCCAACTTTGGATTTGCCTCGCGTCGGTCAAAGCAACGAATCAACCGCAATTCGCAACTCAACCCGCGCCAAAGGCAAAAGACTTTGTGAAACATTGTCGTGATTGAAACGTATGTGCAGATGCCTGTATAGTGACACACAGCTACATTAATTTTTTCATTGCACTGGATACGACTGACTATTTTTGCAAAGGGATTTTCTGCGGAATTTCTTAGGAAACGGAGCCATTTCTTCTTTATGCGACATCGTAAACTCTCCTTCATCGTTCTGCTTTTACTTGGCGTTTGCTTCATCGGCTCAATGGTTCAACACAAGGTTTCCGCGCAGGAAGAACTTGAGCAGGAGCCTGGCGTGTTTCGCTCCGCCAATCTTGAGATGATTGTCAAAGCCGGATTCGGAAATCTGGAAGTCAACCGCTGGTATGAAGGCTGGACGCCGTTTCGCATCGCGATCACCAATCAGGGAGAGCCGATTACCGGCAAACTTGCTGTCGTCGCCAATGCTTCCAGTCAAAACGCGCAAGGGCGTGAATTTGTGAAAGCCGTGCAATTGCCCACCGGCTCAAGGCAGTTTCATGAAATCGCCGCTTTCCTTTCTTTCCGTGAAGATGTTGAAGTGCGTCTGGTCGCCAACGACAAAATCATCGCCACTACGACCTTGAAAATTGATCGTCAATACGGGCAGGATATGCGCGTTGCGGTGATTGATAACGATTCGACGACCTTGAACAACATCACTAATATGCAGATACCGCTGACCAGCAGCCGTCTGCCCTTTCAAAAAGTCACTGCTGCAAATACGCCGCACTCGGAGCCATTGAGCGAAGAGCAGGTGCAGCAACAAGCGCAACAATCGGCCCCGCCGCCGCCGCCAGCCAACCCGCGCAGCCGCCGCAATCGCCAAGGCGGCGGTCAAGGAGAACTGGGTGTTCATCCTGTCGTGATCGCTCCCGAAGAGATGCCGCGAGATTTTGTGGCCTATGATCCAGTAGATGTTGTGGTCATCAATGATGCGCCGCTCAGTCAATTGACTGAAGATCAGGCGCGTGCCTTGAAATTGTGGGTGGCCTCCGGCGGCTATTTGATCGTCACCGGCGGCGTGGATGCCGTAGGGCTTCATCGTAGCGGCCTGGATGCGATTTTACCGGTGGAATTATCCGGCTCGGTAAGCGTTCCTTCCTTGAGCGACCTCACCGATATTTACGGGCCATTCGATACGCCTGCTGCGTTGCTGGTAATGGATTCGCGTTTGAAACCCGAAGCGCGTGCCCTCATCGGCGTTAAAGAAAAAGCCCTCGTTGCCGAAAGCCGTTATGGTAGCGGGTTGGTGCGCTTTGTGGCCTACAATCCGAAATTGAATCCGTATCGAAGTTGGACCGCGGCCAGATATCTGTGGAGCGATTTGCTGATGCCTGTGGTGGACGCGAAACTCAATCAACCGCAGACAGGCCGAATCCGCAGAGCCTCCGGCAATGTGTCGTGGAACGCGCAAAACTTTTTATTCAAACTGGCGAACATCCAACCCACCTCCTCGAATTATTTTCTCTTCTTCCTGCTCGTGTATGTGTTGGCTGTTGGCCCGGTGAATTATTTCGCTTTGAAGTATTTGAAAAAGCTCGACCTCGCCTGGGTGACGATTCCCGCTGTCATCTTCGTGTTCACCCTCGCCAGCGTCCTCATCGCGCAGGTCAAGCGCGGCGGCACGGTCGCCTCCGATATGTCTTATGTAGAGATGTACCAAGCGGCGGGACTCAAAGAGACCTTGACCGGTTTATTAATTCGACCGGAATCGAAGGGCATCGAAGAAGTGAAGATCGAAGGCCGCGATGCTTACGCGGCAGATTCTACGCAGGGGCCGCAGAGCAATGTCACAGGCAATCTCGAAGCCGAACGCGGCGTCGGCAGTTACCTGGTAAAAATGCCGACCGCCAATATGAACGCTTCGGTGTTGCAGGTGCGCTCGATCAATGAAAAGTCAGCGCCGGTGGTAGCGATGCGTGAAGAAGGCGCTGCGGTGCGTATCAAAAACTTGAGCGACGCGCCGTTGACTTACGCTGTCTATGTGAGCGCGGCAGGAATCTCCGATTCGTTTTCGCTCGATGTCGGAGAAGAAAAACTGATAGCCTTGGGCGTACCCAAAGCCGGGCGCTTTCGCGATTGGTACTTCACACAATTGCCCTTTGACAGCGAGGAGGCCGATTCGCTTGATGGGATGTGGTCAACCATGAGTCGGGGCGCGGCGAAAAATAACTTGAAAATACAGGGTTTTTTGCAAGATGAACTGATGATTAATGTTTATAAGAATCTGGAGCATCCGATGTTTTGCGGTTTTGCGGACAAGAGCGCCAATGCGATTCAACTGGAGTCGGTTGCCAAACGGCACGGCAAGTCTTTTTATTTAATCAATCCATAATTGTGTGACGGCGATTTGACCATAGAGGTTTGATGATGATTGAGAATGTGCAAACGGCAAGCGCGGTTGGCGACACGACGCAGCAGACGACCAGCATGATAAAACTGGAAAACGTCTCGAAGTATTACAAGACCTTTCCGGCAGTCAACAATTTTAATTTCGAGATTGGGCGCGGCGAAGTCTTTGGCTTTATCGGCCCAAACGGCGCGGGCAAAACCACCACTATCAAAATGCTGGCGACCTTGATGCTGCCCACCGATGGCAAGTTGAGCATAGGCGGTTACGATGTCGTCAAAGAGCCGCACGAGGTGCGCCGCATCATCGGTTATATGCCCGACAGTTTTGGCGTCTATGAAGATTTGCTGGTGTGGGAATATCTGGATTACTTTGCGGCGTTGTACAAACTCAGCCCTGCCCAACGCAAACGCGCCACCTCTGATGTTTTGGAATTGACCGACCTGACCACCAAACACGACGCGCAGGTGATGAGTCTTTCCAGAGGCATGAAGCAGCGCCTTTGCTTGGCGAAAACTTTATTGCACGATCCCGAAGTCTTGTTGCTGGACGAACCGGCATCTGGGCTTGACCCGCACGCACGCATCGAAATAAGGGAATTGATACGCGAGCTTTGCCGCATGGGAAAAACCGTGTTGGTGTCTTCGCACATCCTCACGGAGTTGGCGGATTTCTGCACTTCAATCGGCATCGTCGAAGCCGGGAAATTATTGGCCGCCGGTCGCATAGATGAAATCACGGCGCAGCTTTCCGGCAACGTGATGCTTGAAATCACCGTCAAAGGCGACCCTTCGATAGCCATAGAAATTTTACAGGAACGCCCAGAAGTGCAGCGCACGACTTGCGACGGACGAGTGATTCGCGCCGAATACACCGGTCAAGCTGATGATGTGGATGAACTGCTGGACTACTTGATTCAACGCGGCGTGCGCTTGCTTGGCTTCACTCGTTCGCAGGCTGACCTCGAAGATATTTTCCTGAAGATTACACGCGGCACGGTGGCTTGAGAATTTAGAGTGCTTTGCACCTGAATGTACGGGCGACCACAGAGGGTCGCCCGTACAAGCAAGCGAAAACTGATGTAGAAGGACGGTTATATTAATTATGGAGATAACCACCGCAAGATTAAGTTTGCGTCCCTTGACGCTGGCCGACACCGATGCGATTCATCGAATCTGGATGGATGCAGGGGTGCGGAAATATTTATGGGATGACGAAGTGATTAGCAGAGAGACGGCCAGCGATGTCGTGGCAAAGAGTCAGTTGTATATCAACTCGCAGGGCTTCGGTTTGTTCGGCGTTTATACGCGCTACGAACCTCGCCTGATAGGTTTTTGCGGCTACTGGTTTTTTCACGAGCCGCCGCAATTGGAATTGCTCTACGGCATCAGCACCGATCAATGGGGCCAAGGCTACGCGGCGGAAGCCGCCGCCGCGATGTTGCGTTATGGCTTTGTTGAGTTGCGCTTTGATGAAGTCACGGCCAGCACCGACGCGGCCAATGTCGCCTCGCTTCGCGTGCTGGAAAAACTCGGCATGAGCTTTTCCAAACGTCGGGAGTCAAACGGACTGGACACGATTTTTTATGCGCTACAGCGGCAGTCCTATCACGCTTTGTCCACGCCTTATGCCGTGAAGCGCTTTACGCCGAGCGCAAAGGCGCAAGCGAATATTTATGAGTCAATCTGAAACTATGAAACTATCGAATCCGATTTTAGTGAAAGAGATGCGTACACGAATGCGCGGCAAACGCGCCTTCATCGTGTTGACCGGCTACATACTGGTGTTGAGCGCCATCATCGGCCTGATTTATCTGGTCTTCACCAAAAACGCGCCGCCTTCGATTCTCAACACCGCAGGCCGGGTGTTGTCTGCCGTGTTGATTTATGTGCAGATGGGCTTGATTTGCCTGATTGCGCCGACCTTCTCTTCAAGCGCCATTTCATCGGAACGCGAACAAGAAACCTTCGGCCTCTTGATTGCCACGCTGGCCAGACCCTCCACGATTTTAATCGGCAAACTTGGCGCGTCGCTGTCGTACTTGATGTTGACGCTTCTGGGTTCGCTGCCGTTGATTGCCTTGACCTATTCGCTGGGCGGCGTGGATATGATAGACATTGTGAAATCTTATCTGGTCATGATGGTTGCCGGAGTCACTTTTTGTTCGGTGAGTTTTTACTGGTCAACCTTGATACGGCGCGGCGTGCTGGCGCAACTTGTCAGTATCGTCACCGTAATTTTTTTGGTTGCGGCAATGCCCGCACTGGCGATGTTTTTAACTTCGCTGGCCATGAATTTTGCCAATGGGCCGACGACGGGATTTCTCAACGTGACGTTTTTGATGCTCAGAACCAATCCCTTTGCGGCGATTACTTATTTAATTATTCCGGGGGTGCCGAACCCGCCCAACAGCGTGTGGTTTCACACGGTTCCGTTGTGGATTACGCAAGTGCTATTCTATGTGGGCTTGACGACCTTGAGTATCTTTCTCAGTTTGCGACGTTTGAACAGCGTAAGGAAGTGGTTGTGATGGATTCCCTAATCAAGCTCAATGATTTTGCGCGCCGGGTAATGTGGCGCGCCCGTTGGTTGGCGCTACAGGATGCCTTGGCGTGGAGCCTGGGTGCTGGCGGCTTCATCGCTGCCGCTTTGATTTTTTATATACGCTGGCAAGCCATACAAACTCCTGTATGGTTGGTCGCGCTTGTGGTGTTTGCCGCCCTCTTCGGCGCTTTCATTACGCGCTGGTCTATCAATCGAACCAATTCAACCGATGCCGGTTTTTTGATTGATGAACAACTCAATCTGGAAGACCGCTTCGCTTCTTCGCAGGCCATATTTGGCCACAGCGATGCGCCCAACGAAGTCGCGCAGGCGTTACTCGAAGACGCTGTTGAACGCATTGAAACGGTGAAGCCCGCAACCATTTTGCCGTATCGTTGGCGCGGCTATTATGCTTTGAGTCTGTTGGCGCTTTTGGCTTTGAGCGTTGCCGTGTTGCTACCGCAAAAAACCTTGCCGGGCGGCGCAGAGATGATTCAGGCGCAGGCCGATATACAAGCGGCTGGCGAAGTGTTGGAACAGACTTCGACGGAGATAGAAAAATTTGCGCCGCCCGATACGGTGACAGCAAATCTGGCGAAAGAGCAGACGGAATTGGGGCGCAGCCTGCGGCGTTCAACCGACAGCCGTGCCGAAGCGTTGAAGAAATTGAGTTCGCTCGAAGACCGCATACGCCAGCGTCAAGACGAGTTGAAAAGCACTCGCGCCGATGACATCGTAGCGCTGGCGCAAAGACGTTTGGGCGCAACCCTCGCACAGATGGGCAAGCCAAATAATCAAGCAGCGGGAGACCAAAAAGCGCAGGCCAGCAACGAGGATTCGTCAACCACAGCGGCCTCGCAAGATCAAAGCGCGAACCCCAAGTCATCGGCAACGCAACCATCATCTGATAACGCGGGGAAGCCGTCGAGCGGTGAGAAGGTGGCGAAGGCGAGTGAGAAAAAAAGCGGGAGCGTGGCAGAGCGCAAAGCGCGAGCGACTTCGATAGCACGAAAGGCGCAGGCGTCGTCGAAAGCCTCAATCAATCCGGTAGCGAAACAAAACCCGAACGAGGAAAAATCCAAACCGGATGCGGCTAACAACGTCACGGCGCAAACCAATCAAGGCGCTGCGGCGAATCAACCCCCGGCTAAGAATGCAGCGGAATCACAGCCAACGAATTCGCAAAAGTCGGCCAAGACGACTTCACCGGATAACTCGATAAGCGCCAAAGAACAGACTGCCGAAAAAACGCAGCCATCGGCAAAAGATCAATCGCAAAATTCCGGTCAACCCAACCCATCGGAAAATGCCGTAGCGCAAAATCAAACGACCAACAACAAGCCAACGGATCAACCGGAGAACGAGCAAGCGAAGCAGCAAGAGAACGAGCAAGCCACGCCAGCAAACCAAGGCCAGCCAAAGAATGATGCGACAAATCCGTTTGCCACAGCGGTCGCTGAACAAACGGCGAAGGCGCTGCCGCAATTATCCGAGCAGCTTTTGAAAAAGGCCGAAGAGTTGCGCGATGGCAAGTTGAGCGCCGAGGATATAAAACGGCTGGCGCTTTCTGCCGGTCAACTTGCCAAAGACTTAGCGCCGATTGCCCAATCGAAAGAGTTTCAAAAGAGCCTCGAAGAGTTGGCCAAACAGGTGAACCCGAAACAGCTTGAAGAGGTGGCGCGCGCTTTGATGCAGGATGAAAAGTTGCAGCGCGAGTTGCAGGCGGCGGCGAAATTATTAATGGAGAATCGCCAGGTCAAAGACATGGTTGCCGGATTGACCAAAACCGGAGCCGAAATCGCCAACGATTTTCGCAAGCAAGGCGGCGAAGAGATTGGCAAAGTAAATCCCGACGCGTCGCCAATGCCGTCACCGAGTGAACCGCTCAAACTTGGAAGCAATCGCAAAAGTAATGAAAAAGGCCAGCAAAATGGCCAATCTCTGCAAGGCACAAACACCGCTCGCCGTGAAGCCCAACGAAAACTTGCAGGGCAGGGCAGAGCCGCAACCATCAGCGGACAGCTACAGAACCGCCCCGGCGGCGACTATGTTTTTTCCGGCGTCAAACCCGACGCGGGGGCGGCACGAGTTCCTTACTCGACGGCCTATCCGCAATATCGTCGGCAGGCCGAACGCACCGTCGAACGCTCGCAAGTTCCTACGCAGATGCGCTCGATGATTCGCAACTATTTTGACGCTATCAATCCGAATGGCAAAAATTAATTGGCGGTGACCAAGAGGCCATCAGGTTTTTTTCTTGACCAAGAAAGCCGCCTTCATCATCGCCTCGGCGCGGCTTCATGTGCTATGGTAGCCCTTTTGCAGCACGACAATTTTTTAGGTTTGGAGAAGAGATGGATCAAAGAGAGAAAGACCGCTTGCTGAACAATCTGCGTTCGTTGCCCAATGAATTGGCCGATTTGCTTGGCGATCTTGATGACGAGACAATGCGCTGGCGACCGATTCCCAACAAATGGTCAATCCAGGAAATCATGTGTCACTTGCGCGATATGGAGCGACTGGCTTATCTGGCGCGCTATCGAAAAATTCTCGCCGAAGAGAATCCGTACTTGGAAAATGTGGATCAGAATCGGCTGGCTTACGACAACGATTATCTCAATCAAGACACCAGCGCGGCGCTCGAAGAATTCAAGAACCTTCGCACCGAAACGGTGCGCGCTCTGGCCGCCATTTCGGTTGAAGACTGGTCACGCGCTGGCGTTCATGAAACTGATGGCCGCTTGACCATCGAACAACTGGTCAACCGCCAAATCAACGGCAACGACCTCAATCATCTGAATCAGATGAAAGACATCGTGCGCTTGAAAATGCCCTGGTAGTTATTGATTATTGGTTACTGGGTAGTTGCCTTCAACCAATAACCAGTAACCAATAACCAATAACCAATGACTATTTATGCAAACCTTAGGGGAAATCAAAAAGCGTGTAGATAATTATGTCGGCAAATTTCGCGCTCTGAAAGCCGAGATCGCCCGCGTCATTGTCGGGCAGGAAGAGATTGTTGATGGTGCTTTGCTGGCCTTGATGGCAGGTGGTCACGTTTTGTTGGAAGGCGTGCCGGGGCTTGGCAAAACTTTATTGGTGCGGACGCTGGGCGAAACGCTGGGCTTGAAATTTTCGCGTGTGCAGTTCACGCCCGATTTAATGCCCGCCGATATAGTTGGCACTAATATTATTGTTGAAGGCGAAAGCGGCGCGAAGATGTTTCAATTTCAACCCGGCCCCGTCTTTACCAATCTGTTGCTCGCCGATGAAATCAATCGCGCTACCCCGAAAACCCAATCGGCATTGCTCGAAGCCATGCAGGAACGTCAGGTCACTGTGGGTGGCAAGACCTATCCGCTCGAAGGGATTTTCTTTGCCTTGGCGACGCAGAACCCTCTGGAGATGGAAGGCACGTACCCTTTGCCGGAGGCGCAACTCGACCGCTTCATCTTCAAATTATTAATCAACTATCCGTCGCGCAGCGAATTGATAGAAGTGATGCGTCGCACTACAGGCGAAGGCACGCCGCACGCCGAGCGCCTCGCTTCGCCCGAAGAATTGCAGGAGATGCGAAGGCTTGTGCGTGAAGTCATCATCGCGCCGCACGTTGAAGAATTGGCCGCCGATATTTTATTGAAGACGCATCCGCAGACGGACAACATCCCCGAATCGGTGCGCCAGTTCGTGCGCTTCGGTGCAAGTCCGCGTGGCTTGCAGGCGATGGTGTTGACCGCCAAAGCCAGAGCCTTGCTGGCGGGCAGATACAACGTCAGCAAGAGCGATATACTGGCGGTAGCCAAACCCGCTTTGCGCCATCGCGTGATTTTGAACTTTGAAGGCGAAGCCGCAGGCATACACATTGATGCACTTCTCAATGACATCATTGCTTCGTTAGCGAAAGAGAAATCTTCGGAGTCACGCGACGGCGATAAGGCGAACGCCTGAGCCGCAAAATTATTTTCAACGAGGAGGGCAAACTTGAAACCATCAATTGTCATAAATAGAAAATCGTTGCGCTTACTCATGAGGCTTTTGTTATTGGTTGTTTTCGCTTCATCGCTGCTTCATTCGGTAAAGGCCAACGCGCCGCAAAACAAAGATGCGGAAAAACCGTTTGTGGTCGAGTATTATTACAAAACCAAATGGGGCTTTGCCGATGAATTCATCAGCCTGTTCAAGAAGAATCATTTTCCGGTCTTGAAAAAACAGATGGAATCGGGGCGCATACTGCAAGTGAGCGCCGTCAAACCGCGCTATCACAACAGCGAAGACGGGCGCTGGGATTATCGCGTCACGATTGTTTTCAAAAACCTTGCCACCGCTCACGATGCCACCAGTGAAGACGCCATCATCAAACAACTCTATCCCGATCAGGCGACCTTCAAACGCGAAGAGCAACGGCGCTTTGAAATTTTATTGGCGCATTGGGACGTGCCGCTCGTGGAAGTCGAATTGGATAAGTAATGCCTGCATCAACACTCCTTGACCCGGCCTTTTTACGCAAGCTGGAATTGCTGAGAATTCAAGCGCGCAAGGCTTTCCCTGGCACTATGCGTGGCGAACGGCGCTCGACGCGGCGCGGCGCATCCGTAGAGTTCGCCGACTTCCGCAAATACGAAGCGGGCGATGATTTTCGCCATGTGGATTGGAGCATCTATGCGCGTTTGGAACGTCTGATGCTGCGCCAGTTTGTTGAAGAAGAAGATGTGCGGATAGACATACTCATTGACCAGAGCCGTTCGATGCACTTCGGTGCGCCGTTGAGCAAATTCGATTTTGCGCGGCGCGCTGCTGCGGCGCTGGCGTTTCTGGCGGTGTCGAGTCTGGATCAAGTCGGCATAGCGACTTTTGACACGGCGATTCGTTTGCAGAAACGCGCTTCGCGAGGGCGCGGTCATCTGCTTGCCGTGTTGAATTTTTTAGAGTCGCTGGCAAAAACGGAGAAGCCTTCATCAAGCGACGGTGTTGCTTCCGAGCCAACGGGAAAAATTGCGAAGAGAACTCCGCCGACCAATCAGCGAACCAGTTTGAGCGCGGTGTTGCAGCAGTATCAAAGGACGACCGTGCGACCGGGCATCGTCTTTGTGCTTTCGGATTTTCTAGACGAAGACGATTTTCGCTCACCTTTGAAATTATTGGCGCAGCGCAAATTTGAAATCAATTTAATACAGGTGTTGGCGGATGAAGAAGTGAATCCGGAAATCGTCGGCGACATTTTGATGGTGGATGCGGAAAGCGGCGCGGAACGCGAAATCACTGCCAATCCGCGTGCGGTTGCGGCGTATAAAAAAATGCTGGCACAATATACCAAGGCGCTGGAAAATTTCTGCAAAGCCAATGGCTTGGGTTATACGTTGGTGCAGGCGAGCGCTTCGTTTGCAGACCTGTTGTTGAAAAATTTGATCGAGAGCCGCATGGCGGGATGCGTTGGGTAATTTGCATCGGAGGCCTTTGCGGATTGGGTGTCTTGGTTTTTGCCAACCCGGTTGAGATTGATGTTAGTTTTTGCGCCGGAGGCGCGTAGGATATGAACCAGTGGTGCAGCCACTGGGAAGTTGAAAGGCAAGGTATTTCGCGCTCTGAAAGAGCGCAGGAGGTGTGTGTAGCAATCTGCCTCTTGCGTCCCTTCAGGGCGCGAAGCGTTTGAGCCACGGGATTCCAGCACCTATAGCACTGGCTGATTTCCTCAACCCCTTCGGGGCAATTACTTTGATTAGGAGTAACTTTGCCATTTATCACGATTCCCGAATCTCCTCTAAAGCCGCAGCAAAAAGATCTGCAATTGTTTTACCGCGACTATGGCGGCGGCGTTCCGCTGGTGTTTCTGCATGGCGGTTGGGGCTATGAAGTTTATCCCTTCGATAAACAGATTGCCGCGTTTGCAGAGGATTTCCGCATACTGATTCCCGACCGCACCGGCTATGGACAGTCGCCGCACCTTGATGCGATGAGCGCCGATTTTCATCACCATGCCGCTGTAGAGATGCTGCGCTTTCTTGATGCCTTGCATCTTGAACGAGTCTTTTTATGGGGACACAGCGACGGCGCAGTGATTGCCACGAAGATGGCTTTGCTTGCGCCTACACGATTTTTCGGAGTGATTTTCGAGGCGTTTCATTTCTATAAAGTGAAACCGAGATCACGCGAATTTTTCGAGACCATGATGCAAGACCCTGCACAACTGGGTGAGCGCGTCACGCAGGTTCTTGCCGCTGCACACGGCGAAGATTATTGGCAACAGTTGATTCAACTCAACGGCATGGCGTGGTTGCAAATCTCCGATCAGAGCCAACATGAAAAAGCCGATTTGTATGACGGGCAACTTTCGCAATTGCAAACTCGCGCCGTCTTTCTGCACGGCAAACAAGACCCTCGAACCGAAGCCGATGAATTGCAGCAGGTGCAACAACAACTCCCGGATGCGCCGATTCATCTGCTTGACGAAGGCAAACACAGCCCGCACAGCGAAACGCCAACGGCGGCGGAAACCATCAACCTGGCACGGGCCTTTCTTAAATCGGTGACGCTAAAATAAATTTTTGTAACGACCCAGCCAGCGCTTGCGGCTGTGCCGCTTTGAGGTGCGGAAAGGCGCAGCCTTTCCGTAAGCTATGCTCCCAACTCTCGCGGCTACGCCGCCCTTGGGCTTCTGCCTCCAAGCTTTTCTGAGGCGCAGCCTCCTGAGCGGCAGAGCCGCGAAAAAGCAACACCAGCTTAACGGAGAGTCCGAGACTCTCCGCACCTCAAAGCGGCACAGCCGCACAGCATTCAACTCTCACAACCAGGCTGGGTCGTTACAAATTCGTACTGAAAAAGTTGAATCATTTTCAAATTCGCCGGAACCCTCGCTATCATTCGAGCGTAGTTTGACGCGATGCTCGGAATAAATCTTCAAGGAGTCCTCTGTCAATGAAAAAATTTGTCGTCGTGAGCGCTATCATAGCGTTGTCGGGATTGGTCATGTTGGTTGGCTCCAACATTGGCCAGGCCAACGGCTCAACCGGGAAAAATGTCACCTTCAATAAAGACGTAGCAAAAATTCTCTATAAAAATTGTGTCGTCTGTCATCGCGCCGATGACATGGCTCCGATGTCTTTGATGAGTTACAAAGAGGCGCGACCGTGGGCGCGTTCGATCAAGGAAAGGGTCGTCAAAAAAGAGATGCCGCCGTGGCACGCTGATCCCAAGCACGGCGAATTTGCCAATGACCGCCGCTTGACGCAAGACGACATCAACACCATCGTGGCCTGGGTGGATCAAGGCGCGAAGGAAGGCGACCTCAAAGATTTGCCCAAAGCCCCGGAGTTCGCCGAGAAGTGGCGCAGTGGCAAACCCGATATTATTTTGACCATGCCGAATGAATACACGCTCGGCGCAGAAGGCCCGGACGAATATATTTACGCCAAGATTCCGACCAACTTCACAGAAGATGTATGGGTGCAGGCGGTCGAATCCATTCCCGGCAATCGCAAAATCGTGCATCACATCATCGCCTTTGTGCAGGGGCCGCACCACAATATGAATAGAAGTGCTTTTAGTCCGACCAAAGAGATGATGGAAAAGATGATGGCGAAGTTGGCCTTCAAAGAGGAAGGCTCGTTGATGCGAACCAAGCCCGATGCGCCGGTCTTCGATAATGGCTGCGCCACAGCGGAAGGCGGCGCGGGGATTTTTCTTGATGGCACGGGGCGCGACGAATCCACCGGGATGTTGGGCGGCGAAGCGCCGGGCAGCGATGTGTTTGCGTGGCCGGTCGGAGCGGCGAAAAAGATTCCCGCCGGTTCGACCATCATTTTACAGATGCACTATGCGCGCAATGGCAAGGTCGAAAAAGACCGCTCCAGCGTTGGCCTTTATCTGGCCAAGACGCCGCCAACCAGAGAGATGCACACGCAGATGGTGGTCAATTATCACTTCCAGATTCCGCCCGGAGCCGACCATCACGAAGTCACTGCGTGCTACACCTTCAAGCAAGATGCCCATGTTTATGGCGTGATGCCGCATATGCACCTGCGCGGCAAAGATATGCAGGTGACGGCGTATTATCCCGACGGGAGTTCGGAAGTGTTAATCAATGTGCCGGACTACAGTTTCAACTGGCAGACCAATTATTATTTGAAGACGCCGAAAGCCATGCCGAAAGGGACGCGCCTGGAAGTGTTGGCGCATTTCGATAATTCAACCAAGAACAAATTTAATCCCGACCCGACCAAGCCGGTGCGATTCGGCGATCCGACTTACGATGAAATGATGATTGGCTTTGTGGATTTCACCAATGACGCGCAGCACCTGAACTTCAAAACCGAAGCGGCAGGCAAAGCGGCGACAGCAAAGAATCAATAATCGGCAGTAACGACTCAGCCTGGTTGAAAATTGCCGGTCGCTGAGTTTTGCGCCGGAGGCGCACAAGAAATTAGCCAGTGGGAAAGCCACGGGAAGGCAAAGGGCTTGACAGTTCGCGCTCTGAAAGCGCGCAGGAGGCTGGCGGCAATCCCTCTCCTGCACCCTTTCAGGGCGCGCAGCGTTTACCCAACTTGGTTCCAGTGCCTGTCAGCACTGGCTAATCTCCTGCACCCCTGCGGGGCAAATAGCGCTGCGTCGTTACAATCGGCAAACATTTCTGCATCGCAATGAAAAAAGCGGCGAGGTTTACCCCTGGCCGCTTTTTTCATGAGAGGGAAGCGCCAGTCCTTCGTGCTTGTGTGTCGCCGTGCTGCATCCGGCATCCAGTACAGCGCGAATTTTCTGCAACAAGGCGGAGGGGGTAAACGGTTTCTGTATAAAGGCAGAGACCGAATCAACAATGCCATTATAAGTGATGGCCTGATCCATATAACCAGACATAAACAATACACGGATATGGGGACACTTCCGGCTGATATGTTCTCTGACCTGTGCGCCACTCATTTGCGGCATCACGACATCGGTAACCAACAAATGAATAGAGTCTTGATATTGATTGCATAGACTGATCGCTTCATCGCCGCAGGCCGCCACCAGCACCTTGTAGCCCTGACCTTTGAGGACTTCATGAGCGAGCCTTCGTACCACCTCTTCGTCTTCGACCAACAGAATCGTTTCCTTGCCGCCGACCACCTCACCGCGACTTTCGGTAAGCGGCAGATCAGGGGCTTGCTCTAGGCAAGGAAAAAAGAGCTTGAAGGTGGTGCCATGCTGCGTTTGGCTGGTGACCGAGATATAGCCGCCGCTTTGGCGAACGATGCCATAAACCGTAGCCAGTCCCAAGCCTGTGCCTTTGCCGGTCTCTTTGGTGGTGAAGAAGGGATCAAATATTTTTGACAGATGTTTTTCATCTATGCCACAACCTGTATCGCGAATCGTCAGCAAGACGTATTGACCGGGCGGCATCTCGCCGTGGTTAGCCAACTCCTCAGCTTGCAAAGTGACATTGGCGGTCGCCAGAATCAGTTGGCCGCCTTGTGGCATGGCATCACGGGCATTGACCGCTAGATTGAGAATGACTTGATCCATTTGCGTTGGGTCAACTTTCACTTGGTTGAGGTCGGGGTCTAATGAAAGCACCAGTTCGATATCTTCGCCGATGATGCGACGCAGCATCGTTTCGAGGTTGATCATAATGAGATTGAGATTGAGGACTCTGGGCTGCAACATCTGTTTGCGGCTAAAGGCCAGCAACTGGCTGGTCAATTTGGCGGCACGTTGTCCGGCCTGTTCGATCTCCTTCAAGGTGACATAGGTCGAAGCATCTTTTTGGAATTTTTCTAACAGCAACTGGCTGAAGCCGATGATGGCGGTCAAGATATTATTGAAGTCGTGCGCCACGCCTCCTGCAAGTCTGCCGATGGCCTCCATTTTCTGCGCCTGCACCAAGCGCTCTTCGAGTTCCTGGCGTTCGGCGATCTCGGCCAGCAACGCCTCGTTGGTCTGTGCCAACTCCACGGTTCGTAATTTGATTTTCATCTCCAGATGATCTTGCGCTTCCTGCAACTGGTGCTGCGCCTGTGTACGTTCGGCGATCTCGGCGACTAAGGCGACGTTGGTTTGAGCTAGTTCTACCGTGCGTTCTTGCACCAGCCGATCCAGTTCCGCATTGGTATGGCGCAGTGCCAGTTCATTACGCTTGCGCTCGATGGCGTATTGGATGGCGCGTCCCAGCAAAGAACTGTTGATTTGCCCTTTCACCAGATAGTCCTGAGCGCCTTCTTCGACCGCTTTGATGGCGACGATCTCCTCCTTAAACCCGCTGAGAATAATGATAGGAGTTTCCGGCGCGTGAGCATTCATTTTGTACAAAGTGCCCAAGCCATCGCTGTCGGGCAGCGACAGGTCAAGCAAAATGACATCAATGCCATTTTCGTCCATCTGCCGGAGTCCCTGATCCAGACAGTTGCGGTGCATCAGTTCATATTGCGTCTGCCACACCTCCGACAAGGCTTCTTCGACCAGCAAAGCATCGCCGGGATTGTCTTCCACCAACAAGATGCGGGTCGGCGGCGTCAGCGCGACCTGATTGGTTAATACCTTCTGCATGGTTTCTCCTTTGGCTACGGCTCCGGGTTCGGTCATTGCTGCCAAGGCGTACTGAGTCGGCGGCAAGCGAAAATCCGACTTACTGCTTGGGCGGCAATTGCACTTTGTTGCCCCAGAACTCTTTAATGGCTTTGACCGTGGCAAGAAACTGTCGGATGTCCATAGGCTTGACCAAATAGGCATTGGCATGGAGATCGTAAGCCTGGGCAATGCCTTGCTCGGACTGCGACGAGGTAAAAATAATGACTGGAATGCGGCGCAAATCGGGATGATTTTTAATTTCTTCCAGAACCTCATAGCCATTCATCTTGGGGAGATTCAAATCCAGCAGGATCAAATCGGGGCTGATGGCAGCGGCGAATTGACCTTCGCGATAGAGGAAGGCGATGGCCTCAGCCCCGTCTCTGGCGACCGACAGACTCTTGAGTACCTGGCCTTCTTTAAGGGCTTCTTTGATCAGCAGAACATCACCCGGATTATCTTCCACCATCAATATATCAATGGGCAGCAGATCATTTGGAGTAGTCATTCATGGCCTCCTTGCGTTCACCGGTTGGTCCCATCAGGGCTGGCAAGGTGAAGTAAAACGTCGCTCCTTTGCCGAGGTCTGATTCGACCCAGATGCGTCCGTGATGGCGTTCGACGATACGCGCTGCAATCGCCAGCCCCATGCCGGTGCCGGGATATTCTTCGCGGCTGTGCAGGCGTTGAAAGATGACAAAGATGCGCTCTTGAAATTGCTTTTTGAGACCGATACCGTTGTCCTGTACCGAAAAAATCCATGCGCTGCCCTTCAGTTTCGCCGAGACATGAATACGCGGCGGCTCTTGGCTGTGGAATTTAAGGGCGTTGGACAAGAGGTTCTGGAATAACTCGGCGAGTTGAACCTCATCGCCCATCAAGACCGGCAACGGATCAGCGGTGATGACGGCCTCGGTTTCAGCGATAGCGATTTGCAGGCTGCGTTTGGTATGGGCAAAGAGCGCGTCACAATCGAGCAGTTCAAACGGTTTGCCCTGGGTGCCGATGCGCGCAAAATTCAACAGGTCGTTAATCAACTGCTGCATACGTTGCGCGCCATCCACGGCAAAATGAATGTATTGGTCGGCCTTGTCATCGAGCTTGCCTTCATAGCGTTTGGCGAGCAGTTGCGTGTAGCTGGCCACCATGCGAAGCGGCTCCTGCAAATCATGCGAAGCAACATAAGCGAAACGCTCCAGATCGGCATTCGAGCGCTCCAACTCGCGAGTCCGTTCGGCAAGCTGTTGCTCGGCGATTTTGCGCTCGACGATTTCACCAATCAAGCGCGCCGAACTTTGCAGCCGCCGTTTGGCCATCTCGATGATCGCCGGAGGCCGCGATTCGTAAGCCAACGAACGGCGGCGCAATTCCTCTTCGCTGACTTCGTACTGCGCCGCCAATTGAGCTAGTCTGGCAGGGTCGTGCGGCGGGTCGCCGTAGCCGAAATTGATCGAGCCGATGATTTCGCCGCCTGCCCGTATCGGCACGGCGTACAGACGTATGCCGCCTTGGCAGGCAATATCGGTGGGTTGGTTGGTCTGTATGGAGACCAGAGAGGTTTCACTCCAACACGATTCATGGCATTTCCAATTGCCACTGTTGAGCGCCGTGGTATTGTCCACCTCTCCGCACAGATTGCGCGACGATTGATCCATGAACTGGCACCAGCCGGACGAGAAGATGCCGTGTGCGTAGTCGCCGTTTTTCTCATAGACCGCCGCCGAGGTTTGCAGCAAATCCAGATAGTCGTTGACGATATTGCTCAGACTCTCTTTGCCGACCGAGCGCAGAATCAGTTGCTCAGTATTTAAAGCCGTCACATCACCATAAGCAGGCAGGAAAGGCGTCTCCTCGTTCGCCTGTAGCGTTTGATTTTGCGGTTTCAGTTTCAGCATCCATTGAATGCGCCGCAACTCTTCTTCGGCCTGGCGGCGCTCGGTGATTTCAATATTGATGCCGAGCATACGCAGAGGCTGTCCGTCGGTATCCAAGTAAACCCGCGCTCGCACATCCAGCCAGTGGATTGTGCCATCCGGCCAGACCACTCGCCACTCGGAAGCCAGATGGCCATCGCCCAGCGCCTGTCGCAGGTCTTCCTGCATCTTGATACGATCTTCGGGGTAAAGGTAGGCCGCCCAGGCTTCCAGCGTGCCGACGAAGGCTCTGGGTTCCAGTCCATAGAGGGCTTCGAGTTCCTTGGACCAGATATTCACATTGGTCTGAATGTTCCATTCAAAACTGCCTATGCGCGCTGCCTGCTGGGTCAACTCCAGCCGCTCCTGATTGCGGCGCACGGCTTCTTCGGCAATTTTGAGTTGGTCAATATCGGTGCAGGTGCCAAACCATTTCACGATGTCGCCCGTGGCGTCGCGCAGCGGCACTCCACGGATGAGAAACCAGTGATAGCTGCCATCATACTGACGCAGCCGACATTCAAGGTCATAAGGCTCGGAATTCTTGGTCGCACGCTCCCAGGCTTCCCACGCTCGTTGTTTATCCTCGGCGTGAAAGGGCGCGTTCCAGCCGGTGCCATAACTCTCTTCCAGCGACATTCCGGTATAATCCCCCCAGCGTTGATTGAAGTAAATATTCATGCCATCCGGGTTGCATACCCAGACCACCTGCGGCACCGCTTCGGCCAGCGTCCGAAAGGCTTCGGCGCTCTCTATCAAAGCGCTTTGCATGGCCTTGCTTGCCTCCTCCGCCGCTTGGCGCTGCGCGTCGGCTTGATTCAGGGAAGCGGCAGTCCACCAGATCATGGTAGAAAACATGGCGATGGTGGCTGCCCCCATCAACGCAATGCCCAGAGGCGTGTCATAAAGGCTGGCCTGTTGCCCCGCCCAGCGCAGCCAGGATAAAAGAATGGGCAAAGCAAAGGCGGCGGGCATCAACCGTCGCGCCATCATTCCGCCCATGCCGGAACTGTTAATGGTTGTCATGAAGCCTCTGTCGGGATGAGCAGCGAGCATCCCTGCGGCCAGCAGGTAAAAAAAGAGGATCGCGTGAATGGCCATGCCCCGATGATAGCTCAAGGGCAGTAGCGTGATATCGAGAAAGCCTATGGAGGTAGTCAACAAAATAACGACGACAAGAAGTTGGTAAGGCCAGTAGCGCTGGGCGATTTGCAAATCGAAAAGCAGCAGACTCAACCCCGCCAGAACAAAATTGACTGCCGTGATTAAGGCCATCCTGCCGGGGTACAGAACCTCCAGATGCTCTGGAAACAACCATTGATCGAAGCCGGGATTCCAGTTGAATAAATATTCAATAAGCGTAAGCCCACTAATGATGACTATGCTGAGAGCGAGAAGAGTAGCCAGGCTGCGCTGCACCACAGCCGCTTTCCCCGCCGCCTTGAGTGCCGATGGTGGCAAGCGCAGCCACAAGGACAGCCCCGCGAGGATGAAACATCCCGCCGTATTGGGCTTCATAGAGGTGGCGGCGGACAACATACTCTTGAGGCTTTGAATATCGAATTTCCAACCGATCAACACCAGCGAACCGGCGATAACCAGAAATACGCTAACGAGGCGCGCCAAGCCTCTGGGTCGGGCGTTCAAGGTCAGTCTAGCCGCGTGTGTTTCCCTCATCGTTTTGTCCTCGCCCTGACGGCGCGAGTCGTCTGCAATCGGAGTGCTGTCAATGGCCTGCGCTTGATCTTCACCCGTCATAGCCGGTTCTCCTCATCCGGCGCTGCCGCATAACAAGGCCGGACATACTTCGCTGTGAATATATAGAGGCTACATTACACAATAAGGTAATTAGGTCGGATCAGTGCGGATTGAGCCCATCCTACACGGTTACTTCATAACAAGCAATTGAATTAATCAGTAGCTGGTGCGAGCCTTGAAAAGCTTTTTTCAAAACGATATTCGAGAATTGGAGAGGACTGGAAATCAAGATTCATGATATGAAAATTCTCCCACTTCACCCTGCAAAAAGGTGAGGATTCCCCAATGCGCCTGTTAAGCAAGTGAAGAGAACCCTCTGAATATCGCGCTGACCAAGGTCGCGCTGAGATTCCCAAGCTTACCAACGAAAGGCTTTCACTATTTTTGCGCTACGGACACAGATAACCGCAGACCGCACCAGATTGAATCATCAGGTCATAGGCGATAAGGGATGAGCAAACATTTTATGCAAGCAGCATTCCTGTAGAGTGTGCATATGGAAGGGATTGCCTGAGCCGCATCGCAGCTTGAAATTTTATATAGCGAAGCGGCTACGCACCATTGGTTTGGTTTTACGGAAGTCGTTGGATTTCCACCAGCGTGTTGTAATCGGGGATGCCGCATTCGGGGTCACAGTCGCCGCGCTCTAGTAGCACGTTGCCTTCCGGCCAATGTACCTGCACGTTGCCTGCGGTGATGGGCGCGATGAAACAGCGGCCTCGCCATTCACCCACCGCGCTACGCAAGATGATCGCGTCGCCGTTTTCCAGTTGCAATCTGCGCGCATCCTCGGCGCTGATCAAAACGTCTTCACGATGTGCGCCGTTCAAAGGGTCAACCTGCTTTTGTACCATGCTGTTGAATTGTTTGCCGCGCCGCGTGGATAAGCGCAGTTTGCTGTTCGAGGTTTTCGCTTCGAGTTCAAGCGGATAGAAGTTTGCCAAGCCGCCAGCAGTTTTGAAGCGCGTCACCGGGCTGCCATCTTCGTCAATCTCTTCGCACAAACGTGCGCCGCCCCATTGCACCATATCGCCAGCCTTTCGCAAATGCTGTATGCCGTCATAGAAAGGAACCGCTACGGCGATTTCATTGCGAATCATTTGCGCGTCATCGAAATGAATTTGGTCTGCAAATTCCGGCTGCGTTTTTTCGGCAATCCGCATCAGGATTTCCCATTCCGCTTTGGCTTCGCCGATGCGACGGCCTGGGATTTCCGGGCTGAACAAGATACGCCGTTCAGTCGAGGTCTCGGTGCAGCCGCCGGTTTGCTCGTAGCGCGTTTGGGCAGGCAACAACACCACGGTGTCCAGCGCTTCGACCATCATCTGTGGCGATAACACGATGTCTTGATGAATCCGCACCGGGACGCGCTCGACCGCCTCGCGCACATAGTTCGGCTCCGGCAAGGTCTCCAGAAAATTTCCACCGATTTGATAAAAGACCTCCAAAGCATTTTCGTGCGCGGCATCAATCATCTCTACGGCATTCATACCGCGCCACGCCGGAACCGCGAACCCGTACAGTTCGGTGAATTTTTCCGCGCCGATGGCATCAACGGCAACGCCGCCGGGAAAGAGGTTCGGCACGGCTCCGACTTCGGCGCTACCTTGCACGCCGGAGTGTCCGCGAATCGGCACCAGGCCGCAGTGTTTGCGCCCCACAAAGCCGCGAGTCAAGGCCAGATTGGCAATCGCCCGCACATTGGCGACGCCGTTGCGATGTTGCGTGATGCCCATTGACCAGACGAAAATTGCTGACTTCGCTTCGCCAAGCAAGCGTGCAAAGCGCAACATCTCTGCGTCTGTGGTGCCGGATAACGATTCCAGCAAAGACGTGGAATAGGCTCCCACAGCCTGTTTCAAGGCGTCGAAGTTTCTCGTGTGCGCTTTGATGAAGGCATCATCAGTCCACTTATTTTCCATCAGATGTTTGATGACTCCGGCGATGAAGGCTTGATCGCCGCCGCTGTTGACTTGAAAAAATTCATCGGCGATGCGCGTGCCGAACAAGGCGCTCTCCAACACCGAAGGAATCCAGTAGCGCTCCAAGCCCGGCTCGCGGTACGGGTTGATGACGATGACGCGAGTGCCGCGTTTCTTGGCTTCGTAAATATATTTGGTGGTCACCGGTTGATTGTTCGGTGTGTTGCTGCCGAAGAAAATCAACAGGTCGGTGCCCAGCCAGTCTTGGTAAGAGACCGTCGAAGCGCCTACGCCTATGGTTTGTTTCAAGCCCACGGTGGAGGGCGAATGACAGATGCGCGAAGCGTTATCAATGTGATTAGTGCCGAGAAAGCGCGCTACTTTCTGCGCGACATAATAGGTTTCATTGGTCAGTCCACGCGAGGTTAAATAGAAAGCCAGACGCTGCGGGTCGGTGTGGGCGAGGCGTTGCGCGATGTAGTTTGTCGCTTCATCCCAGGTGATGCGCGTGAAACCGCGTTCGCCTCGGCGGCGCATCATAGGGTAAGGCAGGCGACCCAGATCGCGCAATTCCGCCGCCGATAGTTTTGCCAGTGCGTCGGCATTTTCCAGTCGCTTTACATCAAGCGCGGGCATGGTGTTGAGGCGCATCAACTCCAAGCGCACCATGCACAGATGCACGCCATCGAGGGTGAAGTCGTGCAGGCCAGTGGTGCCGAGGGCGCAACCATCGCACACGCCTTGCGTCAATATGCGCCAGGCAAACGGCAATTCGTCGCGGTTGCGCCAGACGACTTTTGCCATTTCGAGATAGTGATTCGGCTTGGTGTGGCCTATGCCATTGGGCGCAAGGCCAGCCCAACTCTCTCTGCCCAATTTTCTTTTCGACATAGTGACATCGTATTGGCGAAAGGCTGGGCGCGTCAATCGAGGCCGTTGTCAGTACCGCAGACTGTACTGACTGATTTATAGCGAATTTTATTTGTCCCCGACCCTCACACTGAGTTGAGAAGCGGTGTGTGACCGCCGCCCAACCGCCACATACTGCTTCTCAATCAATCGCGCACCTCTGCAAGCCGCTATATGCGCGACACACCAAGATTCGGTATGAGCGCCGCGACGCGATGAACATTCAGACGGTTCGCCAATTTTCATTTCCCGAAGCTTGGTGTGCGCCTCTATAGTGTCTGCTGCACCAAGTGAAGCCGCTATTTCTATTTATGTTCGGGATAATCCGCCATGACCGAAATTCACAACCCGCACGACCGCTTTTTCAAAGAAGTCTTTTCGCACCCCGAAGCGGCGGCGGAATTCTTCGCGGCTTTTCTGCCTTCGCACATCGTCGCCCTGCTCGACCTCGCGAAACTCGAACCGATTAAAGACTCGTTCATTGATCCATCGTTACAGGAGCATCTCTCGGATTTGATTTATCGCGTGCCGCTCAAACGCGGCAACCAGGCGTACATCTACGCGCTGATTGAACACAAGAGCGCCCCCGACAAATGGGTGGCGGTGCAAATCCTGCGCTATGAAA
>JACQDB010000044.1 GCA_016201275.1 Acidobacteriota bacterium
ATCTTGCTCAGAGTATTTAACTCTGCATCCAAACTGTAATCGTGAACCCCGATCACTTTCCCATCATCATCCGTTACGGTTACTTTTACTCGTGCCATAATTTCTTATTTTACAGGTCTCGCACGAATTATTTACAGTAACTAATTTCTTATTTTACAGGTCTCGCACGAATTATTTACAGTAATTAAAAAGTTGTACAGCGATTTGCATCATCGCAATCTTGATGCTTCACATAACGCAAGCGCAGCCGCAGGAGTCTGCCGATATGAAAGAACTTTTGCGGCTCGAAACAGTTTGGAATGACGCTCACCTGCAAGGGGCGGCGGCGCTCGATGAGTTATGGGCAGATGATTTTGTCGTCACGGTTCCAGGTATGGCGTTGATGACCAAGCCGGAGGTGATCGGCATCTGGCGCAGCGGACGCCTGAAATTTCAACGCTATCAGACCTCAGACCTTCGCATAAAAATTTATCAGGATACCGCCATCGTCACCGGGCGCGTAGAGCGCTCACGCACCATCAACAGTAAAGCCGTTGACGATGACTGGCGATTTACTAAAGTCTATATGCGGCGCGCTGGCAACTGGCAGGTGATTGCCTGGCACGCCTCAAGCAGCGCTCAATATGTGAGCAAGGAGAAAAATATGACCATGCAGGCAAGTGGAACATTCGCTGTGAAAGTCACTCCTGTGGATAATAAATCCGCAGATGCTTCGCTTGGCAGAATGACGCTTGAGAAACAATATCACGGCGATCTGGAAGCGACCGGCACAGGCCAGATGCTGACCGCTGGTTCCGCCAGTAAAGGTTCCGGCGGTTATGTTGCCATCGAAAAAGTCAGCGGCTCTTTGCAGGGTCGCAAAGGCACTTTCATGCTTCAACACAGCGGCACCATGAAAGGCGGCGAAGCGCAGTTGACCATCACCGTCGTGCCGAACTCCGGCACTGACGAATTGCAAAGCCTTGCCGGTAAACTGGACATCAAGATTGCCGATGGCAAACACTTCTACACCTTCGAGTACACCCTCAACAAAACCCCTTGAAGTTTGAAAACCGTAAAGCCGAGTCTGTTGAACGAAACGTGAGCAACCAGATTGCGGCGAGCGTAAGGCACGCTTGTGAGCCTGAAATCCGCAGGCAAATGCGCCTTGCACTCTCGATATGGATCAAGTTGAAGTCACAATTTCACTCGTAAAATCAAGGGATTTTGCCACTTTTCAGCGGGAGCGGCAGTGCCGTTGTCGTCAACTTTGCGCCACTGACTGTTGGCAATGAAATAGAAATCGTCCTTGATAATCACGCCCAGCGTCGGCTCATCGAACAAAGGATTATTGGCTTCGAGGACAGCAACCGCTTTCACTTGCTTGAAGTCAGACGACAGCGACAATCGCACCAGACGATTGGGATTGACGCCGTTTTGCGTGGCAATTAAATCGCCTCTATAAAAATAGAGTCCGTCTATGCCGTGCAAAGTCGCCGTTGCCGGAGGTTGAAGATAGACGACTCGTTTGCTGTTCACGTCTATGGCGAAAAGGCCTCGCGCATAATCTGCCATCAACACATGCTTGTCGTCAGCAGCAAAACACAAGCCTTGCGGCGAAGCAAACATAGGGTTTTCCAAAAATAATTCCAGCGCTTCTGACTGCGGTTGAATACGATAGACGGCAGGCGTGAGACTGTCTGTGGCAAACACCTCGCCGCGTGCATTCAAAGTTAAATCGCCGAGCGCGTGATGCGCTGAGGTGTTCGGCAGCAGATATTTTTTGATCAGCCTGCCGGTCTGTAAATCAAATTTGAAAACGCCTGATAAACCCTCTTCTTCCTTTTTGCGATTTTGCATTTGCGGCAACGCCGAACTGGTTGCCCACAAATGCCGCCGCTTCGCATCAACCTTCATCCCCAGCACCGACCACAAACCGGCGCGCTCATCGGCAAAAGTTTTCGTCGCACCGTGTTTATCAAGACTGACGATTTTACGTTGATGAACGCTGCTGACAAAAAAGGTTTGGGTCACCGAGTCATAAGCGACCGATTCGGTGAGCAGAGCTTTTGCATCAAGAGTGAACGCGATTTGGCTTTTTCCTATAGGCGTTTTGTTAGCGGCGAACTTTTTCAACAGCGCTTTGAATTCGTCGCGGTTGCGGATGGACGCGAACTCTTCGCTCTGGTCAACCGCAAAAAACAAGCCCAGGTCGGCCAGTTGCTGCAAAGCCTTGAACGCTTCCGCATAGTTGCCAAGCGCCGTTTGCAACACCGCGATATTCAAAATGAAGCGCGGATAATTCGGCACTAACGCCGCAGCTTTTTTGAAGTTCTCTAACGATGTCGCAAAGTCTTTGGCTTGATAAGCAGCGATGGCCTGCTTCTGATAGTCGCTGACGGTTTTGGTTTGGTCATCCTGAGCGTAAAGATTTGCTGGCAGAGAAATCGCCAGCCCCAGAATGAAGACGATGCCGGCAATTCGGTGAAACAGCGAATGACCTGTGAGCAATGAGCGCATAGATATTTTCCTCTTGGGGTGAAAAATTGATACTTGATTCGCTGGGTTGATTTGTGGGAAACGATTTAGCAGAGAGGTTTCGTAGTCCGATCTGAGGTTCATTGAAAAATTAATGCACAAAGCTGAATCCTGCGCCCCGCCGGGGCGCGAGATTGAGGACAAACTGCAAGCCTGCGGCTTTACCGTAGGCTAATATCCCGTGCGCCTCCAGCGCACTTAGTTTGCACATTAAATTAATCAAACACAATCAGACAGGACTACGAAACTTTTTTCTCCGCAAGAATGAGCGACACCTGATGAACTTTCAGGTGTCGCCGGTGTTGAATGAGACTTGCGCCGCACATTAATTCTTAGGCGTCTTCACTGGCGCGGGAGGACGCGGCGGCAACTTGTACCCTTTGGTCGGCAACTGCTTCATCACTTCTTCAACGGCGCGTTCCAATTGCGGATCGCGTCCGGCAATCACCGATTTCGGATCGTTCTCTACTTCGATGTCAGGGTCAACGCCGTAGCCTTCGATGATCCACTCGCCTTTTGGATTGGCGAAACCGAATTCAGGAACATTGACGCCGCCGCCATCAATCAAAGTGCCGCGATTGGTGATGCCGACCACGCCGCCCCAAGAGCGTTTGCCGATGAGCAGCCCCAGCCTTGCTTCACGAAACATGGCCGGAAAGATGTCGCCATCGGAGGCCGAATTCTCGTTCAAGATGGCCGCCATAGGGCCTGTGAAAACCTGGTCAGGATAGGTCGTCGCTCTGTCGTTGGTGCGCGAGTAACCCAAGGCCAGCAGCTTTCTTCGCATACGTTCAATCAACATACGCGAGACGTTGCCGCCGCCATTGGCGCGCACGTCAACCACCATGCCGTCTTTATCCATTTGGCCGTAATACCATTTGATGAATTCGCGTATGCCGCTGGCTCCCATGTCGGGGATATGTATGTAGCCAAGTTTGCCGCCCGACAACTGCTCGACTTTTTTGCGGTTCGTCGTTACCCAATCCAGATAAATCAAATTGCTTTCATCGGTAATCGGGCGATAAGAAACCGTGCGTGCGCCCTCCATCGAAGGCTTGCTGTTGACGGTCAAAGTCACGGGATTATCGGCGCGATTGCGTAGCAGGCGATACGGATCATCGTTGCCTTTCAACTCTTCGCCGTTGATGGCCAAGACATAATCGCCTGCGGCTATGTTGATGCCGACTTCGGTGAGCGGCGAACGATACAACTCTTCTTCGTTCTGTCCGGCAAAAATTTTCGTGATTTTATATCTGCCGGATTCTTTGTCCAACTCGAAACGCGCCCCCGGCAAAGCAACTCGCGGACGCGGCGGAATATTGAAATCGCCGCCATCAATATAGGCGTGCTGTACCGTCAATTCGGCAATCATTTCGCTGATGACGTAATTCAGATCGGAACGATGCGCTACATATTTCAGCAGCGGACGATACTGTTCGCGCAACGCTTCCCAATCGTAGCCGTGCATATTCGGCACATAAAACCAGTCACGATAACGCCGCCACACTTCATTGAAAATTTGATTCCACTCTTCGGTTGGCACGCGGTCAACATAAAGACCGGCGGTCGAAACCGGCTTCTTGCTGCGCTCGCCCTGCGGGTTGGCGTCAAACAAGGTGAGATTGGTTGGCCCTTGAATGGCCAGCAATTTCGTGCCATCCGCAGAGAGCGCGTAGCCGAACGCGCCATCAACCAAGGTAGTTTCACGGCGGTCTTTCAAAGAGTAAATGCGAAGTGACGGTGGGCGGTCGCCGCCGCGCCCGTAATAAAAGGCCGAATTGACGGTGTAAATCAAATGGCCGTTGTTGGCGGAAAGATTGTTGTAGTTATTGGCTTCAACCGGTACGCGAACGACTCTTTGATTGAGGCCGTCAAAATCAATCGTCAACTCCGCAGGCTTGGCCGGTGCGGCTGGCGGCGTATTGTTTCCCGGTTGATTGTTTCCTGATTGATTGTTTCTTGGTTGACCATTGGCGGCAGGCGGCTTCGGCGCGTCGCCTTCTTTGGTGATGGTCACCTCGTCGCTTTCGGGCGGGAACGGATGCTTGACATCTTTGCGAAGCGAGGCCGCAAAAATTCCCGTCGCCCGATTGGTGGCAAAGTTGAATTCGAGTCCCGAAATCTGCGGCGCAAATTCGCGGTCGCTCAGATAATAAATATAGTTGCCCTGCGCGTCCCAAGCCGGACTGTAAGCATTGAACAATTCATCGGTGATTTTGTGCAGCTTGTTCGCGCTCGCGCTCCATATATAGACCGACGCATAGCCGTTCGGGTTCGGCATACTGAATGACAAGAAATTGCCACGCGGCGACCACGCATAATCGCGTATCTGTCCGCTTGGTGAATCGGCAATCTCGGTCAATTTTTTATCGGCCAAGGTAAGGATAAACAGCTTGCCGTCTTTATCGCCAAAGGCGAGTTGTTTGCCATCGGCAGACCATTCGGGCGCATAACGCATGGCTTTGCCGCCGTTGGTCAATTGCTCGGCGGCGGTTGCGCCATCCTGGGCGATGACATAGACCTCTTCTTCGCCGCTCTTGTCGGAAATGAAAGCGATGCGCGAGCCATCGGGCGACCAGCGCGGCCATTTATCGTGCGCCCCGGAGGAATGCGTCAGGTTGCGCGTCGCGCCTTTTTCGATGGGCGCTGTGAAGATGTCGCCGCGAGCGCAGAACAAAGCGCGCTCGCCTTTCGGACTCAGTTCCACGTCTTCTATATAATTCGCCACATTGATGCGGCTGGGGCGACGATTCAAACCGTCATCGGGAACCGTGATCGCAAGCGCCGTGTTCTTTTTGGTTTTGACATCGAAGATTTGCAATTCGCCATCGAGTTCATAGACGATGCGGCTGTCGTTATCGCTCGATGGCCAGCGCACGTCCCAGACTTTGTTGGTGGTTAGTTGTGTGGATTTGCCGCTCGCCACATCGTAGGCGTAGAGATTGAAATGGCCATCCTTATCGGAGTTGTAATAGATGGTGTTGCCTATCCACATGGGATCGCGGCTGGGGCGCGGCCCTTCGCTGATGCGTTTGGTGTCGTAGGTTTTCAAATCGAAAGTGTAGAGGACGTTGGCCTGACCGCCGCCGTAGCGTTTCTCGGAACGAAAATCGCGCATACGCGGCGAGTAAACCATCTTCGTGCCATCGGGCGAATAATCGCCTGCGCCCGATTCCGGCATCGGCAAAGCTTCCGCCGCGCCGCCTTCTATGGATACGGTGTAGAGTTTGCTGATTGGCAGTGTCCACGAGTCGCGTTGCGAACGGAACAAAATATTTTTGCCGTCTTTAGTCCAACCATAAACTTGATTGTCATAACCCCAACGCGGCGACAGTGGCCCTTTGGCCGGATAGAAAGTTAATTGCTTCGGTTCGCCTCCCGTAGCCGGCATGACATACACCTGTTCGTCGCCGTCATATTGCCCAGTGAAGGCGAGCCATTTGCCATCGGGCGAAAACTTGGCAAACACTTCGATGCCGGGATGCGTGGTCAAGCGCGTCGCCGTGCCGCCCGTCACCGGCGCAGTCCACAAATCGCCGCCGTAAGTGAAGACGACTTTATCGCCATAAATATCAGGAAAGCGCAGTAGTTTGGTCTGCGCCGCAACTGCCGCTGGAAGTAAAAAAAGCATTGCCAGCAATGCCAGATAAAAAATCCTTGATAGCTTCAAAAGCATTCCTCCAAAGTAAATTTGTGCCAAGCACTTTCTACATTTCTCCATCGTTCGGCGCAACCGCAAAGCGCCGAAGCGCGGTCAGAAGTATTTTCGCCTCTTCAACTTTTCTTTTTGACATAGGTTCCGTCAAAGGCCAGGCTCCAGGTTTTGCCATCATCTGTGGAAGTCTCCCAGAGTTGGCGAACCTTGTCGCCTACCAGTTTGAAGAACGTCATGCGTTGCAGAGTTTTGCTGCCGTTGACAGTCGTAGTGACCGCTTCATAACGCATCGCGTCGTCTTTGAAAGCGCCGGAAAAATTAATCACGCCGCCGTTGCTGCCGACCCAGAGTTGATGCCATTTGCCGTCATTGCGGTCATAGAAGTTGAAGCTCTTGCCGTTGCCGCCTTGCGCCCCCGTCCAATTTTCAAAGATGACGCAACCATCTACGACACGCTGAATGCTGCTGGTTCCGGCCAGTTGCCCCGGCGGCGTAAAGACTTCCCATTCGCCTATCCAGAAATCGAATTGCCGATGTTCCGGCGCATACAGACAGGGCGTAGCGCGTTTGGCGATTGCTGTTTGCAACTCTTTGAAACGCGCATCGTCGCGCAGGCTCGCTAGGTCAGCGTCGTTATTCAATTGGGCGCTTTGCGAAAAGCCCGCGTTGACAGCTTTCGTCAACCACGCGAAGGCCTGCTCTTTGTGGTTCAAACGGGCATACGAACGGGCAAGATTGTAGAGCACCGAAGGGTTGTTGGTGGCAACAATTTTCTGATACGCGGCAATCGCTTCGTTATACTTGGCGGTCGAATGCAAGGCGTAAGCGAGGCGATACCAGGCGCGATTATTGGTCGGCTCGGTTTTGGTGATGGCCTCATAAGCGGGAATCGCTTGCGACCATTTTTGAGCAGTGAACAAAGCGTCCGCCGCCTGCATCTGCGGCGACAGCGCTGGCGTTTGCGCCCGTGAAGTGGTGAAGCAAGCAAAGACGAAAAGACCGGCGAAGACGAAAGTGAAAAGGCGATGTTGGTTCATCAAAAAATCTCCTTTGAGGTTGGCCGAGAAGTCGAAGGAGAGTTTACTACCAATCGTCATCAAGCCATTGTGAAAAGAAGTCAAAGTTGTAAGGAGTTGTAAAAACCGGCGCAAAATCGCACTTTTCTTATGCCGATGGCGAAGGCGACAGGTTGTGCCACTAGCGCTATCAGCAGGCAGGAACGCAAAAGGAAAAGGGAAAGGGGATGGGTGAGATAATCGGTGAGAGGATGGCGGAGAAGGTGTCGCGTAGCAGAAGATTGTTGCAGCGTGACGGATTAAGGATGGTGGATGAAATAACCTGCAAAACGTCAGTGATTTTCCAATGCCCTGTAGGGGCGACCCTGTGGTGGTCGCTCCTACAGGGTTGCACTTTGTTTAATCCACAATCCTAATTGGCTATCACCCGCTTGGCGGGCTAACCATACGAATGGGTGTTCGTCCACGGGCTGACACCCGTGGCTTTATGCTTGCGCCCACTTCGCGGGCTAGCCAACTGCACCATAACTTTGGAACACTACTAATCAGAGATTCTTGAGGAAATCAGTAGCGCTCAATCCCATAGAAAAGGGGGCAAGCCAAACTGCCAGCCCGTCACCTCGAACAAATTTTGAAGAGGACAACAGCGACCGACTGGCAGCCTTCGGAGCCTCTTCACTTGATTTTGAAATTGGCATCGCTGGCGTCCGCACCGCTGTTGCCTGCTGCATCACGCGCCACTACGCGAATGCGATATTTTTTACCCTGCACAGCATCTGCGGCTATCGTCCAGTTGTAACGGCTCGTGCTGCCGCTTAACCCGGTAACGATGGACGCATAATTCGCACCGCCATCGGTTGAAACTTCCACGTCCTGAGTGCTGAGGGCGACATTGTCGGAAGCCGTCCAGGTAATGGTTGTCGTAGTGCCGCGCCGGATTCGTTCGCCGCCGTTTGGCGCACTGACGGTCACGGTCGGCGGCGTCGTATCGCCGGTGCTTGACGTTGAACGCAAGCGCGCCCGGTCGGCCATTTCGTGAACCCCTGCAGCGTAAGCGGTCGCTTCTACATCATCCGGGTAAGCGTAGCTTGCAGGCGTCGTCCAAATCGGGGCCGTCAAGGCGGCGGTTTCCGGTATATCGGTTCGGCGGCTTAACGCCGAACCGATTTCGGTGTAGTAACTTCTAGCGGGATTGATGCGAACCCATTTGCCCGCCGCTACCCAATTATCAAACACCTGATGGGCGTGCGGTTTTTCCGGCGCAGTGGTTTGAATGTGGTCTGTGAGACCGACTAAAAACATCGCTTCAAGATCGGAGATGTTCGTTGCCGCTGTTGAAATCATTCGCACCGCTTCGCGCAAATCCCAAAAAGTATTCGCTTCGCTCACCGTAGCAACGGTCGCAGGCCACGTCGAAAACAATCCCAAACTTTCAAACGCCTGCGTCGCTTGTCGTGAATAGACGCGCTTGACGCCATCGCTATAGGCGTAAGAGGAAAGCCCACGGTCTTCGCTAGTGGACAACGTGCCGTCGCCGTTCAGGTCCGGCGTTTGGCAACCGGCGTGCGCGGGGTCGGCAATCGTGGTGTAACGCCCGTCGCCGCTGCCATCAAAAAACAGCGGACGTGCAGTGCTGGTCGGGTCGTAGCGCACGCGGCTGTAATCCACGCTCAATTCAGTTGCGGTATTGCGCGTGTAATCGTACCAAGGGTTGGCGGCATTCAAGCGTTGCGGCGCGCTGCCCAACCCACAATCCAAAGCCGGTGGCGCAATGTCGCCGACCGCGATTTGACTGCACACCGGCGATTCCCAATGTATGACGTAGCGCAGGTAGCCACTCAATGGTGCGCCGTGTTGCGCCGCTACTGCCGCAACCATGTTGCCGCCGTTCGACGAGCCGAAGATGCCTATGTTGTTGTGTATGACCGGCACTGCTACGCGACGGTCAATGGTTCGCCCCGCGTTGTCTGTAAGCAAGCCTGCGGCATACAAAACCACATCGCGCATGGCGGCTATGGAGTTCGCGCCACGATAATCATAAGTGCCGCTGCTGCGGCGTCCGCTGGTTAAATCGTTGCCGCCAGGGTAAAGAAAGACTATGCGTATGCAGTCGGTAGCGCGACCGAGTTGTTGATCGAGCGTGCCGGATCCTTCGCCGCCGTTGGCAAAGATGATGACCGGCGCGCCTTCCGGGTAACGCGCACTGGCAAGCGTCGCTGGCGCAAAGATTCGCAAGGCCAGCGTGCCGGTAGAACTGCCGGTACTGGTCGAAGGCAAATCCACATCAATGGTCGAAGTCGCCGCCGTAGCAATTTCCTGATACCGAGTTTTGGAGTTGGCAAAAAGATTGCTAGTGCTACAGAGAAGCAGGCCGCAAAACATCGTGAAGGCTAACAAAATTGAACAGACGGTCTTCGCAATTCGGGTTTTCATTATCCACATCCTTATTGGTTTTTAGCGTGCTTGGGAGCAGACAATGAATGACCCTCTCACTCATCTTCGGCTTAGACTAGGGTTTTCCTCGCGTGGTTTGAAAAAATATTTGGCGTCTGAAAAGGGCAAGAAAAAGGCTGTTTTGCTGGCAAGTTTTAATCGCGTTTTTTACGTTTGGCATCCAGCAAACGACTGGCGAGCGATTTATCGTCCGTGGTGCGCGCAGTCTCTGTAACGATTTTTGCTTCGCCTTCAGCTTGACCGGCAACGGGCTTTGCCGCAGGCGCGGCGCTACTTGTCGCGGTCTCGTTGGCTCGCCTTTTGGCTTCGTTGGTTCTGGCGTTGTCGAGCTGGTCTGTGGCGATGAAGGCCGCCGGTTGATGTGATTTTTGCAGCGCCGGAGCAAGAGGTTTGCTGACCACTTCATCGGTTGCATCTTCAGCGCTGAGGCGCACACGCCGACGCGACCGCTTCAACTGCGCGTGTGCCGCTGCGGTTGCCGCAAGCGTTTCTTGCTTGGGTGCGCGGCGCAATGTTGCTGTCAGCCAGTCCCGCGCCGCTTCGCTTTGCTCACGCGACAAGTGAACGCGCCGCAAGCCTACATCAACCGGTAACAACAAAACCGCCAGCAACAAGAGCGTTGCAAAAATTTCTCGCGGCGTGGTTTTTTCGGTGCGATGGTCAAACAACTTCGCCTTGCCGGTTGAGGCTGACGGATTCGCCGCGTCACTGGATGAATTCGGCGGCGTGCTGTTGCTTGAATTGTCGTTCGCCGCGTTACCGTTCAAAACGCTGCCGCCAGTTACCTCGCTGATTTGCGCCAGCAAATTTGCATCCGCACTGGTGATGCTGAATTCCGGCGAGTAGGAATTCACCGAACCCGTAATCGGCGCAGTCAAGCCGCCAGCTTCGTTAACGCTGACCAAGTAAGCGCCGCGTGTGACGGCCTCGAAATCGCCTTCGTAGCGTCCCGAAGCGCTCTGCTCAAGCGTCACCTCCGAGGTGGAAAAATCGGGCGCGACGATGTGCGCCTGCAAACGCAAATTGTTTTTGAACGAGCCGTCCGCACGCAACGCTTCCACGACGACGTGGCCTTTACCGGCGTTGATTTCAACACGCGGCTGCAATTCATTCGAGCCTTCACGGCGCAACGTATCGCGCAACACCTGTGTCCAGAATTGTCCAAAGCCAGACCAGTTCATCCAGTTCACCGCCCAACGCGCTTTGGCGTCCGAAGTAAAAGCCGCTACACGACCAAGCCCGTATTGCCAGACCGCATACACCGGGTCGTCTTTATCGGAAAGCAGCGCGGTGATAGCCGGTGAGTTGGCGGCATCGCGTTCCGCCGTGCCTACATAACCATTGAGTTGTGGCGCGCCCGTCCAATCAATGCCGTTGGTCGCTTGCGTGGCTCGAACCAGTCGCGGTTGAAAGGGTTCTTCGATGATGGTGGAACGCGACGCTAGGAAAGCTTCGCGGGTGAAAATCTGCGGCAAGGTTTCGGCTCTGTCGGTGGCATAAAACCGTCCGCCGCCAAGGTCAGCAATCATCTTCATGCCGCGCACGTCGGCGTCACGACCTACGGCTATGGTGGAAAGCGTCATACCGGCAGCGCTCACCGCTTTGGCTATGCCAGCGAAGTCGCCGGGTTCGCTCTGGCCGTCCGACAACACGATGATGTGTTTGATCTGCGCGTCGCTGGCTTGCAACCATTGGTAAGCCTGTCGTATGCCGGGATACATAGCGGTTCCGCCGACCGCTTGAATGGATAAAATCTCTTTGATGATTTTTTTCTTGTCTTCCACTTTGGTGATTTCGGCAACCGTTTGCGCTTCGCTGTCGAACGCCAGGACGCCAACCGAATCGCGCTCCGACAAAAAATCCACCGCCGTCGAAGCGGCTTCCTGCGCCAACTCCATCTTGCTGCGTCCGCCACTTTGAATCTCGGCCATCGAACCCGATTTATCAATCACCAAGACCAGCGCCAGCGCTGGAAAATGCTTCTTCTGGCGAATGTCTAAAGAAACCGGCAGCATCTCTGCGATAGGCGTTTTGTAATAACCGCCGGGGCCGAAACTCTGTTCGCCGCCAATCATCAGAAAGCCGCCGCCCAAATCCCGCGCATAAGCTTGCGCCATTTTCATCTGCTCTCTGGTCAATTGCGTCGCCGGTAGATTATCGAAAACCACCAAGTCGTAATCTTGAAACCCGGCCAGCGAAGTGGGCGCAACGTGGCTGGTATCAACGACGAAATTGCCTTCGGCAAAGACGCGCAGCAAAGCCGCAGAAGGTTGCGAATCGCCCGTCACATAAAGCAATTTCGGTTTGCCTTCGACCAACGTGAAAGCTTCGCGGGAATTGTTCTGCACGAAGCTGTCGGCTTGCAATGCTTCGATTTCGGCGCGGTAGGTGTAAAAGCCTTTGCGGTCGTTGCGCTCCGGCAGTATGAAAACATTTTCGCCGTTTGCCGCCAGTTGCACAGGGCGTTCGGCAATCAAGGTGTCGTTGCGAAAAATTCTCAACTTTGCGTCGGTGTCAACGGTGCTGTCAATCGTCGCTTTCAACTCGAAGGCTTCACCTTCGGCGAGTTGTTGCGGCGCGAGCAGTTCGCGCACGGCAATTTCACCTTGTTGATGCGAGCCGTCGTTGACCGTGTTCAAAGCGCGTGTGTGAACTTCTATGGCTTCGGCTTTTAATAGTCGCGCTTCGGCGATGGCGTTTTCCAGATTTTCATTGCCGTCGGAGATCAACACCAAACGCCCAACGGCGTCTTCCGGCACGAGGGCGGAAGCGAGTTTCAAAGCGCCAGCGATGTCTGTGTAATCACGCGACGGCGCGGAACTGATTTCCTTGAGTTGCCAATCGCCGAGAATTTCTTTACGGGTTGGCGCGACTTCAACCACGGCGTCACGTCCGAAAGCAATGACGCCGACATAATCGCGTGGCGCGGCGCGCTGCATTTCGGCGTTGATAAACGCGAGAATGTCTTTTTGTTGGTCTGGCGCGACGCTGGCGGAAACGTCAACCAGAAAGAGTAACGCCAGGTCGTGAGCCGTAGCGCGTAGCCGCAAACCGGCAAGCGCCAGCACCAGCAAAAGCAGTATCAGTATGCGGATGCCCGTGCTCCAGGCGGCGCGCCTGCGCGATAGATTTGCCAGACTGTGCCGCGCCAGATAGATGGCCGCCGGAATCAGTAGCAATAACAGAAGCGCCAGCGGATTGGTGAATTCAATTTTCATGCAAAAACTTTTGCTTGATGCTGCCAACTACACGCGCAACCTCAGCGCGTTTTATTCTTCCTTTGTGCGAACAAGGCCGTATTTCTTCAACACGCTGTCCAGCCACTGCTGATACTCGTCAAAGGTGGCTTTCATCTCGTCCACATCTTTCGGTAAAAACGCGGTTGATTCTTTGGGGTTCTTCGCGGCTTTTTCAAGCGCCTCGGCGCGTTTATTCATTAAGTCAACAACGCGATTGCGAATGGCATCGCTGCGCTCATCCAGCTTGGCGATGGCGGATACATCGGCGGCCTTTCTTCTTAAATTTCTGGCAACCTCCGCAAGGTTGGTTGGCTCGCTGATCCTTCTTGAATTTTCCAAAGCGATCTCTGCATTATTTATCGCTTTTGTTAAATGAATGACGGTTTGCGCTTGACGCTCTGCGTCCGGTCCCTGTTGCGCCTGTTGTTGCACTGTGCCGTAATTGATCCCTACCATCACAAAACTGGCGATGATGGTGACCACGCTGAGGACGGCCAGCGCATTCCACACAGTTGCCGAGCGCACGGTTTCCGGCGACTCGCCTTTTATCCAGAAGCCCAACGCGCCGCCAGCGATGAAGCCAGCGGCGTGTGCGACGTTGTTGGCTTTGATTATAAAACCGTAAATGATCGTCATCGCTATCCAGGTGAGCATGGTTCGCATCAGTCCCTTGCCAAAGGTGCCGCCTTGCCGATAGCCGTACACCGCCAGCAAACCGATTAACCCGGAGATCGCTCCCGAAGCGCCAGCCCCGTTGATGTTAAAAAAATAGGAAGCGATGGAACTGACGATTCCCGTCAGCACATAGATGAAGATGAATTTCTGTTCGCCAAAAATATTCTCCGCCAGCGGCCCGATTTGATAAAGCGCATAGCTGTTGAACAACAGGTGAATCAAGCCTATGTGCAGGAAGTTCGCCGTTACGAAGCGCCACCATTGGCCTTCATTCACCAGCACCACAACAAACGAACCGAAGTCAACAAGCACCGCCCCGGAGGCGCTGGCGACAAACGCTTCCATGCCGCGCCCGTTTTTCAATCCGACCGCGCCCATCAAAATGAAAATCAGAACATTGATGCCGAGAATCAGCATAGCGAAGAAATTGCCCGAAGTTCCGCTCCCACTGACGCGCTGTTCCGGCACTGCTTCATTGCCGCACATCGGGCAGACGCTTGCCGCCGGGTCAACTAAGGCCCGACAGTTTTGACACATCACCAGTCTTTTCTTTTGACCAAACATTACGCCGCTATTCTCCTATGATAAACCCACCACTCGAAAGCCAGAATCACCAGCGCCGCAAGCAACAGCCATTGCCAAGCTTCGCGCTCGGAACTGAAGGTCTCGGTCTGGCCGCCCACTTCGCCAAGCCGTGTTTGAATCGCCTCACGCGGTGCGGTATTGGATTCCGCTTCGTTCAACAAACTGACGGCGAAGGGGGGCGCGTCCTTCACCTCGTAAAGCCCTGCGTGCAAGGTGTCGGCAAACAGCGCCGCGCCATCGCGCAAATTTATTTCCGTCGCGTCGCCGTTGGGCGCGGTGATCTTTGTCGTAGCCGCAGCAGCGCGAACCGTGACGGGCTGGCCTGCATGAATCGCCCGTTCATCGGCAACCGCGTCGCGTCCGGCAAGCCACGCCAGCGAATTCGCCAATAAAATCGGGAACTCGATCTTCAAAGGCAAATCGCTTTTCGATAAATCAAAACCGACCATCACCACTTTGCGTTTGTTGTCACCGGCAAAGATAAGGCCGTCCGCACCGCTTTGCGCTACGGGTTTCAACCAACTGCTGACCGTGTGTTTCATGGCCGCTTCGATATGCAAATCGGCGTAGCTTAAAAAGCTGTTCACCGGATGAGCGCGATCAACGAAAGTAATCGAAGGATTTTCCAGCGCGCCGTTTGCTGTCCACCATCCCGCAACGTCGAGAGGATTGATGGCAAACAGCGGTTTGTTACTCGCTAAGATTTCGGCGCTGATGCCGCCATCGGTGATGAGGCAATCGAAATCATCAAGCGCAGCCGATACGGCGGTCAACTTGCGCGCTTCTATCGCCGCGTTGACCGCCAGCGCTTGAAGCAAAAATGGATTGTCGCTTTGCACGGCGACGCGAACTTTGCGCGCATCCGGCAAGCTGGCGTAGGCAATATTATCGGCGGACAAATCATCCTCGGCGAGGAGTTTCAATTCGGCTAGGCCGCCGGTCTGCGGCAACGCATCGAAGACCACGGCAGTGCGATCATGAGCGGCAAGATTCACGCTGCGCGCATCGGCTATCTTGCCGTCAAGTTTTAATTCGAGATTTACCTGGCGCTCCTGGTCGCTGAAATTGGCGATGGCGGCAAACAACTCTTCGCGGCTGTTGGCTTGCGAAGCGCGCGAGTTCAAAGCGACGATGCCGACATTTTCAGCGCGCCGCCCGACGCGCACCAGCCGCACGGCGATGGAACGCGCCGTGGTTTGCGACGTTTTCATAGCCGCTGCGCGTGAAGCGGTCGGTGGCGCGACAGGATTAGCGAACGAGGCCGCGCCGCCGCCATCGGAAATAACGACGATGCTGGCGTCGCGTTCAGCCTTCGCCAGTTGTTCGGCCAACAACAGAGCGTCGGCGAGCGTGCCAGCCGCGTCGGTCTCCTGAATCTGATTGACCGCCGAGGCAAGTGTAGCGCGGTCGGAGGTGAGGGCGCTGCGAACCGTGACGCGGGACGAACTTTCGATAATAGCGGCGCGGTCGCTGCCGCCTAGACCGGCAATCATCTCGCGGGCGAGTTGTTTGGCGTGTGCAAGGCGGGTGTTGCCGTCTTCGTCAGTGGCGCTCATGCTGGCGGTTGAATCAATGATGATGATGGAACTGCCGGTCGCCAGGGCTTGGGTTTTGACCAGTGGACGAGCGAGCGCGAAAATCAGAACGGCTAGAATCAGGAGTTGCAGTAAGAGTAAAAGACTACGGCGCAATTTGCGGAACGGCGCGTTGGCTTCGATTTCTTCGAGGGCGCGTTGCCATAAAAAAACGCTCGGCACGACGCGACGTTGGCGTTTGAGTTTGAGCAAGTAAAAAAAAATGATGATCGCGCCGAGCAGCAGCCACCACAGCGCGTGTGCCGAGAGAAATCGCATAAAACCTTTACGGGCAACCGTCGCCCGCTGTTCCTGTTTTCATGTTGACCTAAAGAGAGAGAGTATCGCATAGCTTAACGAAGCGCAGCCAATGTCTTTGGATGGAGGCTCGCGGAATCTATCGCTTTTAATCATTCCTCTTTTGCGAACCTGCGACGTGACGCGAAATGTTGCTGCTCATGCTGCAATTCGACGCGCAATTCTTCGGCGGTCGGCAAATAGAGTTGATAACGCGAAGCAAAGATTTGCGCCTGTTCTTCGGCTAGTGTGTAGCGCACCACCGCATCATTTTTTTCCGCACATAGTAGAATACCGATAGCCGGATTTTCCCATTCTTCGCGCCTCTCCCGCGTATAAAAATTGGTGTACATCTGTATCTGTCCAAGGTCGCCGTGCGTGAGTCTGCCAATCTTTAAGTCAACCAACACGAAACAGCGCAACAAGCGATTATAGAAGACCAGATCAATGTAAAAGTGATCGCCATCAAGCGTGATGCGTTGTTGACGGGCGATAAAAGAGAAGCCTTTGCCCAGTTCAAGCAAGAACTGTTGCAGGTGGTCGAGCAGAGCCGTTTCCAGTTCTGATTCGCTCAGGGAATGCGCTTCGGGCAAGCCTAAAAATTCCAGCACGAAAGGGTCTTTGATAAAGTCGAGCGGAGTCTGTTTTTCTGCCTGTTCTCGCGACTCTTTAAGCAGGGCGCGCTTTTGTCGAGAGAGCGCCACACGTTCATAAAATAGTGAATTGAGTTGTCGTTCGAGCTGCCGGGTTGACCAGTTCGCTTCGGCAGCTTCGGTTGCATAAAAGTCTCTGGCATCCGCATTCTCAACCTTGAGCAGGAGGCGATAATGTGTCCACGACAATTCTCGACGCAGTGCGTCGAGAAAGTTTGGAAAGGTGAGATGAAACTTCCGCATATGCCAGAGATTCGATCTATCAAATCCCTTGCCGAACTCTTCGGTGAGACGCGCCGACAGCGATTCGATCAACTGCTCTCCGTATTCGGCGCGATTTTTGCCTCGCTGTTCATACTCAACAATAGCTTGCCCAATCAACCAATAGGCGCGCACCATCTCGCTGTTGACCTGTCGAGCAATACGAGTGCGCGCTTCATTCAAAATATCGCGCACTTCAACGTAGAGATTGCCAACCTCAAGTGATTCGAGCCTTGCAGCGCGACGCGATGTCGTCAACGATTTTGACCTCGTTCGATTTGCGACTTTGGTTTTCTTCTTCAATGCCTTTGTCATTTTACCAGCCCTCTTTCAACATCGCGATAAGCGTTCTGGGCGGCGACCTTCACAGGTTCAAGCACTAGCGGGAAGGTGGTCAGGATGTAGGCGAATTCCGCTTCGCTCAAACCGTAGAGGTGAGCGACGAGTCCGTCGAGTTCAGCGCGCAGCCTGGCGCGTTCGGTTTCGTTGGTTGCGCCATCTTGGTGCGAGGCGAGACCGACTTGGCGGGCGAGGTCATCGTATTCGGGAGTCGTGCAGATGAGCCGCGCCGCCCGCTCAACGATAGGTGCGAACACCGCGTCTTTTGAGGTCAGTCGCGGCAGGGGAAGTTGATAAAAAGTGAACATTGAAATTGTTGTTGTTGTTCTTTGTCTAACTTGGTAATCGAAACTGAAGCCATTAAGCAAGGCACAGCAAAAAAGAAGGTCGTGATAAGACGTGCTCCCGCGAGAGCTACTTAACATTAGCTTGTGATTTGCGAAAACATTTCCAGGCAGTAATGTTGAAATCATAGCTCTTTCATTAGTGTTTGAGGCAATTTCTCTAAATGCCATTCTGTATTTCTGATAATCAAGTTTTTGCTCTGTATCTTCTCCGCGAGTTCCAAGCAAAGCTCTTCGCGCTTCTTTTTCATCAAGCCAGTATTTCGGCTCGCCCCATTTGTGCGTGAATTGATGAATCATCTTGCCTTCGTAGAGCGGCAAGCGCCCTTTGCCCGGAGCGCTCTTGAACAAATGGCTATCGTTGGTCATGTGAAACTCGTTGCACAAAACCAGATTCCACTTGTCTTCAAGCTTATCGCCGAGCAGCGGAAAGCGCAGCATCTTTTCGGCGATTTGAATTTCCAACTCGTTCTTGAACTCCATCACTGAAAGCGAATCAGGCGACAAGCGACGAATCAACTCAACAGACATTCGTAACGCGCCATCTCGTGGGAAGCGCACTAACTCTGCTACATCAAGCCGCATAAAGGCGGAGGGGAATTCCTTTGTGCTTTTGCCTTTCTCGAAGGTCAGCACAATAAACTTGAAACTGCGATGAACGCCTTCAAAAATCTCTTTGCGATTCTCGAAACAGAATAACCCTGTGACTTCGGTTTGATTGAAAAGCATTTCGCGCAATTGCTTTGTTCCCAAATCGGTGTAGATGCCGCTTGGAATAACGATGCCGCCTTGTCCGCCTTCGCGCAGCAGGTTGAAGCATTGCTCGGTGAAAAGTTTATAAAGATTGATGTCGGTTCCCGCCTTCTTGCCGTTGACGATGGCGATTTGATTCTTGTATTGCTGCGCGTTGCGGTAATACAAACTGACGTGCGGAAAGCGGCTGAGGAATTCCAGCCACGCCGCTCGGACATCGGCTTGCTTGAGCAACTTCGCCTGTTCCTTCTCAAAATCTTTAATGGTCATCTTGTTCTTGGTTACCAAGTCGGAATACTCGGCGAAGAACTCTTTCGCTTGCGGCTTGAAGATTTCCCAAGGCGGGTTGGTGATAATCGCGTCAAAGCCGCCGCGCTCAACAATAATCCTGTCGAACTCGTAGCCCCAATGAAACGGACGCAATCTCTCCATGTCAGAAATATCAAGCGGACGTTTCTCCGCCTTGCCTTCTTTGTTCTTCTTGTCGTCCCACGTCGCCTGTTCGTACTTGATGCCGAGATTGCGAAACTCATCAAGCAACAGAGTGTTGATCTTTTTGTACGACTCTTCGCGGACTTTTTCGATATGCTCGCGCAGTTGCAGCAGGCGCGTGTGCTGGTCAAGCCCTTGATGCTCTCCGGGTTTGAAAGCGTGGTCTTTGTAAAGCGCGATGGAACGGTTCTTCTCTTCTAAAATTTTGTTGTAATCGGAAGCGTCCCACTGCCCAAAGAAACTGCCTTGAAAGCCTTCGCCTATCTTATTGAATTTTTCCGCGTTGACTTTCAGGATACCCATCAACGAATTGCCGGTCAGGATGTTGAAATCAATGTTAGGCAACGGCTCTAACTGTTCAACACTCTGCGCCGATGCAACGAGCGACAAAAATAACCGGAGCCGGGCAATCTCCGTCGCCTCTTCCATCACGTCCACGCCAAATAGATTGTCTGTGATGATGCGCTTCTTGATGAAGTAGTGCAGGCTTTTATGCTGGCGTTCGGTGTCGTGCAACCACTTCGTCAAATTGGCGTCCGAAAGAAATTTAATCCTGCCGGTGATTGCCGAATAGACGTAAATCAAACGCTTCATCGCGGCAACCAGAAACGCGCCTGAACCGCAAGCCGGGTCAAGTAAGCTCAAGTTAGGCAGCACGTCGAACAACAGTTCGCGGCACAACGGCGCGTTGAGGTTCATCAATAACTCTGCCAATGAATCGAACTGTCGGGCAGCCAACACACCCTTGATTTCCGGCGCGTTGATGCGCTTCAAAATCAACTGGTCAATGGTGCGTTCACAAAGGTACTCGGTGATTTCGATGCGCGTGTAGTACGCGCCAAAGGCTTTCTGGTTGATGTACTTTTCAAAGATGTAGCCCAACACATCTGGATTGATTTCATCATCCTTACCCTCCGGGCTGTCGTTCAAGTTCCACGAATAGCTCCCGAAGAGCGCCAAGAGATTTTCAAAGGCAAGATCGGGAATGCGTATATCGTATTCCTTGTTTAACTCTATGCGGTGTTCAAGGAACAAGCCGCCGTTGAGGTATTTGATATTGCCAAGCAGGGCGCGAACCTCCGGTGTGCGTTGCGTGTCGGGTTTGGCAAAGCCTTCAAAGAAGAGCATCCGCAAAAACTCTTGGTAGTAGAGGTCGCGCCCACGCCCCTTACTTTCAGCAAGCTTGTTTTGCAAGTAGCGTATGTCGCCCTCGTTGAGAAAATGCTTGGATTGCAGAAAGTAGATGAACATCAAACGATTGAGCAGAATCGAAGCGTACCAACGGCGGTCGCGCTCGTCATCAATCCCTTGAATGAGTTCGGTAAACGCCACATACTCTTCAGAATAATCTTTGTAGAATTTCTTGGTGACGCGCTCAACATCAAGCGCATCTTTAAGGCGACGGGCGACAACGATGACGGGGACATTGCCATCTTGGTCAAATTCGCTGAGGTCAACAACCATTGCGCTTAATTTGCTGAGGAAGAGGTCGCCGGGTTGCCCTTTGATGTAGAGGTGATCGCGGACGAACGTTTTATTGCCCTCGCGTTTGACCCAATACCAGAGGCTTTGCGAAGGGTTATCTTTCTGGTTCAGAAAGATAAACAGATTTTCGTGATGCAGTTGCGATATTTGTTTGTGGATAGCGGCGCGAGCCTTGGCGTTGGGGATTACGCCATCCGACGAAATGATTTCAAAAATTACCACGCCTGAGAGTTGAGCGATCTGTCGGCGCTCGAATTCAATACTGTCAAAAGACCCTTTGATTGATTTGCGCTCTGTGGGTTGCGCCCATCCGAGTTCTTCTATGAAAAGCGCTTTGAAATCGAATTTTTGCAGCAGGTCGCGGGTTCGCAAGATGTCCAACTTTGCCATCAATCTCCTCCTCTTTCGCCGGAGAGTCCTAAAGAGCAAATAATTTGCGGCTCATCCGTTGCTTCTTCTTCGCTGCTTCGACAGAGGCGGTCTTGGTCGCGCAAGGCAAGCACAAGTTCGGCGAGTTTCACATCTGTGATGCCGCTTCGCAATTGCCGATTGAGAATATCTATCGCCGCTTGCTGCAACGGGTGGCGATAGAGTTCATCGAGAGCTTTGAACAAGGCAGGCGATTCAAAGAGTGTGCCTTTGACATCTTCGGCGTAGCGTTTGAGGCGTTCATATATTCTAAAGCGCGCCCCTGTGGGTCTGCCCAATTGTCCGCCGGTTGATTTGTCTTCTTCGACGATGACTTCAACGCCGCGCTGAACCAGATGATGATGCTTGTCGTTGTGAGGCAGGGCAGGGGTGTCTGGCAAACATTCGGCGGCTCTGAGAATGGTGAATTGAGATTCGCTGACGCTGTTGCCTGCTTTATCAACCCAGGCAAGCGCGTCGTTGCCTTCGGCTGTGCGTAAATAAACCAACACGCCTTCAGGCTCGCGTGGGCTGGGTTGATGAGCCCTGGTTGAATAAACGACGTGCGGCATATTAGGAATGATGCGTTGCAGATTGGCATTCGCCGTGATGGCATTGTTCCAGATTTGATAAGCGTAAGAAGCCAAGTCAACTTCTGTGTCCGCGTCGCCATCAAGTATGCCGGACTTTTCGTTGTAGAGATCAAGCACCACTCTGTCGTTGCGGTCATCTTCAAAGAAGGCTTCGTCCGTGCCTATGACTTCGGCGTTTTCAGAGAGGCGTTGGCGGACGCGCTCACGCAAGCGAATGATGCGCTCTACGCCTTGGGCTGGCAGAAAAGAGTAGCAGAAGATTTTTTCCGCCATCTGCCCTATGCGGTCAACGCGACCGGCGCGTTGAATGAGTCGGATGATTGCCCAAGGCAAATCATAATTGACGACTATGGAACAGTCTTGCAGGTTTTGACCTTCGCTTAAAACATCTGTGGCAATGAGGGCGCGCAATTCGTCTTCGGGCTTTATCTGTTTGTTATTGCTGAGGGGACTGAATCGCCAGGCAAGAGCCGTGGGGTCTGCGGATGCGCCGGTTACGCCGGAGATTTTCAACAAGCCTCGCGCTTGAACCTGCCTAGCCAAATAGTTCACGGTGTCGGCGAATTGCGTAAAGATGAGAACTTTCTCTTTCGCGTGTCGCTTGGTCAGCAGTTTCAAGAGCGCCTCGAGCTTTGCATCTTTGTTGGCGTCCCACTCGCCGGACATCTGCAATACTTTCAGCAGAGCTTCGGCATCTTTGCCAAGGTCTTTTGCCAGCGCCTTGATAAAGAGGTTTGGGCGAAGCCATTTGAAGCGATTTTTGTACTCCATTTCGTACTGTGCATAGACCTCGGCGGCGCGCTGCTTGAAATCATTTTCAGCGCCTAAAGCGAGCCTTTCTACGGATGAATTTTCTTCGCTGTTGTCATTGTCGGCAAAGATCTCTGCCATAGCGTTAGCCGTATCTGCATCGGCGTCGTAAACCCGTGTGTCGAGCAAGGCTGAATCCTGTGTGCCTATGGGCAGCGGCTTTTCATGCTCTATGGCGTGAAGGTATATGTAGTTTCGCAGGATGTGACGTTCGATAGAAAGCAGAAAGGCTTGTCCGCTGCTTTCAAGGCGTTTGAAAAGATTGGTTCGACAGAACCCCATCAAGCGTTTACCGGCGCGCGAAAGGTCTTGCAGAAGCTTTGCTTCTTGCGCTGTAGGTTGTTGTGACAAAGACGCGGCGACGTAATTGCCCAAGCCGTAGCGCGGCAGATTGAGCGCGTTGATGATGTCAACAACCTCTGCGGAATAGAGCCGCGCATATTGGTCATCAGGGTCGCTCTCGTCTATTTTGATCTTCACGGTTTTGGGTAGGCGATCAGGGAAATAGGATAACGAACCGTCTTCAAACTTCAGATATTTGCGCCTCGTAGTGGTATCGGTTTCGGCGTAATTATCTTGAATGAAACTGCGCGTTCTTCTGACCATGTAGAGTCGCATCAACTCGCGCCAGTCATCGGCATATTCGCTCTTTTCAAAAGCGGCGAGCGAACGCGGGGCGCATTGGTGGCGACGTATGAATTCGGTTTCGCCAAGTTGTTTGAGCAATTGTTCCGGGCGAATTCCTAAATCTTTGTCTTCGGAGATGCAGAGCCGCAGTTGGTTGGAAAGGTCTGTGTAGGTTTTGTTGTATGGCGTAGCGGACAACAGTATGCACTTGCTTTCGTTTTTTTGAATGTAGTCTTGAATGGCTCGATAACGACTGCCTTCGCGGTTGCGTAAGTTGTGGCTCTCATCAATCAGTAGTAAGCGATAACGCCGCAGTTCGGGCAATTCGCGGCTGACTCTGGTGATCGAAAGAATGCGGGCGCGCAGGCGATATTGGTCGCGATAATCTTCCCACATCTTAACCAGATTTTTCGGGCAGATGATTAAAGTCTCAAGGTCGAAATCGTCCTCGAAGATGCGCGCCAGAGCCGTTGCCATCAAGGTCTTGCCTAGACCGACAACATCGCCTATCAAGACGATGCCGCGTTTGTTGAGATGATGCGCGGCGATTTGCACAGCCGCTTCCTGGAACTTGAATAACTTATTTTTGAAATCTTTTGGGATGCTGAACTCCGCGAGTCCGGCACGCGCTTCTTGCGAAAGGTGATAAGCCATCTTTACATAAATGTGATAAGGCGGAATCAAATCTTGACGCGCCCAACTCTCTTCAATGACTTGAAGCAAGGCTTCAGAAATGTCCACGCACCAACGATCATGCCATCTATCTTCAAACCACTTGGACAATTTCAGACAGGCATCGTGATCTAAAACATCTACGTTCAATTCACCTTGATGAGAGAGTCCCGCAAAGGTGAGATTGCTGCTGCCTACATAGCCAGTTATAGGATTTACCGGATCGGCGCGGTGCAGCAGATAGAGTTTTGCGTGCAGCGAATGTCTGAGAAACAGTTTGACGATGACTTTCTTCGCTTTGATTTGCACAGCTAAACGCCGCAAGCCAGCTTCGTCTTCATTGGTAGGCGCGCCCAGGGCTAACTGTTTGCGGAAATCTTCCGCCAACTCTTTTTTAAGGCGCAAGACTTTTTGGTTATCTATCTCGTTATCACGATTGGTGAGGCTCAAGGCAGCGCGCAACTCCTCACTTGCTGATCGTTGCATACCGATTAAAAGGCGACAGCAATTGCCTTCACTGCCGGAAAAATGTTCTATGGAGGAGTCCATCATTTTCCAGCCGCGCAGATTGAAATAGCCGACGCTGAAATCTGCGCGATGCGAGAGTTGCAAAGTTTCGCGGAGAGTAGGTAACAGTCGTTGTTCTATATTGTCGAATATACGAGGCATTAAAATTACTCGTTTATGCTTTTTGTGGAAAAGATAATCAGGTTAAAAAATCCCTTTTATTGAACGACACAAGGAACCAGCCATATTGAACAGGTAGGCAGAATACCATCACATCACATCACCATCAAGCATCATGAATTTCGGGTAATGATTTAGATTCTAATTGCCTTTCATGAAAAGTAAAAAAAATAATGATCGCGCCGAGCAGCAGCCACCACAGCGCGTGTGCCGAGAGAAATCGCATAAAACCTTTACGGGCAACCGTCGCCCGCTGTTCCTGTTTTCATTTCCACCGTGTCCAAAGAGTATCGCACAGCGCAACGAATCACAGCCAACCTTCCATACAGTAGCCTTGGCGAATTGGCGCTTGGCGAAACGCCTTCGTTCGACAGCGCCACAGGAATTCCCAGCCGCTGCGGCGGATGGCGCGGATGGCGACGGATAATCGGTCCCTATCCGTGGCATCCGCAGCATCGGTTGGGAATTCAAGCAACACCTTGGTCGGATCGAATTGTCGTCGCCTGATCGCGCAAGCCAACATTTATTACTCGTTGCAGAAACTCTGGCGCAAGCTTGGCGCTATCGGCTACCATGCCTGCGTTGTCTGATTGCGTATGGTCGAAAATTTAACAAACCATTCCGAGATCAAACCAGAGCCTGTCAATTCGCTATCGGCAGCAGCAGCAGCGGCGGCAGCGCGGCAACTTCGCAAAGGCTTGATAGCTTTTGCGCTGACCTTGTGCCTTTATGTTGCGCTTGCGGTGTTCGCGCACTTCTTTGCGTATTTCAACTGGGACAAAAAACTTGACGCGGCGATTCAAAACATATCGCTGCCGGGCTTTGGTTCGCTGATGATTTTTTTATCGTTCCTCGGCGACCGCTGGATTCCGTTTGCGATTGTCATCGTCGTCAGCCTCGTGTTGATACTGGCGCGCAAGCGCCTGGAAGGAGCGATCTGTTTGGGCGGCATCGCTTTGGGCGCGGCCTTGAATGAACTCACCAAAGTGTTGATCGGCAGACCGCGACCCGATAAAAGTTTGGTGCATATTTTGACCGAAGTGAATCACAACAGCTTTCCTTCGGGGCATACATTTTTCTTCGTGGAATTTTTCGGCTTCCTGTTTTTTGTCATCTACGTTCTGCCTCTCCCGCGTCTGTTTCGCCGAGTCTTGTTGGCGCTCTTGCTCACCTTGATTGCGCTGATCGGCGTATCGCGAGTTTATCTGGGAGCGCATTGGCCGAGCGATGTCCTCGGCGGTTATCTGGCCGGAACCTTGTGGCTGACCTTAATGATTAAAGTCTATCTGCGTTTACAAGACCGCCAGACGAAAGCGCCAAAGCCGACCACGCCATCCTCCACAGATATTTCCTGACCTGGCTGCGCCTCTGCATTCGACGACAGCAATCTTTGACCGCGCCCTTAACCAGAGGCTATAGTTTTTCCGTTTATGCCGAAGAAAGTCACGAAGAGGAAAATCCTGACGCGCAGTTTCATGACGTTCATGGATAACGATTTGACCACTTCGGCGGCGGCGGTGTCGTACTTTTCGATGCTGGCATTTTTTCCTACGCTGTTGTTTGTGCTGGCACTCGGCGCTCGATTAAGCGGCTCCGCACAGGTTGAAAAATATATCATCAGTCAAGTGCTGACCTTTTTTCCCGGCGCGCAAGCTTTCGTGCGAAAGAATCTGGAATCGTTTTCCGACGCTTCGACGAGTTTGATCTTCAGTTGCTTTACGGTGATGTTGTGGGCGGCAACGTGGATTTTTACGGTCATTGAAAAAGCCTTGAATCGGATATGGGGAACCGCGCCGCGTTCTTTTCTGCACGGGCGAGCCGTCAACTTCGCGGTGATGAGCACCATTTTTCCCTTGCTGATTACCTCTTCCGTGTTGACGGCGACGCTTACCGGTTTACGGGCGATGGCGAGCCGTTTGCCGGTCAGACTCAGCCAGCAACTTGAAATGCTGTCGGGGTATTTCTGGCAATCGGTGTTTATTTTCGGCAGCGCCTTGATCACCATTTTGTTGTTCACCATGCTCTATAAATTTTTGCCCAACACGCGCATTGCGGGGCGCGAAGCGTTGACCGGTGCCATCGTCGCCGGAGTGTTATGGGAAGGCGCAAAATTCGGCTTCGCCTATCTGTTGCCCTATTTTCATTATGATTTATTGTACGGCTCGATTGGCGCAGGCATCGCGCTGTTGTCGTGGGTTTATCTGTCGAGTGTGATTATGTTATTCGGCGCGCAGTTCACGGCGCTATTGCACCGCGACCATCTCTTCACCAATGGCAAGCCGGAGTCCGAGCCAACGCAGGAAGAATCACCTCCCGCCCTCACTTCTTAATTCAGATAGGCAAGGGAACGCCAGATGGCGAAAATGCTTTTGCGGCAATGAAGTTCGACCTACGCGCCGGTTCCTCGGTCATGAGGTTTGCTTTCATTTGCTCTTCACGAATTGCCGAGCGCGATGATCGCCGCCGCCGCCGCGCCACCTAATGACTCGGACATTGAGGCGAAATTTCCTCGCCAGTGCTTTCGTAAGGCGAGGGCGTCGGCTTTACCAAATACCTCGAACACTGTCGGCGCAGGAGTTTTGTCGTTGGTGCTTTGGCGGTTGCCTTTTGCCTTCATACAGGTAATATATATTCAAACTTTAGCGCGGTTCGCTCAGTCAAAATTTTTGCGGACGACGACCGTCCTGAGACTGGAGTAAGCGATGAAAAAAAATTTCCTGACCCTTTGCTTAATCGTTTTGGCATTTGCCTCGCTGATGAATGCCGACAGCGTAAGGGCGCAAAACGGGCATTTTCAGAAGAATAAAACGCAAAAGCTACAGCCCAACGAAGGCCAACTGGGACGGCCTGGAAATCAGCGAAAACTGCCGCCGATATTCAACCCTCGGCGCTTTCCGTCGGGCAACAAAGGTGGCTTGGACAATCGCCCCAATAATCCGGCAATTGTTGCGCTGCAAAAACAACGCAAGCGAATGTTAATGGAAGCCTTGGGACTGACGCCTGAGCAGCGTCTGCGAATCGCGAACATTGATCGTCAACATCAGGACGACGCCGCTGCCATAGGCCGCAGATTGCGCCAGTCACGCGCCGCTTTAGACCACGCCCTGATGAGCGAAACCTATAACGAAGCCTTAGTCAAACAACTCACCGAAGAAGTCGCAACGGCACAGGCGGAGCAGATACGGCTCAATGTCCGCGTGCGCTCGGAATTTCGCAGCGTCTTGACCAATGAACAAGTGCACCGCTTCATTGAAAAAGAGCGCGAGATACAGCAACAGTTGCGCGAGTTGAAACAGCGTGAGTTGATGAATCAGCAGGAGACCCAGAAGCCGCCGGATAAAGAAAAAGACGGCTTCGATGAGCAGGACGTGGAAAGCGCTCTGCTGGATTTAATCCGCTGAGAAACCAGCGGCTTGCTGGACAGTGCGCGCCCTCGGCGATTAAAATAACCAAGTATTTCAGGTAAATTTTTCAGGAGGAGTAATGGAAGAAAACGAAACCACGTACCATGCAGTTGAAAAAGATGGGCACGTTACAGCGATCTGGGAGATGCAGGGACGCAAGCATCTTCGCACCATAGACCCGCGCAGCGAAGAAGGTCATCGCATCCTCGGTTCCCACACCTTGGATGAAGCCCACGAACCGGCGACCAACGACCAAGCGCAAGCCCAAAGCCACGAATAACTGCTGGCGAAAGCTTTCGGTTTCTAGTTTTCAAATTGTTTGGTGAGTTTCATCTAGCAGTCTGAAAACTAGAAACCCATCCGTTGCCCCGTCTAATTTTTTCTTCCGTCCTGACCCCAACTTTCCACCCGCGTAAGCTCGTACCGAATTGCAACATAACATAACAATGAGTTGAGCAGCGGTCACTGCCCACTGGTAAAATACGGGCAGAGCGGCATTGAGCGGCGGTCAAAGACCATTTCTCAACAACGTGCGCCTCAGTTGGTTTTGCCATTCCAGAGCAAACTTTTTTCCATCGCCACAGCCGTATCATGCTTGCCGGAACAGCAACTCTTTCGCCTCTTCAATCAAGCCGCATTCATAAGCAAGCTGATAAAACAGGTGCAGGCCGCGCAAACTCTCTTCATCCAAATCGAAGTTAATATTCTCGGTCAAATAAGTGATTAACTCTGCGCTTGGTAAACCCAGATTTTCCGCATAGCGTGTCGCCAACTCTTCTGTGTGCGCCAGCCCTTCGCGCTTGGCCGCGAGAAAATCCACCGCGCCAGGCCAATGCTTTGCCTCCTTGCGAACCGCCCAGAAGGCGAACACAAAAGGCCTTCCGGTATGTTTGCGCCACTCTTCGGCAAGGTCATAAACCTGAAGCGCCGAGCGCTCAATCAGCATCGCCGGGTCGCCGATAATCAAGGCCGCGTCAGCGGTTTCCAACATCTGTTCGATGCGCGGCGGCGCTTGGCTATAGAGGGGATTCAATCCGTAAAACTTGCGAAAGATAATTTGAATCAACGCCGCAGAGGTGCGCGAAGTGGTGTCGAGCGCCACCGAACGCACCGCTTCAATCGGCAACCGCGACGCCAGCACGACGCTGCGAACTTTGCTCTTGGAAGCAACGCAAACCTCCGGTATGGCGACAAGGTTCGGTATGCGTTGATACTCGATGGCGGGAATCATCGCCGCGTCTGCACGTTGGTCTTTTAACATCTCGGCGCAGACCGCCGGCGAAGCGTCGGACAGAAACCGGCAATGATTAATCTGTTCGCCATAGATAAAGCTGTAACAAAGCGGCGCGGTGTTGAGATAACTGGAAGCGGCTACGTAAGGTTTCTTCATACTACCGAAAGTCTAACGAAGTCTTGGAGGTCTTCCAAGACTTCCCAGACTTTCACGCGGTTATCGCAAAGGCATTTTTACGCCGCATTCGGGGCAGAATTTCGGCGCGCCTTCGGGTTGAAAACCGCAGCCCGTGCAGGTGAGTTTCACTTGCAAAGCGCCGCCGCATTCCGGGCAGAACTTGCTGCCTGTAGTTTTGGCTCCGCAGGTTGGACAGGAGATCGCGCTTTGCGGCGCAGAACTGCCAGCGCGCATATCCACGTTTGCGGTGTAATCGGTCTGCTGGGCTTTTTCATAAAGTTGATTGCGCGCCGCGTCCGACATGGCCTGCGCTTTACTGGCAGTGAACTGCTCTTCAAAATCGGGAGCGCACTCTTCGCACAAACCGGCCTTGCTGTTCCAACAGACTTCCGGGCAAACCCACTTGCCGCAACGCGTGCATTGTTTGAAAAAGTCTTTGGCTTCCTGCACAGCGGTGTTGAACGCATCGTCGTGCGCTTTGCCGCCAACGGCGCGTTGAATCTCGTAGGCGCTGTTGCCAGCGTTCGAGAAGACGCCGCCGAACAAATCGCCAGCGGCGCGCAAAAAGCCTCCCGCCATGCCGGTCAGCGAAGGCTGAAAGCGTGTCATGTGACCGTTGCCACATTTGTCGCAGTAAAATTTAAACTGGTAGCCCTTATCGGTTGATAAGTCTTGGTGATTGGCTGTAAAGGCAATCAGTGCCATAAAAATTTTCCTCCAAATGATGTGATTCCGACCTACGCTCGACATCACCATGCCAGCGTATGGCAAGCAAGCCGGAGAACTATGCCGCGACGGCTCTAGTGCTTGTCGTTGTCAGGCGCACGCTTATCGAAGCCATAGGCGCTCCCTTGACCGCACGCCCTACACCCTTGCAATTAGAGCATACGGCAATAATATGACTGAAATGATGATGTGCATCCATATAATTATCTTACTCATTGTCCAAAATTTTGAGTCTTTCTTCAATCCGCTATAACTGATGATGAAGCCATATGCAGGGAATTGAATAATCGCGATCACAAAGGCAAGCGCCATGATTATGTTGTCTAAAATTCCCTTGAGAAACACACCATCAATGTCAACAGGCTGCAAAAAGAGCAACAGTAGCGGGATGGGATAAAAAACCAGAGTTGATAAAAAGCTGCCGTGACCAGCGCCAGTGGCAACCATTGCGATGCCGATGAATATCGGTGTAGCCAATGCCCCAAGCATAACGGGAATCCAGAATCTAAAGCTCTTCATCATCTTGGCTATGTTCAACCTGAACGCCTACTGCTCGCCTTCAGCGAGAGTGGCATTCAAAGTATCCCTGAGAACGGCGCTGCGCTAACGGCTTGTGGGGCAGCGCCCCGATTAACTTCGCCTGGTTACATTTGACGCATGAATGTGGACGATTTTCCAGGCGTGACCTTGGCGATGAAATACAAGCGTCCGGCGACCCAGCGAGTTGCCCGCTCGATCAAACTCGAAGGTAACAAGCGCGGTGTCGCCGTACACTTGTATCCGCACCTCCTTCGGCACGAGGTGCAAGTACGGAGGTCCGCTGGCCTGTTTCCGACTTGCCTCAAAAACAGACTTGAAACCCTCCTTGACTTGCTGCCGCCCATTGAGTCTGCCGATACTTGGAGCTTCTGGAATGTCTGGGTTAAAGACCGTCACCTCGTCTGCCAGCGCCATCCGAAATTCGTCCCAATCAAGATTATTGAAGGCGGTGATGAAACGCTTGAAGGCCAGTTCTACATCCTTGCGCGCCTTGGCGTGGTTGACAACGGGATTGAATGCGAGCCACAAAATAGCGAAGAATATCAGCGGTATTTTCATATCAAGCGATTTTCATCCGACTTATTTTTGCGAAGCCGCCGAACAACCCTTGACGGAACCAGGAAGAGCCGCGTGCTTCGTTTCCCCTAGACTGGTTTGCCGCGTCTACCGCTCTATCAATCTTCTTGTCGGCAACTCTTCGCAAGCCGCGAGTTTTCCACAGGCGCTGTGGAAAAGCTTGTGGAAAACCCTGGTTTTCAGAGCGCAAATTTTTGAACTATGAGGACTTTTAGCATTTTGCACATATGTTGTTCAAATATTGTTTACATTGCAAGTCACAGTATTTCAGCGTTTGCAAATAAAGGGGGCGATTTTATTGGCTTTTTTGCAGGTTTTGGTTAGCAGATGTTTTGGTTTAACCGCCGCGCTGTGCAAAACTTCCTGAACACTGTGCAAAAGTCCAATAAAAACCCTATTAACTTAGCACTTCTTCAACATTTTTCAATCGAAATCTTCTTCCAGGCGCTGCCCTAAACGCTCGCGGAATTCAAACGCCGCGCCCAATACTTTGCGCGGTTTTGCGCCTTCGGCTGGCCCTATAAAACCTTCGCGCTCCATCATGTCCAAAATCTTGGCGGCGCGGCCATAGCCTACGGAAAGTCGGCGTTGCAGCACCGAGGTCGAAGCCCTTCCCATGTCGGTGACAATCGCCAGCGCCTGGTCGTACAACTCGTCGCGCTCGCCCACTTCGCCGTCCAAGCCTTCGGCCTCCTGCTCGTTCATCGTCACCTTGTCATCGTAAGCCGGTTCGGCTTGACGGCGCGCATGGTCGGCAATCTCTTTGACCTCTTTTTCATTGACGAAGGAGCCGTGAACGCGAATCAAACGCGAGGTGCCGGGCGGCAGAAACAACATATCGCCCTGCCCCAAAAGCGCCTCTGCGCCGTTGGCGTCAATAATCGTGCGCGAGTCCACTTTCGACGACACGCGGAAAGAGATGCGCGAAGGAATGTTGGCTTTAATCACCCCTGTGATGATGTCAACCGAAGGGCGCTGCGTCGCCAACACCAGATGTATGCCGACAGCGCGCGCCATCTGCGCCAGTCTGGCAATCGAAGTTTCGACTTCACTTTTTGCGACCATCATCAAATCGGCCAGTTCGTCTATGGCGATGATGATGTAAGGCAGCGGCTTCATGGCGTTCGGATCATCTACGGAAAGCGTCGGATGATTCAACTCTATGGCTTGACGATTGTATTGCTCGATGTTTCGCACGCCATATTTGGCCAGTTCTTTGTAGCGCGTCTCCATTTCATTGACCGCCCATTTCAAAGCGTTGGCGGCGCGTTTCGGGTCGGTGACAATCGGCGTCAGCAAATGCGGAATGTTTTCATAAAGCCCCAACTCGACGCGCTTGGGATCAACCATGATGAACTTCACTTCTTCGGGCGAAGCCTTGTAGAGAATCGAACAAATCAGCGCATTCATCGTCACGGATTTTCCCGCGCCAGTCGCACCGGCAATCAACAGATGCGGCATACGCGACAAATCGGCAGTGTACTCTTCGCCGTTGATGGTCTTGCCGAGCGCGATAGTCAATTTCGATTCCGAGTTTTTGAACTTGGGCGATTCGATGACTTCGCGCAGTAGGATTTTTTCGCGGTGCAGATTCGGCACTTCTATGCCGACCGTGGATTTGCCCGGTATGCGGTCTATGCGTATGGATTCGGCTTTCAAGGCCAGGCACAAATCGTCTGCAAGGCCGACGACGCGGCTGTATTTGATGCCAGGGTCGGGTTTGAATTCAAAGGTCGTCACCACAGGCCCAGGGTTGATTCTGTGAATGTGACCGACGACGGAAAACTCTTTGCACTTTTCGGCAAGCGTGGTAGCGCGTTCGCGCAATTCTTCTTCGGCCTGTTCGTGCGGCCCTATAGGCACTTCCAGCAAATCAATCGAAGGCAGCGCATAATCCGTGTTGGCGGATTTCACGATTGCCGGTTGGCGCGGCGCTCGCACTTCTTTGACAGGCGCGACGAACACTTCGGCTTCGTCATGCAAAGGCATAGAGCGGTCTATCCAGGCGGTTGAAGTCATCTCCACAACATCCGGGTCCATCGTGACTTCGGCGGCCAACTGACCGGGGGTTTTGATCTGCTCGGTCTTGTTTTTGTAAGCTCGCAAAGCTGCCGCCGCCTGGGTTCGCCTGGAAACGGGAGCCGCAGGGTGACGCGCCGCTAAGGGTTCTTCAAACAGCGGCGCGTCATCAAAGAAGTCGTCTGCGAGATTTTCATCAACTGCATCGGCGCGAAAGGTTTTGGCAATCACCGGCGTAATGACGGGTTCGACGGCAATCCCCGGCTCGTCTTTCAGGCGCTTGGCTTCTTCAACTTGGCCAGCCAGAGGCTTGCGGCGCGGCGGTTTTTCCACGCCGGTTTCGCTGTCGCGGACGAGGCGTTCCTGTTCTTTACGCTTAAACTCTTCGGCTTTGGCGGCTCTCAAAGCAATCAATTCCTGACGGCGTTTTTCCGCACGCGCCGCCCACCAGCCTTTTACCGGGGCCAGCAAACCGGCGACAGAAATTTTGCTCACCAGAGTGCGCGTCATGCCCAACTTCAGGGCGATGCTGGCAACCGATACTTCCATCGTCCACATCAAGGTCAGGGTGAACACAACCGCCAGCACGATGGCAGCGCCCAGGGTGTTCAAGAACGCCGCCAGCCAGCCTTCCACCAGATAGCCTATCATGCCGCCGTTGCTGGCCGAATGCCGCAACCAACCGAAAGCGATTTTTGGAAACAGGGCAAAGAATCCGGCGTTGGCAATCAGTAAAAAAACCGCGCCGATGATCTTTCGCAGATGCATGGCCAATTCTTCGGCAAAAAAGATTCGCACTGCAATCACGCTCATCAGTATGGGCATAAACAACGCCGCCAGACCGAACAGCGAAAGCAGAAACGCCGACAGATACGCACCGAAGACGCCTATGAGATTGGCCGAGCGTTGTTGCGGCCCTACGGAATTCCAGCTTGGGTCTTTCGGGTCGTAAGTGACCAGACTCAACAGCATCAAAACCGCTAAGGCGATAAACACGATGGCGATGACTTCATTGGTTCTGGATCGGTGATGTTTCGATTTGCTGCCCATCTTTGCACTCCATTTCTCCGGTGAATTTTCGCGCCGTGCCGGAGACCGAACAAGCTTCACTAGCCCCGCAAAAACCGCATCAGCCGCAACAAGGCTCTACCCGGCAAAGCCCCTTCCCAGTGACCGTCTGCGCTTGCGTCTATCAATTTTCAAAAGGGGTCGCTGCGATGTTCCAGTCCGTTGTCGAACCAGCTTTGCGGAATGCTTCGAGGCTTCCTGCGACTGTGAGGGGGTGGCACGAAGCGGAAAAAAATTCTTCCGCTTCGTGACTGGTTTTCTTCGCCGAGGATTATACTGCGTTTTGCCTGTCGAACGAAATTACTTTGTTGCTGATTTGGCAAAATCTCCGGCTTTAATGATCGTCATCTTCGACACATCCACATAGCGCCGCAACGCCGCGTTCACCTGTTCGACGGTCAAGGCGTTGATGTTCTTATCCATCGCTTCATCCCACGCCAGGGTGCGATGGAGAAACAGATAGGTCGCCAAAGTTCTCGCCAAGCCGCCGTCATCGGCGCGGTCGCGTTGCTGTGCCTGCAAGTATCCGGCTTTTGCCGCCGCCACTTCTTCGGCGCTGAAGCCGTCTTTCAAAGCGCGCATCATCTCTTCCTTAAAGCCGTTCTCCAGCTTGGCAACATTTTGCGGCGCATAGATTGCGTAAGTGAGGAAGGCACCATTTTGATCAAGCGAATCGGCATGAAGTTCGGAACCCGCGCCGTAACTCAAACCGTCTTTTTGTCGCAGTCGTGTGACGATGCGCGAATTCAAAAAGCCGCCGCCAAGAATTTCATTGGCTAATACCAACGCCGGAAAATCAGGAGCATCGTCGCGCAAGTTCAAGCGTTGCGCTGCTATAAAAAAGGCATTGGCTTTATCCGGAGTGAGCAACTCTTCGTTTTGCGGAGCGATCTCTTGGAACGCTTCAGCCAAACGCGCATAAGGTTTAGGATTTTTCCAGTTGCCGAATAAAGCCGTAGTCAGTTGCTCTACCTCTTTCGCCTCGAAATCGCCAACCACCGCCAACTCGCCATTCGATGCGCCGTAAAAATCTCTGTAAAAATTCTTCACTGCATCGAGGGTCAGCGCCTTTACTGCCGCCGCCTCTTCTTCCGGCGTTGCGACATAGCGCACATCGCCTTTCGGGTAAGGATAAAGATGACGACGCAGAGCGGTGACTGCCGTGGCGGTCGGGTCGCTGCGTTGTGCTTCAATTTGCGCCAGCGAACTCTGCTTCAATTGCTCGAACTCGGCTTCCGGGAAAATCGGTTCGCGCAACATTTCCGCTACCAGTTTCAGGGCCGCAGGGAAATGCTCGCGCGTCGTTTCCATGAAGACGGTAGCGGAAGTCGCACCGCCATTGACTGCGACTTGGGCTTTCAATTTATCGAACTCGTCTTTGATCTGTTGGCGCGTGTGTTTCGCCGTGCCGCGCCTCAACAGACCGCCGACAAATTGCGCGGCGGTGGCGCGATTGGTCAGACTTTTTTCATCGCCAAAGTGCAAGGTCAAAGAAGCCACTACGGTATTGCCGCGCGTCTTCTTGGGCAACAACGCCAGCTTGAGCGCACCGGCATTGGTGCGGGTGGTGCGCGCTTCGATGTTGGCCGGTGACGGGTCGAAGGCTTCACCGGCGGCAATCACCGCTTCGCCTTTATAATCTTTCAAAGCGGCGGCGATGTCCGGGGTGGCGGGAATTTCGGCGCGGTCGGGTTTTGCTGTCGGTATGAACAGGCCGAGGGTGCGATTCGAGGTTTTCAAATAGGCGGCGGCCACGCGCTGCACCTCCTCCGGCGTGACTTTACGCAGGCGGTCACGATGCAGAAAGAATAGACGCCAATCGCCCATGCCCATCCATTCGCTCAAGACCAAACCGACACGATCCGGGGCGCGCAAAATCAAGTCGTAAATTTTCAACAAGGCGGTACGCGCTCTTGCGACCTCTTCTGTCGTAGGCGGATTCGCCGCTATGCCTTCAATAGTTTTCAATAGCGTGTCGCGGGCTTCGTCAAGCGAAGATTCCTGGCGCACTTCGGCTTGAAAAATCGCCAACGAAGGGTCGCGGAATTGATAGCTTTCGCCGCCTACGGAACTGGCCTTCTTGGTTTCGACCAGCGCTTTGTGCAGACGACCGGAAGGCGTGTTGCCCAGCACGTAAGTCAACACCTGCACGGCGGCAAAGTCGGGATGCGAACCGGCGGGGATGTGATAGGCGGCGCACACCGCTTGCACATCGCCGACGCGACGCAGCGTGACGGTGCGTTCGCCGTCTTGTGTCGGTTCGTCGGTGTGAGTGGCTTGCAGTTGCCGGGTCGGACGCGCCAGCGGCGCGAAGTATTGGTTAACCAAACCGAGGGTTTTGGCTTCATCGAATTTTCCGGCAACCAGTAGCACAGCGTTGTCTGGTTGATAGTATTTGTGATAGAACGCCTGCAAATTTTGAATCGGCACTTTCTCGATGTCCGAGCGTGCGCCGATGGTTGATTTGCCGTAGTTGTGCCACAGGTAAGCCGTAGCCGTGACGCGCTCTTCCAGAATCGCGGTCGGTTCGTTTTCGTTCATCTCGAATTCGTTGCGAACCACGGTCATCTCGCTGTCTAGGTCTTTTTTGGCGATGTAGGAATTCGTCATGCGGTCGGCTTCCAGGTCTAAAGCCCACCTCAAGTTTTCTTCGTTGGCGGCGAAAGTCTCGAAGTAATTGGTGCGGTCAGTCCAAGTCGAACCATTGGGCGAAGCGCCGTGTTCGGTCAACTCCTGGGGAATGTTCGGATGTTTGGGCGTACCCTTGAAGACCAGATGTTCGAGCAGATGCGCCATGCCGGTTTCGCCGTAGCCTTCGTGACGCGAGCCGACCAGATACGTAATGTTGACGGTGATGGTCTGCTGCGACGGGTCGGGAAAGAGCAAGACGCGCAGGCCATTTTCCAAAGCATATTCGGTGATGCCTTCAACCGAGGTGACGCGGCTAATGCCTTTGGGTAAAGGCGGCGGCTGGCCTTGCGCGAACAGCGTCGCTGGCGCGAAGCCCGACAGACTGGCCACCAGCAACACGGCAACCAGACGCGAACGAGACTTTGATAAGTGGTTGAAATTCATTCGTACTCCTTCTAATAAAGTGAGAATTGCTGGGATTTTTGTGGTTTTCGAGTAAACGGTTTTATGCGTCGTTGGCTTCGGGTAAAGCATTTTGCAACACCCCGGTCAGGCCACCGCCAGGTCAATCAACTCTTGCGCGTGCGGTTCCATGAATGCTGGAATGATGTCTTCTGTTGGCACGCCAGCGTCGAGCAAATCCTCCATGATGCCGTATTCGATGCCATCTTGTTCAATACGAATTTTTTCATCACGGATACGAAGATGAAGCACGACCCAGTGAGCGCGATTGCCTTCCTCCCAGCCGACATCTACCAAAAGATAGTTGTCGCTGGACGGATCGCAAATCGCCAGACTTTCAATATCCGACTGTTCGGAAGCATAGTTAGCGTGGCGATTGATCACCTCAATTAAAATTTTTCGATATGTTTCTAGCTTATCCATTCCTTGACCTCCTCGCGGTTCGGATCAAAACCAGTAAGCGAATTTTTTTGGTCCAACACCACCAACTGAATCGCCGGACGTTGAAAGAATTTTTGATAAACCTCTTGCGAGACCGCAAGGAACAATTGTCTTTCCGAATGACTTTCGTTCAGCAAAAAGCGATAAATGTTGTATTGCCCCACCGCCTTTTCCAGATCATCCAGCGGCGACAGGCCCCCGAACACTTTTACTTCAAGGGCAATTTTGTGTTCGCCTTTTTCATCCGCAGAGGTCTTTTCCGCGCCTAAATCTATAACCCACCTTGTGCCTTTGAACTTGATGACCAGAGGATCATGCGTAACCGTCCAGCCGTCTTCACCACATTTTATGCGCCGTTGGTTTCCGGCAAGGCTTCGCCGCGCTCGACCTTGCTCTTGAAGACCAGATAGCTTTTGATGAAATCGTCCAAGTCGCCGTCCAGCACGGTGTCCACATCTGCACGTTCGTATTTGGTCCGCACGTCTTTCGCCAAACGGTACGGATGCAAAACGTAGTTGCGGATTTGCGAACCGAAGGAGATGTCGCGCTTGGTCTCTTCGAGTTGCGCGGTTTCCGCTTTGCGTTTTTCCATCTCCTGTTCGTATAACCGCGAGCGCAAAATCCGCATGGCGACTTCGCGGTTCTGATGTTGCGAACGCTGATTCTGACAGGTGACGACGATGCCCGAAGGCAGGTGCGTGATGCGAACCGCAGAATCGGTGGTGTTGATGTGTTGACCGCCTGCGCCGGTTGAACGATAGGTATCAACGCGCAGGTCTTTGTCCTGAATTTCAATCTCTACGTCTTCTTCAATCGAGGGATAAACAAAGACCGAGGCGAAACTGGTTTCGCGGCTCGAACCGGCGTTGAAGGGGCTGAGGCGAACCAGGCGATGCACGCCCGCTTCGGCAGCCATCAAGCCGTAAGCGTAATCGCCCGACACGGTGAACGTAGCGCTCTTGATGCCTGCCTCTTTGCCGGGTTGTTCGTCCACCAGTTCGGTTTTGAAACCGCGTCGCTCCGTCCAGCGCAGGTACATACGGAGCAGCATCTGCGCCCAATCTTGAGCATCGGTGCCACCGGCTCCGGCGTTGATGGTGACGATGGCATCGCGGGCATCGTTTGGCCCCGACAACAGCATTTCGGTTTCGGTCTCTTCCACCTCGGTTTGTAATTTGTCCAGCAGCGGTTGCAGTTCTTGCAAAGAGTTGGCGTCTTCGGCAACGAACTCGAACAACACGGCGGCATCATCCACGGTACTGCGAAAGCGTTCGGCTTTGGCAATGGCGGCTTCGAGGCGCGAGCGCTTCTTTAAGGTTTTCTGCGCCTGTTCCTGATCGTTCCAGAAATCCTCTTTGGTAAGCGCTTCTTCGAGGCTCACCAGTTCGGCGCGCTTGGTTTCCGGGTCAAAGAAACCTCCGCAGTTCTGCCGCTCTGGAGACTAACTCTTCGTATTTTACGCGTAATTCTTCAATCATTCTTCGTCGTCTTCTTTCTTTTTCAATCTCGCAAAAATTATCGCCGCGACCGCCAGCAGCGCGCTCAAACTCGCACAAGCGATAGCGAACCCATCGCCGTAGCGCGTGTAAAAAGTCCGGCTGCGGGCTTCTTGAATTTTGTCCGTTGCAAAGACCCCGGTTGCGGTTTCAAACATAGGGGCTTCATATACAATTTCGCCTTCGCCAGTTACTTGTCCGGACAATCCCGAATTGGTGACGCGAATCAAGTCGGTGTTGTTCTCGACGGCGCGAAACACCGCTTGCGCCAGCACCTGTCGCGCTGCCGCAGTCGGCCCGAACCACGATTCATTGGAAAGCTGCACCAAAGTTGTCGCGCCTTCATTTTTGAATCGGCGGGCAATCTCTGGCCTCGTCACGTCAAAGCAAATCAGGGTGCCGAGTCGGGCGTCGCCGACTTCCTGCAACGTAAAATTTTTGCCGGGCAAAACATCGGCAACCAGGGTCGGGATTTTATCCATAAACGGAATGAAGCCCCGCGCTGGCACATATTCGCCAAATGGCATAAGCGCTATCTTATCATAGCGACTGATTAGCTCACCACTGGGGCTAATCAACAACGCGCTGTTGTAATTTCTATCGGCGGCATCGCTTGCTTTGGGCGCGCCCCAACTGTTGATCAGCAGATAGACATGATGTTTTTGGACAAAGGCGCTCAAGGTCTGGCGCAACTGTGCATCGCTCTCGTAGTGAAAATCCATTGGCGATTCCGGCCAGATGAGTAACTGCACAGGCAGCGGATGACTGCGCGCCGCTTCTTCCTGAAACGCTTCTTCGGAGAGTTTGAAATGGCGCAACAGCATCTGCTGTTCAAAATTCTTATCCCCCCAATTGCCATCTATGGGAATGTTGGGTTGAATGATGGCAACCGGAAACGAGCCATAGGAATGCACCCCGCGAAGGCCGTACCACAGAGTGGCGATGGCCAGCAAAACCGCGATGGAAAAAACCACCCAGCCGCGCCGATAGCCCAGATAGATCAGCGAAAAAACTATCGCCGTACTCATTGAAACCAGAAACGCGCTGACCAGATAGACGCCGCCTAGTCTGGCAGTTTGAATCAAGGTCGGTTGAAAGGCTTGCGAATATCCTAAATTATTCCAACCCAGCCCGGTCAGTTGCAAACGCAGCCACTCGCTGGCCGCCCACAACACCGGCGCGGATAAAATCGCCCAGCCGCCAAAACTTTTCACCGCATAGCCCAACACGCCAGCAAACAACGCCGTAAACGAACCGAGTATCATGGCTATGACGACCAGCAAAAGGTAGCAAAGCCACAAGGGTATGCCGCCATAATTGTGCATCGAATAGGTGATCCAGGGCGACGATCCGGCATAAAAAATTGTTCCCGTAGTTAAGCCTAACGCAAACGAGCGCCAGAATTTTTGCTCACGCGCCAACGCCATAATCAAGGGCGCAGTGCCGACCCAACCGAGCGACCACAGATTCCAATTTGGAAACGCCAGCACCAGCAAAACGCCGGACACCACGGCCAGCCATAGATTATTGATGAACGGCGGCGAGGCTTGTTGAAAGGGCAAAACTTTCGTCACCCGCAACCGTGCCGCCATGATGTCTTCATCGGAAAAAGCGGTTTCGCCGGGCGGACAACTGCTGTGATTGCGGACGCTGTGATTGCGGATTGCGGATTGCGGATTGCGGATTTTGGAAAAGCTCAATTTCAGATTTGCGAGGGTGAATTTGCCGCTTTGGATTTTGGAGTTATTCATCTGTTATTTATTTTCACGCCGCAGCACACAGAGCGAAATCACCGCTGCATTTTTCAATCCGCATTCTGCAATCACAGCGTCCGCAATCAGAGTGCTTGTTGGTGAATCAAATCAGCCATGTAAGAACTGCGAACCAGGGGGCCGGCAAAGACAGCGCGAAAGCCCAAGCCTTCGCCATACGCTTTGTAGGCGGCAAAGATTTCAGGATGAATGTAGTCAGCGACCGGCAGATGCTGGCGCGTCGGCTGCAAGTATTGGCCGATGGTGACCACATCTACATCGTGAGCGCGCAAATCTTCCAACAACTTTTTCACTTCGTCCGCTTGTTCGCCCAACCCAACCATCAAGCCCGACTTGGTGACAATCTCCGGCGCGTAATGGTGCGCCTCTTGCAACACCGCCAGCGATTGCCGGTAATCGGCCTGTGGGCGCACCGTTTTATACAGTCGCGGCACCGATTCGACATTGTGATTATAGGTATCCGGTCTGGCCTTTAATACCGTGTGCAGCGCTGCAACATCGCCTTTGAAATCGGGAGTCAGAACTTCGATTTGGGTTTGCGGCAAACGCCGACGCACGGCGTGAATCGTCGCGGCGAAATGCTGCGCCCCGCCATCGGCCAATTCATCGCGGTTGACCGAGGTGATGACCACATAACGCAAGCCGAGTTGGGCGGCGGCTTCGGCTACCTGTTCGGGTTCATCGGCAAGTTGTTCCAGCGACAAACCGCGCCCGGTCTTCACCGAACAGAAGCCGCAACTGCGACTACAGGTGTCGCCTAAAATCATGAAGGTCGCCGCGCCTCTGGCAAAACATTCGTGACGATTCGGGCAGCGCGCTTCTTCGCACACCGTGTGCAGGCCGCGCCGCCGCAACATACTTTTCAAATCGTGATCGGCTTCGACATGGCGTTGCGGTTTTCGCAACCACTCCGGCAATCGCGGCGTTGCTTTGCGTTGTAGTCCTTCGAGTTGAATCAACATAACTTTGCTGTATAACGCGAAGCCCTGAAGGCGAAACCGTGCGCGCCTGAAGCGGAGATAAACTCATTGCGCCACAGGCTTCTCAACCTCTTTGCCTCGCTATCGGAATTCCCTGCCTCGTTCATCGTTCAATTCTGATTGTCCTGATAAATCCCCAACACTTTGCTTTCGATGGATAATTCATTGGCCACCTGTTGCGCTTCTTCGCGTGATTTAAACGGCCCTATGTTGACGTAATAGAGCGTGTTTTCCGCTGTCGGCAACTGCACATAGGCGCTGATATATTTTTTTTTGCGAAGTTCGTTCTTGAGTTCTTCGGCTTTTTCCTGCGTACCAAACGCCGCGACGCGCACCGTGTAGCGGCGCTCGGCATTGGCTTCGGCGCTGAGATTTTGCGCCGGTGCAGCGGCAGCGTTCGAACTTGTCGTCTCGTTTGGTTTCGCGGGTTCTAAGGGTTTTTGCTGAGGCGGCAGACTGCTATTTTTTTGCGCCGTTTGATTTGAGCCAGCAGCGATGCCGCCTTTGATGATGCTCAAACCCGCCCAGAATGCCACAAACAGCATCACCAGTCCGAGCGCGAAAATTGCCACGACCTGTTTATTGCTCAACAGTTGTTGATTCGCAGAGGCTTTAGTATAGCCGTCACTCTGCATCTTCATGGTGCTCCTTGCTTCGAGAATTCGTTTTGAGATGAAGCGAATTTATTGTTTCAAAGAACGTCCGCCTCAGCAAGGCTATGTTGAGTCGTGTCCTAATCGTATGGTGTTGTTAGATAGTCCGCGAAGTGGGCGCAAGCATAAAGCCACGAGGTCTAGCCCACGCACGAGCGCCCATTCAGTATGGTTAGCCCACCAAGCGGGTGATAGATAATTGGCTATCAGCCGCTTGGCGGGCTAGGAGGCCATCACAACTCGCTTAGGATTGTGGATGAAATAACCTGCAAGACTTGAGTGATTTTCCCATGCCTTGTACGGGCGACCCTGCGGTGGTCGCCCGTACAAGGTTGCACTTGATTTCATCCACCATCCTTACCCAGCGCTGGCGCAATGGGCTTTAGGCGGTCACCCGCTTCGCAAATTCTCACGACTCGCCACAACTTTAGGACACTACTCTATACGGCATGATGGAAAGTGAACGATAGACCAGCACGCGCCGACCTCGCAGCTAATATCCGTATCGCCGCGTCGTCGCGTTTTCTCATCATCGCGGTGCGAATATTGCCGCCGCACCGCTAGCCATCCGCTTTACAATTGCCGCATCTTTATGACATTCTGCGACCACGAGAAATCGTGCGTGTACCGCGAAATCACGGGTAAAGTTTCACCGACAGAAAAATTCTACAAGCGAGGTCTTTATGAGCATCGTAGAGGGTCTGAAAAACACCGTCGCCGCGCATCCTGATAAACTCGCCTCCATTGCGACCGAGGCGCGCTACACCTTCAAACAACTTGACGAGCGCATCAATCGTTTATCCGGCGCGCTTGCCGATTTAGGCATTCAACGCGGCGACCGCGTAGCGATACTGGCGTTGAATCATTCGCGCTATCTGGAACTTTATTACGGCGTGCCGCAAATCGGCGCGGCGGTCGTGCCGATCAACTTTCGCATTCCGCCTGCCGAAGTCCAATACATCATCGAGCATTCGGAAGCCGTCGCCCTAGTCGTTGACGATGCGCTCGCGCCGTTGATTGACGCCTTGCGTCCGCAGCTTGCCACGGTCAAACATTTCATCTCGATAGGCGAGGCACAGCGCGAAGATTATTTGATGTATGAAGCCTTGCTCTCGAACCATTCGCCGGATTTCCATGCGCCGGAAATCAGCGACGACGAGTTGTTGGGTTTGTTTTACACCTCCGGCACAACCGCCCAACCCAAAGGCGTGATGTTGACGCATGACAATATGCTTTCCAACATCAGACACTCGAACACCGTTGCTGTGCCGTTGCCGGATGATGTGTTTCTGCACACCGCGCCGATGTTTCATTTGGCAGATGGCGCGGCGGTCTTTAACAACATCGCGCACGGCGTTGCCCAGGCGTATCTGTCGCGCTTCGACCCGACCGAGGTTTTAGAGACCATTCAACGCGAACGCATCTCGACCATCGTGCTAGTGCCGACGATGATCAATTTTCTGCTGCAACATCCGCGCATTGAAGAATACGATTTGTCATCGCTCCGGCACCTCACTTACGGCGCGTCACCGATTGCGCCGGAAACGCTGCGCCGCGCCATGAAAGTTTTTGGTTGTCGGTTCGGGCAAGGCTATGGCTTAACGGAAGCCTCGCCTTTGTTGACCGTGCTGTTGCCGGAGGACCATCAGGCGGCGCTCGAAGATCAACAGGCCGAAAAGCGCCTGGCTTCATGCGGTCGCCCGGTGCAAGGCGTAGAGGTGCGCGTCGTCAAAGACGATGGCACGCAGGTCAGTCCCGGCGAAGTCGGCGAAATTATCGCTCGCGGCCCGAATATCATGAAAGGCTATTGGAAACGTCCACAGGATACGGCCAACACGGTGCGCGCGGGTTGGTTGTACACCGGCGATTTGGCAACGGTTGATGAAGAAGGGTATCTGTATTTGGTGGACCGCAAGAAAGACATGATTGTATCGGGCGGCGAAAATGTATTTTCCACCGAAGTCGAAGCGGTGATTTATATGCACCCTGCGGTGAAAGAAGCAGCGGTGATTCCTGTACCTGACGCAGAGTGGGGCGAGCGCGTTCATGCTTGTGTGAGTATCAAAGACGGCGCGACCTTGACGCTTGCAGAATTGGAAGAATTTTGTCGCCCACATCTGCCGAGTTATAAAATCCCGCGTTCAATAGAAGTGATCGCAGGCGAATTGCCCAAAGGCGGAACCGGCAAAATCCTGAAGAAGACCTTGCGCGAAAAATACTGGCAAGGCAAAACGCGCTTGATTGGTTAGACTCGATAACTAAAAATTTTGCGACAACGAGAAATTCATGAAAAAATTTATCATCGCTCTGTTAATGACTATATTTTGTATGTCTACAATAGCAGTGCAAAAAGGCACTGCTGAACCGGATTATTACCCTATGGGATATAGCGGAGATACGTGGACAGGAGAGGTCACAGCAACTGACGAGAGCAAAAGAGAGATCACGCTTATCTATAAGAAGAAAGACAAAGAAGAAACTTTTGTTGGAATATTGGAGGAAGGCTATTCTGTAAAAATGAAAGATGGCAGTATGCATAAATTAAAAGTGTCGGAGATTCCTGCAGGCACAAAAATCAAAGTCTATTATGTCAGCAAAAATGACAAGGATGCTTCGGGCAGCAAAGTGAAAATTAACTACATCTTCAAAGTAAAATTCTTGCCGAAAGACAAGTAAACCTCACTTCAACATTACATTTAACCCAAGTTGCTAACTTGACGAAGGAGTGAGGGGTATCCAAAAGTCTTTCTTTAGAAATCAAACTTTAAAGGAGAAAGACTATGGGCATCCAAACTCTCGTCATTTATTGCATAACCGATGATATTTTGAAAGCCATGCATCACCCGCAGAACGCACAACAGAAAATGACCGTTGAAAGTTGCCCTGTTTGTTTTAGCTTTCTCATTTGGTTGCGCCTGCTAGGTGGTAGTGTCCTAAAGTTGTGGTGGTCGGTAAGGATGGTGGATGAAATAAGACGCAGTTTTTGAGGTTCAGAGGTACGCCTTTATTATGCTTGCGCCCACGGGCTAACACCCGTGGCTTTATGCTTGCGCCCACTTCGTGAGCGCTCCAACCGCACCATACAATTAGGACACTACTTGCTAGGTAGCAACTTGGGTTAACTCTATAGCTTTGCTAGACTGTGGCTTTTAGAAACCTGAATTCTCCAAACGTCCGTAAGAGGTATCGCATGGCTACATCCGAAAAAAAAATTAATGTGAAACACGACGGTTTGCAAAAGCTCGAAGAGAGAAATGCGGCGGCGCTTGCTGGCGGCGGCACAGCGCGCATAGATAAGCATCACGCCGATGGCAAGATGACGGCACGGGAACGCATCGAATTTTTACTCGATGATGGCAGCTTTGAAGAATTCGACCGCTTCAAAAAACATCGCTGCCAGGATTTCGGTATGCAGGAACAGCAATACCCCGGCGATGGCGTCATCGCCGGTCACGGCTTGGTTGACGGTCGCCGCGTCTTTGTCTTCGCGCAGGACTTCACGGTTTTCGGCGGCTCGCTGTCGGAAACCAACGCCGAAAAAATTTGCAAAGTCATGGATATGGCTATGAAAGTCGGCGCGCCGGTCATCGGCTTGAACGATTCGGGCGGCGCACGCATTCAAGAAGGCGTGGTGTCGCTGGGCGGTTATGCAGACATCTTCTTACGCAACACCCTGGCATCAGGCGTCGTGCCGCAAATCTCCGCAATCATGGGGCCGTGTGCTGGCGGCGCGGTCTATTCGCCAGCCATCACCGACTTCAATATCATGGTCAAAAAGTCTTCGTATATGTTCATCACCGGCCCCGATGTGATTAAAACCGTGACTCACGAAGAAGTCACGAAAGAAGAACTCGGCGGCGCGATGACGCATAATTCGGTGTCGGGCGTGGCGCACTTTGCTGCTGAAAATGATGAAGACTGTTTACAGACCATTCGGGAATTGCTCTCTTTCATTCCCTCCAACAATATGGAAGACGCACCGCGCACGACGACGCTTGATTCATCCGAGCGCATGGATGAAAAGCTCAATTCAGTCGTGCCGGAATCGCCCAACCAACCTTATGATATACGCGACATTATTCACTTGGTGGTTGATGACGGCTACCTGTTTGAAGTCCACGAACACTACGCCAAAAATATCGTCGTAGGCTTTGCGCGCCTCGCCGGTCGTTCCGTAGGCATCGTTGCCAATCAACCGGCTTATCTTGCTGGCGTTCTCGATATTGATGCTTCAATCAAAGCGGCGCGCTTCGTGCGCTTCTGCGATTGTTTCAACATTCCTTTGATTACCTTTGAAGACGTGCCGGGATTTCTGCCCGGCGTCAATCAGGAACACGGCGGCATCATACGCCACGGCGCGAAATTGTTATTCGCCTTTGCCGAAGCGACTGTGCCGAAACTCACGGTCATCACGCGCAAAGCGTATGGCGGAGCCTATTGCGTGATGGCCTCGAAACACATACGCGCCGATGTCAACTTCGCTTATCCGACTGCCGAAATCGCCGTGATGGGCGCAGAGGGCGCGGTGGGCATTTTGTATCGCCGCGAAATCGCTCAGGCCAGCGACCCACAGGCCGAAGCCAAAAGCCGCGCCGCTGAATTCCGCGAGAAATTCGCTTCGCCTTACATTGCCGCCGAACGCGGCTTCATAGATGAAGTCATCGAACCGAAACAGACGCGCCCGAAATTGATTCGCGCTTTAGAGTTGCTCGACAACAAACGCGACACCAATCCACCGAAAAAGCATGGCAACATTCCGCTGTAGTTCCGGCGTCTTCGAGCGCGCTGCGTTTGATTGTGGCGCACTCTTTGCTCTGAATTCATGTGGTGTAGCGAATTCATGCAGACCGCTAAACTTCGCTTGCTGGCACACCTGCTATAAATTGCCCTATAGTGCTGGAGGTTTTATGAAAGAATGTCCCGAATGTAATCGTTTTTACGCCGACACCAATCGCTTCTGCACGATGGATGGCGCGAAACTGACGGAGATCACCCAGAGTTCGGTCAAGCTGCCGGAGCAAGGCCAAGCGCAGTTGATTCCGCCGCCGCCCACTCCTTTGCCTATGCGCTTGACCATCGTGGACCAAAGCGACGAGGGGCATCGCTCCCGTGTGATTCAAGGCGTGGTGCTGGATACCGGTGAACAGGGAATGCGAATTAAAACCGGCACTATTGAAACCGGGCAGTTGAACATTGTGCGCGACCACACGGTAGCGTTTAAGAACAAGTTGGAATTGGAGGTGGATTTGCCCGACAAACAGATACAGGTGACCGGCTTTGCGGCGTGGTACAAACCGACAGGCGACGGCATGAATTGGACAGCAGGAGTTTACATACGCGATATGTCCGCCGAAGACCGCCGCGCTTATGATGAGTATTTAAAGACCCTGATGAACGCATCGGAAAACCTACAGGCATCGTCCAACTCCTGAAAATAAGTTGCCGCCGCTGGTCAGTCCTCATTGACGCGGTTCGTCGGAGAGGCGCATTTTTAAGTAGCGCAGAAGCAAAAAGAATGGTGACAATAGAAATAACCGTTTGCCGTTACAAGCTCGAAAGCTGCAAACTTTTTTTGTCGCCTGTCATTTGAGCAAAACGGCAGCAAGGCGAAACGGAGGCATGAAAAATTATGAGTACCCTGAGAAACTGGATCGAAAAAATATCTACGAAAATCCCCGGCTACAGCGGCTATATTGATAAAGAGGGCAGGCGCGATACCGACAAACGCCATCGGGAAAATCTGGCGAATCGTTTGCGCGCCAGCAAAACTCCGTTGACCGATTTCATGAGAGAGTTGACCAACAGCGGACGTTTGTTTGAAGTGACGCCGATTGATACGGCATTGAAAAAGCTGGACAAAATCGAAAATCGTGTGCGCTACGCGACCTATGGCTACGGCGGTTTTTTTGATGCCGTGAAGATCGAAGAGGCGCAACTGGATGCCATTTATCGTTTCGATTTATCCTTGGTCGAGCAGACCGAAAAGATTGAAGCGGAGGTTGCCGAAGTGAAAGCGCAGGGCGGCACAAGTGACGGATTAAAGACCGCCGCCGCGCAACTCATCAGCGCCATTGATGCCTTTGACCGCGCCTTTGATGAGCGCTACAAAGCCATCAACGATTTCAATCCTGAGCAACCACAGGGGCGACCGTTGTTCGGATAAGCGCAGCCATCGGCGGGGGCGGCTTTGCAAAAATACGAACCGCTAAACCCACGGCACACGGTTGGAGATGATGCGTATGCATTGTATGAATTGTGGCGCAGAGCTAGTAGAGGGACAGCGCTTCTGTCGCGCTTGCGGCAAGCCTTCGGCCAATCTGGAAGGCGCGGAGGCCAGGCCAACCGTGGAGACAGACCCGAACGGTTTGCAGCACGCGCCCGTCGCCCATTCAATCAATACCAATCCGGTCGCCAACGCAACGCACGGGCAGACCACCTTGATGCAGGATTCCTACCGCCCTGACACCACGATCATGAATGCCAAGCCGCAGACTGGAGGACAGGGACGCACACCCGATGCCGCAGCAAGCGCGCCACCGACTTCGCCGATTATCGAGCCACCGCTGGCGGCGGAAATCTCTATACACAGCACCGCGCCGTTTCATATGGAAAAGCCCCGCTTGACGCAAGCACCGCAAGCGCCGGTCAATTTTCAAGCGCCGCCGCAGTACGCGCCGACCGCATCGCCTCCGCCAAAATCTTACGGCTGGTTGATTGCGCTGGGCGGCATAGCGCTTTTCGGATTTATCTTTTTCGCGTTCCTGCTGTTCGGTCGTTCGCAACGCGCCGCAAAGCGTCCGACGACGACGACGACGACAGCAACAGTGACTCCCGACCAAACCAACGACAACTACATGAATGAAGCGACAGCGCGAGTCACTTCCGAGGAAACCACCTTTACGCAGAAATTCCCTTTGCCTGAGAGCGCTAAATTTTTTCTCAATAATGTCAGCGGCAACATCACGATTGTCGGCAGTGACAGCACTGAAGCGGAAGTGAAAGTCATCAAAAGCGGCGGCACCGCCGAACAGCGTCAAGAGGTCAAGATTGTTTATTCAACGATAGGCGGCGGCCTGTCTTTGAAGCCGTCCGCACACTTTATTCAGGACATAGACATCGCTTATGAAATCCGCCTGCCGCGCAAGCTCAGCCAGGTCAATGTTAAAGCTGTCAGTTCCAAAATCAAAATCAAGGATGTAGATGCGCTGATCACCATAGAATGTGCCAGCAGCAATATGGAACTGGAAAACCTTCGCGGCGCATTGAATGCCAAAACGGATAGTGGCGACATCTTTGTGGCGAAAACCAGCGGCGACATCAACGTAAAAACCTTGAGCGGCAAAATCGAACTCGACGAGGTTAGCGGCTCGATTAAAACCGTCAACACCTCCGGCAACACCAAAGCGATGATTGACAACAGCACGTCCAATGATGTGCTGACCTTTGAAAGCATCAACGGGGCAATTGATTTGCGCTTCAAAGCGGAGATCAATGCCGAAATGATCGCCAGCACCGTGTCTGGCAACATCAAAACCGAAGGGCTGGGCATAGCGGTTAAAAAAATGCCCGGCAGCCAAGAGGCTATCGGGCGTCTGGGCATCGGCGGGCAGGCGCTGAACATTAAAACTGTTTCCGGCGATATAAAAATTACCAAGAAGTCTTGAGTCAAAAGTCCGGCGTCCGGCGTCTGAATGTAAACCTCTGGCGTTTGATTTGGGAGCGACGAATTTTCAGATAGAGTTTGGGATTTCGTAGCCGGACACCGGACTCCAGACTTGGGACTGATTAAAAGGAGATTACGATGGCAATTGAAGTGTTAGAGTATTTCGACAATTCGGGACAAGAGATCGTGCACCGCATACCGGAAGCCGGTTCGTCCGACATCAAGATGGGGGCGCAATTGATTGTGCAGGAGAATCAATCGGCGGTCTTTTTCCGCGATGGCAAAGCCTTGGATGTCTTCGGCCCCGGTCGTCACACCTTGACGACCATGAACCTGCCAGTTTTAACCAAGCTGCTTGCGATTCCGTTCGGCGGCAAATCTCCTTTTCAGGCCAGCGCTCTGTTCATCGCCCGTCACACCTTTCAGGATTTGAAATGGGGAACCAAAGAGCCGATCACTTTCCGCGATACTGAATTGCGCTTCGTGCGCTTGCGAGCCTTCGGCAAATTTTCGCTGCGCGTCGCTGACCCGCAACTGTTTGCCACTGCGGTGGTCGGCACTCGCGGCATCGTCTCCACCGAAGCGGTCAGCTCGTTCCTGCGCGATATAATCGTAGCGCGTTTGAATGATTTACTCGGCGAAAATCTGAAGACGGTTTTTGATTTACCGGCTTATTACGATGAAATTTCTGCCGGTGTGAAAGCGCGCGTCGCCGATGATTTCGGCAAGCAGGGCTTGGAGTTGGTGGACTTCATCATTTCGGCCATCACGCCGCCCGAAGAAGTGCAGAAGATGATTGACGAGCGTTCCAGCATGGGCGTCATCGGCGATATGAATGCTTTTATGCAGTACAAAGCGGCGCAATCCATACCCGATGCAGCGAAGAATCCCGGCGGCGCTGCCGGTCAAGGAATGGGCTTTGGTTTAGGCATGGGCTACGGGCAGATGATGGCCGGAGCGTTTGGTCAAGGGCAAGGGCAACAAGGTGGCGGCGGCGCAGCACCGACGGTTGCTTGCGCCAAGTGCAGTCATCAAAATCCTGTGGGCGCGAAGTTCTGTCAAAATTGCGGCGCGACGCAACAAGCACCGCAAGCGGCAACCTTGGAATGCCCCAACTGTAAAGCTGCGGTTTTGGAAGGCGCGAAATTCTGCTCCAATTGCGGCCAATCTATGGTGCCGCAGCCTTGCAAGAATTGTCAGACGCCGGTGCAGCCGGGCGCGAAATTCTGCGCCAATTGCGGCACTCCCGTTTAAGCTTCAGGAAAAATTTGCCCAGCGGTGTGGCTGGATAAACGACAAACCGCAAGCGCTACAGAAGCCCTATTTTTAAGGGGATTTCTGCACCGCTTGCGGTTTTTCATTGCCGCTTTGTGCTACGCCTGAAAGCTGCCAAGCGGCTACGGACAGGCGCAGGAGTTATTGCTGATGTTTCTGTCCGAGATCGAACATTTGACAATGCCTAGCGGCGATTGCAAGCTTGCCGTACCGAGTTTTGTTCCCACATCCAAACGCGCCAGCACTCGCCGATCCGCCTGATTATGCGTCAACGTCCAAATGTTCCCCTGCTTTGCCACGCTGCCTTTGCCCGTGAATACCGCGCCGTTACAGCAGAAGCGATAATCGCCGGTCAGCGTATTGAACAACAGCACCGTCGTCGGATTCCCATCATCCTGCAAACAGGCGTTGAAGACGCTCACTGTGAAACTACAGGTTGCCGTATTGAGCGCCGTATCCGTTGCCGTACAGGTTACGGTGGTCACGCCCAAGTTGAAGGTTGCTGCCGAGGGCGGCGAACAAACCACGGTTGCCCCCGCACAATTATCCGTCACCAACGCTGCCGGATAATTCACCACGGCGGTCAAGCCTCCCGGTTGCGTCGTCACACGAACTTGATTGGCCGGACAAGTGATCATCGGCGGTTGGGTATCGTTGACCGTCACCGTAAACGAGCAACTCGGCCCCGCTGTGGTTGTGCAAGTGACCGTGGTCGTGCCTGTAGGGAAGAACGAACCGGAGGCCGGACTGCAAATCACCGTGCCGCAGCCCAGGCTGGCGGTCGGCGAATAATTCACCACCGCACCGCATTGATTGGCGGCGTTTGCCATTGTGATATTTGCCGGACAACTAATCGTGCAAGGGACTAGCGTAACCGTGAAGGAACAACTGGCAGTGTTGGTGCTGGCATCGTTCACCGAGCAACTTACCGTCGTCGTTCCTAACGGAAAAACTGAGCCACTTGGCGGCGCACACGTAGGCGTTCCCACCCCCGAACAATTATCGGAAACGGTCGGCGTAGGATAGCTAACCGAGGTACTACCGGCGGAACTCACGATTTGGTTTGCCGGACAGGTAATGGTGGGCGGGGTCGTATCACTGATCGTCACGGTGGTTGCCGCCGACGCGGCGCTGGTGCAACCGCTCGCAGTCACCGTCACGGTGTAGTTGCCCGCTGCCGTCGCTATGTATGACTGATTGGTTGCGCCGCCAATCGGATTGCCATTGAGGAGCCATTGATTGCCGGTCGCACTGCTTGAGTTCAAGGTGACGCTGCCAGCCGGGCAAAACGTCGTCGCACCCCCTGCGGAGATGGTCGGCGTCGCCGGAAGCGAATTGACGGTAACAGTCGTAGCCGCCGATGCGACGCTGGTGCAACTGCTCGCAGTCACCGTCACGGTGTAGTTGCCCGAAGCAGTGGCGCTATAGTTTTGGTTCGTTGCGCCGCCAATCGGATTGCCGTTAAGGAGCCATTGATTGCCGGTCGCACTGCTTGAGGTCAGGGTGACGCTGCCGCCAGTGCAAAACGTCGTGGGTCCTCCTGGCGTAATCGTAGGCGTTGCCGGAATCGGATTCACGGTCACGGTCGTGATGGCAGACATCGCGCTGGCGCAACCGCTGGTTGTCACGGTCACAGTGTAATCACCCGCCGCTGTCGCTGCGTAAGACTGATTGGTTGCGCCGCCGATGGGATTGCCGTTGAGGAACCATTGATTACCAGTCGCGCTGTTCGAGGTCAGCGTCACCGAACCGCCCACGCAGAAAGTCGTGGGGCCTCCGGGCGTGACCGTCGGCGTCGGGATGGAGAGCATAGGAACACTTGTCGAGTTCGACACCGGACAGCCATTGGCAGCCGTTAGCGACAGCATCAAGTCAACATTGCCGGAAGAACCAGCGCTGTAGGTTACGGTCTGCGAAGTCGCGCCACTGGTGATAGTGCCGTTGGTGATAGACCAGGAATACGCTGTCGCGCCTGCCGGGCCGCTCGCTGTATTGCCGGTTGAGTTGGGGCAGACTTGCGCGGGGGTTGGCGTAATCGGTGCTGTCGCGGTGCTGCAATCAACATCCGCATAACAGACGGTGACATCATTCAGCGTTGGTGTCATCGTAGCGTCAGTGGTCGAAAGATACGCCTTGTACTTGAGGTAACGATTGCCACTGAACTGACTGAGAGATGCGCCGCTGGTGGTAAAGAAAGTCGCTGCGGTCGCATCGGGACCGACGAAGTTGAACGGCCCTGAAGCCGAATTGCTCGCCGCCGCTTGAAAGCTCAACGTGGTGTTTGCCGGAGCGTTGACCGTCCATGAGAGAGTTGACCAAATCGGCGTAAATCCAGTTGCCGGGTTACTGTCTTTGGTGGATGAAACCTGGTTGCCGGATGCGGGGTACCCGGTGAGCATATAGTTTCTGAAGTTAAAGTCCCTGGTCGAATCGGCTGCCCACGTCGCACCACTATCGCCCGTAGTGACCCGCTGACCGTTGGCATAGGTACTGGGGCTGGAGCGAATCCAGAAATACCCCCCAACGGAAGGATTTGAAACGGGGCGCAAAATCAGAGCGTATTGCGTTCCAGAAGTCAGAGCTGGCGGCGAGCCAAAGCTGGCTGTGTAAAAAGTGCCTGCGCCGCTTGAAAAACCAGGGATGGTCGAAGTGACGAGGTCAGCGCCAGTGGGCAGACCGGCGCTTGTGTTGCGAATTGAAACTGTGAGGTTGGGGGTGGTACCTGTGCAGCCACTACAAAAGAGCTGGACATCCACTTTTGCGAGTGTTCCAGTAACGGCTGGAATAAAAGTCTGTCCACCCAAACTGGTAGCCGAAAAGCTCGTCCCAGTTGTCGTACCCGCCGTGTTCTGCTGATCAATTGTCGGAGCATTCAACAGTGTTACATCGCCGGGAGTGGTAAGGAGATCAACGGATGTCGGCACGCCTCCCTGAAAGTCAAGCTGAGTCGTATCGGTCAGACAAGCGCTGCTTGCCGCTGTGCCTAACGAAAAATCTCTGGTGGTCGTCGTGCTGTCATTCACGACAATGCTATTGAAGGTGACGGAAGTGAAACCCGGATCGCTTGCAATAATAATTGGATACGTGCCAGCCGGAATACTGGCGAAAGAATAGAAGCCGCTCGGATCAGTGGTGGTCGTCCGGCTTCCGAGGGCAACGGTCGCGCCGCTGAGTGGAGCGCCGCCGGTGGTTGCCGTCACGGTTCCCGAAATTGTGCCGCCCGTTCCTACTGACACACAGGAGGGAAACCCGAACGAGCCTATACGGGTCTGATGGTTCAAGCCATCAACCGCGTAATACATACTGGTGTACCAGAAGGTACAGCCGTTGGGGTCTAAGGTCATCGAGCTATAATCGCCCCAGCGCATACACGCAGACCCGCCGCAGTTTCCAGTCTGTGTGCCTGTGCCTTGAATCAGCAGAGTCTCGGTCTGGCTCAAAGTATTGACAGGATCGCTTGCCAAGCGTCCAGCGTAGGCTATCGCTGGCTTCGTTGTGCTGCTAGAGGTGGTGTATCCGAGCGCCATGTCGCCAGCACGGTCAACCGCCAAACTCGGCATGAATCGGTATATGACATTTGCCCCGTCCGGATCCCAGGTTGCGGCTTGCGGAAGATTGGCGTTCACTGTGCCGCCTGTGACGTTTACCTGATACCAGCGCGGCGCAGCAAATCCGGTAGTGTTTCCTCGGCGCACTGTGTGGGTCGTCCATAATGATTCAGCGCCGCCGATATTCGCGTATTGATTCTGCACCATAGCGCGAATCTGAAGCACGTCCAGACTATTGCCGCCCAGTGACGGGGCATTCGGCACAGCCGCGTTCGGCCAACTCGTGGAGGCTAGCGGTACGTCCGGCCCGGTAAAAGTCGAGAGCGAGATATGGTCCCAGTCAACGTGAAATTTATAGACCGTCAGCGCGTTCAAGAATTGCCAAGTCGAGACGAAGTAGTTGGGAGTGCCAGGCGGCGGCGTACCAGTCTGTAGCCGCGCATTGCTCGGCAGAATTGTGAAGTCCGCCGCCGGAGCGTTGAAGTTGACCACCTGTACGGTCGGGTTTCCGGCGTACATCTGCGCCTTATTGAAGGCATAGACTCTTGCATTCTGGAAAGCTGCACCGGCGGGGTAGCCGAACATATTGACAGACATATACAAGCCATCTGGCCAGATGCCGAATTTCGGATAGTCGCCGAGTCCGCCAACCGTGTTGATGGAATAAAAATTCCAGCCGCCCATCACCGGATCGCCGGTCTTGGAGACCGCTATGACTTGAAAAGAGCCTGGCGGATTGACGACGTTGTTACTGCCATCGAGCGTAAAGGCGAAATCGCTAATCACCCAACGGTCTTCGAAAGTATCATACAAAACAACCGGGTCGCCGAAGTTACCGGTATCGCGTACATCGCCAAAGTTGCCTTGACTCATGAAGGTATTGAAGGTGAAGGCGGCAACCCGCACCCCGTCGGATTTGCGAAAGATGCCTATGGAAGTATTGATGGTCTGAATGTAATAGGTTGGTCCGACATCGCCGTTGGTATCGGGCGGATGCCCTGCGCCCCAACTGGCGAAATCAAGTCCGTCGAAATTCATGAGGGGCGAAGGTGCGGGAGCGTTTAACACCGCCACGGATGGGGTGACAGCTTCAGGTTGCAGGTTGGTTCCCCTGGAAATCTCTGTGCGTTCGATGTCTGGGTCCTCACGCTCGGGGCGCTCGCGCTTGTCTGGCGGAAGCTGCGGCAGTCTGCGTAAATCCATCGTCGGACTCGCGCCGCGTCGCATCACCATTTCAGTTGGTTTTTCCAGCGTCCCTAGACCGGGGCGAGTATTGATTGACTCCTGTTGAGCCAGGACGCTGCCGAGCATGGCGGCAAGCATCGCCATAACGAGCAACGCGAAGGGAGTGCGTTTCATTTTAGTCATACTGTAAAATCTTCCTATTAATGTTGATCTGGTTCTGCACTTCAACCGTCGCGGCCACGGCGAGAAGTATCGGCAAGAAAATTTCCACTGGCGATTGAAGCGGCTATAAACTGCCGGTTTGAGAGGGTGAGCCTTCCGTTACCGAGTCGGCAGTATTTCAAAGTTGCGGATGAGCGCGATAAAAAACCAATAAAATCGGGCGTTTTTTATGCTCGTCCTCGTGGTGAACCCAAGTCCAAAGTGTCGTGCGGTTATTTCGCGAAAGGTTCTTTGTATCGGCATTCTCCAGTCTTACTCAACGCCTGGACGAAGCCTGAGCAGCGCCTCGCTACGCTTACCTTGAGCAAGCGCATCATCGCCATCGAACCGCTCGCGGACTGACGAAGGCAATCACACTTGGCGACTACCGACCGGCTCCGCCTCGTGTTGCAACTAGCCAGGTGTTGGAAGCACTCGGCAAACTGATTGATTGCAAACTTGATGACAATGCAGGAATGAGCAGAGCGGATACTAACGTAAACACCAGCAACCTTACAAGACAAATTCATCCCCAAGATGGCGCAATCAGAGATTTGCTTGACCCTGCTGGAAGGGGATTCGTATCATAAAGTTTGGTTTGCCCCTCGCCACTCCGGTCACGACCTTCGGCGATGGCAATTCAGCGCGCCAAATCATTTTTTTTGCTCACCACAGGAGATCGAAATGGTATATCAGGAAGCCGGTAAATTTGTGTGGCACAACGGCAACATCATTCCCTGGCAGGACGCCAACATTCATGTCATGACTCACGTTGTCCATTATGGTTCATCGGTTTTTGAAGGCATACGTTGTTATGAAACCAAACGCGGCTCGGCCATCTTTCGCCTCGACGAACATCTTCAGCGATTGATGAATTCCGCCCACATCTATCGCATGGAAGTGCCGCACAGCACAGCCGAACTTAGCGAAGCCTGCAAACAGATGGTGACTACCAACGATTTCCAACATTGTTACCTGCGTCCGTTGATATTTCGCGGCTACGGAACCTTCGGCGTTGACCCGTTCGCGGCTCCCATTGAAACGTATGTCTGCTCGTGGATATGGGGAAAATATCTGGGCGAAGAAGCCCTCGAACAAGGCATAGATGTATGCGTATCAAGCTGGACGCGCATCGCTCCGAACACCCTGCCATCGCTGGCCAAAGCCGGAGCCAATTACATGAACTCGCAGTTGATTAAGATGGAAGCCAAAATCAATGGCTACGTTGAAGGCATAGCGCTGGACGCCAACGGCTTCGTCAGCGAAGGGTCGGGCGAAAATCTTTTTTTAGTCAAAGACGGCAAGGTGATGACGCCGCCCTTGACCTCTACGGTGTTGCAGGGCATCACCCGCGATTCGGTCATCCGTATGTGCGAAAGCCTGGGCATTCCGGTGCTTGAAAAAACTTTGCCGCGAGAAATGCTCTATCTGGCCGATGAGTTATTTTTCACCGGCACGGCGGCGGAGATCACGCCGATTCGTTCGGTTGACAAGATTCAAATCGGCGCAGGCAAACGCGGCGCGATTACCAAGATGCTACAGGACAAATTCTTTTCGATTATCGAAGACGGCGAAGACGAATACGGCTGGCTCACGTTTGTGGAAACCACCAAAGCCGTATCGCCGAGCGAACCGCAAACGGTGTAATGTTTGATTTGGCGTGTATCAGAAAAAGGCATCGCGCAGATTATTCCGGCAATGCCTTTTTTATTGGCGTGGCTTTTCGTCGCCGCAAATTTTTCTTTGTCAGCCGGACCTCTTTCATCAGGGAAAGATTGCCGCAGGCGCTTGGTAACGCTGGCTCCAATCTACATACGGTACATCGGTTGAGCCAAGGCAATGATTGACGACCTGCCATTTATCGCCCTTCTTGCGAAACAGGCCGCACACAAAATCGCTGAACATTCCATCCTTGTAAGTGCGATAAAACGGCGTGCCGCGAAAATCCATCGCCGCACCATTCGGTTGCTTGAGCGCGCCTGTCATAAACGCCCAACCATTCTGCGCCTGCAAATGCTCGACCTTGAAGACCACTTTTTTACCCAGCGCTTTTTCCACAGGCACGCGCAAGGCATCCATCAGCGCTTTGCGTTCGGCGCTGCCGGCCTTGGGCGTGTAGGTTTGCGCTGTAGCCGTCGCCCAAACCATAAGTCCGACCATCAACGCACTGCCAAGATATTTGATCTGCATAATCGCCTCCGCTGAAATCGTTTGCTGTATCACCGGTGAGCGCCCTCGCTGCGCTTTGCCAGTGAATTATTTTTTCTTCCACTTCGTCCCTTGCGGCGTGTCTTCGAGGATGATGCCGCGTTCGGCCAGTTCATTTCTGATTTGATCGGCGCGAGCGAAATCTCTATGCTTGCGCGCCGCATAGCGGTCTCCGATTAATTTTTCAATTTCGCTTTCGAGGGTGACTTCCTGCTCTTCGCCTAAAATTCCCAACACCGTATCAAAGCGCGTCAACAACGCCTGCACATTGGCTTTGTCGGCTTCGCCAAATTCGTCTTCATCAATCGCCGTGTTGACATCGCGGCGCAAATCAAACAGCGCCGCCAACGCTCCGGCAGTATTCAAATCGTCATTCAGTGCCGCTTCAAAATCAGCTTGGGCGCGCTCCAGCGCCGCCTGTATGCGCGGGTGTGACGCGGGACTGCCGTCAATCTCTTTGACGCGGCGACGGAAATTTCGCAGCTTTTCGATAGCGCTCGCTGCGCCCTTCAAACCGTCCAGGGTGAAATTCAATTGCGTGCTGTAGGGCGCAGAGATCAGCAGATAGCGAATCGCAGCGGTCGAAAATCCTTGTGTGACCAGATCGCGCACGGTGTAGAAATTGCCTGCCGACTTGGACATTTTTTTGCCGTCAACCAGCAGAAACTCTACGTGAAACCAGTGCTTCACGAAGGGCTTGCCGGTCGCGCCCTGCGATTGCGCGATCTCATTTTCGTGATGCGGAAAAATCAAATCCACGCCCCCGCAATGCAGATCGAAAGTCTCGCCCAAATACTTCATCGCCATAGCCGAACATTCCAAATGCCAGCCCGGTCGCCCCTCGCCAAAAGGCGTTTGCCAGCGCGGCTCGTCCGCTTCTTTCGGGGCTTTCCACAACACGAAATCGCGGGCGTCGTCTTTTTCATACTCGTCCACATCCACACGCGCTCCGGCTTGATTGCCTTCCAGTTTCAGGCCAGAGAGCTTGCCGTAATCGCTCAACGTAGAGATGCTGAAATAGAGCGAGCCATCGCTTGCATACGTATGCCCGTTGGCTTGAAGCTTGTGCATGATCGCGACCATCTCATCAATATGCTCGGTGGCGCGAGGGATAATTTCCGGGCGCTCGATGTTGAGGCTATCGGCATCTTGCAAAAATTCGTCGGTGTAAAAGCCGGTGAACGCTGCGAGACTCTTCCCGGCCTTTTGCATATCGCGGATAATTTTGTCTTCGATGTCGGTGATGTTCATGACGTGCAGCACCTTATAGCCGAGATATTTCAGATAGCGGCGCAAGACATCCACGGCCACGAAGGTGCGGAAATTGCCGATGTGTCCGTAATCATAAACCGTAGGCCCACACGCATACATACGCACCGTGTTGTTTTCCAGCGGCGTGAATTCTTCTTTGGCGCGGGTCAGCGTGTTCCTGAGTTTCAGCATATTGGTCGAGTGTCCTCTGTAATCGGTTTTGCGTTGAAATAAAGATATTGATGGTATCGGACAAAAAATTAGCTTGTCAACGAGGGGAGTTTTATTCTTACCGAAGCGATTGAATTACCAGATTTCCGCGAGGTTTAGCACAAAGCCTTGCAAGACCAATTCACCGCTTACCGTGGCAGGATTATCGAGACACTCAACCGGTTGGTTTGGGCGATAGATGAAAACCTGTTTGCTCTTCGGGTCAATCAACCAACCTAATTGCGCGCCGTTTTCCATGTACTCAAGCATTTTGTCTTGCAAGGTAGACAAGCGGTCTGTGGGTGAACGAAGTTCGATAACAAAATCGGGGCAGATCGGCGCAAAGCCTTCTTTCTCATCTTCGGTTAAAGCATTGCATCGTTCAAGACGAATCCATGAAACATCCGGCGAACGCTTCGCGCCGTTCGGCAGTGTAAATAAAGTCGAAGAATCGAAACAGATTCCTGTGCCATTGGCTTTGCTCCAGGCGACTAATTGATAATTCAAGTTGCTGTTGCGCCAGCCACTCATATAACCGGTTGGAGGCATAATGAGTAATTCCCCTTCTGCGGTAAGTTCGATTCGCATATCCCGATTATCACGGCATAACAGTTCAAACTGCTCCTCGCTCAAATCCAGAGATTGAATATTGAGACTGATGAAAGAAGGCGGAGTTTCATTGATGGTGGTCGTTGATTGTGCCATGTCTGTACCTCGCTTGAGCGCATTGTATGACGATTCGATTGGCGCTTGCAACGCTCAATCCATTGTGTAGCGCGCCATCAATTCATCCCATTTTTCCTGCGCTTTCAAGATGACTTCGATAACTTCGCGCACTGCGCCGCGTCCGCCTTCGCGCTCGGTGACGAAATGCGAATGCGCCTTCACTTCGTCAACCGCATCGGCGACAGCAACCGCAAGTCCCGCTCGACGCAGCAGCGGAATATCTACAACATCATCGCCGATATAACACACCGCTTCATCCGCCAGGCCTTCTTCAGCGAGAATCGCCAGATACGGCTCCCGTTTCACCCACGCCATTTCGTGCAGATGATGTATGCCCAATTCGTTGACGCGCTTTTGCACAACGGCGGATTGGCGACCGGAAATAATCGCCGAGCGAAGACCGGCGCGATGCCACATCACGATGGCGTGACCGTCCTTCACGTCAAAGGCTTTCATCTCGTCGCCTTCGGCGGTCATCAAGATGCGCCCATCGGTCAACACCCCATCGCAATCGAGGATCAACATTTTTATTTTGTGCGCCCGTTTGATAATTTCGGTCATGGTTCTTGGTTACTGGTTACTGGTTACTGGTTACTGGTTACTGGTTCTTGGTTACTGGTTGCGGCTACGTCAACAAATAACCAGTAACCAGTAACCAATAACTAAAAGAAGTTTTCTATCAATTTGTCGAAGCGATCAATCAGCACATCGGGCGCATAGGCTTGCAGTTCTTCGGCGGTGCGGAAACCGAAACTGACGCCGCAGGTCTGCGCTCCGGCATCGCGTCCGGCGAGAATATCGTTTTCGCTGTCGCCCACCATCAAGGCTTGGTTGGCAGTGCCGCCGAGTTGGTGAATCGCCGTAATCACCGGCAGCGGATTGGGCTTGCGCGCCGAAACCGTGTCGCCGCCGATGATGCAGTCGAAATCTTCGGCGATGCCGAAATGTTCGAGTATCTGATGCGTGAAGCGTTCCTCTTTGCTGGTGACCACGGCTTTGCGTTTGGCTTTGAAATGTTGCAGCGTCGCTTTGACCTGCGGATAAAGTTGGGTCGCCACATACATCTGCTCGGCATAATGCTGGTGCATCAAGCGTATGGCCTGTTCGTGCAACTCTTTATCGGGCGGTTGCTGGTGGGCATCGGTGGCGGTCAAACAGCGATAAGTCAAAACGCGCACGCCATCGCCGACAAACCCGGCAACCTGAGCTTCCGATAATTGCGGCCTGTGTAAATCGGTGAGCATTAAATTCACGGAGCGCGCAAGGTCTGCCCGTGAGTCAATCAAGGTGCCGTCGAGGTCAAATAGCAGCAGTTCTACTTTAATCATCGTTTGCTCTTTCGCTTTTAGTGTCGCTCGGCATCAATTTGTTGAAGCCCTCTCTGCTTCAACCAGAAGCCCATACGGGATAGCAAAATCCTTCAGCGCTTTGTATCATACGGGAGCTTTTCATTATACGGATGCTTTTTCCGGTAACGCCGCCGCTCAAGATGATAGACTATCGCAAATGAAATGTGAGGAAATCAACATGATCATGGTCACCGGCAGTATCATAGCCAAAGCCGACGCTCTGGATAAACTCTTAGCCCTCAGCCTTGCCCACGTCAGGCGGTCGAGAACCGAGCCGGGTTGCGTGGCGCACGCGGTGCATCAGGATGCCGAGAATCCTTTGCGTCTGGTGTTTCTCGAAGAATGGACAGACAGGGCTGCACTGGCGGCGCATTTTGCCGTTCCCGCCTCGCGTGATTTTGTGCAAGCCGTCAGGCCACTGGCTGAAGCGCCGCCCGTGATTCACATCTTTGAAGCCACTCACGTTCAGATGTGAACCTGAAGAATCGTGTCGGTAGTCATCCCCGCACTATTCTTCGTCTTCGCGCAGCGCCGCCAGCACAGAGAAATCTTCGAGCGTAGTCATATCGCCTTTGGCTTCGCCGCTGGTAGCGATTTCGCGCAACAATCGCCGCATAATCTTGCCGCTAAATCAATCTGTCAGAGCGCGCCATTATCTAAGAGCGTGTTTTGGAATTATGAGAAAGTCGGCTGGAATGGTTAAACTTATCTTGCAATGGACAGAAAACCGTATCCAACCGACCTCTCTGATGAGCAGTGGCAACTGCTCGAATCGATGTTACCACCGCCTGCCAGT
>JACQDB010000038.1 GCA_016201275.1 Acidobacteriota bacterium
AACGGCAGTTGGGGGATGGTTAAAGTTCAGCCTTGAGCCTCGGGCAAGGTTGGACTTTAACTATCCCCCGATTGCCATCGGGGGGATTGGTTTCTCGTTGGCAGCGTTTCGTAGGCTGAACTTTAACTATCCCCCGACTGCCGTCGGGGGGATTAGTTGAGGCTGCACGGCGTTTTGTAGGTTGGGCTTTAACTATCCCCCGACTGCCGTCGGGGGGATTGGCAAGCTCGGTTCGCCTCTGAAAAATGTACAAAGTCGAGCTAAGTAGCAGGCGGCTGTCTGAATTTCTCTCGACGCCATATTTTCCCCACGCCGATGCGCGTGCGAATTTTTGGTTGACGGTTTTTTCCGGCGCTTGGTTTTCCCGCTTGGCTACTGGCAGCACGCCTTGACAAGCGCTTGAGGATGCCGGACTATCTCAAGCGTGACTTGTGGCCTTTTCTACATTTCATCCTCGATGAGAGCAGCACATCCTATCAGCTAAAGCCGCAAACGCAGTACCGATCATACCAATTTCAAGGAGACTTATGAATCGAAAAACCTCTATCGTTCTCTTCCTGCTCATAGCGTTGGCCGCTATCGGCGCAACCTGTGAAGTCAATTATTCATCCGCCAAAATCTCGGACGCCACGCTGGCCAAAGAGGTGAACGCCAACAAAGAAGCGATTGACAATACCACTTCGTTTGACCCCGCCGTGCCGGTCATTCATTGTGTGGTGAAACTCGCCAACGCCCCCGAAGACACCAAACTGAAAGCCAAATGGAGCATCGTCAATGTCGCAGGGGAAGAACCCAACACCAAAATGGTGGAAAGCAATATTGATGCGGTAGGAAAAAATAATATTCTGGATTTCACCTTCACCCCCAGCGGCAAAGGCTTGCCTCCAGGTGAATACAAGGTGGATGTTTATTTGAATCCGAAAGACGGCGATCAACCGACCAAGACCTTACCGTTTACCATCAAATAATTTTACTCAAGAGCAAATTCGTGCCTGACGGATGACCGCAGCGGCGCTGTCATTTTTATGCCCACGGTTCGAAATCGCCCGGTTTCACAGGCTATTTTCACGAAGCAAAATCATCAAGCGGCTTTCGGGTGATGCCCCGCAAAGGGCTTTTGATCGCGGCGCGACAGCGGCGCAACCGGGCTTTCCATGGCAGCGTCCTGGCTTCGCAATTCGTGACTCAATTCGTAGCCAATGATCAAAAACAACAACGCCGCCGCAAACGGGAACAGCGTATAAAGAGAACTGCCCAACAGTCTCTCATCATTGACGACGAGAAAGATTCCCCCACCGACTCCGCAAAAGATGGTCAAAGCCATCATCAACAATATTCTGAATTTCATCATGCTTGCTCCTCCGGTAAATTGGAATGCGTGAAGCCACACGGCGGAACCTGCAACTGCAAACTCCGCGCCAATTCACCTGTCGAAAAATCACACCATCATGGTGCCAACTTCGCGCCATTGCCGCAACGAGTGGGGATTCCTACGCACCTGCGGTTTTTACCATCGGGTAATTTTTCGCGTCTTTGTCAACCGATTAAATTTGCCAAGGTGCGGCGCAAGACCCACCGAAAGCCGCAACCATTTTGGCCGCTTCATTGAATTACAGAAATAATTTTCTGCCTTTGCCAACGCCACGGCAAGCGCTTCCCGGCGCGTTTTCGGCTCTGGAATAACGCTTGCTCTCTGCTCAATTGTTTAACGCAGCGTCGCACCCTTTCGATAAAGTTGAGGAGACATGAAACGCACTATGACGACCATTGACGGCAATGAAGCCGTCGCTTACGTGGCCTATCGCACCAACGAAGTCATCGCCATTTATCCCATCACGCCATCTTCGCCTATGGGCGAATGGTCGGACGCCTGGGCATCGGCAGACACCGCCAACTTGTGGGGAACCATCCCTGCGGTCATCGAATTGCAAAGCGAAGGCGGCGCCGCCGGAACCGTTCACGGCGCTTTGCAGACCGGCTCTTTAACTACCACCTTCACCGCTTCGCAAGGTCTGTTATTGATGATTCCCAATATGTACAAAATCGCCGGTGAATTGACGCCTACGGTTTTTCACGTCGCGGCGCGTTCCTTGGCCGCGCAAGGGCTTTCGATCTTCGGCGACCACAGCGACGTGATGGCAACTCGTGCGACGGGCTTTGCGCTATTAGGCTCGGCCTCTGTGCAGGAGGCGATGGATTTCGCTTTGATTTCTCAAGCGGCGGCGTTGGAATCGCGCATTCCGTTTCTGCATTTCTTCGATGGTTTTCGCACCTCGCACGAAGTCGCCAAAGTCGAATTACTCACCGAAGACGATATGCGCGAAATGCTCGATATGGATTTCGTTTTGGCGCATCGTGCGCGCGCTTTGTCGCCCGATCATCCGGTCTTGCGCGGCACTGCACAAAACCCCGATGTCTATTTTCAGGCCAGAGAAACCGTCAATCCGTTTTACAACCGTTGCCCGGAAATTACTCAGGCGGCGATGGACAAATTCGCCGCGCTCACAGGGCGCAGTTATCAATTGTTCGAATATCACGGCACCGCGAATGCCGAGCGCGTCATCGTGTTGATGGGTTCGGGCGCAGAGACGGTTCACGAAACGGTAGATTATCTCAATGATGGTGGCGCAAACGTCGGCGTCTTGAAAGTGCGCCTCTATCGCCCCTTCGACGTGCAACGCTTTATCGAAGCCTTGCCTGCGACAACCAAAGCCTTGGCGATTTTAGACCGCACCAAAGAACCGGGCAGCGGAGGCGAGCCGCTCTACCTTGATTGCATAGCCGCGCTGCACGAAGGCATTCAAAACGGTTGGGGCGAGTTGGAAGATATGCCGAAGATCATCGGCGGGCGTTATGGCTTATCGTCCAATGAATTCACGCCGGGAATGGTCAAAGCGATTTACGACAACTTGGCGCTCAAGCATCCGAAAAATCATTTCACCATAGGCATCAACGACGACCTGACGCATACCAGCCTCGCATACGATGAAAATTTTTCGACTGAACCGGCCAACGTCATACGCTCCATGTTTTATGGTTTGGGTTCGGATGGCACGGTGGGCGCGAATAAAAATTCCATCAAGATCATAGGTGAAAACACCGACAATTTCGCGCAAGGCTATTTCGTTTATGACTCCAAGAAAGCCGGAGCGATTACGGTTTCGCATCTGCGTTTCGGGCCGCTGCCAATTCGCTCGACCTATTTAATCACGCGAGCCAATTTCGTCGCCTGTCATCAACCGAATTTTCTGGAGCGTTACGATATGCTGGCATCGTTGATTGACGGCGGCACTTTTCTGTTGAACACACCGTTTGACCGCGACGCCATCTGGCCTCAACTGCCGCGTCAAGTGCAGCAGCACCTCATCGAAAAACGTGCGAAGTTTTACGTCATCAACGCCACACGAGTGTCAAGGGCAAGCGGCATGGGCAATCGCATCAACACCGTGATGCAGGTCTGTTTCTTTGCGCTCTCCAACGTGCTGCCGAAAGCCGAAGCCATAGAAGCCATCAAATATGCGATTCAGAAAAGCTATGGCAACAAAGGCGAAGAAACTGTAGCGCGCAATCTGAAAGCCGTAGATGACGCGCTGGCGCATCTGCATGAAGTTACCGTGCCGGATGACATTACCAGCGCCTTCAATATGCCGCCTGCGGTTTCGCCGCTTGCGCCGGAGTTTGTGCGCGAAGTCTTGGGCAAGATGATAGGCGGTTGCGGCGACGCGCTGCCGGTCAGCGCCTTGCCTTGTGATGGCACCTATCCGACAGGCACGGCGAAGTGGGAAAAACGCAATCTCGCTTTAGAGATTCCAGTATGGGACACAGAGGTTTGCATACAATGCGGCAAATGCGCGATGGTCTGTCCGCACAGCGTCATACGCATCAAGGCATATGACGAAAAATTTCTCGCCGCTGCACCGCCGACTTTCAAAGCTTGCGACGCTCGTGACCGCGAATGGGCAGGCTTGAAATACACTATTCAAGTCGCGCCCGAAGATTGCACGGGCTGCGCCATTTGCGTTGATGTCTGTCCGGCCAAGAACAAATCAGAAACTCGTTTGAAGGCCATCAATATGCAACCGCAATCGCCTTTGCGCGACGCTGAACGCGATAACTGGGATTTCTATTTGAGCATACCGGAGATGGATCGCCGCTTGGTGAAGAACTCAACGATTCGCCAGCAACAGGCGCAGGAACCGCTGTTTGAATTTTCGGGAGCCTGCGCCGGATGCGGCGAAACGCCTTACATCAAACTGGTGACGCAACTGTTCGGCGACCGCGCCGTGATTGCCAACGCGACCGGCTGTTCGTCTATTTACGGCGGCAATCTGCCGACCACGCCTTACACGGTGAACGCCGAAGGACGCGGCCCCGCTTGGTCGAATTCGCTCTTTGAAGACAATGCCGAATTCGGTTTAGGCTTTCGCGTCTCGATTGATAAGCAGACCGCGTTTGCCAAAGAACTGCTCAACCAAGTCGCGCCGCTGGTTGGCGACGAATTGACGCAGGCGATTCTTCAGGCGATGCAAAACGATGAAGCGGATATTTATGAACAGCGCGAGCGCGTCAGCGAATTAAAAAATCGCTTGTTGAACATTGGCTCGTTGGCAGCCAGGCAGCTTTTGAGTCTGGCGGATTTGCTGGTCAAAAAGAGCGTATGGATTATCGGCGGCGACGGCTGGGCGTATGACATAGGCTTTGGCGGTCTCGATCATGTGATGGCAAGCGGGCGCAACGTCAACATACTGGTGCTGGATACGGAAGTTTATTCCAACACCGGTGGGCAGATGTCGAAAGCTACACCCAGAGGCGCGGTGGCGAAATTCGCTGCCGCTGGCAAGCCCGCCGCGAAAAAAGATTTGGGCTTGATTGCCATGACTTACGGCAATGTCTATGTGGCGCGTGTGGCGATGGGCGCGAAAGACGAACACACGCTCAAGGCGTTTCTTGAGGCCGAAGCCTATGACGGGCCGTCGTTGATTATCGCCTACAGTCATTGCATAGCGCACGGCATCAATATGACAACGGCTATGCAGAATCAGAAAGCGGCGGTCGAGGCCGGACAATGGTTGTTATATCGCTTTCATCCAGACCGCGCCGAAGTCGGCGAGAATCCTTTGCAACTGGATTCCAAAGCGCCCAAGATTGCGCTGGAAAAATATTTGTACCTGGAAAATCGCTTCAAGATGCTGACCACGAGTCACCCGGAAGACGCCAAGCGTTTGCTCAACGAAGCGCAACAGGATGTCTATACACGCTGGCAGTATTTCGAGTATCTGGCGGCGCGCAAGATGAACGCGCCAACCAACGGCAAAGAGCTAACGAAGTTGAGTTGATAGAAGAAAGCGCGTGACTGAGTTTGCCCAGCTACTTGCTGTTGATGCCTTTTGCGGCTATGCCGCTTTGATGTGCGGAGAGCCTGCGGCTCTCCGACAAGTCGAGAAATAAACGATTGCGGCTACGCCGCCAATTTGGGGCATAGCCCCAAAAACACTGGCTGTGTTCCGGCGGGGCAAAGCCGCCGCCGCACATCAAAGCGGCACAGCCGCAACACGAGGAACCGTCATGGATTTACGCACCACATATCTTGGCTTGCCGTTACGCACTCCGCTGGTGGTTTCAGCATCGCCGCTTTCCGAAGAACTCGACAACATCAAACGCATGGAAGATGCCGGGGCGGCGGCTATCGTTCTGCATTCGCTGTTTGAAGAGCAACTGACCAACGACAGCCTCGAACTCGATTTTCATCTTTCGCATCACACCGAATGCTTTGCCGAAGCCTTGACCTTTTTTCCTGAGCCGCAAAAATTTCATCGCGGCCCCGACGAATACCTCAACCATATACGCAAAGCTAAACAAGCGGTGCAGATTCCCATCATCGCCAGCCTCAACGGCTCGACGCTGGGCGGCTGGACGGCTTACGCCAAAGAGATGGAACAGGCCGGAGCCGATGCCATTGAATTGAACATCTATCACATACCGACGGACACAGAGATGCCCGGCGTCGAAGTCGAGCATACCTATCTGGACATCATCGAGATGGTCAAGCCGCATATCAAGATTCCGGTCGCTGTAAAAATCAGCCCGTTTTTCAGCAATCTGGCACACCTGGCAAAAGAGTTCGTCAACGCAGGAGCCGATGGCCTGGTCTTGTTCAATCGCTTTTATCAACCCGACATCAATTTTGAAACCCTGGAGATTCAACCGAATATTATTTTCAGCACGCCACAGGCGCTGCGTCTGCCTATGCGTTGGATTGCCATTCTCTACGGCAGAATAAATTGCAGCTTGGCGGCAACCAGCGGTATCCATACGGCGCAGGATGTGATAAAAATGCTTATGGTTGGAGCCAATGTCACAATGCTGTGTTCGGTTCTTTTCCGACGCGGTATTGAACACCTCAGCATGATTGAGCGCGATATGATCCTCTGGTTGAGCGAACACGAATACGACTCGGTGCGCCAGTTACAGGGCAGCATGAGCCAAAAATACTGCGCCAATCCCAGTGAATTTGAACGCGCTCAATATGTGCGTGCGCTCCACAGCTACAAACCTGCGCGCTATTGATTGCGGCAGCGTGGCAGGGGAAAAAGCAAAATTACAGGAGAACTTCATGAGCGCCAACACCTTGACCATCACCGACAATCGCACTGGCAAACAATACGAAATCGCTATCGAAAACGGCACCATCAAGGCCATAGATTTGCGGCAGATCAAAACCGACGCCGACGATTTCGGCTTGATGACCTACGACCCGGCCTTCACCAACACGGCCTCCTGCAAAAGCCGCATCACCTTGATTGACGGCGACAAAGGCATACTGCGCTATCGCGGCTACCCTATCGAACAACTTGCCGAAGGCAGCAACTATCTGGAAGTCGCCTATTTGATTTTACATGGCGAATTGCCCACCGCCGCGCAGCTAAAAGATTGGAGCTTTAACATCACGCATCACACCTTTATTCATGAAAACATCAAGAAGTGCATAGACGGCTATCATTACGACGCCCACCCTATGGGGATGTTCATAGGCACGGTGGGAGCGCTTTCAACTTTTTACCCGGAGGCCAAACAGATTTTCGATGCAGAGGCGCGGCGCAAACAGATTCATCGGTTGATTGCCAAAGTCGCCACCATTGCCGCCTTCGCCTATCGTCACCGCATGGGCTTGCCGTATTCCTACCCCGATAACGATTTGAGTTTCACCGGCAACTTCTTAAACATGATGTTCAAGAAGACTGAGTTGAAGTATCAACCAAACCCGGTTTTGGAAAGAGCTTTGGAAGTGTTATTCATACTGCACGCCGACCACGAACAGAATTGCAGCACCAACGCCATGCGCAGCATAGGCAGTTCCGAAGCCGACCCGTATTCGGCCTTGGCAGGCGCGGCGGCAGCTTTGTACGGCCCCTTGCACGGCGGCGCAAATGAAGCGGTGTTAAAAATGCTCAATGAAATCGGCACGATTGACAAGGTTCCCGATTACATCAAGCGCGTCAAGGCGGGCGAGTTCCGCTTGATGGGTTTCGGCCATCGCGTCTATAAAAATTACGACCCGCGAGCGCGCATCATCAAACAGGTCGCCGATGAAGTCTTCGCGGTGACCGGCAGAGATAAATTGCTGGATGTGGCTTTGGAGTTGGAGCGCATCGCTTTGGAAGATGATTACTTCGTCAATCGCAAGCTTTATCCCAACGTCGATTTTTATTCGGGAATTATTTATCAGGCGATGGGGTTTCCAGTGGATATTTTCCCTGTGCTGTTTGCCATACCGCGCACCTCCGGGTGGATTTCGCAATGGCAGGAGATGCTGCTCGATGACGAACAAAAGATCGCCCGTCCGCGCCAGATTTATTTAGGCAGCGAGGTCAGAGATTATGTGCCGATAGAGCGGCGCGGATAAAGTTGGCAATCAATTGAAGCAGCGGTGAATGACTACCCTCGTGTGTTGCTTTTCCTGAAAACAAGTGTGCCGCTTTTCAAATCACGCCCAATTGTTTGCCAACTTTATCGAAAGCGGCGAGGGCGCGGTCTAAATCCTTACGAGTACCTGAGTGGCACACAGACAGCTACAATTCATTATTGACTTTGAGCTAAAAGTACCCGAATCACCTTTTTGGTTTTATCATTAGAGAAAATTTGTTGTAAGGCTTTAGTGAATTCTTCTTCTGATTTTGCAATTATCGGATCGCCCTCCCAACTTATTTTGAGTGGATAAATGTCTATCGGGTAATGAACCGAAAACAAATGATATTTATAGTGTTTTAATGCCGGTGCTATAAGGTAAAACTTGTAATTAAAATTGTTGTCTATACCGGCATCAGAGATTTCCCCTTCAACAAGGTTTTTGGTCTTTTGCCCAAGCAGTGCGGCTTGCTCTTTTAGTATGCCTACGGGTGTTGAAATATCATTTACTACACCAATATCATTAGGCCACAAATCTCGATTCAGGTTTTCCATATCACGCTCCTTTCATCAAAAGTTCAAGGTAAACAAAATCGGCAAATGATCTGAACCTCCATCTTTATCTGGCAATCCTTTATCAGTCATTAAAGACTTGCCTGAGCACGCCGTTAAAATTTTCAAATCATCATTGCGAAAAAATGGTAACACATCAGGGCGTAGCATTACTTGATCAAAAAGATTCCAGAAATAGACATCATGTTCGGCTTTCTCGTAATAATAGGTTCCAGCAGGAGTTTCGTTGGCATCGCCCCAATGCCCCCACATCGGATTATAAAAAAATGGGTATGGTTTGTCTTGAACCATTCGCTCTCTTCTCAATGTAATATCCTTGGTCATCACTGCGTGCAACCCGTTTGCCGCAATCACACCATACTCAAAAGGATTCATATTGAAGTCACCTACCAATACAGTTTTTCTATGCCCAAGCTTTTCTTCCACCTCACGAATTGCGTTAGCAAGATTGATACACTCAGAGATTTGGCTCTTCTCTGAAAAATGTAGTTTGCTCGGCATATGAACGGCAGTCAACAAAAACTCCGCCCCGGAAGGCAAAACGACTTGTCGAATCGTGATTCTATGACTTTCATACAGAGGGCGGATAAACTCGCCAGAGAAACCAGTGTAAATGGCAATCTTTTCACAATTACTGAAAGGAAAGTGAAACTGCACTTCTTGGCGATTTAATACGGAGAGCATTTCACCTGCCGGTATTTCACTTTCTACCAGAATTAATACAGCAACTTGGTGTTTCTCAACCAATAATGCGAATCAAGAGTTGAAAAATGTCCGCGCTGAAAGGAAAGGACTTATCAACCCGGCTTTTGGGTTTTTGCCCAGATGTCGCCTGTAAATCGTTGATTCTTTATCGCTGATTTCAACTCTTGATTCGCATCAATAGACGAATCATATCTGTCAGGGGTTTCTTGTTCATGTTCCAAAAGAGAAAGGTTGTCATCACAATTCACTTACTCCTCAAGCAATTTCTACTCATATCAAATCACAGCTAATCTCTTACCGACCTTATTGAAAGCGGCAAGGGCGCGGTCTAAATCCTCTCGCGTGTGTGCGCCAGAAATTTGTGTGCGTAATCGCGCTTCGCCTTTCGGCACCACCGGATACCACAAGCCTTTGATATACACGCCCTCTTTCAAAAGCTCTTGACTCATGTCTTGCGCGACTGCCGCTTCGCCCAACATCACAGGCACTATCGGGTGATTGCCCTCGATAATAGTGAAGCCTAAATTGACGATTTCACGGCGAAAGTAAGCGGTGTTCTCTTGCAGTTGCGTAACTATCGAAGGATCATTTTCAATCAAATCAATTGCTGCAATTGACCCAGCGACCACAGACGGCGGCATGGTGTTTGAAAAAGTGTAAGGGCGAGATTTCTGTCTGAGAAATTCGATCAACTCCTTGCGCCCTGCGATGAAGCCCCCCGAGGCACCGCCCAAAGCTTTGCCAAAAGTTCCGGTGATGACATCTATTTCGCCAAAGACATTTTGCTCTTCGGGAGTGCCGCGTCCGCTCTTGCCCATCACCCCTGTCGAATGCGAATCGTCAACCACCAACAACGCCTGGTTTTCTCGCGCTATGGCGACCAACTCCGGCAAATGCGCCAGCTCGCCTTCCATAGAAAATACCCCGTCGGTGACGATGATTTTAATGCGGAAATTTTTATCGCGGTCGGCCAAAAGCATCTGCTTCAAATGCTCAAGGTCGTTGTGCCGATAAGGGCGCGAGATGGTAGGCTTGGCAATCGCTTTGCACAAACGTATACCGTCAATAATGCTGGCGTGATTAAGTTGGTCGCTGTAGATGGCGTCTTGATAATCCGTCTGCCCGAAATCATTTGCTAAGAGCGCCGAGAAAAACGCTTCGTTAGCAGCAAAACATGAGCTGTGCAGTATAGAAGTTTCGCAACCGACAAACTGCGCGATGCGACGTTCAAGCTCAAAATGAATCGGCTCAGTACCACACAAAAATCTCACCGAAGCCATGCCGTAGCCCCATTCATCAAGAGCGCGATGCGCTGCTTCTTTGACCTGCGGATGATTCGCCAAACCTAGATAATTATTTGCCGCCAGCATGACGACGTTTTGATGATTCACCGTGACGGTTCCGCCTTGCTCGCTTTCGAGCGGCACTTCGTATTTGAAAGTCTTTGCGGCTTTCAGGTTTTCAAGTTCACTGCCAAGCGTGCTGTAGAGTTCGTTGATATTCATGTCAATCTCCTTGCGAAGGTTTTAATATTGCAGGCGAAATTATAGTTGGGGAAAAGTGATTTGGGTAAGCCGTTGGATTTCATTTGAAAAATGAAGAAGCAAAAGAAGCTTTGAAAAACAATTTCAGACTTCGCCAAGATAACCACGATGGCTTGCAACGAAGGCGCAGGAGTTCGATAGCCTGAAGTTTGTCGAACCTCTCACACGACTGATACACCACTCTAAAGGGTTGATTGCCACGCCAGCCATCACTTCGCCTTTGCCGCAAGTTTTCTTTTTTGATAATGCGCGGCGGCTTTGGCGCGGTTGCCGCAAAGGTTCATGCTGCACCATCGGCGAGCGTGATTTTTTGAGGTGTCGTAAAAAAAGAGAACACAGGGCGGGTTCTCGCATTGTTTAATTAAAGAAAGATCACCGTACCCAATCAAGTCGCAGGCAGCTTCCGCAATGGGCAATATCAAGTGAAGCGGTTCATCTAAACTGGAATGAAAACGCTTCTCGAAGCCGCCCTTCACACGCCGCAACTCTGCATAACCTAATTGCAAACGCAGCAAAGCGTTTATCGCATCAATGCTCTTTTGCTGAATCGTCCGTCCGTGGACGATTCTTTCGAAAAGCTGTTTTAACACCTCGCGAAATTCTACGACCTGCTGAAAGGCTGTGGCGCTTTCGGGGCTGTCGCTCCAACGCTTCAGAAACTCCTTCGCCTGCGCCGCCTCTATGACTTGCAGGGCGCTTAACCAATGCACGAAATCGGCAAAGCTCGCCAGTAAATCCACAGGCTTTTCACCATCCGAAACCAGCGTGTTGACGAAGTCTATGCCCAAGTTATTGCCGATGAAATAAAATTGATCGCTTGTCTTCTCTGCCATATTCCCTCCCTCCCAATCGGCAATCAGTCTAACCCCTGAAAAAAGATTTGACAAGTTAGAAAATTCTCTGTATAACCTACAAAGTCGGCTTTCGACAGTTAGAAAAATTTACATTAGAAGGCGTGAGCCAGAGGCGGTTATACGCTATCGGTGGTTTTGCGAGGGAGTATTTTTTTGTCGCCATCACTGCGGCAGCGGGTTTTAACCTTATAGGCTCACATAAAAAACCAAAAGGAGTATGGCAAAAATGAATAAATTTTCAGGAAAGGTTGTGGTTATCACTGGTGGCAATAGCGGCATAGGGCTTGCCACCGCCAAAGCGTTCGCGGCTCAAGGAGCCAAAGTAGCAATTGCCGGGCGCGATAAACCGACGCTAAACGACGCCGCCAAGCAAATCGGCGGCGAGGTCTTGGCAGTGCAAACCGATGTCTCGAAGATCAGCGAGATTGAAGCTTTTTACCGACAGGTGGGTGACAAATTCGGCAACATTGACGTGCTGTTTGTCAACGCTGGCGTAGCGAAGTTCGCGTCGCTTGCAGAGACCAGCGAAGACTTACTTCATGAAATAATGGACATCAATTTTAAGGGAGCTTATTTCACTGTGCAAAAGGCTCTGCCGCTTCTCAACGACAACGCTTCGATTATTTTTAATACCTCGATGCTTTATCAATTAGGTTTACTGACGACCAGCGTTTACGCCGCCAGTAAAGCGGCTCTGCGTTCGTTGGCAAGAACTTTTTCCGCAGAGTTGATTGACCGAGGCATACGGGTCAACGCGGTGGCTCCGGGTCCGATTGAAACACCTATTTTTGGACGCACGGGAATGTCGCCAGAAGCCGTCAACGAGTTGGCAGCAGGGGTTCTGGGGCGTGTGCCTATGAAGCGATTTGGCAGCGCCGATGAGATTGCCAAAGCGGTTCTATTTTTAGCCTCTACCGATTCTTCATATGTGCTGGGAGTCGAACTCAACGTAGATGGCGGAATGGCACAGCTTTAACTTGCCCGTGTTGCCCAAGTCGTAGTTGATTTTCCAAAGGTCTTTGTTATTGGCAAGCGCCTGGTGATTACGGCTTGCTCCAAGCTTGCTTGAACCCTTCGCTCAAGCGCCTGGGTTCAAGAAGCTTTGCTAAGGTCGCAGAAATGATGACGCCCTTTTCGCAGACTGCGTGAGCCGTCATTATTTCTGCGACCCAACCGATAAACAGTAGGAAATTGCAGGAGTTTTATGACCACCCATAACTACATTGAAATTGAAGGTCTGAAAATTTTTTATCGTGAAGCGGGCGCTAAGGATGCGCCGACCATTCTCTTGCTTCATGGTTTCCCGTCCTCATCGCATATGTACCGCGAGCTAATTCCCAACCTCGCAAACAACTTTCATTTACTTGCGCCGGACTATCCGGGCTTTGGTTACAGCGATGCCCCAAGCCCGGAGATTTTCACTTACACCTTTGATCATTTGGCAGAGGTGATGGAAAAATTCATTCAAGCTGTAGGGCTGCAACGCTTCAGTGTGTATATGCAGGATTATGGCGCGCCCGTAGGTTTACGCCTTGCTGCGCGGCATCCCGAATGGATAGAGGCGCTCATCACGCAAAACGGCAACGCTTACGCAGCAGGAATTTCATCAGCCTTCGAGCCGCTGAAGCCCTTCTGGGCAAATCGCAATGAGGAGACCGAGAAAGCCGCCAGAGCTTTGCTGCAATCTGAGACCACTATATTTCAATATACTCACGGCGTTCGCAATCCGCAGAAGATAAGCCCTGATGCTTGGACAATGGATCAAAGGTTTTTAGATCGTTCGGGCAACGCGGCGATTCAACTGGAGTTGTTGCACAACTATCCGTCAAACCTCGCGCTTTATCCTGAATGGCATACCTACTTCCGTAAACATCAACCGCCGACGTTGGTGGTGTGGGGGAAAAACGATCCTTTCTTTAGTCAAGAGGGGGCGCTGGCATACAAGGAAGATTTGAAAAATATCGAAGTTCATCTTTTAGACACAGGGCATTTCGCGCTGGAAGAAGATGGTGAGGTGATTGCCACTCTCATCAAGAATTTTCTCAAGGCTCAAGCGATTGGCTAAAAGAAAAACAAGAAAATAGAATCTCAAGTTCGCGGTTGAGAGATGGTCTCTGAACGCGAGGCTGGCGGTCAGAGACCGCCTCTCAACGAGGTTGATATTTTTGAATCAACTGACGGTCAGAGACCGCCTCTCAACAAGGTGATATTTTTGAATCAACTGACGGTCAGAGACCGCCTCTCAACAAGGTGATATTTCTTTACGCAAACTTGAAGCGCCATCAGGAAATAATTTTATGAAGATCATCAAACCACCCTTCACCCAAGCGACGGCGCTTGCCAAAGTCAAAGCCGCAGAAGATGCCTGGAACACACGCGACCCGCAGCGCGTCGCTCTCGCCTACACAGAAGATTCCGAATGGCGTAACCGCACAGAGTTTTTCAAAGGTCGTGAAGCGATCAAAGAATTCTTACAACGCAAGTGGGCGAAAGAGTTGGATTATCGCTTGATGAAAGAGCTTTGGGCTTACACAAATAATCGCATCTCTGTTAGATTCGAGTACGAGTGGCGCGATGAAAACGGGCAATGGTATCGCACACACGGCAACGAGCATTGGGAATTTGACGACCAAGGTTTAATGCGAAGGCGCGACATGAGCGCCAACGATTATCCCATCAAAGAAGCGGAGAGACGCATCAAATGAAACTTATTTCTGTCAACGTAGGGCTGCCCCGCGAAGTCGTTTGGAAAGGTCACAGCGTCACTACAGGCATTTTCAAAGAGCCGGTTACAGGCGCTCACAAAGTTCGTAAGTTAAATCTTGAAGGCGACCAACAAGCCGATTTGACGGTTCACGGCGGACGCGACAAAGCCGTTTATGCGTACCCTTCGGAGCATTACGATTACTGGCGCAAGGAATTGCCTGAGATGGCGTTGCCCTTTGGAATGTTTGGCGAGAATTTGACCACCGAGGGCTTATTTGAAACTCAAGTCAACATCGGCGACCGTGTGCGAATCGGCACAACCTTGTTTGAAGTGACGCAGCCGCGAATGCCTTGTTATAAACTCGGAATCAAGTTTGGGCGTGACGACATCATAAAAAAATTCTTGCAAAGCGAACGCTCAGGAATCTATTTTGCGGTAATCGAAGAAGGCGAAGTCAAAGCCGACGATGTGATTGAGATCATCAGCCGCGATGAAAACCGAGTCACGGTCTTAGACATCGCACGGCTGTACACCAGCGAGAAAGAGAACCTTGATTTGCTGCGTCGCGTCATCCAAATCGCCGCCTTGCCCGAAGGTTGGCGCGAATATTTTCAGGAACGTCTGGAGAAGCACACGGCGCAGTGAGTAGGGGAGACGGGGAGAAGATGCGATGGAGAATTTTTCGACTGCTAAAAAATCTCCCCCACTCCCCGTCTCTGGCTAATTTATTAGTCGCTTCTTCGTTTCGCTGATGCTGTAATCGAGCCAGCCGCGCTCGTTGGTGTTGCTGCATTTGGCGACCAATAACTCCAACGCTTTCAGCCTTGTTTCAAGGGCTTTTCGATTTGTCGGCTCACCAGTCAAAACCATGTCCGTCAAATGTAAAGTCTCTATGGCTTGACCGGCTGCGAGTTTTTCTTGCGCCAGTTTGGTTATCGCGTCCGCGCCACCAGCAAGTTTGACGACATCTGCATAGACAGACGACGCAGATTTTTCATACATCGTCGCCGGGTTCAAATCGAAGTAGCCCGCGTAGCCGTCGTAGATGCCGCGAATTGACCAGGACAATTTGCCGTAGCTTTCGCCGATGTCTAAGGACTTTGGCAATTTGATTTCATTCATCAACGTGAAAACGTCTTTACCGGTGTTCATGCCCTTCACGGTTTCATCGTGGACGTATTGAATGGCATCGCGGTATTGCGTCAATCGTTTCGTGATTTCGGCGTTGCCAACGATAGCTCTGCCGTGACTCGGTATGACCAGTTCAGGTTTGAGCGCGAGGACTTTATTCAACGAGTTGATGTAATCCAAAGCCCAGCGTGGTTGCGTGCCGCGCAAGGTGTAGATGTTCGGGAACGAGCCGTAATAATTATCGCCAGTGAAAGCGGCTTTGTATTTCGGAATCCACACGGTCAGGTGATCTGGCGTTTCGCCTGGAGTGCTGAGAATTTCAAACTTGACGCCGCCCAAAGTGAATTCGTATTTGTCATCGAACAAAATATTGGGCAGAATCTTCGCGCCGTAATTGCCAGCCCAATCGCTTACAACAGGGCGCGGCAGAGAAAATTGTGCCGCGTTACGCAGCGCGAAAAATCCCGCGAGTCGCGTTTGATAATGCAAGAACTCAGCGAAATTCTTTTGCGCGATGATCTTGGTATCCGGCTCTTTCCATAGCGCGATGCCGCCGGTGTGGTCGCCGTGTCCGTGCGTCAGGATGATGTATTTGATGGGCGCTTGGCTTACGGCTTTCAACAATTTGAGGTGCTGTGGAGCGCGGCTCACCAGCGAAGTGTCTATGATGACGTTACCTTCGGAAGTCGTCACCATAAAGGTGTTGCCGAAGCCTATGGCTTGAAAAATCGCTTCGTTGATTTTGAGCGCGTCTTTCTGATTCATCCCCTCGCGCACCAGCGTGATGGGATTTTCCGGCATCTGCGATTGTTGCGAACGCACTTCTTCAGACGCTGCAATGAAAAGCACAAACCCCAGACCGACGCATAGCCAATGCTTTGAATGTTTCATGCTTTCTCCTCAATCTTCGCAACAATTCTTTTATCGTCTTAGACAGGCTTACTTTTAGTCGCACTGCTCATTGAGAGCCAAAGCTTTGCTCTAGCTTAGAACGAACATATTCCAGGACTTTAAGAAAAAAGCTCAGAAATTGTATTTTATTTCTCCTCTAATCTGTTTCTTAAATGAAGTCTCAATTTTCTCAAGAAGGTTTGAGTAAGCCTCTTTCTTCTGTCTATTTAGTTCTATAACTTCTTCTATTATTTGATTATCAACATCTTCAAGGTAACGAAGGTTGCGTAACTGTATTAGCTTTGCCTTGCCAAGATCGAATTCACCAAATTCCTCCAAGACCTTCTTCAAAGCAATATAATCCACATCTTCTATAAGAAGACTGCTCTTAGTCACTTGATCTTTTGTCTCTTTTAATTGGATGGAGAATCTTTTAGCACTCTGGATATTGGCACGTTCCCAAAGAGCATCACCTTTTATTTTAAGGTCGCACAGAGCACTCCAAAGTTCGTTGTAAAAATAAAACTGTTTTTCAGAATAACGTTTTACCTTTTCCAACTCGCTCTGATACTTAGCCTTGTCGGCTTCAAGAATTCTATCTGCCCATATCTTCCCTAGATAAGAGGAGAAAGCAATAACAATTGCACCTCCTCCGCCTAAAGAGAACACTACTGCGCCAACAGTCTTAAAAATATCCTCCCAAGTCATATGTCTCCTCTAATCTTTCGTTTCCGCATCCGGCACAAGCAGAAGTTTCACCGCTTGATGAGTGCGGACGCGCTCGAAGCCTTGTTCAAAATTTGCCAGTGGCACGGTTTCGCGTTCGATGATTTTTTCCAGTCGGGCTTTCAATCCGGTACTCTCGGTTGCCAGCATATCCAACATCGCGTACCACGTTTCAAACATTCGTCTGCCAAAAATGCCTTTCAAAGTCACGCCTTTCCACACCGCGTACTTGCCGAAATCAAACGAGCGCAGTGGTCTTGCGGGAATCCCCAGCAACAAAATTTCGCCGCCGTTTTTCACTAGAGCGCCAGCGTCGTTGTAAGCGCCTTCGGCTCCGCTCATCTCTAAAATTACATCTATGCCGCCGCCGTGTTCGTTACGCGCTCGGTCAAATAATTCCAGCTTTTGTCCCGGCGCGGCTTCTTCGTTGGTGTCGAAACAGAAATCGGCTCCCAACTCCCGCGCCGTTGCAAAGCGATGCGCCAGATGTGCGGCGCTGAAACCACCATCGGGATTCGAGTAATCGGTAATATAAATGCGCGCCGCGCCCAAGGTTCGCGCTACAGCAGCAGCCATCAAACCTTGTGCGCCGCAACCTAAAATGGCTACGGTTTTTCCGGCAACATCGCCTTCCATCACGGTGTGGACGCCGTTGCCTAGCGCGTCAAGGAAAGCCCCGAAGCGCGGCGGTATGACTTCGCGTCCACCAAAGCGTTCAAGGTTGACGACGTTGGTGGCGGGGACTGAGACATAATCGGCAAACGCGCCGTCTAGGTGAACGCCTTTAACGCGAATGTTCATACAGATGTGTTGATTGCCGCTGCGACATTGTTGGCAATATCCGCAAGCGATGTGCATTTCGCTAGTGACATAATCGCCGACTTGCACCAGTGCGGTGTCCACGTCTTCGCCCAACTCTACGACTTCGCCGCAAAATTCATGCCCGACAACAATGGGTTGATAGCCGCTGACATCGCCGCCGTTGTGGATAAGCATTTCGTCGCGCATCCCTTGCCGCGAAGTGATTTGATAGATGCTCTGGTCGGTGCCGCAAATCGAAGCGGCAGTCACTTTAATTTTGACATCGAAATGCCCTACGGGAGGTTCCGCTTGGTCTGTAACGTAGTGCAATCCGTCTTCGAGTAAGCTCTCTTTTTTTAGTGCTTGCATTTTTTCTTCTCCATAAAAAAATCGGCGCAAGCTTTGTGAGCCTGCGCCTCGTACAATGAATTTATGTTTCTCTGGTAATGGTTTCTCTAATCTTTTTCGGCAATTTTGCAACAACCATGTCGTAAGAATTTTTGACTAAACTTTTAATCTCTGCGTCGCTCAAAGCATCGAGCCTTTCCAGCGTCACCCATTTATTGCGCGCCATATAAGGCGCAGGGATGATGCCCGCTAACTCAATCAACTGATCAAATTTTTCCGGCGTACACTTGAAGGATAAACGAGTGGGCGTGATTTCCAAGCTGACGACAGCGAAAATTTTATTGCCGACGCGAAACAACAAATCGTTGTCCCATTGAATGCCCTCGGTGGCGTGCGGCAACGAGAGACAATAAGCGCGTATTGATTCGATGTCCATAAACAGATTGATGATTAACGCTCGCGGAAAATGCTGCTCAACTTTAAGCGCAAGCCTTTCAAAACAGTTGAGGTCAATTCGTCTTCGATACCAAAAGTAGCAGCCAATTCCAGTCCGCGTTTCCTCAACTTGTAAACCTGTATGGTGCGATTTTCCGTGTCAACAATCCAATATTCCCGGACTTTGTACAGGCCATAGAGTTGCCGTTTGATGCTGCGGTCACGCTTCTCGTTCTCGGCTCCCGGCGACAGAATTTCGACCACTAAATCCGGCGTGCCATACACTCTCTCGCTGGTCGCTATCTTTGCAATTCGTTCGTTGCTGATGAAGATCAGGTCTGGAATCACGCCATTGAAATCATCAAAGATGACACCCAATCCGGGGCGCAGAATGCCTACAGGTGACTCCCGCAAAAACGACTCTAAATCAAATTGCAAATAATGAAGCGCGCTTTGATGTTTATTCGTGGGTGAACGAGACATATAAATCGCTCCTTCAATTAATTCGTACCGATTGCCATCATCGGGCATCGCATCAAGGTCGGCGATGGTCAAGACGGGTTCAATTATGCGTTTTAAGTTTTTCATGCAGCCCTCCATCATTTGCCTGTTCAATAAGCAAACATGGTCATCTTAGCACAATCAGTCTTTACGGAATGAGCAGCACTTTGCCGGTGGTCTTTCTGCCTTCGAGTTGGCGATGGGCTTCGGCGGCTTCGGCAAGCGGGAAAGTTTTTTCGATTCGCAACTGCAATTCGCCAGACGCCACCCAACTTAAAACTTCACCGGCTCGCCACTCCAATTCTGCGCGGGTTGCGCTGTAGTGAGCCAAGCTGGGGCGGGTCAAAAATACCGAGCCTTGTTGCGCTAAAAGCGCCGGATTGACAGGCTCCACAGTACCGCTTGATTGCCCGAACAAAGCCAGCATTCCACGCGGCGCAAGGCATTTTAGACTTTTCAAAAAAGTTGTTTTGCCAACCGAATCATAAACCACCTGCACACCCTTACCATCAGTGATGCGCTTTACTTCTGCTTCAAAATCCTGCTCGGTGTACAAAATAATTTCGTCGGCTCCCGCATCTTTGGCAAGCTCGGCTTTGGCTTGGGTTGACACCGTGCCGATGACCCGCGCCCCGATTTGCTTGGCCATTTGAATCAACAACAGCCCCACGCCACCCGCCGCCGCGTGAACCAATGTGCTATCGCCACGCTTGAGCGCGTAAGTTGAAGTGACCAAATAATGCGCCGTCATGCCTTGCAACATCGCAGCAGCCGCGCTCGATTCATCAATGTTTGCAGGAAGCTTTATCAAGCGTTCGGCAGCCACACAAGCATACTCGGCATAGGAACCGGGGCTGCTCGCATAAGCGACGCGGTCGCCAACAGCTAGACCGTTGACGCCTGCGCCCAACGCCTCGACCACGCCCGCGCCTTCACTGCCGGGCGTAAACGGCAGCGCCATCGGGTAAAGCCCTGTGCGATGATAAACGTCTATGAAGTTCAAACCTATCGCGCCGAGCTTCACTAACGCTTCTCCTGCTTTCGGCGTCGGTGTTTCAACATCGCGATACTGCAAAACTTCATCGCCGCCGTATTGCTCAACGACAATTGCTTTCATTGCTTTGTCCTTTGTTACTGGTTATTTGTTACTGGTTATTTGTTACTGGTTATTAGCAGCTTATTCGCTATGACCAATAACAAGGAACAAATAACCAGTAACAAATAATTATTTGATAATCGGCGTAACCGTGACTTTGCGAAACCAGACTCTGCCGTGGTCGCCTTGCAGCATGATGGGGCCGGGTTTGCTTTCCGCGCTGTCCAGAGCGCCGCCGGTAACGCCATCAATGATTTGATTATCGTGAACTTTCTGGCCGTTCAAAAAGACCGTGACGCGATTGCCGACGATGATGGCTTCCATCTCCTGCCATTCGCCTGCCGGTTTGCTGGCGTTGACTTGCGGAGCGACGCGACTGTAAATGGCCATGTGGCCGTGACTCTCTGGCGCTTTGCCGTAATCGTCGAGGACTTGCAATTCATAACGTCCGCGCAGATAGATGCCGCTGTTGCTCTGCGCTTCGAGTTTGTATTCGGCGTGAATCTTGAAGTTTTGAAAGGTTTGTTTAGAGACCAGATTATTCGCGCCCGCCTGGTTTTCCATCACCCCGTTCACCACCGACCAACCGGAAGGCTTGCCTTTCATTTCCACGCCCCAAGTTGACTCGATGCTTTTGCCGTCGAACAAGTCCACTGGTTTGCCGTAGGTGTGTTTGGCGTTGGCATCGGCTTTGCCCCAACGCGGCGCACGCACGCCTACCCAATTAATGGTCTCGGTTTTATTGGTCTTTTTATCGGTGAGCGTCAAAGTGCCGATGAGTTTGCCGCCCACCAGTTTGGCTTTGTGTATCTGCGTCATGCCAGGTTGCGAAGCGTCAAAAACCAGTTCGTTGTTTTCCAAGCTGACTTTGGTAAGCGGATAGACACTGCCCCAGCGATAGAGAAAACTTCCGCTAAGTTGACCGTTGGTTTCTTTCACTTCCAGCCAGCAGACTTGATGGCTATCCAGCGTGGTCGCCGTGATGTCCCATTTGCCCACATACGGATTGCTTTTCGCAAAGCCTGTGGAGATAAATAAAAGCGCCAGAAATACCGGCATGATACGTTTCAACATGGCTCCTCCTGATTGATATTGTGAAAAAGTTTACTGGCCGCAAGCGTCAAGCACAGCCAAACGCGCAGTATAACGAAAGGCCCAAAAGCCATGCAATGCAGACGCTTGAATTGCCAGTTTCAAGCTCGGCAGGAACCGCAGAGGCCGCTGTACAATGGAACAGCGGCCTCTGCGGTTTCCTGCGGCGCACCAGAATTCGCTAGCCCAAGTCTAGCGATTCAGGACACCGGACCTAGCGGCGTGCTGGATTCGGCAAGGTTGGCGATGGCGGTTATCAACTCAAACGGCTCGACCGGTTTCGGCACGAACATATTGTAGCCCGCCGACAAAGCGCGGGCGCGGTCTTCAACTCGCACATAGGCCGTCAACGCCAGACTGGGAATGGCTCTGCCACCGGCGGCTTCCAGAGCGCGCACTTGATCTATCAACGAGTAGCCATCTTCTCCGGGCATAGCCAGATCCGAGACCAGTATGTCCGGCTTGAACCATTCGATAGTCTCAAGCGCTTCGGCAGTAGATGTGGCCAACTGCACTTCGGCTTGGCATTCGCGCAGCACCACCAGCAGCATTTGCAAACTATCGGCATCGTCGTCAACCAACAGCACACGCAAACCGGCAAGCGAGGGCAAAGACGGTTTACGCGGCGTGGTTTCGTAATACAACTTTGCCGGTTGCTCGACGTGGCGCGCACTGCGATTGCGGTCGGCAACGACGGCCAGCGGCAGGCGTATGGTAAAAGTTGCGCCCAACCCTTCGCCGCGACTATCGGCCTTGACGGTGCCGCCATGCAGATCAACCAGATGACGCACAATCGCCAAGCCCAACCCCAAGCCGCCGTGTCGGCGCGTGCTGCTGCCATCGGCCTGCCGGAAGCGATCAAAAATAAACGGCAGAAAATCGGCGCTGATGCCTTGGCCGGTATCGCTGACCGAAATTTGCACATCGCCATCGGCGCGCTCGACGCGCACCTCTATGCGTCCGCCAAGGGGCGTGAATTTGATAGCATTGGATAACAGGTTCCAGATAATCTGCTGAAAGCGGCTGGCATCGCCGGAGATGTGGCGCACCGCAGGGTCGAGGATTACCGCCAATTGAATCGTTTTGGCGTCTGCCGCCAGTTGTATCGAATCTATCGCCGCGTTAATCGCCAGGGACACATCAACCGGTTCGATGTTGAGGCGCAATTTGCCAGTAACCACCCGCGACATATCCAGTATGTCTTCGATTAATTGCGCCTGCGATTTGGCATTGCGCCCAATGGTTTCGATGGCGCGCCTCATGGTCTCTTCATTGAGGCGGCCATCGCGCAGCATATGCGCCCAGCCGATGATGGCATTCAAAGGAGTACGCAATTCGTGCGACACGGTAGCCAAAAATTCGTCCTTCATGCGATTGGCGATTTCGGCTTCGGCTCTGGCCAACTGCTCCTGCACCAGCAACTGCTGGCGCTCGGTCAATTCCTCTTGCACCTGCCGATGCAGACGAGCGTTCTCGATAAAATCCACCGCCATGCGCGCATATAAATCCATCAAGCGCATTTCACGTTCCGTGGGTTTGTACGACTGACGAAAATGCACCGTCAGCACGCCGATCAGATGACCATTGCGAGTAATCAAAGGGGTGCTGTGACAGGCGCGAAAACCGGCCTTGCGGGCGGCTTCCCGATACGGCGCAAAGATCGGGTCGCTTTCCACATCCTCAACGATGACGCGCCGCTGCTCTTGATAAGCTGTACCGCACGCGCCGCCGCCCGGTGGCACCCACTCGACCACCTTGAGAAACTCCTCAGCGAAACCGCTGTGAGCCTGAAGTTGCAGGCCGTTGCCCTGTGCGTCGCACAACGACAGCAAACCCAGCGAAGTCCCATGCACAGTCATCGCCGCTCGCAACATCTCTTGCAAGATGGCCTCCATATTCAGCGTGCCGGTCAATCTCAAACTCATCTCGTGCAGGCGGCGCAAATCCTCGACCTGCAATTCCAGTTCATCTTTCACAACGTGCAGCGCTGCTTCCATGTTTTTGCGCTCGGCAATCTCGGCTTCCAGGGTTCGCGCCTTCTGCTGCAATTTGATGATGGCGCGCAAGCGCTCGTCAGGATTGGTCAACTGCGAATAACTTTCGGCAGGGATAACTTGCGAGTGCGTAGCACAAACCTCTTGCAAAGATGCGGCGTGCGCTTCGCTGCCAAAGCCGCTCATCGGATAGGCGCAGTACAGTTGAAAAGTTTTGTGGCGGCGCAAATCGTTCCACATCTCTTCGAGACGAATCGCGCCGTCATAATTTCCCGACGCCCACAAGGTCGCCACCATCTCGCCGAAAACCCGCACCCGCCGTCCGCCTTGCGCGGCGCGATCAAGCACGCCCCCGACAAATTCGGCAAACCGCCCAGGCTCAGGCTTGCCGTCCACCATGAAGCGAGGCAAGGCTTCGTGTTCATCAACCGACAGATATTGATTGTCAGCCTTGAGGGCGCACACATTCAGACCGCCTCTCTGCAAGCGTTCTTCCAGTTGCTGACGATGCGCCGTGGTAGCAATCACCACACAGGCATCTCCGGCCTCCAGCCCCGCACTGATAAATTCATTCAGCGAATCCAGCAGGTAGCTATCCGTTTCGTAAAACTGCACAAAGTGTGCAGGCTCATGGGCGCGATTCAAAATCTCGGTTGGGGTCAGCGTTTGCACCATCCCGTTAGCGGTTGGGCAGGCGTCGAGCGCGTGAGTCAGGCTATTATGTTTCATTGCTTTCACCGGGAAATCCGTGCAGGGATTTCCATCAAGGCAAAGAGGTTCAGTAAAAAAAACAATAGATTATGGTTGGCTTACCTTGAATGGAGGTCAGCCGCAGGTCTCGCTCGCCCCCACATTGTAAGCGGCTGGCAAAGTAAACGCCAGACAAAGTGAAGCATTTTTTTCAACCAACGAACGCCGTAACACAAGGCCGTATATCGGCTTCGCCAGCGTCAATAGAAACGCTAGTCAACGATGAACACCGCGCAAAAAAAGAGCGCAGCTTGACGCGCTCATTTCCTCCGCGCTTTGCTGCCTGAGCCAGGCTCCTTCACGATTTGAACAAAAATTTAGCGCCACCAAAGCAGCTTGTCGGCGCACAAGAAACACCCCCTTGCAAGGTGGTAATAAATTTCAATGTAGTAATACGCTGGGACGATTTTTCTTTCACGCTTTTTCAAGTGCCGCGAATTTCGCTACGAATTTCTTTTGCCCGTAGCCCGGAAAACTCACCGTCAATTTTGCTTCGTCGCCCACCCCTTCGACTTTCAAGACCATGCCTTGCCCGTACTTCGCGTGTCGCACGCGAGCGCCGACTTTGAATTTTGCGCCGGAATCCGATGCCGACGCAACGCGAGGCGGCGGAGAACCAGCGCTGGCTCCACCGGCACGCCCTTTCGCCGCGTCAACTGGTTTTGGCGTCCCCGCCTCTCTGGCTTCAGCTTCCTGGATGCGACGTTTGAAAAAATCGTTGACGCTGTCAACGGAGTTATAAGTTTTGCCTGAAAAGTTGGAAGTCTTCTTCACCGCAGGCGGCGCTTCGCCGCGCAAGGCGGCAGCGGCTTCGCGGTTATGTTTGGTTTCCGGTCGGGCGGCAAACTTCAACCACGAAGGCCCCAGCGAAACATCCTGCATCAACGTCATCGGTATCTCGTTCAAAAACCGCGAAGGCTCTGCCGCCAATTCCTCGCCCCAGGTGCGTCGCCGCATGGCGTGCGTGATGTACAGATATTTTTGCGCCCGCGTGATCGCCACATAACAAAGTCGGCGCTCTTCTTCCAAATCCTTTTCGCTGGAAGCAGCGCGGGAATGCGGAAACAGATTCTCTTCTAGGCCAACCATGAAGACGACAGGAAATTCCAGACCTTTCGCCGCGTGTATGCTCATCAAGGTGACCCGCGCATCTTCTTTGTACTGGTCGGTGTCGGCAACCAATGCCGCGTGGTCTATGAAATCGCGCAAGGTTTCGCCTTGATTTTCGGCTTCGACGGCGGCGCTGACCAACTCTTCGATGTTGTAGAGACGGCCTTCGGCTTCTTCGGTTTTCTCTTCCTGCAAAGCGCTAACATAGCCGGTATCGGCGGCCACTGCCTTGACGATTTCCGACAGCGCTTCGTCAGCATTGACGCGCTCGCGTATGGCGCTCATCACGCGGCGAAAGCCGTCAAGCGCCAGCATCGCCCGCGTATTGATGGTTTTATTAGCAATCGCTACGCCTATGGCTTCCCACATCGAAACCCCCAAATCCTGTTGTTGCGTGTGCAGGATGTCGAGGGTTGCTTTGCCGATGCCACGCGGCGGCGCATTGATGATGCGCGACAACGCCATGTCATCATGCGGATTCATAGCCAACTTCAAATAGGCGATGAGGTCTTTGATTTCGGCGCGTTCATAAAACGAAAAGCCGCCGACGATGTTGTAAGCAAGGCCGCGCCGCCGTAAAGATTCTTCAAACAAACGCGACTGCGCGTTGGTGCGATACAACACGGCGCAACGCGTGTGGGGATCGCGGCGCAAATGCTCTTGAATCTTTTCGCCAACAAACGACGCTTCGCCATCGCCGTCATACGATTGATAGTAGCGAATCGCCTCGCCCTGCCCCAAGGCATCGGTCGCATAAAGCGTCTTCGGCAAACGCTGGGTGTTGCGTTCGATGATTTTGTTAGCAGCTTCGAGAATGGTCTGCGTCGAGCGATAGTTCTGTTCGAGCTTGATTAATTTCGTGCCTTGGAAATCTTTTTCAAAATTCAGGATGATGTTGAAATCCGAGCCGCGAAAGGCGTAGATGCTCTGGTCCAAATCTCCCACTACGCAAAGGCTGCGACCTTTCCATAACTCTTCTTCGTTAATCTTCGCCTGCTCAATTTTGGTTGCGCCCACGGCAATCAAGCGCGTGAGTTCGTATTGAATGGCGTTGGTGTCCTGAAATTCGTCCACCATGAGGTGCGCGAAACGCTCGTGATAATGAGCGCGCACGTCGGGAACCTGGCGTAACAACTCGACGGTTTTAATCAGCAAATCGTCAAAGTCCATCGCGTTGGCCTGGGCGATGCGTTGCTCATATTGCCGATAAATCTGGGCGATTTTCTCGGTTTTTTCCGAAGCGTAATCGGCTTGATTGGCGTAAGAGGTCGGCGATTGTCCACGATTCTTTGCGCCGCTGATGACCGATAAAGCTAGTCTCGCGCTCAAAGATTTATCATCAAAGCCCAAGTCTTTCATGATAGTTCGCACCAGACGAGTCTGGTCGTCGGTGTCATAAATCGTGAAGTCGCGAGTGTAGGCGCTCTGCATCTTTTCGACATCGCGGCGCAGTATGCGAACGCATAACGAGTGAAAAGTGGAAATCAGCGGCGCGGCAATCTGTCGTTGATGGCCGAGCATTTTGTGTATGCGCTCTTTCATCTCTTGCGCCGCTTTATTGGTGAAAGTGACGGCGAGTATGCGATCCGGTCGCACGCCGGTTTCAATCAGATGCACGATGCGATAAATGATGACGCGGGTTTTGCCCGACCCCGCACCCGCTAAAATCAACAGCGGCCCTTCAACGGTTTCGACAGCTTCGCGTTGTTCGTGGTTTAAGTTTTCCATTTTCTGGTTATTGGTTAATTGGCTATTGGTTATTGGTTACTGGTTATTGGTTATTGGTTATTGGTTATTGGGCTTTCGACTTCTCCAACCTTATAGCGGCTTGCAGATGTGTGCGATTTGTTGAGAGGCGGTCTGTGCCCGCCGCACGGCGGTCACAGACCGCCTCTCAACAAGGTGTCGTGGTCGCGGACAAATGAAATTCGCTATATAGTCAGTAACTTCCAGCATAAAAGAACAGGAAATAGCGTTTAGTATTTCTTCAACCAGTAACCAGTAACCAGTAACCAAGAACCAGTAACCAGTAACCAATAACCAGTTCCCTATTTGATTAAACTTTGAATGGCTTTGAAGTGCGGCGACTCGGCGGTTCGCAGCAACTCGAATAGCGCCATCTCTAAATTGGAGACCACGGCTCCGGCCTGCGTCAAGCGAGTCAGCGCGACCTCTTTGCTGTCGCGCTTGCGTGCGGTGATGCAATCAACCAGCAGATGCACCTCTAGTCCCTGAGCGAGCAAATCCAGCACGGTTTGCGTGACGCAGATGTGCGCCTCGATGCCGCAGACAATAGCCTGTTTGATATTGCGACGGATGAAGAGTTGTTGAAACTCTTCGACGCCACACGAACTGAAGCAAAATTTTTCGATGGTGTTTGCCGTTGGCGGCAGGTGCGGCAAGATTTCGGCGGCGGTGTGCTTCAAACCTTTCGGGTATTGTTCGGTGACGATGATGGGAACTTCCAGGAGTTGCGCGCCCTGCACGGCTTTGCTGATGCGGGTGGCGACTTCGGTGAACTCCTGTATGACCGGACGAAACGCCTCCTGCATATCAATGACGATAAGGGCGGCGTGTTCGCGTGACAGACGACGGATTGATGTCATATAAAAAATCCTTGCGCTGGGCTAAACAAGAATATAGCAGCGCCCACATGAAAGAGCCAACAACGAACCATAGACCAGAGGCGTGCGCCCACCTTTCTCAACTACGATTCGCCTCGCCATCAAGACCATCGGCCAAGCACGAATGAACCCCTGTGAGCCTCAAGAAAAGGCCGGGCGAAACGGTCGCGGCTTTTCCATCCGTTTGATCGAGGTTCACTGATGCTTCGTCTTCCCTGCGCGTTTTAGACTCTGTTGTAACTCTTTAGAAATGTCCTCTGTAGAGCAAGATAATTGAGGCAACTCTAGGTTTGCTCTACAGAGGACATTTCTAAAGAGTTAGAGGACATTTCTAAAGAGTTAGAGGACATTTCTAAAGAGTTACAACAGAAAATTTTGGTAGTGCTAAAAAAGTAAAGCTCGACCGGCGATCAGCTTCGCAGCCTTACCTCGACTTTGTACAATTTTCAGAGGCGAACCAGTCTTGTTAATCCCACCGACGGAAGTCGGTGGATACTTAAAGTTCGGCCTACGAAAGGCAGCCAAAGATCAACTAATCCCACCGACGGAAGTCGGTGGATAGTTAAAGTCCAACCTTGCTCGAGGCTCAAGGCTGGACTTTAAGCATCCCCCAACTGCTGTTGGGGGGATTCAGATGAATGGCCAAACCGCCTCGGCTCTCCGTTGGGGGATTCAGATGAATGGCCTAACTGCCCCGGCTCTCCGTTGGTAGATTTTTCAGAGGCGAAGTAGCCTGATTTCATAGGCTTTTTCAACCCTTGGAGTTATTGAACCTCACCTCAACAAGCTGAGGTTCAATAATTCCAAGCGCGAACCGCAACGTCAGCCCTTGATTGGTGTGGTTCAATCTGAAATTGTACAAAGTCGAGCTTACAGCGGGTTGCTAAACCATGTAGTGAGTTGAGAAGTGGTCTTTGACTTCGGCGGTCGCGGTCGGAGATTGCGGCTCAACCAGCTTTCAGTGCAGACAATCGAAAGCCGCTCCAAACACAGGCTCACTCGTTAGGATTGAAAATAAAATCAGTTTCCTAACCACGAAGAACACCTAGACCACGAAGGTGCTTGATTGATTCGTGGGCTTGGTGATCTTGGTAGGCTTCGTGGTGCAGTGCTTTCGTGGTGGATCCTTCCGTCTTACGTTTTTCGCACCGCCGGTTTTCGCTTGTTTGTGGTTTTTGAATCAGGCAAGATGCTGGCGACGATTTTCATACCCTGCAAAAGGAGCAAACCATGAGCGCACCATATCAAGCCTTGCGCGTGACGAAAACCGAAATGCTTTGCGAAGTGGTGTTGCTTGGCCCCGGTAAAGGCAACGCTATGGGGCCGGAGTTCTGGCGCGAAGTGCCGGAAGTTTTCGCTGCGCTTGACCGCGATGAAGAGGTGCGCGTCATCCTCGTTCGCGGCGAGGGCGCGCAGTTCAGTTACGGGCTGGACTTGCTGACCATGACAAATGACATCGGCGCGCAGGGCGCAAACCTTGCCGCTGAACGCACGCAATTTTTAGACAAGTTATATGCGTTGCAAAAAGCTTTCGATGCGGTGTTCTATTGTCGCAAGCCAGTCATCGCGGCCATCAACGGCTGGTGCATAGGCGGCGGTCTGGATTTGATTTCGGCCTGCGACATTCGCCTCTGTTCAGACGATGCGCGCTTCAGTTTGCGCGAAGTGCGTGTGGCGATGGTCGCCGATTTGGGCAGCCTGCAACGCCTGCCGCACATCATCGGTGAAGCGGCGACGCGGGAACTCGCGTACACAGGCAAAGACCTTGAGGCGCAGCGCGCTTTACAAATTGGTCTGGTCAGCGCGGTTTATGATTCGCCGGAAGCACTGCTGGCGGCGGCGAAAACCTTAGCGCAGGAGATTGCCGCTAATCCTCCTTTGGTGGTGCAGGGTATCAAGCAGGTAATGAATCAACGCATCGGTCAGCAAGTAGCCGAAGGCTTGCGTTATGTGGGCGCGTGGAATGCCGCCTTTCTGCATTCGGAAGATTTACAGGAAGCGATCACTGCCTTCAAAGAACGTCGCAAAGCGAATTTCAAAGGCCGCTAGTTGCAACCTCCGGCGGCCAAATCATCCGCGCAAAATTTTTCACAAACTTGCCCGAAACCTCGGTCATTTGCCATTTTCGTTCTGTGTACAGCGAAACGGCACTTGGTTGAATTATGTCGCCCTATCCCATAAAAAATGAATTTGTGTTGCGCGAAGCTGTCGCCGCAGACCGCGCAACGATCATCGCCATTGTCTCGAAGATGTGGGGCGAAGACATCACGGCGCGTTATGAATGGCTCTATCTGGCGAACCCGCACGGACGCGCTTTGACCTGGCTTGCGTTTGAACCCGCAAGCGGCGAAGCCGTGGGCTGCACCTCTATCTTTCCGCGCAAAGTTTTAGTTGACGGCATCGAACGCCTCGGCTCGATAGGCGGCGATTGCTACATTGATCCACGCGCCAGACGCCGTGGTTTGGCGACGGCGCTGCATCGTTTGAGTTTTACAGAGATGCGACAGCACGGCGTAGATTTCATGTACGGTCCGCCCAATCCGAATAATTTTGCCGCGCTCATCAAAGCCGGTTCGCGTGGCATCACGACCTTCAAAAGATTTGTTCGCCCCTTGAAAGGCAGTTCGGTTTATCGCTTTGCCTTCGACCGCGCGCCCTCCAAATTGGAAGCGCGGCTGGCAGGCTTGCCGATAAAATTTTTAGACCGCGTGACGAAAGTTGAAGTAGAAGGCTTGCGGCTGGAAGCGGTCAGCGAATTTTCCGCAGAGTTTGACGCCCTGTTTGCCGAAGCCGATACCCGCCAAGGGGTTGTGCTGGTGCGCGATAGTCAGTATCTGGCGTGGCATTACCGGCACGGCGCGAAGGGCAAGCAACAACCCTTTGCCATTCGCCGCGACGAAAAACTTGTCGGACTAGCGGCGCTTGAATTGCGGGATGACTATGCAGCGCTTGTCGAATTGTTCACCACCGGTGCAGTGAAGTTAATAGACGCGACCCTACAGCTATTGCTGAATCAGGCGCTGACGATGGAGTGCGCGAGTCTGGAAATCAGTTGCACGCCGTGTGGTTTGGTGGCATCGCGTTTATCAAGGCTAGGGTTTATGGGACGCTCGGAGCGCGGTTTTCAATTAGCCCTTTCCGCTAGTGACCCGCAAAGGAACACTCTGCTGAATGCGGCAAGTTGGAATTTCCTCGCTGCCGACCAGGACATGGATTCGTTCTACTCATTGATGCCTGGATAATTCAAACGAGCGAACCCGCACGATTGCACATTCTCTGGGCGCGTGGAGTTGTGGTAATAAAAGTTGCGCTCTCGGCTCTGCCACAGTTGTTGTATGGTGAGATAGTTGATAGGAAATGTAACTTTTCGATTCGGTCAAATCCGCCGGTTGGTAATTTGCCTTGTTTCATTATGAAATACCTGCCCCCTTTAATCTCCTGATTTGGGGAATAAAAGACTTTCTTGCTCCCTAAACAGCGGTCTTTTGCTTGTGGCATTCCCATTGCTTAGTAGCTTACTTGTCAAGGTGACGTATGACCTTGTAGATAAAGCCGCTGAGACTACGGGGAACCGTCAGTTCAGATGAGTTAAGAAGTTGGGCTGGGTTCATCACTGTAGGGGAAAGCGTAAGCCTGTCACCCAGAAGTTAGAGCCGTTTTTCAAATGGAATTTTTTCAGTCATTTTTACCTGGAGGTAAGCAAGAATTGAGAACCGCACAGAAACAGAAAGGTTTTTCGTTAATTGAAAGCGCGGTGGTGATTCTCTTGATATCGATTGTGGCCGCGATGGCCGTGCCTAAGATTTCTAAAGGGATGCGCCAATATCGCCTCAATATGGCCGTTCAGCGCATGAGAGATTTGATTCAAAAGGGTAAAGCCGAAGCGGTTGCCGAAAATCGCTCGGCGTCGCTGGTGGTGGATGAAACCAACAGGCAGTTTGGACTGATCGTCTATGATAGCAATGCCAATGCCTTGCGTACCGATTATGTTCCCTTGCCTGATGGCGTAACCTTTTCTTATCCGGCCAGTGTGACCGCGCCCATGACGGGAGCGCCGACAGCAAAGGCCATTTCGTTTCCGGCACAGGGTACATCAACTACTGTCTATCAACAAAATTTTACGTCCCGTGGTTTTCTCGCGGTCGCCACTCCCGGCGCGATCAACGCGCTCTACTTCGGCGATGGCAAGGATTTTCGCGCCATCACGATCAATAGCGTAGGCGGCACCCAGACTTGGGTATGGAAATCGGATGAATGGGTAGATTCGCGCAAGTAAAACGCGCAACGCAAGCGGGTGCGGAAAGGACGATATGCTGAACAACAAACCGATCACAACTAATATAACCGGGCAAAATACTGAACGCGGCTTCACGCTGATGGAAGTTGCAGTAGCTTCGCTCATCACTATGGGGGGCTTGGTCTTTCTGGCTTCGCTGCTCACACTGGCGATAGGGCAAAATCGCCACGTCAAGCAATCTACGGCAACCACCATGATTGCTCAACAAAAGATGGAAGAGATGAATACTTTAGAGAAGACCGATACGCGGTTGACCATCGGCGGCGGTACAGACGAAGCCACCAAAAAAACCGGCTACTGGGATCAAATCTATGTCAAGGACTCTGGCCTCATCACCACAGACATTCCGGCAGGCGAGACGCCGCACTATCTGCGCTATTGGAAAGTTGAAGCAGACCCGACCTTAGACCGCACAGTGATTATCAGTGTGCGGGTGGTCGCGGTGCAGCCTGCAAAAGGCCGAAAGAGCGAGGAGACGACACTGGCATCGGTGCGCTCGTGGTAAACCGCCAGACGACGCGAACGGGTCATGGTCAGCAGGAAAGAAAAGGGTGAATAGCGAAATGATGAAACCGATTGAACAGATGGAAAACCACCGGGAAAGCGGCTTTACGCTTCTCGAATTGATGATTGCCGCACTGATTACGGTGGGCTTGATGGGAGTAATTTTTTCGCTCATCAACCGCAACCAACAAGTTTTCGTCAGTGAGTCTGGCGTCACCGACATGAATGAAAATGTGCGCTTCGCCGCCGACCTCATGACGCGAGACATTCAATCCGCCGGAATGGGATTGCCGCGCATCAATGGCAGCTTTGCCGCAATCTTTTATACGGATGGTCCGAGCGGCGCGCCCGATCAACTGATGATTCTCAATGGCAATCCTTATGCGCCCATCGCCGAGGTAACCGACCGCGCTGCCGGTAGCGCCGAGTTCTTTGCCCTTCAGCCACCAGATGTGACAGTGACCGGCAATGGCTCCAATCAGGTTATGACTTATAAAGATCCAAATGGTCAGTCCAAGCCGATTTATAAGGATAGCGCCACCAACCCAGGCCAATATATCGTCTATGATGACACCAAGGCGATGATCTTTGAGTTGACCAAAGACGGGCAAATCGTTGGCAGTGGCGGCAGCGCTCGCCTCAAACTGCAACACAACCCGACCAGCTATCTGAATCCGCCGGGCATTTTTGGCAGCGTTCTGGATGGCGGCGAGCCGGATTATGCCAATGCAAAAATCTCTATGCTAGGCTCCATGATTGGCTACAGGGTGAACCAGCAAACCAAAGAGTTGGAACGTACCGACGACCTGAAGAATTGGTATTCCATCGCACGCGGCATCCTGAATTTACAGATTGAATATCGCGTGGTCAACAAAAACAACAGTGGCGCACTTGTCGAAACCGTATCCTCAGCGCCCACGGATCGCAAAAATATCCGCTCGGTCATCGTCACCATCACGGCGGAAACGCCGGACATCAATTCGGTGACCAAAAGCTATAGGCAAGTGACTCACAAGTTTGAAACCGCTCCCAGAAACTTTAACTTATTGAATAACACTAACCTGAGTTCCAACACCAAAGGAACTTGGCAATTCTAAACAGGAACAGCATGAGCAAAGAATTTGCAGCGCACCGTGAAAAAGGGATGGCCTTAGTTACCGCTTTGTTGGCGATGACCATCTTGTTGACCTTGGGAACAGCCGTAATTTTTTCTGCGGTCACCGATACCATTACCACCAAAACGCAACGGACTGGCGAACAATCGTTCTTTGTCGCTGACGCCGGCATCGGCATCGCCCGCCGGGCCTTGTCGCAAGCCTTGAACGAAGAGATTGAAAAAATCCGTACCGGCGAGACGCCCTTCTATAGCAAACCGGCCATTCAAGCAGGGAGCTTTCCTGATGTACAAGTCGTACCAGACCCGGATTTGGTTCCCAATGATCCCTTCTATCAACGGGTAAACGCACGCGCTCAGGAACTCACCCAAGTGGCGGCTCGTAATGATCGCTTCCAGCAACTGAACGGCTCGGCGTTTACCATCACCTTCAAACCTCTGACCGGCAGCGTCTCGCTGATCAAGCAAGATGCCACCCACGCAACCCAGGCAATAGTTTTTCGCTATGCCATTCAGGTCAAAGGGAAGACCGATGCCGGCGGCAGCGCTCAGGTGAACGAAGTGGGTCGCTTGTCCGCCAACGTCAACATGGTGATTGGCTCTTCTTCCAGCAGCACCCGCGATCTGAGCTTTTCTGCCTTTGGCACGTTCTTTGATCGTGGCGATGACGCCGGTCTCAATTATGTCTTGGTGCCGGGAGTCTATTCAGGACTGGTGCATACCAACACGCATCTGGCGTTTTACTCGAAATGGCAATACACCTTCCGCAATCAAGTCTCTCAGGTTGACCCGAAAATTCGTTATATCGTCAGCACCAATAATATGGGGAACTACATAGACATCCCCAACAGCAGTGTCACCGGCATCAACCTGAGCACCGAAGGCTACAAACAGGCGAATGCGGTGGCCTTGCCGAACAACTCCTTTTCGCAGGAGTTTGCGGTGATCAATTCTACCGGCGTGCGTGATCTGGATGCGAGTGGTAAACCAGTTGATCCGCCCAGCGTCGTGCCGACCGATAATCAGGGAAACCCGCTGCCGGTATTTGACGCCAGTGGGCGCGTCACCCCGGAAGCGTTGGCTGCCAATCTTCGCGCCGTAGATAATCAAGCACCCAAAGTCACCGGGCAGACCCTCGAAAATGGCGTTTTCATTCCTTCCTCTGATGGTGTGAATATCACCGGCGCGGGCATTTATGTCAGTGGTGATGCCTCAGATGCTCAAGTGTATGCCGATACCAATGGCGATCAGGTTTATGTCATCAGCCAAAAGAAAGGCAACTCCACGACCACTACCACCGTGCGCGTGGATTATACTCACAAGCAAACCACTATCTCGTCGGGTTCTCAAACGGTGACTTATAACGGCGTTCCTACAGACAAATCGAATGATCCCACCGCTGGCAAAACCGATGCCTCCAAGCATCGCCCTGGCGTCTCGTTGTATGTGCGTGGCAGCATTGACAGCCTGCGTGGTGGCAAAGACACCTCCACCGGACAGAATCTGCCAGCGATTGCTTCACAAACAGCGCTCACCATCACGGCAGAGCGCAATATCCGCGTCACTGGCGATTTGAAATATGCCGACCCGGTAGCCAATTCGGATGGCACGCCGGTCACCAATATCAGCAGCGTCAAGAATGTGCTGGGCATCTTCACCAACGACGGCAATGTCTTTTTGGATGCCAAGAGCCAATATGTTTCGGGGCCGGGGTTAGGCATTACGATGGAGGCCGCCTTTTGTGTGTTTGATAGCAATACCACCAACAACGGCAGTCAGTATGAAGGCGGCATCACCTCCTACACCGGCTCTGGGCACCAAACGCCTGGCTCGAATGATCGCATCAGAATGGTCGGCAGCGATGTCGAAAAACGCAATAGCTCAGTGGATTACAATTATGGCGATACCTATTTTGATGTGCGGTTCTCCGGCGGTGCCTTCCGACCTCCGTTCTTTCCGGGAACCAAATACTCGCTGAACGTGGCACCGGTTCTTGACACCATCACGATCTCCACCATAGATACGCCAGCATCAACGGCTATGTCGTGGTTTGTTGATAATAAGTGATCGGGGTTTTCTGTTGCTGTAAATAAAAACCGGCTGAGGCGATCTCAGCCGGTTTTTATTTGCTGTTGAAGACTCGCGCCAAACGCTGCCGCTGGATTATGGTTGTTTGCCTGCTGTGGGTGCGGAAACCGTGTGGCCTTTTTTGACCGCCAGGTTCAGGTTCTCGTCTGCCGATTCGTAAAAGATGCGGCCCTGCATCATTTCATCTGTGGTCTTTTCCCCCCAATGCACTTCTTTGGTCGGGTCTGGATTGAATCGGTTTTTGGCGCTGTTGTCATAGGTGCCGATGAATTCTACCGAAGTGCCTTTCGGCACGCGCATCGGTTCACTCAGCATATACACACGCTGCCAGTTGAAATCATAACGCGGCACCGTCAGAACATCTTCGACGCGGCCATCCGGGTAGGTAAAACGCATCACATATGATTTGCCGCGCAGGTGCATATGCACATGGAAAAAGCGAATCACCGCATCGGTATTGAAAGTCTGTTTAGCGGTGAGCGAATAATTTTCTTCACCGGGCGGAATTGCTACATCTTTTCTATCGCCGAACAAAACGCGCAGATTCTTTTTCACGATGCCATCGGCGAAATACAAACCAATTTGCGTTTGATCCACGCGCTCTTGTTCGGCAGGAGCGTAGTGAATCTGTATGCCAAGCCTCATGCCTTTGGGAATTCTGACCGCCGTACCTTCCGGCAACATCACGCCATCAACGCCCGGTGCCCATCCGGCGATCATAATCGTGCCGCGTGCGCCGGGGTCGAAATCCCCAGCAATGTAGCCGTCTTCGGGAACTTTGAAGTTCGGCGGAATCAAGTGCGTGTTGGCGTGATGCACGGCTTTCAAATTGCCGGGATGGGTATCCACAGAGCGAATCCAGGTGTCTTCGGGAAACACATAATCGAAGACGAAAAAGACATACTGATCTTTTTGACTGGGCTTGATGAGGTAAGGCTTCTGCACTTTGATCAGCAAATCCGGCTCGCCGTTTTTCCAAGCGGTCTTCCAGATTCTTGGCGCAGGCAGGTCTTTGACATCGCCGCGTGGCGCACCGCTATCAACCCAGCGGCTAATTGTGGCGATCTCTTCATCGGTCAAACGCGGGTCGTTGTGATAACGCCCGACCGCACCAATAGCATGAAACGGCGGCATCTCGCGTTTGATGGTTTTCTCTTTGATCGCCCTAGCCCACGGGCGCGCCTCTTCATACTTCACCAGCGACATCGGAGCCATGCCGCCGGTGCGATGGCACTCTTCGCAACGCTTCTGAAATATCGGCGCAATGTGTTTGGTGAAAGTGACCGCCGCTTTATCTTTGCCGTTGTTGCCCGACACCGAAGTGAACAAGACAAATGCCAAACCAAAGGCGGCAGTGAGGGTCAAGAGAAAAAGTTTTTTCATAGGTTGCAGTTCCTTTCAAACGGGAATGCGTTGGCGATTGATAAGAGTAGCACCAATCACGACATTCTGAAAATCATTAAGAAACACGGGCAATTCTGCATTTCAATCACCAAGTCACACGACTCTCTGCAAACGCAATAGAAAGGAACCACAGATGCACACAGATGAATACAGATGAATACAGATGAATGCGGAAACGGTAGTTGCAATTGTTTTTTGATCTGTGTGTATCGGTGTGCATCCGTGGTATTCGCTTTTCATTACCATCGCAGCGCATTATTTTTTCACTATCCATTGCGCCAGCAATTCGCCAACGACGCGCTGCAAGATAAACAACGTGATGGGAACCAGAATCGAAACCAGCAGCTTGCGAAGCATGGGACTGGTGAACGGCCATTCGGGGGCTTGGTCTATGCGTTTTTCGTAGGTCAACCAAGCGTTAGTCGTCGGTGCCATTTTGATTAAAGCTTCCGAATGACCGTGCGGCGTTTCTTCCTGCAATTTATTATGCAGCACCGCAAGGTGTTGTCTGGCGAGGCGTAATTCGCGCAGCTTGGTGCGCCGCATCACCGCGTGGGTGTCGCGCATACTCAAAAAGAAAATCGAAATTGCCGCCAGAATAATCACACCGTTGATAATCACGCCGCGCATATCTTGACTGGGAATGAAGAAGAGGCCGAGCGTGATGCCGCCGATTAACACCAGCGCATAAAACAGGCTGCGCTGCGCGATGGGTTCAAGCGGCGTCATATCGAAGACATTAAGATTCAGCGGACGGCGGTGCAAACGGGCAAGGAAGCGCGCTCCGGTGAGCGACGTATAAATCACCGTACCGATCAAGCCGCACATGATGCCGGTCAGAAGGATGCGATAGCCTTTGCTCCAATACAGCGTGATGGCATCTTGTGCTGTCCACGGGCGCAAGAGGAATTCGCCGAACAACGCGCTCAGAAAAAACACCGCCCATTCGCGTCGTCGGTCGAGCGGCAGATACTCGTCAACGAAAGCGTTGAACTCTTCGGCAGGCATCTTGACCAGTGAGCGAAAAGCTTCGATGGCTTCGCGGCGCAGGCGGCGAATTTGCGGATGCGTGGCAAAAATATAAATCACTACGGCGGGGCCAAGCAGCGTGACGCGCCAGAACTTTGCCGCAAACGGCAAAGCAAAAACGCCGTCCAGATATGCGGTCAGCAACAACGGCAGAAGCAGAAGAATACTGATCAGCAGATTGACTTTCGGCCACGACAAACGGCTGCGCTCCACCCAACTTTCTAAAATCGTGTAGGGCGCAAAGATGCGATTGGCTTCAGCTTTCGCCAAGTCTGCTTGACGGCGTTGTGCATTCATTGAGGTGAAAATCAGCGATGTCTTTGAAAGGCGTTTTGGCATCGCCGAAATCGGGGCGATAATATTCCGCCGCGCTGTCAAAGTCCTGTTGCCAGCCTTCCTCCAGGCCGAGCGCTTCCAATTGCTCTAAAGCTTCGAGCCATTCGCGCCAACGAATCTTACGCGAAATCAGCGGATAACGATCTAAAGCAACTTTATTCGTCGGAAAATATTGCGCCATCAAACTGACAGCAACCTTCGGCGACAACTCTGCTCTGATCCATTGCAGCGATTCGTGTATGCCGCCTATGTCATTGGGCAAGACCAGCAGACGTATGACCAATCCGCGTTGCAGCAAACCGTTGTCATCATAAACCAGTTCATCGCCGGTCTGGCGAAACATCTCTTTGAGAGCGGCTCTGGAATGGGTGACATATTCGCTGACTTTAGAATATTCGCGCCCCATTTCGTTATCGCTGTATTTCAAATCGGGCAGGTAAATATCCACTATACCGTCGAGCAATTTCAGGACTTCCACGGAATCGTAAGCGTTGGTATTGTAAACCACCGGCAAACGCAAGCCGCGCGCGGCGGCAAGCAATAAAGCTTTGGCAAGTTGCGGCGCGAAGTGTGTAGGCGACACCCAATTGATGTTGTGACAGCCGCGCTCCTGTAGTTCTAAAAAAATCTCCGCCAAGCGCTCGAAGGAAATTTCGTTTTGATGTTGCTGCTTGAAAGTCTGGCTGATTTGATAATTCTGACAATAGACGCAGCGCAGATTGCACAAGCCCAAAAAGACATTGCCTGCGCCGTGTTGGCCTACGAGTGCAGGTTCTTCGCCAAAGTGCGGCGTGTAAGACGACACGATGGGCAGGAAACCCGAATAACAGGCCGCCAGTTCATCCTGCAAGCGATTGTTGTCGCAATCACGCGGACAGACGCGGCATTTGGCCAGCATATTTATCAGGCGTTCGACCCGCCCGACCAATTCACCGGTCTCGAATAGATGCACATAAGACGGCTGCTTCATCAGTCGAAATTGTACAGATAAGCCGCACGCCCTTCAAACGATGACCGCGATTTGCGTGCGCGCATCGAGCAAAGAAAAAATTTGCGGGTCGCCAAAACGGCGTGCGCGGGTGGTCGCACCAAGGTGCCATAAAAATGTTTCGCAACCGCCTTCGGCAAGCGGCGGTCATGAATCCGAAGTGGAAAAGCGCTGCGTATTGGTTGGGCGTGTTTCACCAAAAAAGCTTGCGCTGCATTCATCAGGAAATCAACGCCGGAGTTTGGGCAAAAGCTTCATATCTATAATCAGAGGAGAGTCTTTACCATGAGAAAATTTCTTGCAGTCGTATTATTGAGTTTGCTTTCGGTGGTTGCCGTCAACGCCAAGCCGTTGGTCAAAAAGTCTGCCGCCAAAGGCACGCCGAAAGCCGCCGCCAACAAAGTCACCGTCACCGTTACCAGTTTTCAATTCACCCCCAAGACCATCACGGTTGCCGTAGGCACTACCGTTGTATGGTTCAACAAAGAAGGCCGTCACACCATAGAAGCCGATAAAGGAGAGTTCAAGTCAGAGGTTTTGACCGATGGCAAGAGCTTTGAATTCACCTTCAGCAAGGCCGGAAAATATGCCTATCACTGCGGCTTTCACGGCGAAGCGGGGGGCAAAGATATGGCTGGCACGGTCGTCGTAAAATAGCTCTGTAGTGCCGACCAGCGGCGCTTGGTGTCGCGAGCAAGTCGCGTCGGTACAGTTGTCGGCAAGAGCAAATTCGGCATCCGCGCAAAGCCTGTTGGTCTGTTTCCGTCGGTTCCGCAAGTTGACACAAACGCGCTGTGGCTCTTATTCTCAGCCACAGCGCGACCGTTGCGGTGGCGCGATGATTTTATCGTTAGCCAAAGAGGGCGGCATGAACAGACAGAACTTTGCAGGCTTTTCGCCAACGCTATTTCAATTTTTCCGCGACCTGGCCGCCAACAATAACAAGGTCTGGTTCGATGAGCATCGTCAGACTTATCAAGCGCAGGTTCTGGAGGTGATGAAAGCGTTTGTCACGGATTTCGCGCCGATTATGCAAATGCTCAATGACGATTTTGAAACCGAACCCCGCGTAGGCCGCACCATCAGCCGCATCAACAACGATATACGCTTTCATAAAAATCGCCCTACTTATCGCCCTTTTATGTATGTTAGCTTCCCGCGCCGCCATACCAAATGGAGCAGCGAAGCCTTGTTGTACGTCGGCATCTATTCGCACGGCGTCGGCGTGGGATTTTATCCCGGCGGTTATCGCAAACTTCGCAAAGCGCCTTTGCAGGAGAATATCCGACAAAACCCGCGCCTGTTTCAACGCTATCTGAAGGAACGACAGATTGCCGAAAAGTATTTTGAGTTGACCGATGGCGAAAGCACCGAGGTGCAAAAATGGCCGCTGCCGAAAACGGCCAGGCGCTGGGTCAATCTGGAAAGTTTTTCGGTCGGCGAATACTTCAAGGCCGATGAAGTCATTCGTATGAAGCGCAAATTTTTAGATCGCGCGCAGGCCATTCTCCTGGATGTTTACCCGCTGTGGCTGTTTGCCATGAGTGAAAATGTCAAAGACGATTTTGCGTTGTATGAAGAAAACGTCGAGTTGCTGGCGCGTCCACTTACCCGGTCGGCGTGAAAAACTTTTAGCCGTTCCCGCACACTGCAAGTTTTTTTTCGTAACTAGCGCGTGTCGCAGAGTTCCAGAAACCTCTATATGTTGTAGATGATTAAACTATCACATACAATATATGGACAGAACATCCATTTCCGCGACCCCCTTTAGTTACTTTTTTCAATCGTCGCAGGATTCTTTTTCTACCGGCTCGTGATTCAAAGCGTGTTCGATTTCGGCATTGATTTCGCCGCCAAACAGAATCACCAGCCCGAAGATATAGAGCCAGAGCATCAGGACAATGACCGCGCCGAGGCTGCCATAGGTGGCGCTGTAGCTCGGCGCATAACGCAGATAAATCGAGAAGAGCAGCGAGCCGATGATGATGGCCAGCACTGCAAAGACGCTGCCCACCGAGGTCCAACCCCATTTCTGTTTGAGGTTCGGCCCGAAAAAATATACCGCTTCGACGCCCAACAAAAGCATCAACAGGCCTAAAATATAATCCACGACATTCCATAAAACTTTTAAGGTGGTGCCGTGTCCTAAAGCTGCGCCAAGCCAGGCGCTGAAGCGGTCGCCGAACATAATCAGCGTGGTGCCGACGATGATGAGCAGCGCCAAGCCCACGGTCAGCGCTATGGAAATGAGGCGCTGTTTCCAGAACGAGCGGCCTTCTCGGACATCGTAAGCGATGTTGAGCGAATCCATCAGCGACACGACGCCGCTTGACGCCGACCACAAAGTGCCGATGATGCCGAACGACAGCAAGCCGCCGCTGCGTTTTGCCGTAACATCCTCTAGCGTGTTGGCAATCAAGCGCAGCGCGTCGCTCGGCAGCACGGTGGCCAGAGCGCGCAAAATATTGGTTTGCAGGTCGGGCATAAAACCCACCAGGCTGGTTAAAAAAATCAGCATCGGAAAGAGCGCGAAGAGAAAGTAATAGGCCAGTTCCGCCGCCGACCCCAAGACCTTATCCTGCATAGCTTCTTTACCGGCGCGTGTCGCCAGTTGAGTTACGGAGAGACCGCCGAAAAGATGATTCCGCATAAACCTTTGTGCCTCAAATGCTCTCTGAATTTAGCCCCGAAGAGGCTGCGATTTCGGGATGCGTTGACCTGCAAAACGGAAGCTTGAATTTAGTTTATCACACTCGACAAATTTACCTGCTGGCCATCTCGATGCGAGTTTCACGATTGACAGGCAGCGCTTTACCCGATTCAATAACTGCTTCTCGAAAAGGAAATTTGAATTTCAGGTGGTAAAGAAAAAGGCTATGGAAAACAACGATATTGTGGAAACTGATGACAGCCGACGGACGCAACTTTACATAGACGATGAAGACGTCATGGTGCGGATTTTGAAATTACCGGAAGGCGATTATGAAATCGTCAAAGTCAACAGTTCATGGATGGAGAGAGGCTTTGTGGAAGGCGATGTGATTTTATTCGCCGATACCGTCGAAGCCGCAGATGGCGACATCGTGTTAATCGAAGAAGACGGCTTGACTCGTCTGGGCGTCGCCTCGGCACCGGGCTATTTATTAACCGTGCAGGGGCCGCGACCGCTAGACCCCGGCGAAACCATCGTCGGCGTCGGCATGGGACTCGCCCGCCGCTTACGCAACGCTGCACCGCAGTAAACAAAGGAAAAGATTAAGGGTCAAACGCCACGTCAACAGCAAAGCCGCAACGGTACATGGCACCGCCATAGCGACTGGCGCGAAACTGCGTATCGGCAGCTACAAACCTTCCGTTAGCCGTATTCGCGGAAGCGGCTAGTGACACGATGTCGGCTGTTCCCTGTTCATCATCCACTTATTTTTAGGCGGCGGCTTCTTCGGTGCTGGCGTTGAGTTTTTCGGCTTGATAATGCGCCAACAAGGCGCTGAGTAAATCGCCGATGTCGCCTTCCATAAACAAATCCAACTGATGCACGGTGTAGCCTATGCGATGATCGGTGACGCGGTTGTCTTTGAAATTATAGGTGCGAATCTTTTCCGATCTATCGCCTGAACCCACCATAGAACGACGCTCGCTGGCGATGGATTCGTGTTGTTTGGCCTGCTCCATTTCCAGCAATCTGGAACGCAATACGCGCATGGCTTTTTCACGATTCTTGATCTGCGATTTTTCGTCCTGCATCGAAACCACGGTGTTGGTAGGTAGGTGCGTCAAGCGCACCGCCGAATATGTAGTGTTGACCGATTGGCCGCCCGGCCCTGATGAGCAAAAGGTATCTATGCGTAAATCTTTCGGGTCAATCTTGATGTCCACTTCTTCGGCTTCGGGCAACACGGCGACGGTGATGGCCGAGGTGTGTATGCGTCCGGAGGCTTCGGTTTGCGGCACGCGCTGCACCCGATGGACGCCCGATTCGTGCTTCAACTTGGAATACACCTTGTCGCCTTCGATGAGCAAGATGGCTTCTTTCAAACCGCCAATGCCGGAATCGGAAGCGTCTAGCAATTGCACCCGCCAGCCTTGGCGTTCGGCATAGCGCGTGTACATACGCATAATCTCGGCGGCAAACAAGGTCGCTTCGTCGCCGCCAGTGCCCGCACGAATTTCGAGGATGACGTTCTTTTCATCGTTCGGGTCTTTGGGAATCAACAGAACTTTTAAGTCGTCTTCCACACGGACGCGCTTCGCTTCCAATTCGGCAAGCTCGGTTCGCGCCAACTCCAACATCTCTTCGTCGCTTTCGAGTTCAAGCATCTCTTTAGAATCTTTGATGCCTTGTTCGATAGCGCAAAACTGCCGGTACTTCGCCACGATTTCTTCGAGGTCGCGGTGCTGTTTGGTGGTCTTCGTATAACGCTGTTGATCGGCAAGCAACTCTGGGTCGCTTAACTGCATGGTCAACTCTTCGTATTTTTTTTCAATGCCTTCCAGTTTATCTAACATTACTTTAGTCCTTAGTCCCTAGTCCTTAGTCCCTAGTCCGTGGCTTGGAGTCTTTAGTGCATCGGCTGGCGCGCAAGGCGTAAGTCAAAACTAAGGACTAGGGACTAAGGACTAAGGACTATACGGTTGGTTCCAGTTTCAATGCCTCTTTCAAAGAATAGATGGCGACTTCCAGTTGCGCGTCGTCCGGTTCTTTGGTGGTGATGTTCTGCAACCAGAGGCCGGGTCTGGTGATGATGGCAAAGAACCATTGCAGCTTGCTTTTTGCCGAGGCGCGGATGATTTCGTAAGAGATGCCTGCCACCAATGGCATCAATAAAACGCGCACCAGAAAATTAAAAAACAGCGAGTCGAATTTCACTACCGAAAAGGCGATGATCGAAACCAGCATCACGACCATCAGAAAACTGGTGCCGCAACGCGGGTGCTGGCGCGGTTGGCGACGGGCGTTTTCAACCGTCAACTCTTCGCCTGATTCCCAGTTGTACACGACCTTGTGTTCCGCGCCGTGATACTCGAAGACGCGGCGTATGTCGCGCAAAAACGAGAAGCTGGTAATCATCAGCAGAAAAAACGTCATGCGAATCAGGCCGTCCACCAGATTGAACATGATGGACGGGCGCACCGGATGCAGCGCCGCTTGTAGCCACGCCCAGGCGTCCGCATACCAATGGCCGTTCGCTGATTGCGCGTTGAGGGTGCCGCCACCCAAATAAACGAACAGCATATTGGTCAAAAGCAACGGCAACACGATAAATAAAAAGACGTTGAAGATAATCGCAAAAACCATAGAGCCTGCCGCTGCCGCCGTGGTCGTCTTCTTGGCTTCTTTGACCGCAGGTTGCGCGGCAACCGCAAGCGTGGCGTTGGCTTTGAGGTTGGACGGTGCGGCAGTCAGTGTTTCGTTGACGGCTGCGGCGGCTTCCGCTTCGCCGTTGTCTTCGTGAAAGGCTACGTTGGCGGAATAATTCAGGGCTTTGATGCCGAGAATCATGGAGTGAATCAAAATGCCAGCGCCGCGCAGCACAGGGACTTTCAACAGCGGATACTTTTCGGCAAGCGAGGGCAGGCGTTCGGCTTTGGCAACGATTTGTCCGTCGGCTCTTCGCACCGCGACCGCATAAGAATGCGGAGCGCGCATCATCACGCCTTCGATGACCGCTTGTCCGCCGACGATGATCTGTTCATCTTTCATAGTTGGTGACCTCCACGCCTTTTCAGTGTACCGCGAATCGTCAAGCAATAAATAAAAAAATCGGTAGCCGTTGGATGCACCTCGTCTGCAAATCCGTTGAATGAAGGATTGAGCAACGAGAGCCGTCGAACGACTACCGATTTTGAGTTGTAATAAGGTTAAGCTTCGGTGGTTTTGCGACCGTACTTGCGATTGAAGCGCTCGACGCGCCCCGCCGTGTCCACCAATTTCTGTTTGCCGGTGAAGAACGGATGACAGTTCGAGCAAATCTCAAGACGAATCTCCGGTTTGACCGAACGGGTTTCCCATTGCGCGCCGCACGCACAATGCACCGCGCACTTCTCATATTTCGGATGAATATCTGCTTTCATTATCGTACTGGCTCCTGTCTGAAAATAGTCTCTTATCGAAAACAGTAATGATACGGGCTTGCTACACGGCGTGTCAAGCATACTGATTTTCCGCGTCATCGAGGGCAACTCTTTAGAAGCAACCACGAAATCACTCCACCACGAAGACCTAGAAGCCATAGAACCCCTCAAGCACTTTCGTGTTCTTGGTGGTCTTCGTGGTTGGGAAACTGATTGTATTTTTAATCTTGAGCTATTTTGCCGCTTTGGTTTTGTTTTCGGCTCGCGCTTTGGCGACCATCTCTTTGATTTCACTTTTCAAGGTCGGCACCGAATATGGGATGCCGTCTTTAATCGTCCATTCGATGCCGCCGGTGCGTATGGTCTTGCCGTCGCGGAGTGCTTCGACGCCGGTCGGATAAAGGACTTTCAAATTTTCAAGCGGGTTGCCGTTGACGACAATCAAATCGGCGGCAAAGCCTACGCGCACGCGGCCTAGTTTATTTTCCTGACCTAAAATTCTGGCGTTGTTGCCGGTCGCCTGCTGTATGACTTTCAAGGGATGAAATCCGGCTTCCTGTTTCAATTCCAGTTCGCGTAGCAAACCGAAGCCGTACATCTGATAGATGAACCCGGCGTCTTCGCCTGCGCCAATCAAGCCGCCGCGTCGGTCAAACTCGCGCAGCGCACGCATCCAGATTTGATAATTCTCTTTCCAGAAAGTTTCATCAGTCGAAGTCCAGCCGATAAAATACGAGCCGTGATTGGCCGGATTGGGGCGGAAGTATTCTTCCAAGGTCGGGTGCAGGTATTCGGCAAACGCCGGATTCGATTGCGCCCGTTGTAAATCGCGGCTCGCCTCGTAAATATCGAGGGTCGGGTCCCACGCCACGTTCGCCGCCACCATGCCATCCAGCACTTTCAGCAAGCGTTCCCAATTGGCTTCACGCCACAGATGCCCTGCATAACGAAAGCGGTCAACCTCGTTGTTGTAGTTGTAACTGGCAGGAAAATTCTGTCTGCCGCTTTCAATAGCGGCATCCGGTATGCCGTACCAATGCTCTATGCTGGTGGTGCCGAAGTTGATGTCGTCCCAGGCATTGGTCTCTTCGACGCCAGCGTGATGCGCGATGCGAAGTCCCTGTTGATGCGCTTCGTCGGCAAAGGCCGCAAAGAGGTCTCTGTCCATGCCGAAAAACTTGATGCCGTCGCAACCCAAGGCTTTCAAGTCGCGCACTCGCTGGCGCGCTTCCTCGGCGTGGCGCGGCACGGGCGGTGTGCTGAAGACGCCATAGACAAATAAGCGCGGCGCGATGATGTCGCCTTGCAAACTTTTGTCGCGCAGGGCAAGCGTCTTTTTCGTATCGCTGCCGACATCGCGCACTGTAGTAATGCCGCAGGCCAGCCACATCTTCAAACAATAATCGAGCGGTTGCGGCAATCCGCCGCGCTCTTCCTGTACGTGGCCGTGCAGATTAATCAAACCCGGCAGAACGTATTTGCCGGTCGCATCAATCTCTGCGTCGCCCGTCGGACGTTTGGCCTTGCCGTCTTTGAGCGCCACCGGGTCAAGCGAGACGATTTCGCTGATCGTATGGCCTTCGATAACGATGTCTTTCGGCCCCGATGCCGGAGTGCCGTTGCCATCCACCACCATCGCGCCGCGAATCACCAGGCGTGGCGCACGTTTCCCATGCGTAGGCGCTGGTTTGAGCGTCTGCGCTGAAGGCACAGGCGCAAGCACAGCGCAAATCATGAGCGCCAGAATCATTCGAGTGATTATTTTTTGTGCGGACAGGCGCAGCGAATAAGTAGTCTGCATAGCTCTTCTCCTTGTGAATCCGTGGGGGAAAAGATACTCGCAAACCGTTTTTTGCACAAATACAAAACGAGCGCGATTTCTGAGATGAAATCACGCTCGTCGTGAAGCGCTCCAAGTAGCTGATCGCTGTTGAACCATAGCCTGGTTACGCGGAAGCATCGGCGGCTTGTTCGCGTTGCATATCGGTGGCTTCGCGCCAGCGGTCAATCAATTCCTGCACGCGGTCGGATGTCGGCTGCAGATAACCGAGCCGCAACATTTCGCGTATGTCGGCTTGGGTCGGCTGCGCTTTGGTGCGAAACAGAAAATCGGCCAGCGGCAAAACGACGTTGTAATTTTTATTGCTCTTGCGATGGTGCATGAAATGATTTCGCGCCAGGTAGCGAAACAACGCCCAATCTTTGAAGAAGACATTTTGCGGAATGTGCATCTGGCGATGCAGCACGTTCCACAAACGGTTGTGAATGATGATGGCTGCCAGAAAAATACAGCCGCCGGAGATCGAAACGAAAAACATCCACACCCAGAGCGGTGCGGTGCTGATGGTCATCACCACGGTCTCGGTTACTTTGATGTCGAGATTTTCCTGGCGTCCGTAATCATCCGGCTCGTAATCGAATTCCTTGTACCAACGGGCATGATGACGCACCGCGTGCGCTTCAAAAACTGATACCAGGTACGGGAAAATTTTATAAAGGGCATTGAACAGGCGCTTGCGATGCATGAAATGTTTATGAATTTGATGCTCGCCTATCGAGATGAAAAGATAACTGAAGAGTAGCCAGCCCAAACTGGCCAACAGAAAAAATGCTGCGTTCTGTAGTTCCATGAGTCCTCCGAAAAGATGGGAAGATGAGGAGCAATAAGCGGCAGCATGACATTTCTATGATTCATCGAACTCGCAGTGACTTCGCAAAACATCGGTAAAGCATCGCCAACCAGCATCGCGCATCAACGTCCACAGTAATATAACCACGAATCGCGCTTCGATTGGAAGGTAAATCGCAAAGGCCGCTGATTATTTTCTCTCGCGGGTCAGGCAAAAGACGAGAAACGACCGCCCTCAACCAAGTGATTCCGGCAAGCGCCACGGCGGGTTGATGCGATTTTCTCCGGCGTAAAACAGACAGATGGTGTTGCCATCAGGGTCTTGCAAATAGGCTTCGCGCCACAACCAACTCTGATCTTGCGGGTCTTGTTCAAAGACATAGCCGCTGGCTTTCAACTGGCTTTCAACTCGCTAACTTTGTCATCGAGATTGTCGCACTCGAAATAGACGGTTGTGGTGGAATGCGGTTCGCCGAAATTCATCTTCTCAATCGAAAAGGTGGAGTCGCCTGCGGGGCATAAAAACCTGGCGTAATGATTGGTGCCACCGACGATTTGAATCAAGCCCAGCCCTCGGTAAAACTTGACCGCCTGATCAATATCGGTGACGCGAACCGTGACTTGATTGAGCCTCATATTGATTTCCTCGTTTACTACATTAGAGCGTCTCGTAGAATTCCCAAGACAATCCATATGTTGTGGATGATTTAACCATCGCACACAATATATGGACAGAAAACCCATTTATGCGAGACGCTCTAAATATCAAGATGTCTTTCGCTATCAGCCAACTCCCGCTCTCCTCCTTGCTCCACTACCCAAAATTCATCTGTGCCATGATTTTGCGAGGCATCAAAATCATGGCACATCAATATTCCGGTTCACTTCTCCTGATTCGGCCTCAGAGTTGCTGACTTAGCGTTTGCCGCATCGTCAAAGCGTTTGCCGGTTTCGCGGTCAAAGACGCCGTTGCGTACAAACTGCTCGGTTGTCCAAGGGGGCGCGTCGCCGCCTAGATATTTATGGAACCACTCCAGATGCGCCGTGTAGTACAACGCCATTTCATACGCGCTTGGCCAATGTCCGGCGTTCGCGTAAATCAGCAAACGCGACGGCACCTTCATCTTCTGCAAGTCTGTGTAAAAATGCAGCGCCTGCGTATAAGGCACACGATAATCGCGCTCGCCGGAAATCACCAGGCAAGGCGTTTTGAAATTCTTTGCATAACTTGATGGCGACAAAGTTTCATATAACTTTGAATTCCACGGCTGGCCTTTTAAGTCCCATTCGGGAAACCATAACTCTTCGGTCGCGCCGTAAAACGAAGACAAATCATATAAGCCCATCATCGAAGCGATGGCTTTGAACCGCGTCGTGTGGCCTTCAAACCAGTCCATCATATAACCGCCATAAGACCAGCCCATCGCGCCCATACGGTTTTTGTCCACATAGGGCAGCTTCTCCAGTTCATCGCTCACCTTCATCAAATCTTCAAAGACCATCCCCGCCCAATCGCCGGAAATCTCCGCCGTGAAGTCCTGCCCGTAGCCGGTTGAACCATGCGGATTGCAAAACGCTACGACATAGCCCGCGCCGGGATAGATTTGCCAATCGCCACGGAGCGCGTCCGACCATTGCGATTGCGGGCCGCCGTGAACATTCAAAATCAACGGATATTTTTTGTTCGGGTCAAAGTTGTGCGGCTTGACGATGAAGGTCTGAATCTTCGCGCCGCCCGCGCCGGTAATCCACAACTGCTCGGCGGGGCGTATGTCAACTTCGCTGGCAATCGCTTCGTTGAGGTTTGTCAGTTTCGTCGGCGCAGAAGTTTTGTCGCCTTCAATATTGACGCTGAAAAGTTCTACAGGGTCGCCCGTCGAACGGCGCAGATAAATCAAGTGCCGGTTGTCTTCGCTGATGGCGAAAGCGTCTATGGTTTTGTCGCGCACCAGGAGCGAGATTTTTTTCGTCGCGATGTCAACCTTATGAATCGGCTGCTCACCCTTCAAAGGCCCCGTAAAATATAGGGATTTCGCATCGCTTGCCCATTCGTAATCCTCGACCCAATTGCGATAGCTTTCGGTCAACACTTCGCTCTTGCCAGTGGCGCGGTCATAAAGCGCCAGGCGAAAGAGATCGGATTCATAACCCGGAATCTTCTGCATACGATAAGCGATGTAGCGACCGTCGGGCGAATATTTCGGGCTGCCATCATAAGAAAGATTGGCCGCAGTGATGTTGCGTGGTTTGGCGTTTGGGTCGGTCAACGACAACAACCACAAATCATTGTTGGTTGACGATTCGGGATGCGGGTCGTGATTGGAAACATAGACCAGTTCTTTGCCATCCGGCGAAAAGCCATACTGCACAGGGCCGCCAAGTTGAAAAGGCGGCGCATCGAAATCGCCCGGCGTCACATCGCGCACCGCGCCGGTTTCAATATTGGCGACGAAGACGTGCGTGCGTTTGCCGTCTTTCCAATCCGTCCAGTGACGATACAACAGCGAGTCGGCCAAGTGAGCGCGCAGCGGCCCTTTTTCCCAACGCTCGGCTATGCGTTTGTTGCAGGCGTCGTCGCCGTTGCATTCGGGAAAAACGTCCGACGCGAAGGCCGCCATCTTGCCATCGTTGGACCACACGACATCAGCAACGCCTGTGGATAATTTGGTGAGTTGTTTCCACTCGCCGCCCGTCACCGGCATCGCCCACAGATTGACGTGGCCATCTTTGGCGCTGAGAAAAGAGATCCATTTGCCATCGGGGGTGAAGGCCGGAGAGAACGCGCCGCTGGCGATAATCTGGTGCGCGTTTTTGCCGTCGGCGTCCATCAACCAGACGCTTGCGGCGCGTTTGGCGCGAGGGAGATCCGTCACGCCTACAGAATAGAGAATGGTTTTTCCGTCGGGCGAAAATTGAATGTCGGCAAGTGCCTTGATGCGGTAGAGGTCTTCAATGGTGAAGGCGCGTTTGTCGGCGAAGACCGAAGCCGTCAGCATTGCCAAGAGCAACAACAGTAAAAAGATTTTTTTTGTCATCATCAGTTCCTTATGGTTTCAAGTCGCAGTCAAAAATTCTGCGGATAGCCAATTATCAAGGATTTTTATGCAGATTCCCAGCGGATTAGACAGGTGCTGCGGATCAGGGATGGATGAAGTGCGCGAGTTGGCTACCACGATTTCAAGCACAGGGACGGGAACTGCTTCAATGCAGCGTTCGGTAATTCGACAAAGCGTTGGTGAAAAAATTTATCGGCTCACGAATTCAAGCCGGTCAATTGTTCGCTGACCTGCCAAAGCCTGCGCGCCGTTTCGTCGTCCTGCGCGGCGTGCGAAGGGGCTTTCTCCTGTTGCTTCTCGAAATACTTTCCGGTGATGCCTGCGACTTCCTGCGAGGTTGCCAGATAAACCGAAGTCAGCGCGCCTTTTTCGGGACTCATGGTGAATAGTTTGATTAACCATTCAATTGGTTTGAGGGTATTGCGAAAGATGCCGGTGGCGACTGCGCCGGGGTGCAAGGCGTTGGCCGTGACCGGTGTGCCAGCGAGGCGGCGCGCCAGTTCGCGGGTGAACAAGATGTTCTCCAATTTTGAATTGCTGTAGGCCGGAATGCCTTTGTACAGGCGCTCGCCTTGCAGGTTGTCGAATTCCACCTTGCCGTATTGGTGCGCCGCACTTGATACATTGACGATGCGCGACGGGGCGCTTTGTTGCAACACCTCAAGCAATAAATTGGTCAGCAGAAAATAGGCCAGATGGTTGACCGCGAACGTCGTCTCTAAACCATCAACGGTGAGCGTGCGTTTGGGAATATAGACGCCAGCGTTGTTGAGCAGAACATCGAGCCGATGATATTTGGCTTTGAACTGATCGGCGAGTTTATGAATCTCGGCTTGCGAAGATAAATCGGCAATCATCAATTCAATATGTTGATTGCCGCTTGTGGTTTTAATTTCCTGAAGCGCGGCTTCGCCCTTGTGCCGATTGCGACAGACCATCACCACGTTTGCGCCCATTTCGGCGAGTCTTCGCGCCGCCACTTTTCCTATGCCCGTATTCGCGCCGGTAATCAGACAGAGGTTGCCGTTCATATTTGCCTTTATGTTGGTTGTCATACCTGCTCAAGATACTGAAATTCACGGCGTCAGTCCAACGCGCCGCGCCAGGTCGGCAAAGCGCGGGTCGCCGTGCAGCCTGTCAAAGAACGGCACGACGTTGAGAAAAATGATCAACCCGCTACGCTCGGCAAGCGCTTTTTCCAACCACGCGAAGGCAGCCTCAGCGTTGTTCAATTCCGTATAAATCCTCGCCATTCGCCAACTGTTGACGCGCCCACTTTGCATCTGTTCAGTTGCCCGCGCCAATTCTTTTTGCCAATAGCCCGACGCGCCCGACGAATGAAAAACCTGCCGCAGCGCTTCGGTCTCTTGTGGGCTTGCGCCTGAAAGCGTTTTGCTTTTCAGGAATTCGTCTATGGCTTCGGCGTGCATTCCTTTTTGATAATAGGCATTGCCTAAATCCTGATGCGCGAGGGTAAAGTTCGGGTCTAATGCCAGCGCTTGGCGATACCACTCGATGGCGTCGTCATAGTTGCGTTGGTAAAAATAGACCCAGCCGACGGCGTTGACCATAAACGGATTGACCGGATCAATTTCCAGAGCGCGCTTTCTTGCCGCAAGCGCTTCGGCAAATCTGCCCGTTGCCAACAACAGCGCGCCGTATAGATTATGGGTCTTGGTATCATTCGGATTGAGTTCGAGCGCACGGCGAATCTCTTGTTCGGCTTCGACAAAATTTCTGTCGTAAAATAATTTGCTTTCGGCCAATGCCGAATAAGCTTCGCCTATGCTGTTGTCGAGTTCCACAGCCTGCAACGCCGCCTCTTTGCTTTTCGGGTAGGCTTCGGTTGGCGGCAAAAAATTGAGATAACCCATGACGGCATACGAATCGGCTATGCCGGTGTAAGCGAGCGCGTATTTCGCATCTATTGCCAGTGCCTGCTTAAAACTTTCGATGGCTTTCTGCAAAGACTCGCGGCTCCATTTGCTCCAATAAAATCGCCCACGCAAATAGGCTTGATAAGCTTCCGGGTTGTCGGTGTAGCGGCGGACAAAGCGGCGCTTTTCATCTGCCGAAAGCTGCACCTCTAAAGCGCGTGTCACCTGTTGAGCAATCGAATCCTGCACGGCGAAAATACTGGTGAATTTCTCATCGAAGGTCGCGCCCCACAGCGGCTGTTGGTCTTGTACCTTGAGCAAGCGCACGGTGATGCGTATGCGGTCATCAATTTTTTGCACGCTGCCTTCAAGCACCGCTTCGACCTGTAATTCGCGCCCCACTGTAGCCGGGGTGGGCGCTTGTTCCAGATAGCGATGCACGGCGCTGGTCGGGCGCACGAAAATTTGCCGCGCATTGCTGAGATGCGTAATTAGCGCATCGGCCATACCGAGTTCCAAGTAGTCATCATGATTTTCTGCGCCTACGACTTTGAAAGGCAGGACAGCGATGGTTTTAATCGCGCCATCGGTTTTCGGCGGTGGTTTGAGGATCAGCCAGACAGCGATGCAGAGAGCGCTTACGGTGAGCAACGCGGCGACAGCAAGCCAGCGTCGGCGCGAGAAATTTTTCTCCGGCGTGGTCGCAGCGAGCAGCGGCGCGGCGAGCGTTGTCGCAAGATTTATCATTGGCCTCGCGCTGTCGTTGTCTTCGCTCTCGGCAATGGTTACGTTGGCGACGGTGTGTTTTTCAAAGACGATGCGGGTCGGGCGGTCTTCGATTTTCTGGACGAGGGCTTTGAAACGATAGCCGCGTTTGGGTACGGTCTCGATGCAGTTCGCGCCCTCAGGAGTTGCGGCCAGTATCTTTCTGAGGATGGAAATGGTGTAGGTCAAATTGCCTTCTTCGACAAAACTATCAGCCCACACGCGATTCATCAAAGCCTCGCGTTCAACGATGTGACCGTGGTTTTCCACCAATATCAACAGCGTATCGAAAACCTTTGGAGCCAGCGCCAAGGGTTGGTCATCGCATAATAAAACGCGCTCCGAAGGGTCTAAGCGAAAGCCGCCGAATTCATAAAAATGCTTTGTTTGCAGGCTCATAACGAATCCAAGCTTTTCCTAAGAACTTTCCAAGTTTTTCCAAAGGACTTTAACCCGCCCTTGCCTTTATGCTCTGCCGCGTAGTGAACGAGTGACGTTGGCGATACGACAATCTGGCAGTTGACGGATTGCCGGACCGTCGTTTGGCGACCGCTAATCTCTGCCCTCGGCTCGTGGCGCTGCACCTGGCAACTATCGTAGAGGTACATGATGACCGGCAAAATCACCACCATTCACATTGAAACGCATGAAGTTGTGCGGGTGCGTTTCGATGGCGCACTGCTTCGCAGTTGGTGCGCCCAGTGCCAAGACTTCACTGGGCTGCTGCGCGTTGAAGATGCGGTGGTGGTCGGCGTAAGTCGAGAAGCCATCCACTCAACCCCGCACCTGCATTTGCTTGAACGTGCCAATGGCGCGGTCTTCATGTGCCTGAACTCATTACTGAAATAGACGAAAAGGAAGTTCCCTATGAACAGAAACTTTTTCAACCTGACCATGCAAGGAGAATCCTGATGAGTATGAAAAAAATTATCGCAACCCTCATGCTGATTGGCTTACTGTCGGTCATAACCAACGCCCAAGCGCAATTGAAGTCAACCGCCGATCCGCAATTGGATTTGAAGTCAACCGGCGAGCAACTTTTGAACGCTAAAGCCAAGACCATCACCGGAACCTGGCTGCTGACAATCACTCCGGATGAACCGGGCGCGCCATCGTTTCCGGGTCTCTACACCTTCACCTCGGACGGCATCGCGCTGTTTTCTTCCGTCGGTCCGCCGATTCCCGGTCTAGGCAATCCCGGTCATGGCGTGTGGGAAAAAACCGGTGCGAATACCTTCGTCGTCACCTGGAAGCAATTTACCTTCGACGACATTTTCACCACTAACGGCGCGCTCGTCGTCAAATCAAACATCACTTTGACCGGCGCGGATACCTTCACGTCGCGGGACACCGGCAAGATTCTTGATCTTGATGGCAATCTCATCGTCTCGATCAGCGGCAGCATACAAGCGCGCCGCATGAAAATTGAATAGCCAGCGGCGACACCGAGGTTTTGCGAATGGCAGCTTAAAAATGCCAAGCTGCCATTCGCTTTTTTCAGGTTGCAAAACTTAATCCTCTAACGCCTGACGGAAATCTTCGATTAAATCTTCTGTGGCTTCTATGCCAACCGAGACGCGAATCAAGGTGTCAGTGATACCGGACTGCTGGCGATCTGCGGCAGACATACCGGCGTGCGAAGTGGTGGCAGGGCGTGTCATCAAGGTTTCGACGCCGCCCAGGCTCGGCGCGATAATCGGCAACTGTACCTTCTGCATAAAGGCTTCGGCTTGGGCCACATCGCCTTTGAGTTCAAAACTCAGAACGCCGCCAAAGCCTTCGAAGAGTTCGCAAGCGCGTGCATACGATTCACTGCTCTCCAAGCCTGCATAATAGACGTTGGCGACTGCCGGATGGGCAGCTAAAAATTGCGCCAGTTGCAGGGCGTTTTCGTTATTTTTAGCGACCCGCAGCGCCAGCGTTTTCAAACCGCGATGCAACAGAAAAGCGGCGTGCGGATCAAGCGAGCCGCCCAAGTGATTCAGCTTGTGGCGAATCTTTTCAATCCATTCGGCGCGCCCGATCACCGCGCCTGCAACGATGTCCGAATGCCCGTTCAAATATTTGGTGGCACTGTGCAAGGAAAGATCAAAGCCCCATTCGGCGGGGCGAAAATTCACCGGGCTGGCAAAAGTATTGTCAATCATGGAAACCAAGCCGTGCGCTTTGGCAAACCCGGCGACGGCTTTGAGGTCGGCGACTTGTAGCAAAGGATTGGTCAGGGCTTCGACATAAATCGCTTTGGTGTTCTCTTGGATCTGCGCCGACCAACTCGCCGGATCATCGCCTTTGATGAAGGTATAAGCCAGCCCGAAATCCTGGAAGTCTTTGGTCACTAAATCATGCGTGCCGCCATACAGACAGTCCTGCATCAAGATGTGATCGCCCGCCGACAAGACGGTAAACAAAGCCGTAGAGATTGCCGCCATGCCGCTGGCGGTGACTACAGCGGCGGCAGCGTTTTCCAGCGCCGCCAGTTTTTCATGCAGCGCTACATGATTAGGCGTGTTGTTCAGGCGTATGTATTTGATGTCGTGATAACTGGCTTCACCGCTGTATTCAAACGTCGCCGATTGAAAAATCGGCAAGGCAACCGCGCCGTTGATGCGCGGATGGGGTTCTCCGGCGTGAATCAATTTGGTTTCCAGGCTCTTATATTTTTTGCTCATAATCTTCTCTCTGTTTGGGATGATTTCTTGCGGCTGCCCCGCACGAACAACTGATAATAGCCTAAGCCCTGCTTGCAGCGATAGAGCGGCAGGAGGGAAACCAAGATTCCCGTTTATATCGGCAACCGTTTGCCCAACCGGTTAGCGTCCGTGGCCGCACGACGTAAGCGTTGGCATCAGAAAAATGATGAATCGGCATTATTGCTGATCCTTTATGCAAGGCGCAAAAATATAAAAGGACACACAAGTCCGCTAGTGGCAGTGGAAGCAAGTTTATCTGCATCGGCGATGCCGACAGCGATGGAGGAATAATTATGAAACGATTTATCTTGGCTTTTTTGATACTGGCGATGATGGGTTTTGCCAGCACCTTGCCGCTATCTGGACGCGCCGAAACGGTGCGCCGCGATGAAGCGGTGGTGGAATTTCCGGATACCGTTAAACTGGTCAATGTTTTATTGAAAGGGCGCTATCGCGTGGTTCACGATGAAGCGCGTATGGCCGAGGGTTTCCCCTGTCTCTATGTTTATGGTTTCAAAGACGGGCAAGCCAATGACCTGGTGGTGTCGTTTCATTGTCAGCACCAGGAGCGTCAGACAGCCAACAAATTTACGGTGACGCTATCGAACCGCAAATCGCCTTATGATTTGCCGGAGGTGCAGGAGTTGCAATTTGCTGGCAGCGCCGATGGTCACGGCGTGCCGAAGTAATCCATCTTTGAATGATTCAATCGGCGCGATTCTATGGCGTGACAATAGTCATCGCCCTGCGTTTGAATTCAGGGTTTCATGAGGATGCCGGAAAACTCAACATCAAACGGAGGGAAAAATCTTGAAACGGCAACCGCCCATTCCAAAAGAACACGGGGCGTGGGCAATGCTCTACGCTCCTTTGTTGATTGCTCTGCTTTTCGCAGGTCGTTTTGAAATACCTGCCTTGTTATTCGTGGTGGTCGTAACTCTGGCTTTTTTAGCCCACGAACCGCTTGCCACGCTGGCGCGTTTTTATAGCGCCCAAGCGACTCGCAAAGATCAACTTCAACAGGCGCGCACCTGGTTAATGATTTATGCCTTCATCGCTGCACCTGCTTGCGCCCTCCTATTATTTTCCTACAGACGCTGGCATCTGTTGACCATCGGGGCGCTCTTATTGGTGTTGCTCGGTCTGCATACGTACCTGACCGCCAAGCGCCTTGAGAGACAATTCATCGGTGAGTTTCTTGGCGTCTTGAGTCTGACCTTGACTGCACCCGCCGCGTATTATGTAGCCCTTGGACAATTCGATCAGCGCGCTTTGTGTTTATGGATGTTGAATCTGCTCTATTTCAGCAGCGCGGTTTTTTATATCAAGATGCGCGTCAGTCGCTCAATCAAAAAATCGAATGCCAGTCAACTCACCTGGCAATGCGCTGGGTATCACGCAGCGTTGCTTATAGGCATCAGCCTATTGGTCTGGCGCGGCGGGTTTTCGCTGCTTGTTTTGCTGGCGTTTGTGCCGGTCATCGGGCGCGCCTTTTCGGCAATGAGGCTGGAAGAACAACGCTTAAACCTCAAACGCATAGGCATAGCGGAAGTCGGCTACACGCTGGTCTTCATGCTGTTTTTAGTTTTCGGTTTGCGGGCGTCTCAAGTTTTTGGGTAAAGCACTTCGCGGGGCTCTCTACAAGAGTGACAGAGCCAAGAATAATCGTGGTCATCGCAAGCTAATCGGTTAGAGAGGTGGTCTGCACGGCGCATCAGAAATGCAGGAGTTGAACATGAATTTGCCGATGATTATTCAAGGCGGCATGGGCGTAGCGATTTCGGATTGGCGATTGGCGAAAGCGGTTTCGCAATTGGGGCAGTTGGGCGTGGTTTCGGGAACCGGATTGAGTCGCGTGTTAATCAGTCGCTTGATGGACGGCGACTTTGCCGGACACATACGCCGCGCCTTGAACCATTTCCCTATTCCTGAAGCGGTGCAAAATATTTTGCAGCGTTATTTTATTGCCAAAGGAAAAGCGCCGCAGCAAGCCTACAAAACCCCGCCGGTTTATAGCATCCGTCCCCCGAAGGTTCTCGATCAACTGACGGTCATCGCTAATTTTGTCGAGGTCTTTCTTGCCAAAGAAAATCATAGAGGTTTGGTTGGCATCAACCTGCTTGAAAAAGTGCAGATGCCAAACCTGGCGTCGCTTTATGGAGCGATGCTCGCTGGTGTGGATTTCGTCTTGATGGGCGCGGGCATTCCCACGCAGATTGCCGGGATATTGAACCAACTGGCAAGCCACCGCCCGACGAAATATCGCCTCAATGTTTTGGGCGCAAACCACGACGACACCTACGATATTCATTTCGACCCGCCGCAGATTTTCTCTAATATTGCCGCCGTCATAGGAGAACTCAAGCGTCCGCGTTTTCTGCCGATTATCGCTTCGACGGCGTTGGCGCAAGCTCTGCTCAAACGCAGCGAAGGCAAGGTGGATGGTTTCGTAATCGAAGGTCACAGGGCTGGCGGACACAATGCGCCGCCGCGTGGCGCATTAAAACTCAATGAGCAAAGCGAACCAATTTACAGCGACAAAGATGTGGTGGAGTTAGAAAAAATTCGGCAGTTGGGCTTGCCTTTCTGGTTGGCGGGAGGGTATGGGCATCCAGAGCAATTACAGAAAGCTTTGGACGCCGGGGCAACAGGCATTCAAGTAGGAACAGCCTTTGCCCTGTGCCACGAATCAGGACTGGAGCCGGAATTGAAAACGCGCTTGCTCGCCCAGGCGCTTCACCAGAAGGCAAAGGTCAGCACCAGTTTCAACGCCTCGCCGACCGGCTTTCCTTTCAAAGTCGCGCAACTGGAAGGTACTTTGTCAGAGCAGGGAATTTATGAAGCGCGTCCTCGCGTCTGCGACCTGGGCTTTCTTCGCGCACTGTTCAAACGCCCCGACGGCACCTTGGGTTATCGTTGTCCGGCGGAACCTGTCGAGATGTATTTGAAAAAAGGCGGACAAATCGCAGAGACTACCGGCAAGCGGTGTTTATGTAATAGCCTCGCAGCAACAGCGGGTTTCCCACAACGCCGCAAGAACGACTATCTTGAGCCGCCACTGGTGACCAGTGGCGACGACCTCACGAATGTCTGGCAATTTCTGAGTTCCGGTAAGACCACTTACTCCGCTAAAGATGTCATCAATTATTTGCTTGGCGCAATCTGGCAGCGAGATGCTGCGCTCGCCGGATAACGCTCCCAGTCGAGTTTCCACTATAGCGGCTTGCAGATGTGGGCGATTTGTTGAGAGGCGGTCGGAGACCGCCTCTCAACAAGGTGTCGTGGTCGTGGGCAAATGAAATTCGCTATAAGGGTAATTTTTGATAGCCCATTTTCATCCTCATCGTGCCGTTGCCGCTTCGTAAGGTTGGTCTTTGCGGCGCAGGAAAATAAAATAGTTCACGGTGAAACACATCAAGGCGAAGCCCGAAAGAAAGACAAAACCCAAGGTGTATGAGCCTGTCTGTCCACGAATCACGCCTAACACCAGCGGTGGGAAAAAGCCGCCGAGACCGCCCGCCGCGCCTACTAATCCGGTGATCGTGCCGGTCTCTTTCGGGAAGTATTGCGGCACTAATTTAAACACCGCGCCGTTGCCAGCACCTAGCATAGCCGCGCATCCCAAAGCCCCTGCGGTAAAAATAATGATGTTTGAAGAAGTCAATCCAAGCGCCAAAATCGCTATGCCCGCAAGCACAAAAAATAACACCAACGCGCCGCCATATCTGTCCGCCAAGCCACCGCCAAACGGACGCATCGCCGTTGCCACAATGACGAAGCCCGCGACACGCGCTCCCGCATCGGTCAGCGTCAAAGCGAAAATATCTTTAAGCAGCGTTGGCAAATAAATGCTCAAGGCAACAAAACCACCAAAGGTCAGAAAATAGAATAACGACAATACCCAAGCAATCGGCTCACGTTTCAAGATAGCGAAATACTCGCCAATTTTTTTGGGTTGCGTTTTCACAGATGCGTTGCGAGCGAACATCAAAAACACTACGCCGAATAAACCCGCCGCCGCGCCAAAGACCCAGAACGGCACACGCCAATTTCCTGTTGCCGCAACCAAAGCGGGTGCGCCGAAAACGGCTATGGATTGCCCTATGTTGCCCATGCCGTAAACCCCAAGCGCGATGCCTTGTTGATGCGCCGGAAACCATTTCGAGGTGAACGACACGCCTACCGAAAAACTCATTCCGGCAAAGCCTAATAAAAAACCCCAAGCAATGAGCGAGGTGTAAGAGTTGCTGAAACTCGCGCCGATTGCCGGAAGCAAGCAGAAGCACAACAGCAAGCCGAAGACTTTGCGCCCACCGAATTTGTCCGCCAAAATCCCTAAAGGCAAACGCCCAAGTGAGCCTAACAGCACAGGCACGGCTATCAGCATGGAAGTTTGCCAAGGCGTCAGGTTGTACATCTCGCGAAAGCGCGGAGCCAGCGACCCCATCAATCCCCAGACCGCAAAGGTGACGGCGAAACCTATGGTTGAAAGCGCCAGAGCGCGATAAGCCTGCGCGTCCCACACCAGGTGTTCTTCGGGCGTTTCATAAGAATGCAGCGCCAGACTCTCCGATAAATAGGGGTCGTGTTTGGGCAGCATCGCAGCTTTTTTTAGTCCATCGAGGAACGCCCAAACAAAGAGCGCCGCGAAGCCAATTACCAAAGCAAGGTCAACATAATTAGGCAACGCGGAAAGCCCTAGAGCAGGAAAAATCATGACGTACAAATCCACCCAATGACCTATCAAGACAATCGCGCAAGCCCACAACAACAAGCTTTCGCTGCGTTTGGCGCGGCGCGAAATCAACAGCGCGAACGGCAACAGCCAATTCAAAAACAGGTTGAGCAGGAAGAGAAATTTCCAGCCGCCGGTCTGTGTTCGGCGTAGGTAATAGACCGTCTCTTCGGGAATGTTGGCGTAATAGATCAACAGGTATTGCGACAACCAGAGGTATGCCCAAAAGGTCGAAAAGGCAAAGACCAGTTTGCCCAAGTTGTGCAAGTGGTCTTCATTGAGTTGTGGCAACCAACCGCGACGACGCAGCAAGATGGCGACAATGGTAATTGCCGCTACGCCACTTAGAAACAATCCTGAAAAACAGTAGAAGGCATAAATCGTGCTGTAAAATTCCGGCTCCAGCGACATCAGCCAATCGAAGCTTGCCAACGAAAAAGTCACCGCGAACACCGCTAGAAAAATCGCTGATAACTTCTTACTTCGCGTTGCGTGTTCAGGCGCTCCGTCTTCGTCTTGTTGACGCGATTCTCTGACCATGAACCAGGCGAAGAAAACCCATAGAGCCAGCGCCACAAACATTCGCGCAAAGAAAAACGGCGTGTTCAAAAATGCCAGTTTCATTTGCAAACCGGCGCTTGCTCCTGCCCTTGAAAGATGCGTCCATTCATAAAGCGTGTGCCTGCCAAAAAAAATGGTCAGCATAGCGATTGCGCCAAACGGCAGGTAATTCATCAAGGCTTCGGGGATGCGACGAATGACCGCGCTCCATCCGGCATTTGACACATGATAGATACTTAAAAAGACCATCGCGCCAAGCGCCAGCGTCAAAAAATAAAAAACGTTGAGCAAGACTCCCGCCCACAAGCGCGAGCTGTTTGCAAGAATGCCTATGAGCAAACCCGTTGCGCCAACCCCTAGCCCGATGGTCAAAATTTTTCGTTCGCGCTCTGCTATAAAAGAATTGTTTGGCATCATCATGATTACTCCGAGAAAAGGTTTGGAGTACCGCCTGAAGGTTTTTTGAAAAATAATCCGACAATAGCCCGCGAAGCGGGTGCCAGCATAAAGCCCCGTTCGTCAGAGCGGGGTAGGCGGTGGTTGCAGGACTTCCGAGCCTGCGAAGCGGGCGATAGCCGATGGTCTATCGCCCGCTTCGCAGGCTCGGATATCTGGTTCGTTCGCTACCCAAGGTTCGCTATGCTTCACCTTGGGCTAAATGCTTACGCCCACCTTCGTGGGCTTGTCCGATTCATTCTTCAAAGATCATCAGGCGGTACTCCAAACTTCTATTTCAAACTTTTACTTCCCCTGCAATTGGCGTATGTAAAGAATCACTTTCCAACGGTCATCAACGCCGACTTGCGCGGCGTGCGCGGGCATATCTTTGCGCCCCAAGGTAATCGCATGAAACATCGCGCCGTCTGGCACATTCTTTGAAGTTTCGGTTTTGTATGAAGGCGGGTTCGGATACTTGGGAATAATCGCGCCGTCACCGCCGCCACTCGCGCCGTGACACACCGCGCAATAATTTGCAAAGACGTACTGCCCACGCGCCAGATTTTCCACCGTCGCCGCAAAGGGGTTTTTCAACTCGCGTCCGGCTCTTGCCGCTTCGTTTTCACTCGCGCCGTAATGAAAAGGTTGATAGCCTCTAGCGATAGTTCCGGCAATGGGCATCTGCCCGGTCATGTGATTCGGCAACACCGGATTTGTGGTCTGCGAAAGATAAGCAGGCGAATATTGCATCTGCGTAGTCCACTCGCGATTTCGCACCGTCACCTCACGACCCAATAAATAAATGCCGCCGCATACGACTAGCGGCAAAAGCATGACTGCCAACCATGTGAGTGTTTTTCTCATACGAATTGATCTCCTTCAATGACGCGAATCGCCCCGTGTTTATTGAATATTTTTAACGCTTTTCGCATATCGAATGCGGCATCGGCTTGTTTCAAGACCAACACGAAACGGTCGTCGGTGACGCGATCAAAGGTCAATTTTTTGCTGAACAACCACAGACGATTTCTAACTAACAAAACGCCAATGGCTATCAAACCCGAAAACAAAACCATCAACTCGAAGGTCACGGGGATGAATAGCGGAAACGAATTGAAGGGCTTGCCGCCGACGTTCAGGGGCCAATCGTAAGCCGAAGTCCAGACCTGCAAACCCAAGCCAAAGGTCAGCCCTACGGCTCCGGCTATGAAGGCTATCCAAGTCAATTTTGACCGCTTCAAACCGATGGCTTGATCCAAGCCGTGAACCGGAAAAGGGGTGAAGGCGTCGTGAATCTCAAAGCCCGATTCTCGCGCTTCAATCGCTGCCTCTTTCAAATCCTCTTGACGTTTGAAATAGACAGCGATGTAGCGCACGTTGATGGTATTTTTAACGGCGAGCATAATGCACTACCCCCTTGATTTCACTCATCGAGATGACCGGAAAGAGCCGCAGAAACAGCAGGAAAAAAGTGAAGAACATTCCAAAGCTGCCAAACATAATCGTCACCTCGGTAAGCGTCGGCGTGTAACTCGCCCAACTTGAGGGCAGAAAATCGCGGTGCAGCGAGGTGACGATAATAACGAAACGCTCGAACCACATCCCTACGTTGACCAGAATCGAAAGCACGAAAATAGCCGGAATCGAAGTGCGTATGCGTTTCGACCAAAAGAGCTGCGGCACGATGGCGTTGCACGTCACCATCGTCCAAAAAGCCCAGGCATACGATCCCAGAGAACGGTTGATGATGACAAATGATTCATTAGGATTGCCGCTGTAAAACCCTATGAAAATTTCTGTGAGATAAGCCAGAGAGACTATCGAGCCGGTCAACAAAGTGACTTTGCACATATTCTCCAGATGTTGCACGGTGATGTAATTTTCCAGGCGCAGCAATTTTCTCACAGCAATCATCAGCGTCATCACCATAGCAAAGCCTGAGAAGACCGCTCCGGCAACAAAGTACGGCGGAAAGATGGTTGAATGCCAGCCCGGTATCACAGAGGTTGCGAAATCGAAACTGACGATGCTGTGAACCGAAAGCACCAAAGGGGTCGCCAGCGCCGCCAACACTAGATACACCGTTTCGTAACGCGACCAGGTACGATTCGAGCCGTTCCAACCGAGGCTCATCACCTTGTAAAGTCCGCGTCGGAATTTTGAAATCGTGCGATCACGCGCCGTCGCCAAATCGGGAATCAAGCCCAAATACCAGAAGACCGCAGAGATGATGAAGTACGTCGAAATCGCGAAGAAGTCCCACACCAAGGGCGAACGAAAGTTGACCCACAACGAGCCGCGCTGATTCGGATAGGGCAATATCCAATAAAACAACCAAGGTCTGCCCATGTGAATCACCGGAAAAATTCCGGCGCACATCACCGCAAACAAAGTCATCGCTTCCGCCGAACGATTCACCGAGGTGCGCCATTTTTGATTGAACAAAAAAAGCACCGCCGAGATGAAAGTCCCTGCGTGACCTATGCCTATCCAGAAGACGAAGTTGGTGATGTCGAAAGCCCAGCCGACGGTTTTATTCAATCCCCAAGTGCCTATGCCTGTGTTGATGGTGTGCGCGGTGGCGACGACCCCGGCGCTCATCACCACGAAGGACGAGAGGAAGGCTATCCACCAACCGACGCCGGGTTTTTTATCGAGCAGGCTGCAGATGTCTTCGGTGACTTCGCCATAGCTCTTGTCGCCTTCGATTAAAGGTTGGCGCAACGCCGAGACGACTTCGTGCGAAGCTTCGTGTTTGCTCTCCGTGTGCGTGAGTTGTTCCAATGCAGCAGCCATATTTGTAACTCCACTTCCAGCCTGCGGAGCAGGCAACCGTTCGAGAATTTCTGCAATTCTGCTTGTGGCTGGAACTCCACTTCCAGCCTGCGGAGCAGGCGATAGCATAAAGCCCTGTGCGTGAGCGCAGGGTAAACGCGCCGCTAAGAATTTCTAAGCCCGTGAAACGGGCGATAGATTTTGCATACCATTTGTCTATCGCCCACTTCGTGGGCTTGCTCTATCGCTTTGCGTTTCCACCCAGCGTTACGCTTTGCGTTTCCACCCAGCGTTACGCTTTGCGTTTCCACCCAGCGTTACGCTTCGCTTCACACTGGGCTTTATGCTGTCGCCCACTTCGTGGGCTTAGAACTCCGGCGAACTCTACGTTCATTTCAATCCGTTAAGTACCTGAAGTTTTTTCACCTTCGACGTTTCGCACCTTTGCCAGATAACTAATCGCCGGTTGCAGATTCAATTCTTCCAGCAAAATGTAATCGCGCTTGTCGTGCTTGAGTTTGTTGACGCGACTTTCGAGATTGACCAAATCACCGAAGACGATTGCCTGCGTCGGGCAACTCTGCTGACAAGCGGTTTGTATCTCGCCATCTTTGATCTCGCGATCTTCATTGCGCGCCTGAATTTTGGCTTCTTCGATGCGTTGAACACAGAAGGTGCATTTTTCCATCACCCCGCGAGAGCGCACCGTCACATCAGGGTTGAGCGCCAAGTTGGCAATCGGGTCAGGATGTTCATATTCAAACCAATTGAAGCGCCGCACTTTGTACGGGCAGTTGTTGGCGCAATAGCGCGTCCCTACACAGCGATTGTAAACCTGCATATTCAAACCCTCGCTGCTATGCACGGTCGCCAACACAGGGCAGACGCTTTCGCACGAAGCGTTTTCGCATTGGGCGCACATCACAGGTTGATACACCACGCGCTCTTGGTCGTTATCGCTTTGATAGTAACGATCAATCCTCAGCCAATGCATTTCGCGTTGCCGCCGCACTTCGTCTTTGCCGACCACAGGCACGTTGTTTTCCGCCTGACAACTCAACAGACAAGCCGAACAACCCGTGCAGGCGTTGAGGTCAATCACCATGCCCCACTTATGTTCAAGGTACGCATGGTCTTGCCAGATGCTCTTGGAAGGTGCGCTTTCGCTTGCCGTTTCGCTGTAACCTTTGACCACTTCAGCCAGCGACAATTCTTTAATCAGCGGTCTGCCATCAAGCGTGTTGTGACGTTGCGTCAAAGCTAACTCAACTTTGGCAAGCGTCTTTTCTATAGTGATGTCCGCCGTTTGATATTGAAAAGTGCCGTTGTCGAAAGCCCCCAACGGATAAGAGTTGACGCCTACGCCATTGCCAATTTTACCCGCTTTGGTTCTGCCGTAACCGACAGCTATGGCTATGCAATCGTCGTGTTGTTGCGCTTGAATATAAACCGGCAGTTCGATGGTCGTATCGCCTTTGCTGAGGCGAACGACGCGACCATCTTCGAGTTTCAACTTCTCTGCAAGAGCAGGCGAAATACAAGCGTAGTTGTCCCAAGTAACTTTGCTAATCGGGTCGGGCAACTCTTGCAGCCAGGGGTTGTTTGCCAATGCGCCGTCGCGCAAAGCAATTTTTTCGTAAAGCACAAGGTTCAATTTTCCTACAGCGTTTGCCGCTCGCTCATCGAATCGCTTGATCGCCGCGCTCAAATCATCCGCGACGAAAGCGATTGGTGGCGCTGGTATTTTCGTTGCGACACTGAGCGCGGCAGATGTGGTTGAGGCTTTCGTTGCAACAGTGAACGCGGGTTGAGTCGCTGGCGTTTTCGTTACGACAGTGAAAGCGGCTGGTGTTGTTGAGGCTTTGGTGTTGGCAGTAAACGCCGCGTTTGTCGCTGTAGTTTTCGCTTCAACAACCAACACGCCATCGTGCAAAGAGCTATCCCAAAACTCATCGAACTTCGCGTACTTGCTTTGCTGCGGAAAAATTTTCTCTTGCCAACGCCCTCGCAACACCTCGTAAAACTTACGCTCGTCATTGCTCCAACGCAGCAGACTCTCTTGCCATGCGCGTGTTTGAAAAAGCGGCGCGATGGTCGGTTGCGCCAAACTGAAAACGCCGGTCGCAGGCTCCGCGTCATCCCAAGCTTCCAGCGTGTGATGGCGTGGGCAAACATAATCAACCAGCGCCGAGGTTTCATCTAGATAAGCATTGAGCGAAACTTTCAAGCCGACTTTTGCCAAGCCGTTTTTGAATTCACGGCTGTTGAAAAAATCATACGCTGGATTGGCGTCCACGATTATTAACGCGGCGACTTCTCCGGCGTTCATCTCGCGCATCAGTTCCATCATATCGCCATCGTTTTCCATGCGCTGTTGCGTTGTCGCGTTGACCTCTAGCGTCTTGCCATAATTACCCAGCGTTTGATTGATGAAGTTGACGAGGCGCTGGGCGTCCGTGTCGTTTGCGCCGCTGACGACCAGCGATTCGCCGCGATGCTGCCACAATTCATTGGCAGCTTGCTCCACCGCTTGCAGAATTTTTGGCGCGAGGCGTTCGGCATGGATTGCCGCAAAATCATTTTGCTTTGCAGCATTGGCTTTCGTCGCTATGAACTTCGCAAGCAGCAACAGCGCGTCCATCTCTTCGGCGGATGAAACCTTCACACGCTTATCGGCATTGCTGCCGGTCAAGGACAAGCGCGATTCAAATTGTATGTGACGTGATAACTCGCGCTTCTCTGCTTGAAGATTGCGACCCGCAGAATAATCGCGAGTAAATTGCATGGGCGAAATCCACGCGCCCAAAAAATCCGCGCTGAAACTAACAATCACCCGTGCCTTGTCGAAATGATAAACCGGCAGAGCCGCGACGTTGTGAGTTTGCCAATGTGCTGCGCCAATCGCCGCATTTGACACGCCGCGGTAAACGATATGTTTGCCATCGGCGAATTGCTGCAAAAAATTATCAATGGTCTGGCGTGAAGTAGGGCTTGAAGTAGGCGCACTCAACAAGCGCACTTTGCCGCCCGATTGTTTAATCGTGGTCAATTGCCATTTGATTTGTTGATCCACATCTTCCCAAGTTGCCGCTTGAGTTTTACTCAACGGCTGCCGCAGTCGTTCGCCGTCGTAAAGCCCAAACACCAAGCCGTGAGCCACAGCGCACAACCCGCCTTTGCTTAAAGGGTGTTCGGGGTTGCCTTCAAGCTTTATAGGGCGACCATCGCGCACTTTGACTAACGTGCCGCAAGCCGCAGGGCAACCGCCGCAAGTCGAGGCATACCAATTGGCAACGCCGGGGGTGAATTCAACCGGCTGTTTGACGTAAGCAATAATTTTCTGCTCCGGTGCGCGACAACCGCCAAGCGCCGCAGCCGCAGCCGCAAAGCCCATCAGTTCGACAAACGTGCGGCGCGGCATCACGCTACGCGGCGTCTCGGCGGACTCGCAGAATTCACCATTCGCGTCTTGCCGTTTTATGATTTGCCAAAGTTTCTCTTCACGCATTGCTTAGTCCTTATTTGGTCAAAGTTTCTCTTCACGCATTGCTTAGTCCTTATAGCGAATTTCATTTGCCCACGACCCACGACACCTTGTTGAGAGGCGGTCTCCGACCGCCGCGCGGCGGTCGGAGACCGCCTCTCAACCAATCACACACCTCTGCACCTTAGTCCTTGGTTATTCCTTCAAACTGGCTCTGGTAGCCGGTTTCACGTCATCAGCACAAATCTGCTAAGGACTAATGACTAAGGACTAATGACTAATCAGTGATGACAGACGGAGCAATCGGTTGAAGCCATGAGCTTTTTCGCGGTCGCTTCTTCGCTGACTACGGGTCTGCCCACTTCGTCCAAAGTCACTTCGCGATGCGAGCGATGACACGCCACGCAACTGCCCATTGAAAGCGTGTCGGCTTGCGAAATTCTGTCCATCGTTTCAACTGCGCCGTGACATTGTTGACACTTAATACTCGCAATGACATGGCGGCTGTGATTGAAAATCGCGTGGTCTGGCAAATCGTTGACCTTCACCCATTCGATAGGTTTGTTCTCGTCTATGGCTCGCGTAATCTTTTGAATTTCCGGCGAGTCTTTCAAAATGCGTTGGTGACAATTCATGCAAGTTGACGCAGCAGGGATGCCCGCGACTTTCGATTTATCCGCGCCCGAATGGCAATAGAGACAAGCGATTTGATTATCACCGGCGTGCAGCTTGTGCGAAAAATTTATCGGCTGCACAGGCTCGTAGCCTTGCTGATTGCCCAGCGAACTAAAAGTCGAGCCTTGCCACAACACGATTGCGCCGATTAGCGTCACCAACAACGAGACTATTTTTGCCGTCCTCAAACTCATCGTCATCACCTCGTAGTTACAGGGCGATTGGTCGGCTTCAACTCATCGCTTAAAGGCAAAGCTGTCGCCACAGGTCTGGGTTTCGGGCGCGCCGCTACGCCTCGGATTTTTCGGCGATTCCAATTCCAGATGACCACTTGATAAGGTCGCCACAAATACGGAATCGGCACGACTAACATATGCACCAGACGCGAAAACGGAAAGACCGCAATCAACAACCAAGCGTTCATCACATGAAGTTTTATTGCCAAAGGCAGCGGCGCAAGCGTCGCCAAATCAGGTTGCAGTAAAAACAACGAGCGCAAATAAGGCACTAATGATGTCGCGTACCAAGACGAACCCCAGCGATAGAAAATCGCTACATAAACGCCCAGCGCGACTTGCGTCAACAAGAGCAGCAAAACCACGATGTCCATTTTTGAAGTGACGGCGCGAATGCGTGCCGAGGTGTGGCGGCGGATGATTAAATTCACCAATCCGGCAAGCGACAGCAAGCCAAACAACAAGCCTGAGCTTTCGAGCAAGTACAAACGCGCCGGAACGCCGTTGAGCCACAAGACCTGTCGCGGAAAGAGCAAGCCAATCAAATGCCCGTAGAAAACTGCCAGTATGCCTATGTGCCAAGACACCGAACCGTAAAAGAGTTCGCCGCTTTCAAGAAATTGCGAGGACAAACTCGAATAGGTGAAAGGTTTTTTGAAATAGCGTTGCGCCGTCACCACTATAGCCATGATGGTGACAGCGTAAGGAACGATGATGAAAAAAAGATTGTCGTACATATACCTACTCCTCTGAGAGAGTTTGGAGTACCGCCTTCAGATGGAAGGTTTCGCTTTCGTAAGCTTCCGCCTTCAGGCCAATGGCGTTAAGTCAAGAAAAACTGTAGCGCAGACTGTCTAGCCTGCGGCTGACAGCAGCAAGCTAAGACTTGGATTTCGTGCGCCTCTGCCCCCAAGTCCGCCGCAGGCTAGACAGCCTGCGCTACATCTATGCCGCTTAACTTCATGCCATTGGCCTGAAGGCGGTACTCCAAACCAAATCAAAACGGATTCGCTTGCAATACAGGCAAAGCGAAAGCTCTGCGCCACGCAGCCTCCGCGAGGTTGGCGCTGCACGGCGGCGCTTCTTCTTTCAATGCCGCGTGGACTGCCGCCAGCAAATTGCCATAAAAATTTTCAGCTTTCTGCAAAGCTGCGGTCATGACGTTAAGCGCCGGAAGCAGGCACTCGCTGATTAAATCGCCGCGCAATTCCGCGTCTTCAAGCTTCACCAACAAGCGCAACAAGACGGGCAAATAATCGGGCAATTGCGACTCTTGCCCCAAAGCAAACGGCGTTTCGGTTTCGCGCAAATTCGCCAGAAAAATGCCACGCTTGTAGTTTTCACCAAACAAGTGATAGCCGATTTCCAGATTGCAAACCGGATTCAAATCAAAGGTCTGCGTATAGCGTTCTTGCAGCACAGCTATCGGCAAACCTTCTATGTCTTTGAAAAAAGCCAGCAATAGCCCAGCAATTTCGGGCTTTTCGTCATTCATTCGTTGCTTGCAATCTTCGACGACGGCACTCCAATCATTGCTTGGATAATCAAGCAAGTCGGCAAGATTTTCATAAAGCTGATTCATCGTGTCACCCTATCCTGCCAAGGAAGCGGAAAGAAATATCATCCCGTTGAGAGGCGGTCTCTGACCGCCAGCCTCGCGGTCGGAGACCGCTTCTCAACACCGCCAGCCTCGCGGTCAGAGACCGCTTCTCAACGATACTTGTAGCAATTTATTTTCTTCATCTTCCCTATGCTCCGCGAGCCGGTCTATCGCGCAAGCCCAATCCGGCTTCGCCTCTGTCCAAAAGAAAATCATCGCCCAGCATCTGCATAGCCTCTTCTCTATGCGATGGCGGAATGACGAAGCGTTCGTCCATCGTTGGCAGTGAAGTCAAACGATAAATCGCTTCGGCTTCCCCTTCCGTCATGCCGACTTCGTGGAGCGCCTGTTTGACGGTAGCCGCGTCCATATCGCCAACCGTCTCTAAGCGTTTGAACAAACGCACGGCGTATTGTTTTTTCAAAGCGTAACTGACTTCACCAACATTGCCGCCGGAAAATAATTTCGCCAGATACTGCATAGGCAAACGCGCTTTTTCGATTGGCGCAAACAATTCATCATTGGCGGTGTCGTAAGTTCCGGCATCCGTATTCGCCATCACAGGCAACAGCGGCGGCACATAAAACAACATCGGCAAAGTGCGAAATTCGGGATGCAGCGGCAGCGCGAGTTTCCATTCCTTGACGTATTTGTAAACCGGCGAACGGCGCACCGCTTCAAGCGTCGCGTCGTCTATGCCGTTTCTGAGAGCCCCTTCGCGCACCTCTGGATCAAACGGATCAAGTATCAAATCGCGTTGCGCTTCGACGAGGTTGTAATCCTGCGCGTTCATCGCGTCGAGCATTTTGTCTGCGTCATACAGCAAGCCACCGAGGTAGCGAATCCTGCCAACACAGGAATGAAAACAAGCGGGCGCTTGCCCTGTTTCGAGGCGCGGAAAACACAAGATGCACTTTTCGCTTTTGCCGGTTGACCAGTTGTAGAAAGTCTTTTTGTAGGGGCAAGCCGTGACGCACATACGCCAGCCGCGACAGACTTCTTGATTGATAAGCACTATGCCGTCTTCGCCGCGTTTGTAAATCGCCCCCGACGGACAAGCCGCTACACAACCGGCGTTCAAGCAGTGATTGCAGATGCGTGGCAGATAGAAAAAGACCAATCGTTCAATCTCGAACAACTCGGCTTGCTGTTCTTCGGTGAGCGCCGAAAAATTCGGATCGTTAGCGGCATAGACGGGCGAGCCGCCCAAATCATCATCCCAATTGGGTCCCGCTTCGATGTCTATGTGCTGCCCCGTGACCATCGAAATCGGTCGTGCTGTTGGTTGGTCTGCGCCTTCGGGAGCGTTGAGAAGGTCTTCGTATTTGTACGTCCAAGGCTCGTAATAATCATCGAGCTTGGGCATATAGGGATTGTGAAAAACATTCAAGACGCGCAAGACGCGCCCGCCCATCTTCAACTCAGGCTGCCCGTTTTTGCGCTCCCAACCGCCTTTGTATTTTTCCTGATCTTCCCATTTCGTCGGATAGCCTGTGCCGGGTTTGGTCTCGACGTTGTTCCACCACATATACTCCGCGCCTTTGCGGTCTGTCCAAACATTTTTGCAAGCCACCGAACAGGTGTGACAACCTATGCACTTGTCCAAATGAAACACCATTGAGATTTGCAAGCGAACGTCCATGATTTTGTTCCTCGTTCCTCGTTACTTGTTATTGGTTATTGGTTACTTGTTCCTCGTTCCTCGTTCCTCGTTATTGGTTATTTGTTACTGGTTACTGGTTATTTACTGGCTTAGGAAACAGTTCGAGGACAAGTAACAAGTAACAAGTAACAAGTAACCAATAACAAATAACCAATAACAAATTCACCAATTCACCAATTCACCTTCTCCATCTTCCGCACCAACACGAAGGTGTCGCGGTTGACACCCGTAGGTCCCCAATAATTGAAGTGGTAGGTGAACTGCCCGTAGCCGCCTACCATCAACACGGGCTTCAAGCGTATGCGCGTCAAGCTGTTGTGACCGCCTGCGCGACGGTTATTTCGCATGGGCGATTTCGGCACTGACAGAGTGCGTTCGGGCGAGTGATATTGAATGCAGATGCCGCGAGGAAGGCGGGCGCTCACCACGGCGCGTGTGCAGACTACGCCGTTGTCGTTATAGACTTCGACCCAATCGTTATCGTTGATGCCAAGCGTTACGGCGTCTTCGTCATTCAGCCACAAAGGCTCGCAACCACGCGACAGCGTCATCATTCGATGGTTGTCCGAATAGGTCGAGTGAATATGCCATTTGCCATGCGGCGTTAAATAATTTAAAGCCAAGGTCTTGCCTTCGATCTTGCTGTGTTTGAGGTCGCCGAACTGCGCGGGTTTCGGCACAGGCTTGTAAGTCGGCAAGTTTTCGCCGAAAGCGATGTAGCCTTCGTGGTCTAAATAAAATTGCTGCCGTCCGGTGAGCGTTCGCCAGGGAACAAGCTTTTCGTAGTTGTAAGTGAACGCAGAGTAAGCGCGACCATCGGTCATGAGTCCTGACCAGATAGGGCTGTTGAGCAAACGACGCGGCTGCGATTGCAAGTCTTTGTAAGTGACTCGCGCATCACGACTCTTTTCGGCAAGGTCAGCCAGCGGCGAGCCGACTTTCTTTTCGATGAATTGATAAGCGCGATAAGCAAGCTCGCCGTTAGTTTCCGGCGCAAATAACAACACCATGTCCGCCGCTTCTTCGGCGCGGTAAAGCGAGGGATATTTCTGCCCACCCCACTCGCTCAAGGCGTAGGTTTGCGATTCTAAAACTTCATCATAAACATCTGCGACCGGGTACTTCACGCCGTGCGCCCCCATGCCGTTTTTCTTGGCAAGAGGTCCCAACGAGATGAATTGATTGTAGAGATTCGGGTAATCGCGCTCGACGACTATGAGGTGTCCCATAGTCTTGCCGGGGATTGGTTCGCATTCGCCTTTGCCCCAATCTTTGATCGAAGGTTGCGCCAATTCATCGGGCGTGTCGTGAGCTAACGGCGCGGCGACTAAATCTTTCACAGGCAGCGGCAGATGTTTTTCCGACAACTCGGAAACCTTCTTGGCAAGAGCGCGGAAGATGTCCCAATCACTGCGCGATTCCCAACAAGGCGGCACGGCTTCCGCTAGCGGATGAATGAACGAGTGCATATCTGTCGAATTCAAATCGGCTTTTTCGTACCACGTCGCCGCAGGCAGAACGATGTCGGAATAGAGCGCCGAAGTGTCCATGCGAAAGTTCAAATCAACCACCAAATCCATCTTGCCTTGCGGCGCTTCGCCGTTCATCAACACATCTTTGACGAAGCCCTCGGCGCACTCTTCGGCGATGTCGTTGTGATGCGTGCCTAGATAATGCTTGAGGAAAAACTCGTGTCCTTTGGCGCTCGACATCAAAGCGTTGCCGCGCCAGATGAACCACACGCGGGGCCAATTTTCCGGGGCGCTCGGATTGTCCATTGATGAATGAATGGTCTTTTGTTGAAGCTGACGCACCGTGTAATCAACGATCTCTTTGTCAGTTTTCGCGCCCGTGCGTATGGCGTCGCTGACGATTTCCCGATTCGGTTTATCGAATTGCGGATAGAAAGGCAGCCATCCGCAACGCACGGCTTTGGCTTGCAAATCAATGGCGTGACCGCTGGCTATGCTTGCCGCGCCGTTGGCATCAGCGTTTGGCGGCACGGTGTGATATTCGGTGAAGTTGCCTTCGTAGCGCCACTGCTCGCTGTGAACGTAGTGCCAGGACGGCGCGTTTTGCAAACGCACTGCCGGAACCCAATCGCGGGCGAAAGCGATGGTTGACCAAGAGCCTACGAGGGCGAGTTTCTCTTGCCCTACATAGTGATTGAGACCGCCACCATTTTTGCCTACGCAACCGCACAACATCAAAGCGGTGATGGCAGCGCGGTACATCAGATTGTTGTGATACCAATGATTGATGCCAGCGCCTATGATGACAGAGCATTTGCCTTCGGTAGCGGCAGCGGTTGAAGCCCACTCGCGTGCGAATTTGATAACCGTTTCTTTGCTGACGCCGGTGTATTGCTCTTGCCAAGCGGGAGTGTAAGAGTAGCGCGCGTCTTCGTAATTTTCGGGATAATCGCCTGCAAGTCCGCGACTGACGCCGAATTGCGCCATCAATAAATCATAAGCTGTGGTGACCAGTTGTTCGCCGTCGCTGGTCTGTATGCGTTTCGCCGGAACTTGCCGATGAAAGACGAAGCCTGAAGCGAATTCGTGAAAGGCTACCGAAACGAGTTCGTCATAAGTATCAATGAAAGATAATTGCGGGTCTATCTCTGAACCATCGGAAGGGTCTTTGAATTCGAGGTTCCATTTGCCTTGCTCTTGTCCCCAACGATGCCCTACTGAACCACCGGGCATTCGCGCTTCATTTGAGAGCGCGTCAAAGATCAAAAATTTCCACTCGCCGTTTTCTTCGTTTTGATAGCGAGCGATTTTATTAGCCCGTAGCAAGCGGTCTGCTGTGTAGCTTTCGCCCTTCTTTTCGAGGTTCACCAAGAAAGGCGAATCGGTGTAGCGTTTGATGTAGTCCAAAAAATAGGGCGTCGGTTTTTCAACATGAAACTCTTTGAGGATGACGTGGTTGACCGCCATCCAATAAGGTCCGTCTTGCCCTGCGTGTAGAGGAATCCATTGGTCTGCGTATTTGGCGACTTGATTGAAGTCCGGTGCCAGCACGACCATCTTGGTGCCGTTGTGGCGTGATTCAGCGGCGAAGTGACAATCGGGGGTGCGCGTCATGTTGAGGTTTGCCCCCATCACCGCCAGGAATTTTGAGTTGAACCAATCGGCGCTTTCGGCGACATCGGTTTGCTCGCCCCAAATTTCCGGCGAGGCGGGCGGCAGGTCGCAATACCAGTCATAAAAACTCAGGTTGACGCCACCGAGTAGTTGCAGGAATCGCGCCCCTGCCGCATAGCTCAAGAAAGACATCGCCGGAATAGGAGAGAATCCCGTGACGCGATCCGAGCCATGTTTTTTTATGGTGTAGATGACCGATGCCGAAATCAACTCCAGCAATTCATCCCAATCACCGCGCCGAAAGCCGCCTTTGCCGCGAGCGCGTTGATAGCGAGCGCGTGATTCTTCATCGCTGACTATGGCTTCCCAAGCGTCAACGGGGTCATCGTAATCGCGTCGCGCCTCACGCCACAAATCAAGTAAAGCGCCGCGAATATAAGGGTATTTGACGCGAATTGGCGAGTAGAGATACCACGAATAAGAGATGCCGCGTTGACAGCCGCGTGGTTCATATGGCGGCAAGCCATCTTCAAGCAAAGGGTAATCCAAAGCCTGCATCTCCCAAGTGACGATGCCTTGTTTGACATAGACATTCCAACTGCACCCGCCGGTGCAATTGACGCCGTGCGTGCTGCGAACCACTTTGTCGTGCTGCCAGCGATTGCGATAGAACTCTTCCCAAGAGCGCGTTTCGGGACTGATTAAATCTTTAATCCAATTCACTGTTTTATCCTCTGAGTTTGGGGTACCGGGCATTAAGTGAAGGGAATCTTTGAACCACGAAGACCACCAAGAGCACGAAGCGATTAAACAACACTCGGTTTTTTCTGTTTCGTGTCCTTCGTGGTTCAAAGAATCTCGCGCTTCACTTCATGCCCGTAGCCTGAAGGCGGGACTCCAAACCTTATTTTTTACTGCTCCGCACCAAGTCTTCGCGCACTCCGCGAAGGCGGTTTTTCCAGATGCGATTGAGCGTCACAAACGACAACACCAACCCTAAAAATCCGATTGCCGGAAACCACAAATTGAGCGGCGCAACTGCCGGTTGGGTTTGCGCCGCAGGGTTTGCGAACTTGGCGCTTTGAAAATAGGCAAAGAGTTTGACAATCTCTTCATCGGTCAAAGGCTTTGCGCCAAAGACGCTTTTCATCGTAGGGAAATTCGGATTCTGCAAAATCGAAATCAACTCTGGGTCTTTGTACTTGGTGTTCACAGCCGTCAAATCTGGACCCAGCGTACCGCCGCCAAATCTGCCTACGCCGTTGATGTTGTGACAAGCTATGCAAGACGCGCCGCCGTTATTGAGAGCCACTTTGCCGGTGAAGGCTTCGCGTCCCGCGTCAATGTCACCCGCTTCAATGGCGCGACTCAATTTCGCACCGGTGGGAATGAAGGTCTCGCCTTTTTTAGTGAGCGATTCAATCAACGAAAGGATGCCGTCAATCTGCTCAGGCGCGAGCGGCTGGTCGGGCATAATTTCAGGAGCGAATTTCTTAAACAGGGCGTTGGCATCGGCGTCGCCTTTGCGATTCATAGCGGCAGGCGCTTGAATAAATTCGCGCAGCCATTCTTTCGAGCGACGATCCAGTAGACCTTTCAAATCGGGACCTTTTTTATCGCCGCCGTTGATGTTGTGGCAACTGTAGCAACGCTTCTCGAAATCCACTGCACCGGGCGGCAGATTTTGCGCCGCTGCCGATTCGATGCCAGCCGCAAGAGTTAGTAAAACGCCAATAAAGACGGGCATTATTTTCATTTTGAAGGTTCTGTTCCGCATCTCAACAACTCCGAATTCGTTCTCTCTTCACGTCCTCATCGAGCAAGGGTGGTGCGATTAATGTTCCGAGACTTCCACCGTCGTGCAGGACTTTTGCGAAGCCGCTAATTCGGCGACAGTCTTGTTTTGCAACAGCGCGACAAAATCTTTGCGCCACTTCTGCCAGTCCTCGTGCAGCGCACAAGAGTTAGGCGAATGACACATTCCGCAACTCAGTATGCACTCGTCCAGATACGGGTCTGGCTCCAGCACCTTGAAGATTTCCCACAGCGTGATGGTCTGTGGCAAACGCAGCAACTCATAGCCGCCGTGTATGCCTTTAACCGAACGCAGCAAGCGATGGCGGCGCAACTCGCCCAGCACTTTGCGTAAATAAATCGGCGGAATCCGTTCGCTTTCGGCAATCTCTTGCAGGCTACATAAATCATCATCCGAGCGCCGCGCCAGATAGGTCAGCGCCCGTATGCCATAAGCGGTAGCCTTCGATAAAAGCATGGCGAATTCACCTGACAAACGTACCTCTTTGTCCTCTATACTCACTTTCAGGTGGGTTTGAAACAATAATCACAACGCATCATTTTTGTGGTCACAACGTAAAGTTTTGATTGGTTGAATTTTTCAGGCGGCACATTTGGCAAAGGCTGGCGAGCGTTGCAGGGTGAGAAATGCAGCAAGCGCTGTCGGCAGGAAATTGGCTGTCCGACAGCGCTCGATGGCAATGAGGAGGTTTGATGATTCAAGGCAACGCTAGTTGCGCGATTCGAGATTCAAAACGACGGAGCCAAACTTGTTCTTCGAGTAATCAATTTTGTAATCGCCTTTTAATATGGTGATGCTTTTGCTGGCAAAGGCTCTGGCGGTTGCCGCATCCAGAGAGAGGTTTTCCATCACCGGCAGGGTCTCGCCTCGATCTGGCATCGCGCCTTGGAAATCTACATACAGCTTATGGTCTTTGAGTTCTGCCGTAGCTTCAGCCAAGCGCGGCGGCGCAGCTTTGCGTGCCGCACTCTCTGCGCCCGTAGCAGGATTGGCAAGTTCTCTGCCGACTGTGATTTTGCAGAGGCCGCGATTGGTGCAATCGGGCGGCTTGCCGAAATAGATGGTGAGGGTAAAACGGGCTTGTGCCGAAATCAGCGGCAGTGCCAATTGTCCGGCCAGCGCTATGGTCAGGACCAATAAAATCAGGTACGTTCTTGAGATCATTCGCATAAGTTTCTCCTTCTTCTGTTTTTTATCTTGGTAGAAGCCGTGTGCATTTGTTGACACGGAGGTAATTCTTGTACAACGCCTGCAATGATTGCGTTTTCGCTGGCGGCGGACAATAATCACAACGCATCAATTTCGTGATTGAGGTGAAGATATGCAACTTCGAGAAATCAAGTCGCTAGTTGACAGTACCTCGGATGCTGCCTTCGCGGTTGATGGCAATAGTTTGATCGTCGCCTGGAATCTGGCGGCGGAAACTTTATTCGGTGTAACTTTGCCGGAAGCCCTAGGCAAAGCTTGCGGCTCCATACTGCAAGGCATGGACGAATGTGGCGAGGTCTGTTCGCGGGATTGCACCATTCAACAATCGGTCAGGCATCATCACCCGGTCAGCAATTTCGATTTACAGGTGCAAACCGTACAGGGTAAAAAATGGTGCAACATCTCGGTGTTGATTGCCAACGAATCAGTGAAGACTTTGCCCTTTTCGATTCACATCGTCCGCCAGATAGACGTTCGCAAAAAACTTGAAGTTCTGGTGCGCGATTTCGTCGTCAATGAAACTCAGTTACCCGCCGAGCAGGTGGCAAACATGATTGCCACAACCCGCACCGCCTCCCGCGATACCGATTTGACCAACCGCGAGATCGAGATTCTGCGCCTGCTTGCCAAAGGCATAACCACGGTTCGCATCGCCCATCAATTGCACGTCAGTCGCACCACCATCAATAATCATGTGCAGCACATCCTGCGAAAGTTGGACGCTCATTCCAGACTGGAAGCCATACGCCGCGCCGAACACGCAGGGCTGCTGTAACCTTCAGCAAGCCTTTAGCCGCGACCTTCATCGGTGCGGAAAATTATAAAAGCCGTACAGCAAATCGGGGCTGACCTCGACATCGGCTTGGAACCCGAAGACCAGTGCATAAAAGTACAATTCGGCATCCAGCGAACGCTTGATATTTTCGGCTTTGCGAAAACCGTGACCTTCGCCAGCAAACGCTAGATACGCGACCGGCAAGCCTTTTTCGCGTATAGCCGCCAGCATCATCTCCGCCTGATTCGGCGGCACCACTTTATCATCCAGCCCTTGAAAGATAATGAGCGGACAGGATAACTGTTGCGTGTGATAAATCGGTGAGCGCGCTTTGTACAACTCTTGCGCTTGCGGATAAGCGGCAATCAAACTGGTGTTGTAATGCGATTCGAATTTATGACAATCCTGCTCCAAGGCTTCCAGATCGCTGATGCCATAATAGCTCGCACCGGCCTTGAAGACCTTGCGGAAGGTCAAGGCCGCAAGCGTCGTGTAGCCTCCGGCGCTGCCGCCGCGAATGATTAAGCGCTCGCTGTCGGCTTTGCCTTGCGCCGCAAGAAAGCGCGCCGCGTTGACGCAATCATCCACATCCACCACGCCCCAATTGCCGTTCAAGCGTTCCCGATAAGCACGCCCAAAGCCGGTGCTGCCGCCGTAGTTGACATCCACTACGCCGATGCCGCGACTCGTCCAGAATTGAATTCTCAGGCTCAGAGTGCTAGACGTAGCGCCAGTTGGGCCGCCGTGACTGATGACAATCAAGGGCGGCTTCTCGCCCTTTGGTGCCTGGTAATTTTTATTCTTCGGCGGGTAATAAAAGGCGTGCGCGGTCTGCTGATTTTCCGTCGGAAACGCTATGGCCTCGGCGCTGGAAAGATAACCCGGATCAATCTGCAATTGACTGGAACGACGCAGCACCTGCAACTTTTGCGTCTCCAGATTCAAACTGACTATGGCATCCATTTCGTCCGGCGACCCCGCGCCGAAAAATGCTTGAGCGCCAGCAACGCGTACATTGCGTAGATCGGTGTACGGCGTATCAATGGGGATTAATTTTTTAGCCGCCGTGTCGAGGCGCGCCAGTTTCCAGTTGCCTTGCTGACTGTAGGCGCAAATGATTTCGGTCGTCGAGGCAAAGGCATAGAGCGACATATTGAAGACCCATTGCGGCGCACCAAATTCAGCTTCCATATCGCATAACGCTTCCGCTTCGTCATCAACCAGGCGGTAGAGATTCCACCAGCCGGTGCGGTCGGAAACAAAATGCAGAAGATTGTCGGGTGACCATTCCGGTTGATAGATGGATTCGGCAGCGCCGCCAGCGACAATTTTTGCATGGGCGATTGCGCCGTCCTCACGCAATTCCGCCAGCCACAACTCGGTTCCGTCCCAAGGCAAATTCGGATGATGCCAAGCCAGATACGCCAGATACTTGCCATCATTGGATAAGCGCGGCGAGGAATAAAAATCCGCACCGCTAACCAGCACCGTGTTGACCCCTGTCTCTACGTCCACACTGACCAGCGTGTTGAGGCAATCGCGCCCGGCCTCCGTGTGGTCTTCGCGCACATAGATCAGCCGCCCACGCCGCTCGTCCATAGCGCCATCGGCATAACGCATGGTGCTTTCCGGGGTCAGCGGCTCAGGCGGCGCATCGTGGGTTTTGCGATAGATGCGATTATCGGCGAAGTTGGAAAAGTAAACCGTGTCGCCGACGACCAGGTAAGCGCCGCCGCCGTATTCGTGAACTCGCGTGCGTGCGTTGAACGGCGATGGCGTAATGTCGGAGAGTTGGCCGTCCGGCGAACGCTTGACGATGACGCTGCGACCGGCTTCCGCCGGACGGCTTTCAATCCAATACACCGTCTCGCCGCTGATGGCGATTTCACCAAGCCCTATTGTGCCGGAGACAATCACATCGGAAGTGATAGGCGATTGCCACGAGCCATACCGGGAGATTATTTTTTCAGACATTTATTATTCCTTAACCAAAATTGAATGAAGCCATTCACTATTCAAGGATGACTTGGCGCGGAGAAATTATTCATGCTCTGCCTGCCTGATTGAAGGCTTCTTATTAATACCCTGTTTGCGTGGGCCTTGCTTACTTCCGAAAGAACAGGATGGCACCAAATAAACTTAACAGCACCACAAAGGTGATACCAAGGCCGCCTAAGATTTTATCTACAGAGGCGATGCCCGTCCATTGCAGATAATGAATGCGATAGAAAAAATCCAGACGGTCGGTGTCCGCGCCGCGTTGCGAAAGCGTCATTCGTTCCCAATTCAATTTCACCTGTACGCCGGTGCTGGTGGTGGCGTTGGTGCCGTTGACACTGACGATTTGCCCGTAACGCGCCGGGTTGATCGCCAAAGCGTCGTTCAATAAAGTGCGCGTCGCTTCTTCGTTGGGCGCGGGTTTGGGCTGGTGCGTTTGTGGGTCGAGGTGTTGCCAGCCCTCTTCTGTGCGAACCAAAAGGTGTTCGCCGAGAATCGTTTTCAAATAGCGCATCTCAAGCCACGCAGCATTTGCTTGAATCGGCTGGTCGGCGGCAAGCGGATAAGTTTTGACTTGCAGCATTTCATAAGCGCCCGCATAACCGGGCTTGATAAAAAATATTGCGCCGGTGATTGCCCAACCGAGAAACGGCAAGAGCATAATCAAACCGATGAGGCGATGCAGCGTGCGAGTTTTGGTCATTCGTTATTGATTACTTGGCTTTCTGTAAGTAGTGTCAGCCGCACTTTTGATTTCCTACGGATAACCACAATTACTTTATCAGTAGAAAAACCGGCTTTGCTTGTTCTCAAGTAGTATTTAGAGCGTGTCGCAGAATTCCAGTAATAGCCTATATATTGTGGATGGTTAAACCATCACATACAATATCTGGACAGAAAATCCATTTATGCGACACGCTCTATTTATTTTCGGAGCGATGAGGAAAACGAAAAAACCGTTGGCATCGGTCTTAGTAACAGCTATGCGTTTTCGCCATCCTTTGCTACATAATTCAACCAACATTCCGGGAACCGGCTGGCCAACATTTGTCGTGGCTACTATGCCTGCAAGCTCTTGAGCTTCAAATTGATCTTGCGCTTTGCTGAATGAAGCAACACTCAACCCCCAAGCAACAAACTAGAAATGCACTTCTAATCGTTCTCATACCTTGCTTCTCAAAAGCAGGAAGCGGCAACTTCTCGCCACTTCCTGCCAAGGTCTTCTGCCTACTGCTTACTGATTTCGGCTGGCTTCATCACGCGCAAGCTGACGTTCGAGGTGCAATAGATATGCTGCGTCGCTTTGATGAAGTCCGACTCTTTGGCGGCGTTGTAAATATCCAAAAACTTCTGCGGGTTGCGATCAATGAGCGGGAACCAACTGCTCTGCACCTGTATCATCAGGCGATGTCCCTGCAACCAGGTATGAAAAATATCCGGCATCTCGAACTCAATCTTCGTGCGTTTGCCGGGAATCATCGCTTCGGGCTTTGACCAACTGTGGCGATACTTGGCGCGCATCGGTTCGCCTCGGACCAGCATTTGATATGCGCCCATACGCACGTCTGCCGGATTCGGCGAATTGTCCGGCGCGTTGTCTGGGTAAACGTCTATCAGCTTGACCACGAAATCGGCATCCGTGCCGGTGGTCGAAACTTCCAGACTCACTTTAATCGGCCCGGCGACGGTCATCGCTTCGGTGAGCGCGGCGGTTTGATAAACCACTACGTCGGGGCGCGTAGCGGCGTGGCGCTGGTCGTCAACCATGTACTCCCGCGTCATGCCGATAGCGGTTTTGTTGATAAACGGCACTGGCTTGTTGGGGTCGCTGACGTATTCAGCAAAGCAATTTTTTTGTGCAGCCGCTGGCGCTGTAAACGAGAGTTTGCCACTCGCATCCAGATAAACATTCTTCGTTTCGACATTCTTCGGCGGCCATTCAGCAAGCGTCTGCCATTGGTTCGCGCCGCTGTTGAAGACATAAGCTTCGGGCAATTTGTTTTCACCTTTGTCTTTCAAAAAATAATTGAAGAACGGCAGTTCGATATTCTCACGATAAAATTCCGCCGTCTTCGCGCCGAAACGTATATCGCCCAAGCCTGCGCCATCGCCACGCGCCCAGCCGCCATGAAACCACGGCCCCATCACGATGATGTTATAGGTTTTCGGATTGTTCTTCTCTATGGCTTCATAAATGTGCAGCGGCCCCTGCAAATCTTCGGCGTCAAACCAACCGCCCACCGTCATGACGGCAACCGTAGGTTTAACGTGAGTCAAATTCTTCGGGACGTTTTGCGCCTGCCAATAGGCGTCATAATCGCCGTGCTTCATCCATTCGTTCCAGATGGCGATTTCATTATGCAGATATTTTTTATTGGCATTGGCGAGGGGTCCCATCGCTAAAAAAAACTTGTAGCCATCAGGCGTGCCGTGATTGATGCCGGGCTGTCCCTGGGTGGTCGGCCCTGGGCGCGGTTTGCCAAAACCGGAAATAAAATTGAAGGCGTGCGGCAACCAGAACGCGCCGTTGTGGTGCATATCATCGCCCAGCCAATTGTCCGCCATCGGTGCTTGCGGCGAGGCGGCGCGTAAAGCCGGATGCGCGTCTATCAAAGTCTGCGCCGTGTAGTGACCGGGAAACGATATGCCCCAGACGCCAACGCGCCCGTTGTTATTGGGAATATTTTTCACCAGCCAGTCAATGGTGTCGTAAGAGTCGGTGGATTCATCAACCTCGTTGGCTTGTTTATTGGCCTTGTACGGCGTCATCCAATGGAAATCGCCTTCCGACATATAGCGCCCGCGCACGTCTTGATAGACGAAGATGTAGCCCTCTTTTTGAAATAATGGCGACGGCCCCAGCGAGTTTTTATAAGCCTCGGCTCCGTAAGGGCCGACACTGTAAGGCGTGCGGCTCATCAAGATGGGATACGGCTGCGACTGATCTTTCGGCATATAAATCGAGGTGAACAATTTGACGCCATCGCGCATGGTGATCTGCACCTCTTTTTTGGTGTAGTTGGCTTTGACCTCTTCGACGCTTGGCATCTGCCCTTGCGCGAACAGTGGGCGCGTTGACGCAAACAATGCCACAAGCATCAGCGTGATGAGAAAACGGTGAGCGATTGATCTTCTGTAGGTCATGTAAATCCTCCTAAAAATTTAGGCCGGGTTGCAAGTTGAATCGGCATGATGGCGTTTTTCATTTGGTGGCAAGAACCGATTGCGACACCTTCATTGGAAAAACGCCATACCTTTCCACTGTTTGCCTGCGTCGCCATCGGCGGGCTTTGGCTAATCCTGTTGCGATGTGGCGCGAGAAGATTGTCGCGCCTGGGTTCTTCGCTGTCTTTGAGAATGCCTGCAATTTAGAGCCTCTTTGAGATTCGTTTTGGCTACAAAAACCTGCCGGATAAAACTTCATTTCAAAATTTTTACCTGAGGATACGTCAGTATCTTTGCATCAACCGTGAGCAGCGGACAATCATAAACTCTGGCCGTAGCAACAATGATTTGATCTGCCGGATCGTTATGAAAGCCTGCGGGTAATTGCGTAGATGCCAGAGCGATTTGAGGCGTCAGATTCAACAACAGAATACCTGGATAGCCAAGTGCCTGCTCAAACCAATCTGCTATTGGTTGCGGCAAAGTCAGACGTTTGAATTCCACTAACTTGGCGACCTCCCAACAGGAAATCACACTCACGCCCAGCCCCTGCTCTTCATTCTCTTGAATCAGGTTAAAATAATAATCGGTCAGTCGCCTATCCCCATGAACCCACCATATCCAGATGTGCGTGTCCAGAATAATCATGTCAAGGCTTCCCAATCCTCAAGTGCTACCGGCTCGGTTGGCGCTTCATAGGTCACCGGTGTGCCGCGTAATGGGTAATGATTCTCTGAAGTTGATTTTGCAGACCGGGTGATAATGATGACCTCAACCGAATCGCCAGCTTGAAATGGCAAGCCTTCCAATACCAGCATCCCATCTTTTTCTACAGTGGTTTCCAGATGATGCGCGTTCATAAACAACTCCTTATTTGCAGTCAATCGCTATTCATATATTTTCCCGCAATAAAGAAAAACCGCAAACTTTTTCCATAGCTGGTCTTCAGTCAATCCTTGCGATTCCCCCATGTCTGTATCCTCAGCCAAAGCCGCCTCCAAAAAATTTTCTATCGTGTCGTTTTCCCAACCAACCGGATTTTTGCGGTCTGCAATCAAGGCTCTGACAAAATCAAAAAATGAATCTCGGCCTTCCACTTGATCAAGCTTTTCATGGAGTTTGAGTTTCTCTACTGTATCTTTCATTGTCTTTTTTCTGCTCGTTCTTTTCGCTGCAAATCACGCAAGGGGCGAAAGCCTATGCGCTTGATGCCTTGCGCTTCGAGAATCTTTCGCACCTCGGCGTCACTGGTAAACAGGCGATACTCTTCGGCGCGGGTCTGCCAAGAATTGGTGATGTGCTGAATCTCGTCACCGGCAACCGAAGCGTGTATGTAAAGCTCGGTGACGCCGGGTTTCAATTCGTTCAACATACGCTGCCAGTAAACCGTGATGGATTCGCCTTTTGGTGGGCCGCCGGTAATCAAATAATCTGGATAAATAACGCCATCGCTGTCCAGTTGGCCGCGTTGCTGCGCGCCGCCGTTGGCCGCTAACAACGCCTGCGACCCCATGCGAAGCGGCAAGTTAAATTCGTTGGCCAGTCGCCGATAGACCTGAAAATAATTGTCCTTGTATTGCAATGCTCCCATGTGCGAATCCAGATGCGTCACATCTACACCGGCATCAAGCGCTTTTTTGATTTGCGCTCTGGCTTCTATATAAGCTTGTTCGGGCGTCGCGTGACCATAAACATTCATAATGTCCGGCCACAAATACCCTTGCGGGTCAACGAGTCCCGGCACCTCCGATTTGCTGGCCACCGGCCCCCACTTGTAGCCCTTCCATTCGGCAGTGTGCGTCAAATGCAATCCGAAATCTTTATCGGGATGAGCTTTCGCATAGGCGAAGATTTCCGGCACCCAAGGGCAGGGAACCATTATCGTCGCCGAAGTCACCAGCCCATTTTCCATAGCCTCCATCACCGCCGCATTCGACGCATGGCTATTGCCTACGTCGTCGCCATTGATGATTAAAATTTTATCCGTGGCTTTGAATCCCAGGCGTTCAGCCAGCGAGCGACGTTGCGGCGCTTGGGTGGCCGCCGATGGATTTGGCGCGGCGGTCGCTTTATTGCGAGCCATCAACGAAGCGGGTAATAAAGCGAGCAACAAGAGCGTGACGATATTTTTCATAAGCACTCTCCGCGACTTCTTCAACGATAAGCAACGATGAGGGGGAATCAATTTCTATTTCACCTGCGGCTTCATCTTGAGCGGCAAAACAGAAAAGAGATTAAATCAGCTTGGCGGACGAAATCACAAACCGATTCAGGCAAGTTCGGCAAGCTCTGACCAGCGCTCTACATCGCCCTCAAGTTGATCGTTGAGCGCCTGCAATTCGGCGTACCGTCGTTGCACCAACTCGGCGTTGCTGGCGTTTGCCGCAAGCTCTTTTTCAATGGCCACTTTGCGCGCTTCGGCCTGATCAATATTGGCTTCGAGAGTTGCCAACTCGCGGCGCTCCTTGAAGGTCAATTTGCGCGGCACGTCGGAACTTTTTGAAGTTGATGGCAGCGGCGCAGTTTTCTTAGGCAACTGTTTTGCCGCCTCAACCGCTTCGCGTTCACGCATCTCCAGAAAGGCGCTGTAATTGCCGGGATATTCGCGCACGCGGCCTGCGCCTTCAAAGCGCAAGATGTGTTCCACCGTGCGGTCTAGAAAATATCTATCGTGGCTGGCGACCAATAAACACCCGGCAAAATTTTCCAGATATTCTTCCAGCGTCACCAGCGTCTGTATATCCAGATCGTTAGTTGGCTCGTCCAATAACAATAGATTGGGCGCGTCCATCAACACCCGCAGCAAGTAAAGCCGCCGCCGCTCGCCGCCCGACAATCTGCCAATGCGATCATATTGCACCGCCGGAGGAAACAAAAATTTTTCCAGCATCTGACTGGCGCTGAGAAAATTTCCATCGGCGGTTTCGATGCGCTCTGCGCCCTCGCGTATGTAATCAATGACCCGCTGTTCATCATTCAACTCGCGGTTTTCCTGATCGTAATAACCCGGTACGATGGTCTGCCCGATGGCGACGCTGCCGGTGTCGGGTTGCACCTTCTGCGCGATGATGTCGAGCAAAGTCGTTTTGCCGGAACCATTCGCGCCGATGATGCCTATGCGGTCGCCGCGCTTCAAGGTGTAACTGAAATCTTGAATCACGACCTGTGCGCCGTAAGCTTTGGAGAGGTCGCGCAACTCAAGAATTTTTTTGCCCAAGCGAGAAGCGGCAACCGAAATATCGAGGGGCGTTCGGGTCGCCTCTTTCGGTTGCGCCATCAACTCTTCGGCGCGCTCAACGCGGGCCTTCTGTTTGGTGGTGCGGGCTTTCGCGCCGCGCCTGAGCCACGCCAGTTCGCGGCGAATCAGCGCTTCGCGTTTGATGCCTTCGGCTTCGCGGCGCGCTTCCTGTTCCTCTTTCTTTTCTAAATAGTAAGCGTAATTGCCAGCGAAACTCTGCACCTTGCCGCGATCAATTTCCAATATGCGCGTCGTCACACGATCAAGAAAATAGCGGTCGTGCGTGACCAATAAAAGCGCCCCGCTGTAGCGTTGCAGATAAGTTTCAAGCCAGGTAATCGTATCGGCATCGAGATGATTAGTCGGTTCATCGAGAATCAATAAATCCGGGCGCGACAACAGCGCCTGAGCCAGCGCTACGCGCTTGCGTTGGCCGCCGGACAGTTCGCCCATGGTTGCCGAAAGGTCATTGATGCCGAGTTGCGTCAGCACGTTTCTGGCGTTGGTCTCCAGTTCCCAGGCACCTATGGCCTCCAGTTGATGAGCAAGTTCGGCAACGCGGCTCAACAATTTTTCATTGCCCGCGTCGGTCGCCGCCAGTTCGTGACAAGCCCTTTCATATTCGCGCAGCAAGCGCATGGTTTCGTTGTGAGCGGCAAATACGGTGTCCAAAACCGTATCGTCTTTGTTGAAGGCGGGATTTTGCGGCAGGTAAGCGATGACCTTTTCGCTGGCTATGACGACGCGCCCGCTGTCTGCCGGTTCGCGGCCTGCGATGAGGCGTAACAAAGTGGTTTTGCCGGAGCCGTTCGCGCCGATGACGCCAATCTTGTCGCTTTCATCGAGGCCAAGCGTGACGCCGCTAAACAGCGGCTTGAGGCCGTAATTTTTGCTGACTTCTTCAAGTGAAAAAATGTTCATGGTTTAGGCGCAGAACTCCGTTGACGAAGGGCTTGACGAGGCGTCTGTGGCGGCCTCTGGGGTTTGCGCCAGCAAGCGTTCCATATGCCCCAGCGCATTCCACGCGCCGGTGCGCGTGGCGACTTCCAAGCCTTTGGTCCACACGCGCCGCGCTGCTTCCGCCTTGCCTTGATGCGCCAAAGCCGTGCCGAGCATTTGATAAGCCGCCGGGTAATCGGCGTTGCAACGCAAGACGTTTTGCAGTGCGTCAACGGCATCTTGCCAGTGCGCCAGTTTGACATATTCATTGGCCAGCCCGTACCAGACCATCGCTTCGTCGGGCTGTTCTTCGAGTAAACTTTTGAAGGCATCAATTCTGGTTTGCGACATTTATTCTTTGACCTCGACTTTCATTGCGGTGCTTTCGGCTTCGCTTAACAAGGCGTTGCTACTTGCAGCGCTTGCGGCTTTTCGGCGCTTCCAAAAAAACCGTCCAAGCAAAGCGACCACGACTGCGCCTGCCAATATCCAGCCCGCGCCTTTCACATATTGTTCCAGCAAGTGCCAGCTTTCGCCGAAAAAGTAGCCGAGCAACGTCATCACCACCGCCCACGAAATCGCCCCCAGCACATTGAAGAGAACAAAGCGCGACCAGTTCATGTGGGAGGCTCCGGCAAACAACGCTGTGAAGACGCGAAAGCCGGTGATGAAGCGCGCCACCAAAACCGTCTTGTCGCCATGTTGATGAAAGAACGTCTCCATCTGCGTGAAGCGTTTTTCGGTAAGCAAAACATACTTGCCGTAGCGCAACAGAAAACCGCGTCCGGCCTTGCGGCCAAGCCAGTACCCGGCGTTGTCGCCCAGCACCGCACCGACAGCAGCAATCAACATCACCAGCCACAAATTGAAGCCGTGCCGACTGGCGAAAAATCCTGCCACCAGCAAAATGGTTTCGCCCGGCACCGGCACTCCGGCGTTCTCAATCATCACACCGAAAAAGACAATCCAATACCCATACTGATGAAACAGTTGGATGATGTTGTCGGGATTAAACAGCGCTTTCAGCCAATCAAACATAAGTTTTTTATCCGGTTCCGCCAACCCTTTCGCGCAGAGCAACGAAGAACTAATCATACACTCTGGCAGGCGCACAAAGGAAAGCCGCTTGGCGAGAAAAGCGAAAACGAAGACAGCGCCTCGACCCGCCAGAAAATCATAGCGCCGTTTTCTATTCCCCTAAAAACTGCGCCGGTGCGAAATATTCCACTACTCGTTGCGGAATTCAACGCGGTTTTGACAATAGTTTGGCCTGCCAGCAGCCCTTTCGACAGGCACGCCTGTTGCTCTTCTTATCTCACGCCTCCCGCTTTTATGCCGGGCGAGGCGCAAACAATCGGTTCGCTTTGACAATTTGTGCTTTTCGCTATATCACTATATAGTGATATAGCTACTTGACGATTTAAGCATTATCCAAAGGAGGGTAAAACGATGACGGTGGACAGGTATCTGGGCTTGATTGCTGGAACGCTGGTTTTGACGGGGCTGGGGCTGGGGCTTTATTGGCATCCGTACTGGTTGGCGCTGCCCGCTTTTGTGTCGCTCAATTTAATACAATCGGCGTTTACCAACTGGTGCCCGATGATGACGATTTTGCGCCGCCTGGGAGTGCCGGACGTTGCCGAACCCGCCAGTCGTCAAGGGTAAGGCGTGCGCTGAATACGGGCGTGCGACGATTGGCAGCAACCGCTAAAACCTATTGGACATGAATATGAAAACCCGACCGAATAAAATTTCTTCTCCTCCATTCCTTGCCAAAGCCGTAGCCATCGCTTGGTTGGCGCTGCACCTCGTCAACGCTGGCGCGCTTCCGGCGTGGGCGCAGACGACAACGCCTAGGCCGCTGGCAAAAGCCGCAGACCTGACCTTGCCGCTGGCCGTGGACGTGGCGTTGCGCGCCAATCCGTTGATGCGCGCCACCAGCGCCGGGCGCGAGATCGCCGACGCGCAAGTGAATGAAGCGCGGGCGGCGCGTTTACCTTTGTTGCAACTGGGGGAAACCGTATCGCGCAGCAACAACCCGGTATTCGTTTTCGGCTCGCTGTTGGAGCAAGGCAAATTCGGCGCATCGAATTTTGCTCTCGCGGCACTCAATAATCCGCCCGCGCTTACCAATCTTCGCACCACCATCACCTTGAAATTGCCGCTCTTTGACCAGCGCCAAAGCGCCACACGCATCGCGCAGGCGCAGCTACGCCAGCAGCAGGCCGACACCCAGACCGAGCAGATGCAGCAGCAAATTCGCTTTGAAGTGTTGCGAACCTTTTACGGCGTGTTGCTGGCAAAGACCAGAAAAGAGGTGGCCGACGAAGCCGTAAAAATGGCGGCAGCCGATGTCAAGCGCAGTGGTGATCTGGTGGACACCGGCATGGCCGTAACTTCCGATTTGCTCTCGGCAGAAGTTCAGCTCGCCGATTTTCGCCAACAACAGATTCAAGCCGAAGGTGACATCGTGATTGCTGTCGCGGCACTCAACACCGCCCTGGGTGCCTCCGTCAACGCGCCGCAAACGATCAGCGGACAACTGCTGGAAAAAGCCTTTGTGGTCGAAGCCCCAGAGGTGTTGCTGCGGTTGGCGCTGGAGCATCGCCCCGATTATATGCGCGCTGGTCTGAGCGTGCGCGTTGCGGAAAAGCAGACCACAGGGACGCGCAGCGAGAGGTTGCCGCGAGTGGATGTGTTCACCAGCGCTGGCGTCAGCAGCAGCAATTTCACCACAGGCAGCAGCGATTATCTGCTCGGCGCAAGCGTCACCTTCAACCTCTTTGACGCCGGACGCAAAGAGCGCCTCAGGCAAAGTCAAGCTGCCGAAACTATTGCCAGCGCCGAACTAGAGAGCCTGGCCAATCAGATTCGTTTTGAAGTGGTTCGCGCTTATCAACAATACCTTTCGGCGCGTCAGCGTTTGACGGTGGCGGCGCAAGTCATTCATCAAGCCGACGAAGCCTTGCGAATTGTGCAGGCGCGTTATCACGCTGGCTTGACGACGATGAACGAAGTTTTGCAAGCCGAGACCATGCGGTTTCGCGCCCGTATGAATGTGCTGGCGGCGCGCTATGACCACTACATAGGCTACGCGAATGTGTTGTTGGCAAGCGGCAGGTTGACCGATGTGCAGGCGTTTGTGGCGTGAAGAACCAAGCGCAACGCCGCCTTTCAAAAGAAGCAAGAATGAGGTCATTTATGAAAGCAAAGCTCTTCATCGCAGCGGCAATTTTGTTGACTGCGATTGGCAGTAGTGCTTGTGAAAAAAAGCAGCAGGCGGCAACGGAAAAACCTTCGTTGGCGCAAAGCGTCAGAGTCGAAAAAATTTCTCTGACCCCCGTTGATGAGGTTTACGAAGCGACCGGCACAGTGAAAGCGCAGACCACGACAGCGCTTTCGGCAAAGCTGATGGGCAACGTCGTCGCCTTGAACGTGCGCGAAGGCGACCGCGTGCGCGCCGGACAAACGCTGATCGAGCTTGATAATCGTGACGCGGCGACGCAATTGCAAAAGGCGCAAGCGGGATGGCGCGAAGCCCAGCAAACGCTGGCCGAAGTGGAGCAAGCCAGCGCTGCTGCACAGTCGGCCCAAGCAGCGGCGGAAGCCAATCGTCAATTCGCCGCCTCGACCTTTGCCCGCTATCAAACATTGCTGGAACGTCAGGCCATCAGTCCGCATGAATTTGATGAAGTAAAAGCGAAGTACCAAATCGCCGAAGCCGAAACCCGTCGCGCCGAGCAGATGGCGCAAACTCTGATCGCCAGAAAAAATCAAGCGCTTGCCCGCATAGACCAAGCCAAAGCCGACATCAGCAATGCTCAGATCACCGTCGGCTATGGGCGCATCACTTCGCCGATCAACGGCATCGTCACCGCCAAACAAATCGAAGTCGGCGCTATTGCCGCGCCCGGTGTGCCGCTGTTGATGATCGAAGACAATTCGCAATACCGACTGGAAGCAACGGTCGAAGAATCGCAACTCGGTCGCATACATTTGCACGATACGGTAGGCGTGCAAATCGCGGCGCTGGGCGCGGAAACCGTTTCCGGCAAGGTAGTGGAAATCGTGCCAATCACGGATACGGCAAGTCGCAGCTACATCGTCAAGATCGGCTTGCCCGCCCTGCCGACGCTGCGTTCCGGGCTTTACGGCAAAGCGCGTTTCCTCACAGGGCATAGGCAAGCTCTGACGATTTCGCCAAAGGCTATCGTGCAACAAGGTCAACTGACGAGCCTGTATGTGGTGGATGATGGCGGCGTGGCGCGTTTGCGCTTGGTCAAAACCGGGAAAGCTTACGGCGAGCAAATCGAAATTCTCTCTGGCCTCAATGATGGCGAGCGCGTCATCGTCGAAGGCCAGGTTCAGGTCAGCGATGGCAGCCGCGTGCGATGAACGCTGGCGATTCGAGGAATGAAAGATGAAAGAAGAACTGGGGTTGGCTGGCAAAGTCGCACGCGCCTTCATTGATTCCAAACTGACGCCGCTGGTAATTGCCGCAGCGATCTTGCTGGGGCTTGGCGCGGTGTTGTTGTTGCCACGCGAAGAAGAGCCGCAAATCATCGTGCCGATGATTGATGTATTTGTCGAAATGCCCGGCGCGGCGGCCCAAGAGGTCGAAGAGCGCGTCACCAAACCGCTGGAAAAACTGCTTTGGGAAGTGCCGGGCGTCGAGTATGTTTATTCAACCTCGTCACCCGGCATGGCCTTGACCGTCGTGCGCTTCAGCGTCGGCCAGCACGAAGAGAATGCCATCGTCCGGCTCAATCAAAAGATATTCGCCAATTTCGATTTGATGCCGCCGGGCGCAACTCCGCCCCTCATCAAGCCGCGTTCGATTGATGATGTGCCGATGCTGGCCCTCACGCTGTCAAGCGCACGCTACGACAGTTTCACCTTGCGCCGCATCGCCGCGCAACTTCACGATCAGATCAAAGAGATCAAAGAGGTCTCGGAAGTCAAAATCATCGGCGGCGAGCGGCGACAACTTCGCGTCACGCTGGACGCCGCAAAAATGGTCGCCTACAACCTCGCACCGGCAAGCTTGCCGCCGGTGTTGGCACAAGCGAATCGGCAAATCCAAAGCGGCAGTTTTTCCGCCAATAATCGGGAGTTTCTGGTGGAAACCGGCGGCTTTCTGCACAACGCCGAAGAGGTTGCCAACGTCGTCATCGGCGTGTTTAACAATCGTCCGGTTTATTTGCGCGATGTGGCCACCATCGCCGACAGCACCGCAGAGCCTGCCGATTATGTGCTGTACGGATGGGGCGCGGCTCATTTGCAAAAACAGGCAGTCAAAGACCCTTCGGCAAACGGCGAACCCTCTATTGATGCGTTGCCGTCGGCGCTTCCGGCGGTGACGATTTCCGTGGCCAAACGCAAAGGCACCAATGCCATAGAGATTGCCGACCGCGTGTTGGAAAAAGTGAACGCCTTGAAAGGCACTTTGATTCCGAGCGATGTGCAGCTTTCGACGACGCGCAATTATGGCGAGACCGCCAGCGAAAAATCGAACGAATTGCTTTTGCATATGTTGATTGCTATCGCTTCGGTTGCCGCGCTTATTTTGCTAACTTTGGGCTGGCGCGAATCCGGCATCGTGGCGATAGCCATTCCCGTGACTCTGGCCTTGACCTTGGCGGTCTTCTATTTTTACGGCTACACCTTGAATCGCATCACCTTGTTTGCGCTGATCTTTTCCATAGGCATATTGGTTGATGATGCCATCGTCGTGGTAGAAAACATGGCGCGTCACACCCACCTGCCGGAAAATCGTCGGCGCTCGCTGTTGCAAATCGCCATAGAAGCGGTTGATGAAGTCGGCAACCCGACTATCCTGGCGACCTTTGCGGTGATTGCAGCCATCCTTCCTATGGCGTTCGTCAGCGGCTTAATGGGGCCGTATATGCGCCCGATTCCGGTTGGCGCAACGGCAGCGATGGTCTTCTCGCTACTGGTCGCCTTCATCGTCACGCCTTGGGCAAGTTTGCGTCTGCTCAAACGCCAAAGCGCGCATCAGGAAAATGTGGAAGGGCGTATGACCAAACTCTATCGCCGTGTGATGGGCAAATTGATTCGCCTGCCGCGCTGGCGCTACGGGTTTTTATTGGGCGTGGTGGTGTTATTACTCGCTTCGGTGTCGCTGTTTGCCTTCAAGCTGGTGCGCGTCAAGATGTTGCCTTTCGATAACAAGAGCGAATTTCAAATCATCATAGATATGCCGGAAGGCACAACGCTTGAACAAACCGCTGCGGCAACCAGAGAGATGGGCGCAGCAATTCGCGGCGTGAGTGAAGTGACAGATTATCAAATGTACATAGGCACTGCTTCGCCTTATAACTTCAACGGCCTGGTGCGCCATTATTATTTGCGACGCGGCGCGAACGTCGCCGATATTCAAGTTAATCTGTTACCCAAAGGCGAACGTCAGGCGCAGAGCCACGACATAGCCAAGCGCGTGCGTCCGCTCCTTCAACCCATCGCCGCAAAATACCAGGCTCGCGTGAAAGTGTCGGAAGTGCCGCCGGGGCCGCCGGTATTGCAAACCCTGGTTGCCGAAGTGTACGGCCCCGATTATCAAAGACAAATCGAAATCGCCAGAAACCTGCGCGACCTGTTCGACCACACCGAGGGCGTGGTTGATGTGGATTGGTACGTCGAAGACGACCAGCCGAATTATCGTTTCGTGGTGGATAAAGAGAAGGCCGCTTTGCATGGCGTGTCGGCGGAACAGATCGCCATCACGCTACGCATAGCGGTTGAGGGCATGAACGTAGGGCTGGCGCACCAATCGCAGGAGAAAGAGGATTTGCCCATTGTCTTGCGTTTGCCGCACGCCGAGCGTTCCAGTCTTGCGGATTTGCAGCAAATCAAAGTCGCAGGCCAGAGCGGTCAACTGATCGCGCTTGGCGAACTGGTGCGCGTCGAAGAAACGACCGCCGATAAAAGCATCTATCATAAAAATTTGATGCCTGTGGTTTATGTGACCGGCGATGTGGCGGGCCAAGAAGAAAGCCCTGTGTATGCAATCTTGAAACTCAACGAAGCGATTGAACAGATGCGCCTGCCAGAAGGTTACGCGCTGGAGCGTTACGTTGCCGCGCAGCCCTTCAGCAACTATAAATTCGCTATGAAATGGGATGGCGAATGGCACATCACTTACGAAGTCTTCCGCGATTTGGGCATCGCTTTTGCTGCCGTGCTGGTGCTGATTTACATACTCGTAGTCGGCTGGTTTCAATCCTTCAAAACGCCGGTGGCGATTATGGCGGCGATTCCGTTTTCGCTGGTCGGCATCCTTCCAGCGCACGCTTTGATGGGCGCGTTCTTTACGGCAACTTCGATGATTGGTTTCATCGCTGGCGCTGGCATAGTGGTTCGCAACTCGATCATCTTGGTGGATTTCATCGAGTTGCGTTTGAAGCAGGGAATGCCACTGGCCGATGCCGTGATTGATGCGGGAGCGGTGCGCTTTCGCCCTATGATGTTGACGGCAGCGGCGGTGATTGTCGGCGCGACGGTGATTTTATTTGATCCGATTTTTCAAGGCTTGGCGATTTCCCTGATGGCTGGCGAAGTGGCGTCGCTGTTGCTGTCGCGCATGACCGTGCCAATTCTCTATTATTTGAGCGAACGCAAAAAGCACGAGAAATCTGCCCACGACAGCGCGCAAGGCTTGGAAGAAGGTGCGCCCTTGCCAGAAGCTGTTGCCGACGAAGCGCCGGTTGAAGTCACTCGCTAACTGACGATTTACCGCATAAACATTGCCCTTTTCAGCACCAAGGCGTTTACACGGGAGGTTGTTTTAGGAACGAGACCTCAACTTCAACGGCGCGCTTACTCTAACTCGAAGCAGGTATAACAGACGCGCTTGAACGATTGGTAATGTTGCAATTCTATCTGCGGCGTCAAGTAGCCATCTTTCACAGGCTCGACTCGTAGCAAGTCTGTGCTGAGATATTTTTTATTGTCATCGGGAAAGACGGTGACGACCACCGCCGCCTCGCCCAATTGATTCTGCACCTGTAGCGCGCCTAAAAAATTTGCGCCAGAAGAGATGCCTACCGCCAAGCCCAAGTCCGCCGCCAGCTTTTGCGCCATCAAAATGGCGTCGCCATCTTTGACTCGTATGACCTCATCGAGGTGGTTCAACTCAACTATGGCAGGAATGAATTCGTCTGACACCCCTTGTATGCGGTGCTGCCCGACTTTGTGGCCAGTGGAAAGCGTAGGCGATTCGGCAGGCTCCAACGGATGCAGGCGAATCGTCGGTAGCTGTTGGCGCAAAAATTTTCCTACGCCCATGATGGTGCCGCCGGTTCCAACTCCGGCTACGAAAGCGTCGGGCTTGAGGGCTTGATAATCGAGTTGCCACCAGATTTCCGGCGCGGTGGTTTGCTGGTGCGCTTCGACATTGGCGAGATTGGAAAATTGACTGGGCAAAAAAACCTTGCCTTCTTGTTTGGCAAACTCTTCGGTCAAACGTATGCTGCCCAAAAATCCGCCTTGTTCGCGGCTGACGGGAATGATGCGTGCGCCCAAAGAGCGTATCAAAGCAACGCGTTCCTGGCTCATCCAATCGGGCATAAAGATGACCACGCGATGCCCCAGAGCGCGACCAATAGCGGCAAACGAAATGCCGGTGTTGCCACTGGTCGCTTCCACTATGGTGTCGCCCGTTTGAATCTCTCCGCTTTGATAAGCGCGCTTCAAAATATGAAAGGCCATGCGATCTTTAATGCTGCCGGTGAGGTTGAGATTTTCGGCCTTCGCATAAAGCACTCGCTGCCGCCCTTGAAAGTGAAAATGAATCGCCAGCAAAGGCGTGTTGCCGATCAGCGGTTTCAAATCTCTGAAACGGTCTGCATAGCCCCTAAACCTAGCCAAAGGTCGCCCCATTTTTTCTCCCCTCAACGCAATTTTTTGGTGTTGCCGAAACGGTTTTATTGGTAGGGCAAACCTCATGCCGCAGCCTTTCTAAAACGATTAAGGCGCAACCGGCGCATGATTGTGGAAAGCTTCGCAAAGCAGCGCGCAAAAAACCGCAGGCGAAGCGAGCAGAGCCAGACCTGCGTGCCACAGGCAAACACAGGCTTCAAACCGTGTGCCTCCAGCACGCCGCAGCCCTACGGTTTGGCTGAGGTCATGGCCGGATCGCTGGCGTGTTACCGCACCGAAAAAAGTTGCGCGGAAATCAGACAGATGGATTGATTGCAAATCAAACACTTTTATCCGCCGGTCAACATTTGATCGCGGCCTTGTGGCGGTTTGGTTATCGCTCATCGCGCAAACGCCCATTCAGAGGGCGGCAGCTATCCACAATTGCACAATCCTTCAGCGTAAAGAGTTGCTTGGAGCATCGGCATAGTGGTTGCACAGGGACGAATAAGGACAACGAAGTAGTTACCGCAGCGCTGGTTTTTTCCGCTGTCGGTAAAGTTAAGAGCGGAGGTAGAAACATGAAAAAAAATTTACGCAAGATGCTCACCCACGCCCCGGAAGAGAATGTGGGTGAGTCCACCTTAGACCCTGCACAGCTTGAGCCGAACAGTTTGCGCGAGAGAATTTATGCAGCGCTTTCCAATCTTTCACTCGAGGAACGCGCCGCCGTGCGCGACCACTTGATCGGCAGTTTGAAAGACCTCGGCGTCAATCTCAGCATGGGCTTGCTGTTGTTGGGCATACCGGCGCGCACGGTGGACGATTTAACGCCGTATGATTTGGCAAAACTCATACGCTATTTGCGAATCAATGCGCCGCAGGCAATCACGGCTATTTCCAGTCAGCTTGCCAATCTGTTGGTGATGGCTCCGGCTACGGAAACCTCAGCGTCGCCCTTACGTCGAGCCGCTTGATCGCAGCAACCCTCGGTGGCTCAACCAGGGGAGCAAGGTTTTGTCGTCCGCTTGTAAGCGGAAAAATTTGCGGTCATCAGGTTCCGTTTGCAGGCCAATGGCATGAAGTTCAGACAGCGAGCGCCGTCCTCCTTGTCCGCATGGATTCGCTATCATGCGGACAGGAAGTCCGCACTTCCTGTAGGCTCGACTTTGTACAATTTTCAGAGGCGAACCAGTCTTGTTAATCCCCCCGACGGAAGTCGGTGGATACTTAAAGTCCAACCTTGCCCGAGGCTCAAAGCTGGACTTTAACCATCCCCCAACTGCCGTCGGGGGGATTGAAAAACGCTTGCTTGCTTGGTATGTAGGCTGGACTTTAAGCATCCCCCCAACTGCCGTTGGGGGGATTCAGACGAATTGCCTCACGGCCTCGGCTCTCCGTTGGTAGATTTTTCAGAGGCGAAGTAGCCTGATTTCATAGGCTTTTTCAACCCTTGGAGTTATTGAACCTCACTTCTTTGAGGTGTGGTTCAATAACTCCAAGCGCGAACCGCAACGTCGGCGCTTGATTGGTGTTGTTCAATCTGAAATTCGACAAAGTCGAGGTAAAGAGTTGTCTTTAACGGAATGCCTTTGGTCTGAAGGCAGAACGACGAAACCTCCCCTCGTTGACCCTTTCCCGATGGAACTACCCAGCCCTTTTGTGAGAGTTGAATGCTATGCAGCTATGCCGCTTTGAGGTGCGGAGAGTCTAGGACTCTCCGCTAGGCGATTGCTCCTGTTTCGCGGCTCTGCCGCACCAGAGGCTACACCTCAGAAAAACTTGGCGGCAGAAGCCCAAGGGCGGCGTAGCCGCAAGAGTGGGGAGGGCCGCTTGTGCAAAGGCGCAGCCTTTCCGCACCTCAAAGTGGCACAGCCGCAAGCACTGGTGGGGTAGTTACTTCCCGCTTCACTTAATATTCGATGGCCAACACTTGCGCTCGCACCACAGTGCTGCGGTAAGGGCTGGGCGAACTTCACCAGAGCTTTGGGCGAAAACTCGCTATCTTTGCCAAGCCGCTACAAAAACCGCCGTTTTTATTCGCTAAATCCACTTTTTTTCAACGGCATATCGCTTGCTCATTGCGATACCGTTATCTTTTAAGCGCGAACATCACCGCCACGCCCGAAAAGCAATGGGGAGAAGGAAAGGTCTGAAGTGGAACGCCATCATCAAAGTGAGCCAAACGCTTTATCTGTGAATGAGGAAAAACCTTTTATGGCAGCCCTGACCAACCACTTGTCCGACAACGATCTGCACAGTCTGGTACTGCGTCAACTGGAACCCCTAGCCGAAATTGATCTTCACGCTCTTCATATCACTGTAGAAGAAGGCGTGGTCACGCTGGCCGGATTGGTGAAGACGCAGGCCGCGAGCATCGCCGCAGAACGCGCCGTCAAACGGGCTTATGGCGTCCGCGCTCTGGTCAATGATCTGGAGGTCAAAGCGCCGCCGGAACGCCTCAACACAGAGATTGCCAGAGACGCGCTGCGCGCTTTGTATGACAGCATCTGTGTTCCCACCGATCAGGTATTGTTGACGGTCAGCGAAGGCGTCATCACCCTTGAAGGCAAGGTGCAATGGGAGTTTCAACGAATGATTGCCGAATCTTCAGTGAAATTTCTGGCGGGTGTCAAAGGGGTTCGCAATCACATTCAAATCCGCGTGCCGACCGAAGACCTGCCTGCGGAAACCGTCTTGCAAAGCCAGCCTTGACCTTGCCCAACTTGCTCTCAGCGGTCAACGCCGCGCCTAGAGCGGTTTTCATATGTGTGTACGGAACGCGCTATCGTTGAGCAGCGGTCTGTGACCGTGCGAAGGTCTTCGACCGCCGCTCAACCGGTTTGAGGTTTCGGTAATCTCAAACCCAAACCGCTCTAGTTTACGCCGGTCGCCGCTTCATTTCGATCAAACCGCGAAAGGCCGCACGGCGAAATCAGCCAACGTAATCGTCCAGTTCTGCCGGTCGCCGCTTGCCACAAATTTGATGAGCGTTTCACTCGTCACCGCCACGGTCAACAGCACCAAATTTCTCGCCAACGGATAATCGCACACATCATCGTGCGTCGCCGAAGGCACACGATAGCCATCGTTCCACATCACCTCTGCATAAGCGCTCGCCAAACCCGCGTGCAGGCATTCCATACCAACGCTTTGACAATATTCTTTCACGACGCGACGCGAGGCGCTGTTATCGAAAGCGTCAACGACTAGAGCGCTGTCTTGCAAAAGCTTCGCGGCATTCGTGGCGGTCAATTCATCCAGGCGCGCATCTACTTTCACCCCCACAGCGCGATACAGAGAGTTGGCGAGAATCTTCGCTTTGAAGGCTCCGACATCGGAAAGAAAATACGGTTGTGTGGAAAGATTGCGCTCTTCTATGCGGTCGCGGTCAATGACGCGCAACGCAGCGAAGCCCTGTCTGGCAAGCGCTTCCACCAGGTTCGCTCCCAACGCGCCCGCTCCGCACACCGTCACTTTGAACTGGCGCAAGCGCTGCATCACCTCGGCGCTGCGGTGCAATTGTTCATGAAAGAAAAATGCGTTACTCATCCCTTCTCCCCTTCTCCCCTTCTCCCTCACTCCCCTGTCCGTCACCATTCGCCGTCAATAACGCCGACCAACGATTGTAAATCGAAATCTCTATCCCTGCCGCTCAAACAGATGCCCGAACTGATGACCGTCAACTCGGCTTTGCTGATCGCCGAAGCGTGACGCTCGCCGCTGCGCGAAGTCCACTCAACCGTCCAGTAGTCGCCACGGTCGGTGTAGCTTTGAAGATTGCCGCCGCCTACTTCAAGCGCCTGTTGCAAGCGCTCGGCATCAGTTTGAGGTGCAGGCAAAACTTCTGCGCGGTGGTGTCGGCGATGGCGAGTCGGCGGCACATAAGGCTGCAAGGCCAATTGATAAGCGGTTCGCATTTCCGGCGTCAGATGTTCAAAGCGCAAGTCTGCCGCTTGCGTGTTGTCGGCCAACGCTTGGCGCAGAGTTTGCGCGAGAAGCGGATCGCTGCGCCGGTCTGCGTCTGCAAAGAAAAAAGCGCTGCCATCTGTACAAGCGATGATTGACTCGAACGGTGCGCCTTCCGTGACCAGATGAATCAACATCGGTCGCGCCTGTTGAAAGCGTTGTTCGGCGTCGGCTTCATTCGCTGGATACGCCAGCCAGGTCTGCCCTCGAAGTTGCAATGCCAGCCGCACGCGCAAGGGCTTGAGCAATTTCATATACTCGGCAATTTGATAGAGGTTGGCTTCTTCCAACAGTTCCGCTTGCTTGTCGCTCAACGGCAGAAAAATGCCCCAGCCTTCAAAGTCATCGGGCAGCGCCTTGAAGGTGTAAATCAAATTGTTGACCCGGGCGCGCAGCTTGCCGCCGCGCACACACGGTGCGAAGAACTCGGTGTTGAGCAATTGCGCTTCTCCTTGCGCCATCGCATTGATTAATTTTTTCAGCTTCTCGCTCATTTTGAATTAATCGGTGACGCGGCCTAGGCTGAGTTGATGCGCCCAATCGTCGCGCCCTTGTCGTCGCGCCTGTTCTGCGGCACTCCGAGAGTCATAAGGAATCTTCAAAAGTTCTATGCGCCAATCACGCCCACGCTTTTCGATGATGGCATACGAAGCGAGCGGCGAATAATTTTGCATCGCGTGATTGTTCGGCAAATCGTCAGCATAAGCTGGTAAGCCAACGCTGCCGGGATTGACGATGAGCGCGCCCGAAGACATTTGCACGACTCGCGGGATGTGCGTATGTCCGCACAAAATCAAAGTCGCATTGACGCCATTGAGTTCGCCCATAATCGCCTCTTCGCGCTTGACTACAGGAAAGCCGCGCGTCACATCTTCCAACAAATACACCATGTCGCTGCGAGGCGACCCGTGACAGAGAAAGATTCCGTCAGCAAGCGTCAAGGTTTTCGGTAACGCTCGCAACCACGCGACAAGGTCTGCGCCAAGTTCGTGTAGGACATACGCGAGCGTCGCGTTCTTTTCGCTTTGCGTAGAGTCAGCGTCATAGATGTCGCGGTCTTGATTGCCTTGAATGGTTACGACATCAAGGGTCTGCAAAAGTTGAAACGTCTCTTTCGGTTTGAGCGGCCCATAAAAAATGTCTCCGAGATTGACGAACTTTTCGACACCCCGCCGTCGTGCGTCTTCCAGCACCGCCTCCAGCGCCCAAACATTTCCGTGAATATCCGATAGAATGCCAAATTTCATGATTATCGTTTTATAGCAACTTGCCGTTGCAGTGATACTGCAAACAGCGGTTCGCTTCTCCCCTAGTCTGCGAATGCGGACGACAGCATAAAGCCCTGTGCGTGAGCGCGGGGTTCAACGTGCGTGAGCGCGGGGTGAGGCGCGTTTTCAAGATTCACCTAGCCCGCGAAGCGGTTGATAGACCGTCAAAATCAACCGCATTATTTCCACAAATATTTTTCATCAAACTCAATTTCATTGGCTTGCAAAAATGCCAAAAACTCATCTCTGAACGAACGCTTTTGATGATGCTTTTCTTGATTGGCAATGTAGTTTCGCACTTCGGCAATTTGCGAGGCGCTCACCGTAAACGCTCCATAGCCATTCTGCCAAGCGAAATCTTTTTGTTCTGGAAACACCTTGTGCATCCAGCCTGACGCATTCGCTTTGCAATCTCGAATCACCTCAGACAGAGCTTTGTCCTGTCTGAGTTTTGCCAGAACATGAACGTGATCGGCTATGCCATTGATTGCCAAAACGATGCCGCCTTGAGCGCGAATGATGCCGCCGATGTATTCGTACAAACGCTCTTGATAGGCGTTCGTAATGATCGGCTCGCGGTCTTTGGTTGAAAAAATGATGTGGTAAATCAAATTCACGTATGAGTGAGGCATCCGTAATCCCTCCGATTTAAGCTCACGTAGTGAGCGGTAGCATAAAGCCCCGTGCGTGAGCGCGAGGTAAAAGTGCAATACCCATTCTCCTAGCCCACGTATGCGGACGACAGCATAAACGATAATGGCAAAAAGCAACGAGCGCCTCTCAGCCCGCGAATGTGGGCAACAGCATAACCAGAACGGGCATAAAGCAACGAGTGCATCAAGCAACGAGCGACGCTCAACCCGCGTATGCGGGTGATAGCATAAAGCCCAGTATGGAGCGCAGCGCAATGCTGGGTGACAGCGCAGGATAATTTCCGCTAGCCCGCGAAGGCGGGCGATAGAGTTTGCGATTCAAATATCTATCACCCGCTTCGCGGGCTAGTCGGAGAGGGGAATGCTTGCCTACCCCGCGCTCACGCACGGGGCTTTATACTGCCGCCCACTTCGCGGGCTCGGATGCGTGGTTGTTAGAAGGCGTTTCATGACTTACCCGGTTGTTAGACCACCTATGCTTAATCATGAAGTAATAGGAAGTGCACCCTCTAATCTTTTAGCTTCCACATACATACTATCGAGCGACTTCTGGATTAAATCAATTATGGCGTCGATGTTTGAAAGCTCTTCAGTACCATATATCTTATTTTGTACCGTCCCAACGATCTTTCCATGGGAACTGTTCTTAACGTACAGATTGGCTTCCCTCACTGTGAGATCAGAATGGGCATGAATTCGATCTCGTGCATCAATTATTCTCTTATGCAATTCGATATGCTCGGTGGGGATGTGCGGCTCATCAAGTCTCCGTTGCGGAAAGTATCACTCGCGCTTTGTCATTTGAGGCAAATGCTCTTCCAGCCAATGCTGTAGGCGCGTTTGTACCCCAGGTGAGAGCTTGAGTACCAGGTAAACGAAACTCAAGGTCTCAAAGATTTCAAAGTAC
>JACQDB010000037.1 GCA_016201275.1 Acidobacteriota bacterium
CCAATCAAGTGATTAGGAACCGCAGGCGGATAGCGCAAAATCAGATCAATGCCTTTCTCTTCGGCTTTGCTCGACAACAGGTCTGCGACTTCTTCAACGGTGTAGCGCAGGTTGAAGGGGATGGGTTCGATGTCTAGTTTACCAGCTTCGATTTTGGAGAAGTCCAGGATGTCGTTAATGATGGTGAGCAAAGATTCGCCGCTGAAATGAAGGGATTCGGCGAAGTCGCGTTGATCGTCAGTCAATTCGGTGTCCAAGAGCAAGCCGGTCATGCCGATGATGCCGTTCATAGGAGTGCGAATTTCGTGGCTCATCGAAGCAAGAAATTCGCTCTTGGCAAGGTTAGCAGTTTCGGCAGCTTCTTTGGCTATTTTCATCTCCGCTTCGGCCTGCTTGCGCGCTTCCACATCCAGCAGCAATTGCTCCTGTGTGGAGCGCAGGGCTTGATTGGCGCGCCCCAGATCGCTGACAAAAGGACGCACCACCCAGAAGGTGGCAAACAACGCCAGCAAGACTTCAATCACCGTCAACCCCAGTATGGTGGTGCGCGCATTGCGAACTTTGATGTCAATCATCGAGCGATCCAGGCCGACATGAATGATGGCTCCGGTGACCAGCTTGGACGGAACATCAATGACCACTTTGCCATTCATCGTTTCATCTTGAATCTTTTCCGACTCCAATAATGCTTTGATGTCGCGTGTGGGTGGCTCGCCGCTGAAGGTATGAGCAATGAGGCGACCATCGGAGGCGACAACTTGTATGTAAGCCAATCCGGCAGCATTCTTCTTTGCCGACCGTATGGCTTCGCCCACAGCGGCGTCTTGTTGCGCCGCGATCAACTCGACCAGTGAGGAGGCCAGAGTTGAAGAGACCGCCTGACCGCGACTGACGGCTTCGGCTCGCAAAGCGCTGGAAAAATAATTGATGCCAAAGGTGCCGACACCAAAACCAAAAAGGATCAGAGTGCCAGCCACTACGATGCCGATCTTGATGGGTAGGGACATCTTACCGGTTTTCTTTTTTGTCATAAGGTTTCTCATTTACATAGCTCTTTGGTCGTCTGCATCTGGGTTTTGAATTTCTCCCAGAGGTCTTTGCCTTCCGCCAAATTAACGGTTCCCGTGCCTTTGACAATCTCCTGTCCTTCGGGCGAGAGTAGATAGCTGATGAAGGCGGAGACCGTTTCGTTTGGCTCTTCAGGGACTGTCAGATAAAGTGGGCGGTACAATAGATATTGCCCTTTGATGATGTTGTCGTGCGAGGCAGATTTGCCGTCCAGATTGAGGATTTTCACTTGGCGCAGGCGTGCGCTGCTGATGCCGGTGATGGCGATGGCGTTGGGGTTTTGCTCTATACCTTCTTCCAGTGGGCGCGTCGAGTCAAAGAGTTTCGCGGTGGTTGCCAGTTCCTGATCGGGATTACCAAACAGCAACAGTCTGGTGCCAGCACCGACGCCGGAGAGCTTGCCCTTGCGGTCGTAAATTTGAATCGGCGCGTTGGCTCCGCCAAGCTGTTTCCAGTTGGTGATTTTTCCGGTCAGCACGTCGCGCAATTTCTCCGAAGGAATACTCGACACCGAGTTGGAAGGGTGAACGATCACCACCAAGGCATCCCAGGCGACGGGAATAAATTTGACGCCGCGTTCTTCAGGAATGTCTAAAGCGTGACGACAGGAGCCGCCCATATCGGCTTTGCCAGCGACTACATCACGAATGCCGCGCGTCGCGCCGCCTTCTTCGACGCTGATGCTGCGCCCGGTCTTGGCTTTGAAAGCCGTGGTGACCGCATCCATGAAACTGGCTTTGGAAATATCGCAGCCGACCCAGCGTGCCGCAAACTGATCGCTGGTCGCCCCCTTGGCGGCAGATGAATCGGGGTTGTCGGTGGACGACTTTCTCATAGACAGAAAGACCCCCGCACAGATCGCCAAAACCAGCAGCAGCGCCGCCGCCGCCAACGCCATCTGCTTGCGTGTCAATCCCGCACTGCTATTTTCTGTCGTCGCTGACGCTGGCTCTGACGCGCCATTTTCTTGAGATGATTTGGTTACTTCCATGAGCGATTCTCCTATCTTTACAAACACACATTTGGTCTGATCAGCCAAGCTCGCCTTGCAACTGATGCAGCGATCAGATGGCTATTTTGGGGGCATGGCTAGAGCGTCGTTGCGGCAAGTTGAAACAGAATCTTCAAGCTGTTGCCAAGTCCTGAAGCGGTGCCAGGTAAAGGGCAGGTCTAAGGTTTGCCGTTGGCTCGCCTCAGACCCTTGACCTTATCCCCTCGCCGTCCGCTCACCAAGAGGTTTGCAGATTTGCCAAGACCAGGTTGCGCGATGGCGACAACCCCAACACAAAGGTCTTGCGAATATAGTTCAATTGAAACTTCACATTGTTTTCATGAATGAAGTAGTTGAAACCCACCAGATAATCACGCTCGGCGGCGTTGCTCGCATTGGTGTCGAGTCGAGTATTGGGGTCCCACACATCGTAGCGAAACACCGCTTCGATTTTCGGAGTCACCTTGTAACCGAAATGCGTGTAGTAGCCAATCCGGTGCAGGGTATCGTCTAGGCCCGCCATCACTTCGGATTTGAAGGTAAAGTTTCTATTGCTGTAAAGTAGTTCGGCAGCGCTGCGGTCATGGCGCGGACGATCCGGTTGCGAGCCGTTGCTCCAAGCGCCGGATATGCCGAACTGCAACCCTTTGATGAAACGCGGACGTGCCACCAAACGTCCGACTATCGCCTTTTGATCATTTTTATCAAGGTCGTTCTGGTTTTCACCAGTGCCATTGAAAACTCCAAACTGGTAATCCACTTGCGCTCCCAGCGGCCCCCGCGCCATCAAACCTAGGTCACGCAGATTGCCGAAAGCGTTGCGTAAGCGGTCGGAGTGCATCAAGGCGCGCTCGACCGTATCGAGCCGCGCAGAAGGTTGCAGACTCTCCAAGCCCAGAGGCAGTTTGAATTGTCCTATATCCACCTTGACGTGCTTCGAGTAATCCAGAGTGATAAAGGCATCCTGTAAGAGGCGGCTGCTTTGATTGAGGCTGACATTATTGACCACGCCGACTGCGTTGACCGTAGTAAAAGAATCATTCAGGGTCAGCAGCTTAGCGGGATCAATCATGAGATTCCACTTGATATGCGGATTGATCTCGCCGGTAAAACGGAACAGCGCACGGCGAATGCGGAAGCTGTCGAAGTGGCGGTCGCCGGAGGCATACCAGGCTTGAATCAAACCGTTAAACTTTACCTTGCCAAAGCCGACTTCAATATCTTGCGGCGCTTTCGCGGCGGGCTTGGCAACGGCAGTGCTATCCGTCGTCTTCCGTTCAGCCAAGGGCGCAGCAGGAGCAGGCTTTTCGACCACAGCGCTGACCGGCGTAGGCGTTATAGTCGGCGTCAGCTTCTGTTGCAGAGAGTCGAGTACCGCCTGTTGCTGCTCCAGGCGTCGGGACTGTTCCTGCAAGTTCAGTTGCAGTTGGGTGATGAGCTTTTCCTGCTGCTCTACTTTGTGTTTGAGGGCTTCCGAATCGGTGGTGGCGGGATTCTGCGCGTAAGCTTGCTCAGGCAATAGAACGAGCATCAAACCGACCACCCAGATATTGAAGAGCTTTACCGTGCGTGTTGTCATCGTTTAATTTTCCTAAAGGGTATAGGTTCGACGATGCCAATGAACCGACAACCCATGTTCGATCTTGCCCCGTCCGCTACCTTCTATAGAGGCAGGCTTGCGGGACTGATTGGCTTGGTGTCTGGGGATCACGTACTGGTATTGCACGGATCGTAAATTACCGCGCTCTTTCTGTTGTAAGCTTTGCAGAAATTGCGCGCTGCAAGTACCTGTACTCCACTGAAGGCTTCGCCCGTATGCCCAAGCTCAAAAGGCGCTCAAGTCTGTCTGCAAGTAACCAAGACCATCACCGTGAAGGAACGGAAGACAGCAACTTGAACCCGCAACCGCAGCAGGTTTCCTACCGACAGTTTGCGCCATGAAAAAATTCACTGGTACTGGCACCCATGAAGATTTGAAATCGCCTGGGAGAAACGCACGGCTGGTCACCTTTCCCCAAGCCTTATTCAAATGGAGAACACTTCATTCCCCTAAAGTAGGATAGTTACTTTGAATGCTCAATAGTTTTCTAGCAGTTTTCTTTTCGGTTTTCGTGGCCGGTCACTTTTGCTATATGACAAGATTTGCGCGGCTGAAGCGCTGCCCAACCAGGGAATAGCTGCCGCCTTGACGAGATAAAATGATTGCAGCAGCCGGAAAAGTTGATCGCAAGAAGCGAGAAAATTACGAAGGCAAGCGGCAAGCCCTGGCAAGAAATTTGGGTCGTGTTGCAAAAATAATGGTGGGCATCGAAAAGTGCCTGTTTTTATTGGGTATTTTTTTACTGCATTCTCACTTTTGCAACCGCACCGAAATTTGGTGGAGATAAATCTGAGCAGCAAGAAACCGTGTCAGCAAGAAGAAAAAGCGAGTAAGAGTATTCCCCGCTTTCTTCTTATTTTGATAAATGAAGCTGAGGGGATTCGAACCCCTGGCCTCGTGAATGCGAGCCACCTTGCGAAAATTCCCACTCCTTCACAATTGGTCACATTATGTTGAGTTTACAACGGATTTTAGCAAAGCGACTGTGCATCAATTACCAACAATTACCACCTCTTGTCATCTATTCCGGTCACAAATAGGTCACACGGGGTATTGGAGAGGAGAGCACCTCTTACCGCCTCTTATCGCCATCGCGTCGCAGGTCTGGCAAATGCGTCAACTGATGATTGGCTATATAACCGGGCTTATCCGACACCATCACAGTTTTAACCATAGCAAGAACACTTCCTCGCCACTAGACAAACCTTGATGATGTCATTGCTCATATCCTATGGTCTGGCACTTTTCTTGCCCATCGTCCTACACCCGGTTCTCCAATGTTGCTGGCTCGCGGATTAATACCTTGATATGCACTATAAACGAGTGTCCAACCTGTCGTTTCAGCGATCAGCCGCGACCATTGCATATGAACTGATCACGACGTCCGCCGAGAAGCCCCACGCCAAGCCTCGTACTCTGAGGGACGCAAGCGAAAGCGGGCATAGTTGCCTTCGTGCAGGTTTTCTAATTCCTTGACCGTCATGCGGACGAAATCATCCAGGTGTTCCTGTGGCACACGACTCACTGCAAGCGCAGTCACTTCTTCTACGCTGGGTCTAGTCAGACGGCGTACCAACTCACCAATCACTTCGATAAGTTCACTGCGGAACCTGAGTCTGAACCGATCCGGCTCTCCCAAGGATTGACGTATGGCGGCATAGTGCTGACTCGAACGTTCGTAAGCCCACACGAAAACGTCCCGCAACAACTCGACCCGATTGAGTTCATAGACCCCTAGCAGCCCCTCTATGTAAGCGCGTTGCGGCACGTCCACAAATGAAAGAGGGCAGAGATTGTAGCGAATGAGCGGAATGTTTGCTGCCAAGCGCGAGACCCGCTTGTTCACGTCCTCGAACGGCTGCAAATAGGGTAGGTGCACCATGGTAAAGAACGCCTGCTCGAACGGCTCACGGATAGCTGCGGCGGTGTCCACAACCTGCTGAAAACACTCTTCGATTAGCTGTGGCACCTCTAGCGGGTGATAAACCGAGTCGGTAATTCCTACGCCGATGCGTCGCAGCCGACCGCTGGCACCAGGGTCTGGCAGCAGATTGTCAGAGAGCAGTGCATGGAGGTTGAGAATCATTTGCCTGTTGATCTCGAGTTCCTCGGCGGATTCCACCAAGAACTCGATTGCCGCCTTGTGATTCAAGATCATTTGCGTCTCTGCCGCAGCTTTGCCTTCGGCTTCCTGCCCGTATTCAATGAGTCGCCTGGTGTCGAGCAAGGAATAGGTATTGCCTTCCAACTGCGACGAGGCCCACGAAAGGTCAACCAGCAACCGATCCAATATGTGGCGCGCATAGGTGCCTGCCGGCCTTTCTGAATCGAGGGTGCGGCCGATGCGCGTCAGTTGGGCAATGGTTTCAGACGTCAAGTATTTACTTTCGTTGGGTCTGTATTGGTCTAAGAATTCGCGATGGTAAGAAACTGGAGTGCGTTCAGTCTGAGGTTTCCGCACGGCTCTTTGTACTTCTATTCCTGAAGGTGACAGCGGAATGGAGTTCTCATCTCCCCTTATGTTTTCTGCTAATGGGGGAAAGAAATAACGGGTTGAGCGGCCCTTCTTTTCGTTTATGAGACGACCCGCTGCTACTAACTGAAATAAGCGTCTCTGGAGCGACCGGCGACTGATGTTGTCTCCGAGCAAGCTAGAGAGGGCTTCGATACCCATTCCCTCAGTCGAGTTCCTAATATGTGCAAGCACTTGCTCATCAATCTCATCTGATAGTCTTTTCGGCACGTCAGCTCCTTGTCTTATTTAACTTCAGTTTATATCGCTAAGATTGCCATTGGCGCGAATTGTTCTATTCGCGCCAATAAATCCTACCACAAGTGGCGCAAATCGTGCTATTCGCGCCAATAACCTATTCTTTTTTGGCGCGAGTAAGTCTATTCGTGCCAAAAAAGCCGATGTAAGCTTTCACTTCCCCTAATTCTAAAATTTCAATCCGCTAATGATCGCGTCTTCGATTTCAACTTGAGACTCTTGTCTTCTATTCATAATTCACCTCAAGTTTCAATCCGCTAATGATCGCGTCTTCGATTTCAACATGACCAAGAAAATGTCTGTAGTGTTTTTCGCGTTTTTGGTTTCAATCCGCTAATGATCGCGTCTTCGATTTCAACCAGAATCGCCGCCGGATACTACTTCGCAAGAGGTAAAAGTTTCAATCCGCTAATGATCGCGTCTTCGATTTCAACAAGATGCTCCCGCCGGAGGTCGTTGCGGCGGTCGCCGTTTCAATCCGCTAATGATCGCGTCTTCGATTTCAACTCTTACGAAGCGCCGCGCCACCGGGTTCAACGAACGGGAGTTTCAATCCGCTAATGATCGCGTCTTCGATTTCAACTCTGGAGATGCGGTTGTCTTTGTTCCTGATATTGACGTTTCAATCCGCTAATGATCGCGTCTTCGATTTCAACACTGTTCATTTGCGTCAAAAACTCGTGGGTTTTAAGGAGTTTCAATCCGCTAATGATCGCGTCTTCGATTTCAACGACGGCGTCGTGTTCTATTGCCTGTACCTAATATCGTTTCAATCCGCTAATGATCGCGTCTTCGATTTCAACCGAAAATCGGGTCTTCGATTTCAACCGAAAATCGGTATAAGTGAATATGATCTTTATACCAAGTTTCAATCCGCTAATGATCGCGTCTTCGATTTCAACCACACGTTGGCGGTAACAGTTGGCCTGACCATTTTTCGTTTCAATCCGCTAATGATCGCGTCTTCGATTTCAACCTCTACACCTGGCGCGGCGGCTCAGTCGAAAACGGTAGTTTCAATCCGCTAATGATCGCGTCTTCGATTTCAACTGTTCAAACTAACCATTTGATTTTTTGGACCTCTCTGTTTCAATCCGCTAATGATCGCGTCTTCGATTTCAACGTGACTCGGCTACTTCTCCTTCACTACCGAAGGCTGGAGAGTTTCAATCCGCTAATGATCGCGTCTTCGATTTCAACTTCACAACTGCATAAGCCGTCATCCCAAGCTCTACGAGTTTCAATCCGCTAATGATCGCGTCTTCGATTTCAACACCACAGGTAGCGTTGCGTGAGTTCTTGGGGGGAGAGCGTTTCAATCCGCTAATGATCGCGTCTTCGATTTCAACAGTGCGTCTGCGCGGTGTACGACCGTGTTTTGCCGGACGTTTCAATCCGCTAATGATCGCGTCTTCGATTTCAACTGGAAAAAGGAGAAGTCAAAGTTCAAGTGAAACGATTGTTTCAATCCGCTAATGATCGCGTCTTCGATTTCAACGAAAGGAGAAGATTGAAACAAGCACAAGCTTAAAAAGTTTCAATCCGCTAATGATCGCGTCTTCGATTTCAACTTGACGCCACCCACCCTGACTTAGCGGCAAACTGCCTGTTTCAATCCGCTAATGATCGCGTCTTCGATTTCAACG